>CAZSMO010000037.1:0-3733 GCA_964608175.1 uncultured Muribaculaceae bacterium | reverse complement strand
TGTTAGACTAATCTTTTTCTTACCTCGTTATCTCTCTCAATAAGTCAATGAACTTCGCTCTTTCCACGCTTGCATAAGCCTTGCGGCATACCCTGCGCGAAAGGGACTGCAAAGATAGACAATTTTTTTGTCTTCACAAATTTTTTCGAAAAATTTTTCAAAAATATAGAGTCAAGAAGCAAGTGCAACACAATCCAAAGATACAAAATGTACGCAAGAGTGGCTTGACGGACGGCACAAATGTTTCAAACGCATCCAATTCCTTGCCGGATGGTATGGGATGAAATCCATACGTAACACCCATGCCACGCAGAAGCGTCTGTGCGATGGCTGACCGTTGCCGATGGCGGCAAACACATCTCATAGCTCCCCGAAAATCAATCTCTAGACTATAGCAGAACCCGGTTCTTGCACTGAAGGGAAAGCGCAAGTTTTGAGACGGCTAAAAATCAATCTCTAGACTATAGCAGGGCTCGGTTTTTGCACTGAAGGGAAAGCGCAAGTTTTGAGCTGACCAAGTGTTTGTCACTCAAAGGACTTGCAGAAGAAGTGTCAATTAAGAAACATCTTATGGAACTGTTTGAAGCAATCAAAGAAAGGCATTCGGTACGTTCGTACCTTGACAAACCTATTGAGGAGGAGAAACTCGCCATCCTCAGGGATAAAATCGACGAGTACAATCGCGAAAGTCACATCCACATCCAGCTCGTGACCAATGAGCCCGTTGCGTTCACACAAGGGATGGCTCATTATGGGAAATTTTCAGGCGTGAAGAATTATTTCGTCGTTGCAGGGCCCAAAGGCAGTGACTCCGAGCAGAAATGCGGTTACTATGGCGAGTATCTTGTCCTTCTGGCCCAATCACTTGGACTCAACACCTGTTGGGTAGGCCTTACCTATAAGAAGGTCACGACAGCCTACACTCTGGATAAAGGAGAGAAGGTCTACTGCGTGATAGCACTCGGATACGGCGCAACACAAGGCGTCCAGCATCCTCTCCGCCCCGAGGAACGCTTCGTAGAAGCCCAAGGGGAACTTCCGCAGTGGTTCCACAACGGAATGCAGGCCGCGTTGCTGGCTCCTACCGCGATGAATCAGCAGAAATTCAAAATCATCTTCCATCCCCAGAGAGGAGTCGAAGCGAAGCCGCTGTTCTCCGTAGCAGGTTACACAAATATCGATCTCGGTATAGTCAAGTGCCACTTTGAGATTGGTGCCGGCAAAGAGAACTTCGACTGGGTATAGGGACTCATCTTTTCGCAGAAAGCGAGAGTTTTTGCGTATATTTGGGGGTAAATCTCAATTAACCCCCTATGGCAAGCAAAGAACAGGAAAGACAGGAACTTCACCGCACAATCTGGGCCCTCGCCAATGAACTGCGGGGCAGTGTAGACGGCTGGGACTTCAAGAGCTATGTCCTCGGATTTCTTTTCTATAGGTACATTTCCGAAGACCTCGCCTCATACATCAACGAAGGCGAACATGCCTCCGGCAATCCCGGCTACGACTACGCCCTCGAAAAGGACAGCGTGGCCCTCACCGGCAAGGAAAGCATAGTCGCCGAGAAGGGCTATTTCATCCTCCCGTCGCAACTTTTCGAGAATGTCCGGAAGGTCGCCCCAACGGATGAAAACCTCAATGTCACCCTGCAGGGGATTTTCTCCTCCATCGAAAGCTCCGCAGGCGGAACCCCGAGCGAAAGGGATTTCAAGGGCCTGTTCGATGATATTGATGTCAATAACCGCAAACTCGGGAGTACCGTAGCCGAACGCAATAAGAAACTCACGAAAATCATTGAATGCATTGGAGGGCTCCGCCTCGGTAACTTCAAGGACAACACCAACGATGCCTTTGGAGATGCCTATGAGTTTCTGATGACGATGTACGCGAGCGATGCAGGCAAGTCCGGCGGAGAATTCTTTACTCCCCAGGAAGTAGGAGAACTCCTCGCAAGGATAGTCGCTACGGGGAGATCACAGGTAAACAAGGTCTATGACCCCTGCTGCGGAAGCGGCTCGCTGCTACTCAAATTCGCCAAGATTCTCGGCCCCGAGAATGTCCTCACCGGCTTCTATGGCCAGGAAATCAACATTACCTCCTACAACCTCGCCCGAATCAACATGATCCTTCACAATGTCGGCTTCGAGAAATTCGATATTGCCCTTGGAGATACCCTCTTAAGTCCCAGGCACTGGGACGAAGAGCCCTTCGATGCGATTGTTTCCAATCCACCATACAGCATCAAATGGGAGGGCGACAGCAATCCCCTGCTAATCAACGACCCTCGTTTCGCACCTGCCGGAGTGCTCGCTCCCAAAGGCAAGGCCGACCTTGCTTTCACAATGCACATGCTCAGCTGGCTCTCCACAGGCGGGACCGCGGCCATAGTCGAGTTCCCGGGTGTGCTCTATAGGGGAGGGGCCGAAGGCAAAATCCGCAAATACCTCGTTGACAACAACTATGTCGACACGGTAATCCAGCTTCCCGACAATCTTTTCTTCGGAGTGAGTATTGCCACTTGCATCATCGTCCTTCGCAAAAGCAAGAGCGAGGCCAAGACATTCTTCATCGATGCCTCGGCCGAATTCGTCCACGAGGGCAACAAGAACAAGCTCTCCCCCGAGAATATCGCCCATATCCACGAAGCCTACCAGGGCAAGCAGGACAGGCAATACTTCTGCCGCCTTGCAGACAACGGCGAAATCGCATCTAACGACTACAACCTCTCCGTCTCGTCCTACGTGGAGCAGGAGGACAAGAGGGAGAAGGTTGACATCGCTGAGTTGAACGCCCGCATAGATGAGATTGTTGGTCGTGAGAGCGTGCTTCGCAGCGAAATAGATAAGATAATAGCAGAGCTGGAGGCATAATGAGTAAGCAGGATACACAGAGTTATGCGCCGCCGTTCAGGGTGAGCACTGAAGCGATTAACCTTATCGCTGAAATTTCCGCTTTGACAGAACGCTATTCCATCCGCTTAGAGCAAGATGACGGATTGCGTCTGCGTAAAGCTAACCGCATCAAGACAATACACTCCTCTCTGGCAATAGAGGGAAACACTCTGACCGAAGGAAATGTGCGCGACATCCTCGATGGAAAAACAGTGGTGGCTCCCCCACGACAGATACAGGAAGTAAAGAATGCCATCAAAGCCTACGAACTTTACCCTACATTGGATGCCTTCAAAGAGAAGGATTTGCTGAAAGCCCATGGTGTGATGATGGAGGCTTTGGTAGACAATGCGGGGCATTATCGCCAAGGAGATGTAGGGGTGTTCGGCCAGGAAGGGCTGGTGCACCTTGCTCCGCCGGCTAATAGGGTGCCTGCGCTTATGGCTGAACTCTTCCATTGGCTTAAAACATCTAAGGATCACCTGCTCATACGTTCCTGTGTATTCCATTATGAGTTCGAATTTATCCACCCATTCATTGACGGCAATGGGAGGATGGGAAGACTTTGGCAATCGTTGATACTAGGAAAACTAAATCCAGTCTTTGAGCATCTGCCTGTGGAGAATATGGTATATGCGAATCAGCAAGAATACTACAAGGCCATACATGATAGCACCCTCGCCAACCAATCCGGACCATTCATTGACTTTATGCTGCGCGAAATATTCAACACGCTTAAGCAGCACCAAGGGGAAGAGTTGAGTGATGTCGGTACAAATGTCGGAATAAATGTCGGAATAAATGTCGGAATAAACGAAAAAAAGGCGTTAGAGATTATTGCC
>CAZSMO010000036.1:0-8457 GCA_964608175.1 uncultured Muribaculaceae bacterium | reverse complement strand
CTCATAAGAAATTAACGCTCTCGTTTACTTGTTTTCGGTACTTGCTTGTACTTATTATCAGTCTTTCAATGAACTTTTCTTTTGTCGCTTCGAAAAGCGGCTGCAAAGGTAGAAAATAAATTTCTATTTGCAAATTTTATTTCAACTTTTTCGTTTCCCATTCAAGCGGAACTTGAGTTTGGGGCGTAAAAATCCCGCTTTCGTCAAGCGGGATTGCAAAGGTACGAACTTTATTTGAAATACCAAATTTTTCTGAAAAATTTTTAAAAAAATCGGGCGAAAAGTACCCTTGAAGCACCACACACCCGAATTTTACGCTTCAAAGCAGTGACGATTAAGACTTTGTACTACTTTATCAGCCACGTACCGCTCTGCCAAAGCAGGCAGGGCTACATCATGTCGCCGCCTTGTCCGGCAGGAGCTGCAGGGGTGGGTTCGGGAATATCAACGATACCACACTCGGTGGTAAGGAACATCCCAGCCACAGAAGCAGCATTCTCCAAAGCGACACGAGCCACCTTCGTAGGGTCGATTACACCCGCCTCATAGAGATTGGTGTATTCGCCAGTGCGGGCATTATAGCCAAAGTCGTCTTTGCCTTCCTTGACCTTCTGGACTACTACACTGCCATCTACACCGGCATTCTCAGCAATCTGACGCAACGGCTCCTCAATGGCACGGGCTATAATATGAATACCTGTAGTCTCATCCTCGTTGTCACCTTTAAGCCCTTCGAGGGCAGAGGCGGCACGAATGTAGGAGACCCCGCCACCGGGCAGATACCCTTCTTCGACAGCAGCACGGGTAGCATTGAGAGCATCCTCAACCCTGTCTTTCTTCTCTTTCATCTCAACTTCCGTGGTAGCACCGACATATAGGACGGCAACTCCACCGGCGAGCTTACCAAGACGCTCTTTGAGTTTCTCCTTGTCATAGTCAGAGGTAGAGACCTCAATCTGCTTGCGAATAAGGGCGACTCTGTCAGCGATGTCCTGTTTGTCACCATGTCCACCGACGATTGTGGTGTTCTCCTTGGTGATTGTGACTTTCTCGGCATGTCCAAGCATGTCGGGGGTAATGTTCTCAAAGGTGATGCCCTTGTCATCACTCACTACAATGCCACCGGTAAGAGTAGCAATGTCCTGGAGCATGTCTTTGCGACGATCCCCAAAGCCGGGAGCCTTGACGGCGGCGACCTTCAGTGCGCCGCGAAGCCTGTTGACCACAAGGGTTGTAAGGGCATTACTGTCGACATCTTCTGCAATAATCAGGAGTTCCCCGCCATTACGGGCAATGGGTTCGAGAACCGGCAGGATGTCCTGGATGTTGGAGATTTTCTTGTCAGTTATCAGGATGGAAGGATTGTCAAGAACAGCTTCCATCTTGTCGTTATCAGTGATGAAATAAGGGGAAATGTAACCTCTGTCAAATTGCATACCTTCAACGACTTTGACCTCCGTCTCCGTGCCTTTAGCCTCTTCAACGGTAATCACGCCATCGGATTTGACCTTGGCCATGGCATCGGCAATGAGTTTGCCGATATAGGCATCATTGTTAGCCGAGACGGTACCGACCTGCTCAATCTTGGAGTAGTCACTGCCAACCGACTGACTGTGCTTCTTGAGTTCATCGACCACAGCTGCAACAGCCTTGTCGATACCTCTCTTGAGATCCATAGGGTTGGCGCCAGCTGCAACATTTTTCACACCAACGTTGATAATCGCCTGTGCGAGAAGGGTAGCGGTGGTAGTACCATCCCCGGCCTGCTCGTTGGTCTTGGAGGCGACCTCCTTAACCATCTGGGCTCCCATATTCTGGAACCTGTCCTTAAGCTCCACTTCTTTCGCAACGGTCACACCATCCTTGGTAACTTGAGGAGCACCATACTTCTTATCAATCACTACATTACGGCCCTTAGGACCGAGAGTGACCTTAACTGCATTTGCAAGAGCGTCCGCGCCTTCCTTCATTTGCGAGCGGACATCCACATCGAATTTAATTTCCTTTGCCATGGCTTAGATAGTAGCTAAAATGTCAGACTGTTTGACGATGAGATACTTCTTCTCATCTACGGTCACCTCTGTGCCGGAATACTTGCCATAAAGAACGACATCTCCGACGTTGACTTCCATCGGTTCGTCTTTCTTTCCTGGACCTACGGCAATCACCTTGCCCTGTTGGGGTTTCTCCTTGGCAGTATCAGGAATGATAATACCTGATGCCGTCTTGGTCTGGGCTTCCTGAGGCTCGACCACAACTCTGTCTGCTAATGGTTTAATCATAATTATAATGAATTTAAAAAATATTCTTCGGTCGCGGAATTCCCCGCAACCACCAAAGAGTAATCAAGGCTCGTGCCAGTGACATTTTGTCAACATGTCAGGCGCTGGCTTCCGATGACGATTCCAAGAGGAAGTTTACTTGCGAAGAGAACTAACCAAATCCCAAAGGACAATCCCCGCACAGACGCTGACATTAAGGGAATGCTTCGTCCCGAATTGCGGCACTTCTATACAGAGATCGGAGGCATCCACAACTTCCTGACTGACTCCATCTACTTCATTGCCAAAGATTAAGGCATAGCGCAAGGAAGCATCAGGGGCAAATCCGTCGAGTTTGACGGAGTGTTCTGTCTGCTCGATGCTTACCGGCGCGAAGCCTTCAGCGCGAAGCCTGTCGAGTGCCTCCAACGTATCATCACAGTGCTCCCATGGGACACTGAACTCGGCTCCGAGGGCGGATTTATGAATTTCAGCGGAAGGAGGACATGCACTGATACCACACAGCACCACCTTCTCAACCTTGAAAGCATCGCAGGTGCGAAATATACTGCCGACGTTGAGGGCACTTCGAATGTTATCGAGAACTGCCACTATTCCACAAGAGGGGGTACTCTGATACCGGGCAGCATCCATCCGGCCCAGTTCCGAATTGAGAAGTTTTCTGTCTTTCATTGCCTTACAACTGACGTTCGCACAAAAATACTCCCTTTTCGTTTTTTCTGCAAACAGCCATCAATGGTTGAATGTGGAAAAGATATTTCACAAACGAATTATTTTACTATCTTCGCGAGACGGAGTGCCGATAGAGGAGGCTGAATTAAATGACACGCATTCTATATTATGAAACAGGACCAGCAAATCTTCTCGCTCATTGAGCAGGAAAGAAAACGCCAGAGCGAAGGGCTTGAACTCATCGCATCTGAAAACTATGTCAGTGACGAGGTACTAAAGGCAATGGGCTCCATATGTACCAATAAGTACGCCGAAGGGTACCCCGGGCATCGCTATTATGGGGGCTGCCAAGTTGTCGACAAGATTGAACAGCTCGCAATCGACCGGCTCAAAGCCATTTACGGCGCTGTTTGGGCCAATGTCCAGCCACACTCCGGTGCGCAGGCCAATATGGCAGTGACGATGGCTGTACTCTCGCCGGGAGATACTTTCCTTGGGCTCGACTTGAGCTGCGGCGGTCATCTCACCCACGGCTCCCCAGTCAATGTTTCAGGGATGCTTTACCACGCAGTCCCTTACGGACTTGATTCAAAGACGGGCCTTATTGACTACGACCGGATGGAGGCCCTTGCCCGTGAGAATCACCCGAAACTCATTATCGGAGGGGCATCGGCCTACTCGAGAGAATGGGACTACGAAAGGATGCGCAGGATTGCGGACGAAGTCGGGGCGATACTATGGATTGACATGGCACACACTGCCGGACTGATTGCTGCAGGCCTGCTCAAAAACCCTGTTCACTACGCCCATATCGTGACTTCAACAACTCACAAGACGCTTCGCGGACCGAGGGGCGGAGTAATCCTAATGGGAGAAGACTTTGACGATCCTCGCGGCAGGACAAATGCCAAAGGAGTTGTCAGGAAGATGAGTCAGGTACTCGATTCGATGGTATTCCCAGGGGTTCAAGGCGGGCCACTTGAGCATGTGATTGCAGCAAAGGCAGTTGCATTCCACGAGGCCCTGCAGCCAGAATTCGTAGACTATCAGAAGCAGGTTATGCTCAATGCCAAAACTATGGCTGACGAATTCGTCAAAAGAGGCTACAGGGTAGTTAGCGGAGGGACTGACAATCATCTGATGCTAATTGATTTAAGGGGTAAATTTGCAAACCTCAACGGCAAAGTAGCCGAGCGGGAATTGGTAAACGCCGATATCACCGTCAATAAGAATATGGTTCCGGGGGATAACCGCAGCGCTTTCCTCACCTCGGGACTTCGGATTGGCACGCCTGCCATTACGACCAGAGGATTCAAAGAGAATGATATGGCAGAAATCGTCTCGTTAATAGACAAGGTGCTTTGCAGTTGCTCCAGGTGGCTCGACCCTCAGGCCAAATCCAGCGAGCCGATCCTTGCACCCGAACACCTGCAGGTCATTGAAAGCGTCCGTAGCAGAGTCAAGGAACTCACCGCAGGGCGTCCATTATTTACTTAAGTTTCGCAAATGCGAAACATCCTCTTTTGGAGCCGCTTTGTGGCGACCAAGTCCCCTGGCTGAAATGATGCAGCCAGCAAGTGCAGGGGGAACTCGTTCACTTTGCCGAGCGGCAAGGAGCAGAAGCCTGAAAGGCTTAACATGGGGGATTTAGGGGGGGAAGGACAGCATTGAAGCAAAGAATGTGCGTGGGGAAGTTTCGCATGTGCGCACAAATCTTTGAATAACAATAAACTTATTACATGCGAAACATGAGTTAGTTATGGCACACGAAGATAGGAAGAATTTTAACACAATGCTCCACAATAGCAAGGACATGCCTAAAATCCAAATAGTTACAGACCCTAAGACCATCGAGCGTAATGGCGGAGACAGGATGTATTTCGCTCCACCAATAGACTATGATGCCCAAATGAAACGGGTGCCCGTCGGTAAACTTGTTACAGTTAGCGATATCCGCGAGTACTTCGCAAGAAAGAACGGGGCGGACTTTACCGAGCCGATGACAGCGGGAATCTTTGTCAGCATCGCGGCCTGGGCATCGTACCAGAGAAAGGGCGTGGATGAAACCCCTTATTGGAGAACCTTGAAGACCGGCGGGGAGCTCAACGCCAAATACCCTGGGGGAGTCGAGGCCCAAAAAGCCCTGCTCGAAGCGGAAGGGCACAACATCATCGCCAGAGGCCAACGACTTTTTGTCAAAGACTACGAGAAGGCTTTATTCGAATTATAAATTCGAGACTTTGCCAATTGCGAAACAGTTAAATCTATGTCAAATTATATCGTTAACGATTGCATCAAGCTGGGCTTCGGACTGATGCGACTGCCACAAAAGGGTGGCAGGATTGATGTGGAAGAGACCTCCCTGATGGTCGATGATTTCCTTGCTGCGGGAGGAAAGTATTTCGACACGGCCTTTGTCTACCCTGGCTCCGAGGAAGCCATCCGCAAAGCCCTCGTGGAGAGACATCCAAGAGACACCTACTACCTTGCGACCAAACTGAATGCCGCGCCCTTTGCAGCCCGAAACGAGCAGGCAGCGAAAGCTGAATTTCGTACCAGTCTTGACCGCACAGGGGCGGGGTATTTCGACTTCTATCTCCTACATGCCCTTGCACAGGACAATGTAGACAAATACGAGGAATATGGCATCTGGGATTATGTCAAAGGGCTTAAGGAAGAAGGGTTAGTGAAGCATATGGGCTTCTCTTTCCACGACAAACCCGAACTTCTCGATGAGATTCTCGCCAAACATCCCGAAGCGGAATTCGTCCAACTTCAAATCAATTATTCCGATTGGAACGATAGCGGAGTACAGTCGCGACGCAATTACGAAGTAGCGAAGAAACACGGCAAACCCGTGGTAGTAATGGAGCCGGTCAAAGGCGGCACTCTTGCCGACCCGCCTGAACCGGTAAAAGAAATTTTCCGAAAGTCAGACCCAAAGGCCTCTTTCGCCTCATGGGCAATCCGCTTTGTCGCCTCGCTTGACGATGTGATGATAGTGCTGAGCGGGATGAGCAATGAGGCCCAGATGAAGGATAACCTCTCGTATATGAGGGATTTCCAGCCTTTGTCGGAGGCGGAACAGCAGACTATTCGCGATGCCCGCAAAGTCTTGTTGAGCTTCGACCGTATCCCCTGCACCGGCTGCCACTACTGCACCCCGGGCTGTCCCCAGGGCATCCATATTCCCGAGATTTTCGCAGTAATGAACAGCTATAAGATGTATGGCGACCTCAAAAGGGCAAAGGACGACTATTCATGGCGTCCGGGTGGCCCACCCGCTTCGGAATGTATCCATTGCGGCCAATGCGAAGGTGCCTGCCCTCAGCATCTGCCCATCATCTCCCTGCTCGAAGAAGTTGCAGCGACATTGGAATAGTTAAATCGTAACTTGCTTATAGATAAAGAATTAGGTAAATTGCTTGTCCCGCAGCGGGGACAAGCAAAGAAGGTAATAGCCACATAATCAGATAGATGCACATTCAGAAAACCAATGCAGCCAGGCTGCTCGATACGGCAGGAATAAGCTACGAACTCGTTCCCTATGAAGTAGATGAGAATGATCTTGCAGCGGAACACGTTGCGGCAGAACTTGGAGAGGATATTGAGCAGGTGTTCAAAACTCTTGTACTAAGGGGTGACAGGAACGGGCTCTTCGTCTGTGTCATGCCGGGCAATATGGAAGTTGATCTCAAGGTAGCTGCACAAATCTCAGGAAACAAATCCGCTGCGATGATTCATGTCAAGGAACTTCTGCCTCTCACGGGATACATCCGAGGCGGCTGCTCCCCTATCGGGATGAAAAAGCCTCTCCCTACTTTTGTCCACGAATCCGCCCTGCTCTATGATTATATCTATGTAAGTGCAGGGGTAAGAGGAGTACAGCTCAAGATTGCTCCCCAAGACCTTATCGACTTCATCGGAGCGGACATTTATCCGCTATAAGTGGCATCTATTTTGGAGTATTGTACGGGTCATATTAATTTGCTTATGAATAATATCATTAAACTTCCCGAGCCAGATTTGTCCCTTGATAAGACTCTGATGAAGGCTCTTCAAAACCGTCACTCCACCCGCGAATTTTCGGGCAAAGAAATCCCTCTTGAAGTCCTTTCAACCATCCTTTGGGCAGGCTGTGGAGTAAATCGCCCGCAGGAGGGTAAGATCACAGCGCCATCGGCTATCAACAAGCAGGACATCCTCGTCTATGTGGTCCGTAAAGATGGGGCATATCTTTATAACCCTCAGGACAATACTCTCGACAAGGTAGCAGAGGAGGATCTTCGTGGTGCCGTCGCCGGGCCGCAGGAATTTGCCGCGACCGCACCTGTTTCCCTTGTCTATGTGAGCAATCAGAATAAATTCCCCAATGAAATTCCCTCAGGAGCCAAAGCCGTGATGGGAGCTATTGATGCAGGATATGTGTCTGAAAATGTGTCTCTTGTCTGCACGGCGCTCGGACTAAGCACTGTCCCCCGCATGACAATGGACACGGCATCACTTCGAAAGGGACTGAATCTGTGCGAAGGACAGGAATTGCTTCTTAATCAACAAATAGGATATTCAACATTATGAAAAAGAGTTTAGGCGTAAAGGCAGTGGTAACGCCGCTGCCAGTGCTGATTATCGGCACTTACGATGAGAATGGCAATGCCAATGCAATGAATGTAGCCTGGGGCGGACAATGCGGTCCGAAGCACATTGCTCTTAATCTGTCCCATCACAAGACGACCGAGAATATGGAGCTCAAGAAGGCCTTCACCTGCGCCTTTGCAACAAAGGATCAGGTCGTTGCGGCAGATTATGTAGGGATTGTTTCCGGAAACCGTTGTGAATAGCTTTCATTTTTGTATCTTTGGCATACCTGAAACAACATAATCCGATAATCTTCACGCGGACAAACTGTTGTGAATAGCTTTCATTTTTGTATCTTTGGCATACCTGAAACAACATTAGTGTAAAATGAGCCGCAAAGACCATTGTTGTGAATAGCTTTCATTTTTGTATCTTTGGCATACCTGAAACAACAAGAACAGAAAAGGATATCCGGCCACACTTGTTGTGAATAGCTTTCATTTTTGTATCTTTGGCATACCTGAAACAACCCAAGAACCATATATATCAATAGCCCTATCGTTGTGAATAGCTTTCATTTTTGTATCTTTGGCATACCTGAAACAACGATCATCAAACTGACCGGTAAGACCATAATGTTGTGAATAGCTTTCATTTTTGTATCTTTGGCATACCTGAAACAACCACAGCACACAATTCAGACAAACAAACATTGTTGTGAATAGCTTTCATTTTTGTATCTTTGGCATACCTGAAACAACATGATATGCACAAAGTTTTGTATCACAACTATTTAGGTTTGGTTTCAGGATTTAAAAAAGTCCGGCGAAATGGCGTCGGACTTTTTTATTGCAAACGGAATCCCGATTGGTAAGCATTCGAAGAAGTACATATTGACAAAGTGATAATACAACTGTGATGCAAC
>CAZSMO010000035.1:0-9345 GCA_964608175.1 uncultured Muribaculaceae bacterium | reverse complement strand
TTCACTGGGCAGGCCCGTGCGGCTCCGAAGAGCACGCTCCCGCCAGCGCAGTGTGCCGGAACGGCATTCCGTAGGAAAAAGAGCCGTTTTGCTGACGGATTGGGTGTCGGAGCGAAATTTCGTGAGTAAATCGGCGGTTTTGCTGACGGAATGGGGGTCGTGGCGAAGGTTAGCTGGTAGAGGCAACAAGGGCGGAGTAAAGGGCGAAGAGGCGGGAAACGATGTCGCTCTCGGGAAGGTTGGCGGGGAAGCCGTAGGCGGAAAGGACGGCACGGTCGTTCTGGCGATGGGCCTGCAGGAGGTCGTAGGGCATGGTGGTTGGGTCGTAGAGGTCGGCGAGGCTGCTGTCGGGGTATTTGGCCCTGGCATCAAGAATCGCCTGCGCGGTCTGTTCGATATGTTCCCGCTCGGCTTCTGTCATGATGTGGCAGGATTGCTGTGTGCCTTGCCGGGTAGCTGGTGTTGAGCCTTTTGGCGGAAGTGGTGATAGTGAAGCAATTGTGACTAGCTCTTTATCTAGTTCAGAATGGTGGGAAAGTGTATCAGAATGACAGACGGGGGGGGTGAAAGGCCAAGGGAAGTTGTTGTAGACAATGTCCTTGCTGTAGCGGTAGTCGCTTTTTAGCCTGCCACATACCACCCGCATCCACGCCATGTGAACATTACTTTCAAGGATTCCGAAATGGTATAGGGTGGCGTTGGGGATGATAAACAGCAGGTCGGTTGCAATAGTATCATTATGCAAAAATCCCAGTGGCACATATCTGCGTTTTTCCGAAGATACTTTTGGCACAACAATAAAATAGTCTGGATTATTAAGTTCCCGAAACAATGCCGATCTGTCTGCCAACTTCCGCCTCCCCGCATCAGGTGATGAAAGTCTGTCTTCCCTGCAAAGTCTGATACGCTCCATGACAAGGGGCATGCTTCTTAACTGGGAGGGAGATGCATTGACGAGCCACAGGCACCAACGCTTCTTGTTGTTTATAAACTCTTCTGAACCAAGTAATTTCTTGATAAAAGGCCTTGCCGAAGGTTCTCTTCGGATGAAGCTATCATATTCATCGGCCTCAATGATAAGATGGCCACCATCGGCAGGACGATTGCCAGTTGTCATTTCAGGAACGTCACAGATAGGTTTATTGCGACTTGCGATGAACACGTCCCCTGCATCGACCAAGTAGCTGTTTATATTTTTCGCTATGATTTTCTGCCCATTGTCGTATATAATCTTCGTTTGTGGTTCCTCTCCACAGCTAAACCCTATGATAACCACATGCACATGCGCCTTTAGTGCCGACTCGCTATCCCAACGGAATGTGCGGTAGGCAAAGTCGATATGAATTCCGAAGAGTTCTTTGAGCGGTTTCCATATCGCTGCAACCTGTTCGCCTTGCGTAATACTGTTGGTAGAAACGAGTGCTGCACGGGTATTGGTTCCCTTCATCAACTGCGCTGCCTTATAGTACCAGCCGGCTACATAATCTATCTTGCCGGCAGTCTTGAAGGGCTTGCCATTCCTATCCACAAAGACCCCAAGAATATCCTCTTTCTGCTCCTTACTTTGCAGAGAATATCCCACAAACGGCGGATTGCCGATGATGTAGTCCGGCTTGGGGCAGACTTCCCGCCAGTCGAGGCGCAGGGCATTGCCTTCGCAGATGCCTTCAAGGCTTTGGAGCGGGAAGTACGGCAGGGTCTCACCCACGATATTTTCCGTCTCCGAAAGAGCCTGAGCCTCAGCAATCCAAAGGGCCGCCATGCTCACAGACACGGCAAAATCATTGATTTCGATTCCGTAAAACTGGGCCACATTCACTTTTACGGGAGAGAATTCGTTCCCGATATAGCCTACACCCTCGGAAAGTTTCTTAAGGCACTGATTCTCAAGTCGTCGCAAGGAGATGTATGTCTCCGTAAGGAAATTACCGCTTCCGCAGGCCGGATCCAGAAACGTCAGCCCCGCCAACTTATCCTGATACTGTTCGAGAGCTTTCCTGCGCCGTTTGACATCCACGATTTTGACTGTTTCGCTCAATTCTGCCTTCAAATCATCCAGAAACAGCGGATCTATGACCTTATGAATGTTCTCTATTGAAGTGTAGTGCATCCCTCCGTCCCGCCGCGTCTGAGGGTTAAGCGTACTTTCGAAGACTGAACCGAAGATGGTAGGAGAAATCCCGGACCAGTCAAACCCGAGACTCATCTCATTCAGAAGCAGGTCAAGTATGTCATCGCTAAGCCGTGGAATCTCAATTTCTCCCTTGAAAAGGCCTCCGTTTACATAGGGGAAAGCATTCAAATCTTCATCGAGATAAGGATTCCGTTTATCAGCAGGGGTGTTCAGGATTTCAAAAAGCCGGATGAGAGCGTCTCTGGTATTCCCATACGAAGCCATCAGGTCGTGGAAAGCATCCGCTTTCCCGAAAAGTCCTGCGTCCTCTGCATACAGGCAAAAGACAATCCGGACGCATAACTTATTGAGTGCCTTGAAAGTTTCTTCGGTATGCGGCTCTTTGTACTGGGAAAGGAGCAAATCATACAGACGCCCAACGAGTTTACCCGCCTCGATGGACAGGCGCTGTTCCTTCTCGATTTGCGTCTTTTCGGAATCCACAAGGAAAGCAAGGCAGGAGAATTCCTCGGCTAAATCTGCAAGTCCAACCACTTTCGCCGGCGAAAGCGGAGCCTCCATGTCGTGTATTTCGAAGCGGGCGAAATTGCAGCACACAATCCATCTGGCCTTTTCGCTGGCTGGGAGATTATTGTCGTACCGTCGAGCCTGCCCGTAGGGGGTCAAGAGTTCCTCTCCGGATTGGGCTTCTTCCCTGGAAAGGTCGATGTGAAGCCCTTTCTGTTCGATTATTACTTTGGTAGAAGGTATATATGCATCGATAAATCTCGTGCTTTCAACAAGTTTTACGGGCTTTTCGAACTAAATCAGATCCTCGGGGTTGGGGATATCGAAGACAGTACGAAGAAATTCTATCCAGAACCTTTGAGTATCCTGTTTCTCGTCACCTTTCCCCTCCCATTTCCGTGCGAAATTCTTCGCGGCTTGCTTTTGCTGGTTAATAGTCATTGCTCTGTAAAGGTACGCAAAAAAATTTCAAGTGCATTTCAGGCGGTTTTTGCACTTAAGCGGCAGGGGATTCCGTGAGATAAGTGCGTCCTACTTATTCCCAAAGAGCGTTTTCCCGTCGAAGACAAGGTACGGAGTGCCACCGCCTATCCATGAATCGGTGACGAAGAGTTCGGCAATGAGCTGATTTGCCTCCCTTGGCTGTGCAGGGGAATCAGCAGCAGTGTCGCTGCCTGACTGAGCGGCAGAAGCAGCGTCAGCAGAAATTCTGTCAGGATGGCTGGAAGCAGAAGTGCCGGCGTGGATGCCATCGGGATGAACGGCAGAGGTAAAAGCGGAGATATCAGCAGGATACAGAGTTTCGTGAACGCCTACATGGTAGTGCCCAAAGATATAGTAGTCGGCATGCCGACCCTGAGAAATCTCCGTTTCGACAAACTTCACCAGGGGCTCATCCTTCCCCTTCCACCGGTAGGGCATATGAGTCCTTCGACTGCCATAGGACCAGTGACGGGCAAGGCGAATGGCGGTATGCGGATGGAGAGCCGAAAAAAGCGACTGGCAAAAGCGACTGTGAAATACTTTCAGCATCAGGCGATAAGAGCGGCGTGGCTCATAAAGTCCATCCCCATGAGCAAGGCAAAACCGCTTGCCGTCAATCTCCGTGTAATAAGGCTGGATAATCTTGTGCATCCCGAGGCTTTCAAAGAAAGAGAATGCCCAAATATCGTGATTACCGGGCATAAAATACACCTCGACACCTTCGTCCATCAGGTCAATCAGTGCCGCTACTACCCTTATGCCTTCCTTGGGAATCACATCCTTCCATTCGTACCAAAAATCCCAAATATCTCCAAGCAGATAGAGGGTCCTGGCATCGGACGAAATACTTTTAAGCCATTTAACGAAACGCCGTTCCCTTTCTGACGGATTACCTGTCTCAAGGCCCAAATGGACATCGGCAGTGAAGTATGTCCTGTCCCGCATAATCCTATTTAAGAATCAGAGCCACAATAACTCCCGCCCCAACGAACAGGCAATACAGAGCGAACCACTTCAGTTGAGCCTTCCTGACAAGGGCCATCATAGCCTTGCAGGCGAAAAGTCCTGTCACAAACGCCGATACAAAACCTGCACAGAGAGGCAGAGCCCCCACCGAAGATTCGGCAAAACTTCCGCCTACGAGTTCGAGGAACATATCCCCGAGAATCGGAATCATGACCATGAGGAACGAGAACTGCGCAATTACATCCCTTCTGACCCCACAAAGAAGACCGGTAGAGATGGTGGTGCCACTGCGGGAAAGCCCCGGGAGTACGGCAAAGGCCTGCCCGACCCCCACTGCCAAGGCTTGCCACCAGGTGATGCCGTTGCGATGGAATTTGGGTTCAGCAACTTCCGCCTCATGCCGGGATTCGGACTCGACGGAAGCTGTTCCTTGTCGGACTCCGTCCACAACATCGGCACCCGCGACAGGCTGGACAGAGCCCGCCCTGCGCTGTGTCCTGGTCGCGCCCCGTTGAGACACTCTGTCGGAAAAGAACAGCAAGCCGGCAGTAACGAGAAGGCAAATCCCTACGACCCAGAGCGAAGAAAACATCTCCTCCACATAGTCTTTGAAAAATAGCCCGACTATCAGGATGGGGATTGTAGCGACGAGCATCTTGCAGATGTAATCCGTCTCATCGTTGTATTTGAATTTGAAAAGTCCTTTAAGCAGGCCAACGATACTCTTCCAGAACACAACAATGGTCGCCAATACCGTTGCGGCATGCACCACGACTTCAAAGAGCAAGTCTCCACTCGTTTCTACTCCAAGCAAATCCTTGAAGATAGCCAGATGTCCGCTACTGCTCACAGGCAGAAACTCAGTGAGCCCCTGTACGATACCGAGAATGAGAGCCTGAAGCCAAGTCATTTCTCGCCCTCCTTAGGTTTACGCATTATCGCTACGATAATCACCACTATCCCCGCCACAATCACAAGCGGGGCCACAACAAGCCTTCGGGCATCAAACATCGCATAGTTAAAGACCTGTGGGTCTTTGACTCCTCCTCCTGCAAGCAGGATAAAACCCAAAACCATTAGCAGGAAACCCACGAGCAACATAATCAAGCTCTTACGGGAAAGTGGCATTTTACTATCCATATAATTCATCGTTATCAAGCCGCATAACCTTGCCAAGCAGAATCTCACTGCTAAGCAGGCAGACGAGAATGGCAAAAACGAAAACCGTCACAGCCGCGATGGCACAGGAAATCGGAGAAAAGAGGGAAAGCAAGTCGGGATAATTCCGAAATGCAGGGTATAGTGCAAGGGCGATTAGGGAAACGGCAATGCAGGAGGCAAAAATTCCCTCCAAGACAGCCTTTCGGACATAGGGGCCGGCGACAAAGGAGCGGGAAGCCCCTACAAGAAGCATTGTGTGTATCGTTAACCGATTGGAATACAAGCCGAGACGAAGTGTAGAACTTATCAGCACTATTGAGATAAAAAGCAGCACAGCCGCAACGGCAAGGGAGGTAAGGGCAAGTCTGCCAAGCCCCGAGGAAAGAGAAGAAGCCAATGGTGCGGGATAGTTCACTTCTTCGATTGAAGGTGAAAGCGAGTACAGTCGTGACTTGACTACGGCAACACTGTCTGGGACAAGATAATCCCGCGAAAGGGAAAGTTCGATGCTGCTCGGGACTGGAGAAGCTTCGAAACTGTCCAAAAAATCCGGACCCAAAAGCTCGGCGAGTTCTTTTTCCCCTTCCTGGACACTCACATAACGGGCAGAGTGGACATAAGGCTGCATCGCTATCCTGTCCTTCAGGCGGACTCCATTTTCAGCGGAAGTGCCTTTCTTAAGGATAAGCGTAAGTTTCAAATTATCCGCAAGATGATCTTCTACAGAGGGGATTCCGAGCAGCAATAATGCAGACACGCCGACCAGTAGCAACACCATGCTCAGGCTGGCCAGCGAAGAAAGATACGAACCGGCAATTCGCCGACGGATAATCCCACCTTGCTTTTTGGACATAATCCGGAGGCGAATTTATGAAAAAATTTCGTAACTTTGGAGCAAATGGAGAAATCTACACAAAAAGTACTCTTTGTTTGCTCGGAAATTTATCCTTATGTCCCCGAGGATGAGATTTCGGCAATTTGCCGTTATCTCCCGCAAAGGACACAGGAGAAGAAGAAGGAAATCCGCGCTTTCATGCCGCGCTATGGCTGCATCAATGAACGGCGCAACCAGCTTCACGAGGTGATTCGCCTTTCGGGGATGAATCTCATCATCGCAGGCGGGGATCATCCTCTGATTATCAAGGTCGCATCGATTGCTGCAGCGCACACCCAGGTCTATTTCATAGACAACGAAGACTATTTCAAACGCAAGCAGCTCTATGCTGACGAAGAGGGCAATTTCTTCGAAGATAACGACGAGAGGGCTATTTTCTTCGCCCGCGGAGTCTTGGAAACCGTAAAGAAATTGCGCTGGTCTCCGGATATCATACACTGTAGCGGCTGGATTTCGCACCTGCTGCCTCTGTACCTCAAGCGGGCATATCGGGATGATCCCATTTTCTCACATAGCAAAGTAGTTCTCTCCCTCCATAACGACATCCCTACAGGCAAGTTTTCTGCTGATTTCGCTTCGAAAATCTACTATGGAGCCATATCTGACAAAGATGTAGAATTACTCAGAAATTCTCCTGACGGCATAAATCTTGCGAAGACCGCTGCGAAGTTTTCCGACGGAGTGGTGGTGGCAAGTGATGCCGTTCCGCTTTCTTTGGTTAATTATTGCAAAGACCACGGGCTTCCCGTCATTCGCATTAAGCCAAAGAGCATAGCCGATGGAAGCTATTTGGAAGAATACAACGCATTTTACGACTCTTTGGTCAAATGAATTTCCGACACTGCCTCATAGCTTTAAGTGTAGCCCTTATCGGCTGCATTTCTTGTGTTGAAACGGATCCTCAACTCGGGGGGAACCTCATCCCTACGCAGGGACGTTATCTAATGTTTGCAGCTGAAGTCCCCCTCACTGATATCGGGATGAGGATGGCGGACAGCCTGTCCGGCTTTTCTTCTACCAAGATTACAATTGGGGCGGTCAGGGATCCGGATTTTGGGCTTTCGACCCGCTCCTGCGCAATGTCACTTATTCCCCTCGTGGACACGGCGAATTTTGGCAATGTCCAGAAAATCAATTATTTCCGCATCGCGGCAGGGCTCGACAGCGTTTCCGTCTCACAGAGCGGGCAGGAGAGAATTCTGCAAAATGTCTATGTCTATGCCCTCAATGAAGGGCTCGACTACACTGCCCTCACGGATGCTTCAGATGAGGCTGGGCTGATTACGCATGGAAGTGAGAGCATTATAAAGGGAACCCCTGTCATCAATGGCGAGGATAGCCTGAAACTCAGCTTTACCGATGCCTACGCTCGAGCAATGGTGGATTACCTCAATGGGAAAGACCTGACTGATTCCCTTGTATTTCAGGACTTTTTGACTAAATATCCAGGGATTTGGATTGAGACAGACACCCCTTCCGGAGAGGGCGGGCGCATCAACAGTTATGACCTTCAGCTCAACTACAATAGTTCGTACTACTATCTGCAGGGCAATTACGGAGAGCTCTCAATCAATTCCATCTATGACGAAGAGACCGGCCCTGTAGACACTACTTTCTATTTCTATTATGGAGCCTTGCGGCACTACTCTGTTTCCGACCTGCTGAGCGATTACTCTACAGGTTCTTTTCCGGAATATGCTTTCAATGTGTCGAAGCATTCGACAAGGGGTATGACAGGGCTTGCCGGGGATAAAATCTATGTGGAAGGAGGGGCCGGACTAAAGCCGGTAATCAAGGCTTCGGAGTTGGTGAGACGGTCAAAAGAGGTCATTGCGGATTCAATTGCAGCAAGGGGTTTAGAGGCTTCCCTCATTGAACGGGCTATAGTCAATAAAGCCACTATCGTATTACCGTTTGACTTGCCGGCGAACTATTCGCTCTTGGACACGGACTATCCCGTGAGGCTCAGCCCCACCTGCAGGATTGTGACTGATACCACATCCACTTTCATGGGCCTGACGGATGCCAGTTCCAGTAGTGAGAATCAGGGAGATATTAACCGCTCTTTGCTGGAGTATTCACCGGATATCACCTATCACATGCAGCAGCTCCTGCTTCTCGACGAGGACAACGAGTCACTGCTCAAGGGAAATTACGATATCTGGATGCTGATTATGCGCAAGGTGACTACGACGACTTCTTCTTCCAGCAGTTCGGATTTGAGTGAATACTATCAGTATCTGGCCTACCAGAGCTATTACAATAGCATGTATGGAGGCTACGGGTACAATAGCTATGGGAGCAACTATTACAGCAATTACTATAGCTACATGCTGGCTGCAATGTATGCCAGCGGCTCGACCAGTACCTCTACGAGTTATGAATTGGACACAGGTAACTGGTATGATGCCCAGCTTTGTGGCCCCTCGAACAGTTCGAGACAGCCAAGCCTCAAATTGGTTTTTTCTGTCCCGCAGGAGTAAGTCCTTTGCATCCTTGGACTCCACGCCTAAGTAATAGCAGCCAGTCACGCGTCAGGCATGCCGGCGGGAAGCCGGTCCGCCCAGTCTCTTATTTTGAGCCGGCAGGGCGAAGCCTATCAGGCATTCCCGCAACGGACGGAGCCTATTATGCATCCGAAAATCCCACATATGGTTATAACTTGCGTGCTCGTAGCCTCAGCGCCTCAAACTCCTGCACCCCTTGGATAAGTGGCGGCTATACTGCTCATAAACAAAGAGATTCATCCTTCAATATCTTCGGTGGCGGATAGAAAATTCGTAATCTTGCTGTTTTTCAAAGGCTTAATTGCCACCAGCCGGATTGGAAACAAGTATATCCTAATCCACATGGTTACAAAAATCGGGATTTTCGGCCATGCATTCCCGCAATGAGCTAATATATTGATAGTTAGTATTTTGGATAATTTACTTGTCCCGTCACGGGGACAAGTAAATTGCCTATATATCTAAAAATCAAATAATTACAATTTGAGCAGGCTTGGAGCGGCGGGGTTTTAGGGGGTATCCCTTCACGCGTCAGGCGTGATAGCGTAGAGCCGGTGCAGTGGCCGTGTGCGATGGCAGGCTTGGAGCGGCGGGGTTTTAGGGGGTATCCCTTCACGCGTCAGGCGTGATAGCGGAAAGCCGGTGCAGTGGCCGTGTGCGATGGCAGGCTTGGAGCGGCGGGGTTTTAGGGG
>CAZSMO010000034.1:0-12530 GCA_964608175.1 uncultured Muribaculaceae bacterium | reverse complement strand
CATGACCTTGACACTTTTTGACGCTCTAGCGTGTTGAGGTGATGCTTGTGCTTATCTCTTTGTTTTTTATGTGAGTTCTGTTGCATTTGACTTTTGGGACTCACAATACAGGCTCGTAGCTCAGTTGGTTAGAGCGCCACACTGATAATGTGGAGGTCCGCGGTTCAACTCCGCGCGGGCCTACTTTTTTGGGGAGACTTTTCTCGGTGAGGATTGGTTTCTTTCTTTGAAAAGAGGTTTTGGAAGGATGTGTTTGTAGTAGTTTTGTTAATCTCCTTTCAATACTCAATTAAAGGATAGAAAATTCTTCTATCCGTTTTTGGGGGTATAGCTCAGCTGGTAGAGCACCTGCTTTGCAAGCAGGGGGTCAGGAGTTCGAATCTCCTTATCTCCACTTCCTTTTATTAGGGGGATCCCCCCTAAGACCCCGCCGCTCCAAGCCTGCCATCGCACACGGCTTCCGCACCGGCTTTTCGCTAGCTCGCTGATGCGAGCGTCTGCTTCTGTGACCGATGCAAACCTGCCTAAAATATAATTATTTGATTTCCAAATATATAAACTATCTGCTTGTCCTGCCACGGGGACAAGTAAATTATCTATACATCTAAAATTCAGGCAAATACAATCAAAACATTTTTGCATCGTCGTGGAGGCTACGGGGACGCAAATTATTTGCGGGATTTTCGGCCACCGGCACGCTAGTGCGTTTATGTCTACCGCCGACAAAGAAGATATTTTCCAATAATTATCTGATGTACAAGTATTTATGTATTCACGCCCTATCGCATAGCGAGGGGGTGCAAAATGCTAATGTCTTGTATTATAGCTGTTTATCGGGAAACGGGCATCTACTCCATAGAGTAGCGGAATCAAGAAACAAGCATCCTTTCTATGGAGTGTAGGATTGGGAAACGGGCATCCACTCCATAGAGTAGCGGAATCAAGAAACAAGCATCCTTTCTATGGAGTGTAGGATTGGGAAATGAGCATCCTCTCTATGGGGCAGCGGGGCGATGAAGAGGACAAAGGCCATGTGAAACGGACCATTTTTACTTGTTGGGAAATTACCTGTTCCCGAGGGCATCAATACCTTTCTTCACATAGTCCCACTGGTCGTGGTTGATGAGGTCAATGATGTCGAAGAGGAAGTATCCGTTGCATGCATCGGCGCAGGCCTTGACCGAATTGACAATGGCCTGATTCTCCTCGTCCCAAGTGTACTTGTCCGAACTGTCCCAGTTGCCGATATCCGGTCCGCCGACGAGGCAGCCGGCATCGCCCTTTGTCTTCTCCATGGCAAGCGAGCAGAATCCCTGCATCGTCCACTCCGTTGTCCCATAGACACTGCCCGGAGAGGCATAGGCTCCAACAACCAGCACATCCATGTGGTCGGCATAGCCGTACTCGCTATATTTGGCAGAAGCCCACGAAGGATAATTCAGTGCGGTATTGTAACGCGGACTGGCCCAGTTTACTCCATTGGGGTAATAGGAGCTGTACCAAGCACCCACATAAGCCCCGAAATCCAAGTCGGGAGAGACAGCCTTGACAGCTTCCCTTGCATCCACCATAAAATCATGGATGGTCTTTGCCCTGAATTCGTTCCATTTGAGAAAGTAAGTTGGAACCGGATTCGGTACGGCCTCTGTGGTGTATCCCACAGGCAGGACATCCGAAGGCCAATTCTGAACAGTCGTCCCGATATAGTCTTCGAAAGCGGTCTTGGTGTAATCCGAGAAATCGGATGCGAACCCGACGAAACGCCCTCTGTCGAGGATTATCCCGTCCAGTCCTGTCTTTCCGTAAGCTGCGAGATCTTCCAAAAGCCCAATGAGATAGGTCTGTACATCCTTGTGCACAGGATTGAAAAACTTGGTATTGAGCCCGTCCTTCATGATGCTGATAATACCCGAGGACCGGTTCAGCATGGTCGCGAGAGCTGCGTATTTACTGTCGCGAAACACCACTCCCACATTTCCGAATCCACTTGAATGCCCTCCAACGAAGGTGTTGAATCCGGCGTAGACCTTCATTCCATATTTGTGCCCGGCATCAATGAAAGCCTGCAAATAATCGAAGTCCGCCGTCCTGTCTACCTTGACGTATTGTCCCTGATACCAAGCTCCCATCCAGTGAACCTGCTCGCACTTTTCAGTTTTGTAAAGCACATCCCCGTTGGTGGGACGAATATCCACGATAACATCGGTGAAGCCACAATCCGCCGTTTTCTTCATATAGAGGTCAATATTGTCCTCACTGTTGGCGAAATAGGGGAAATTGGCCGAGCAGTCTACCCAGATGAAGCAACGTTTTCCTGCAGTCGGGGAGTCCTTCCCGCCTGTGGTATCAGCCTGATTGGGATTATCTGGGAAATCGTAAGCAGACGTGCCCGCCCTGTTGCAGGAAAAACATCCCGCAACAAGGAAGGACAACGCCATTAGGGAAAGGAGCTTGTGTCTCATTTACATATCGATACAGTCGAACTGCATGCCTACCACATAGCCGTTACAGAACATGAAGTAGAGATACATATAATATCCGTTGTCTGAAGTGGAGAGGATGACATCGGCAAGGTAGTTGTCGTTAGTCGGATTGCCGAGGGCTTTTGCTCCATAGGTGTTGTAGGTGTACCATTTGACAGCGGGTACGTCTCCTGAACCGCCTTCCTGCGGCAGTGTTCCTGCGAAATTGGCATCTATCGTCACATCCAGGAGCCACACATTGTCGGCTCCTCCCCAGGTGAATGAGTTCAGCTGGGTTGCAGCGAGGAAGTGGGAGTTGTTGAACTCTACGACATCTACAGCATTCGGAACATAATTGACACTGACTGCCCCAAGTTGCTTCTTGACTTTGTTGGCAGATCCATCTACCCAAGTCAATTGATTAGAAGAGTATGCAATGTAGAAGTAATCTGAAACAGGGTCAGGGGTCATGCGGACGAGGTCGACATTCGTACTCCATGTGCCTCCATCGGTCACGGTAACCCAAGTGGGCTGGTTTCCTCTTTCAACTGTCGGATTCTGGAGGACACCTCCGCTGACCGTCCATTGGTAGAAGCCGTTGGTAGGGTTGGTATTGCAGGGTGCAGTAATGACGGCATCTCCATCTGTGGAGCCCTGGATAGAGAACTTGCGTCCGAATGCGAGACTCCCGTCTGTCTCCCAAGATATGTAGAGTTCGGGAGTGGAATTGACATCATTTATCTTCCAGATCTTAAAGACATTGCCATCGTTGTTGATGAGATTGCACATGAAAATGTGACCTGCATCATCGCTGGTGATATAGAAGTTGCGGACGTTACCCTTGAGGTCATCCGGCAGGACAACCGTTCCGACCTTATCTCCGGTCATCCTGTCAAGGAGCATCAGGTCCTCGCCGCGGGTGTTGATGACAAGATAGTTGCCTGAAACTGCCAGCCCTGTTGTGAGGCTGTCTACACTTATTCCCAAGTCTGCATTGAGCCTCTTTTCGAAGAGAATGGTTTCACTTCCGCTACGAATACCGCTTTCAAGTCTTTGAGGGACTCCTTTGCTGACTACATAGGTTGCCGTATGCTCTTCGTCAAATGCCGTTACCTTGATTGTGACATCGTTATTCCAATCCTGCGGAACGACCCGCGGATCCGGATCCATGGTAGCATGGGGCGAAAGGGTTACCTCTGCCGTGCAGGTAGGAATCGTTTCAGCAGACACCAAAGATATGTCATTGCCGTTGATAACCCCCGATAGGGATGCATCCGGCAGGCTGAATGCAGTAATTTCGCACTCGCTGTTCTTGGTAATAGCGGCGGTTACAATGTATTTGATTTTCTTCTTTGCCTGATCCGTTACCGTGATTTCATTTTCCTTTGTGAGATCCATGAAGCGCAGATGCGGCTCCACCGTGACATTATTCGCCAGGGTGGCAACGACTTTTGCGTGTTCCAACGCACTTTCGGGAGTCAGGTTGTCACTCGTTTCAGGATAATAATATGGTACAGGAATAAGTATCCGGTTGTTCTCATCGGGATACCCGGTAATCTGTACATCCTCATAGCCGTTGATGTCCATCGTGGCCGTAATGCTCGTGATGGGCTCTGCGGATGTGGATGGGGTGAGGTCGTCCGGCTGGCAGGCGGCAAGTCCTGCGATGCAGGCCAGGACTCCAATGCTGTACAAATATATCTTGTTCATAGCTTTATTTCCATTCGTCATATTGTTCAATCGCGGAGTTGTTGTTAGTCTCCGAAGCAGGCACGGGAAGGACATAGGTCTTGGCAAGGAACTTTCTGTCCTGCAAGTCTGCATCTACATATTGGTAACTGTAGCTTCCTGCAGCTCCAATTGGTTTGATTCCATGGACGCGGTAGTTGTTCCATTCCTTGTCCGCGAGCCTCCAGCGCCGCATATCCCAGTAAAGCTGCCCTTCGTAAGCAAATTCAATCTGTTTCTCGTGTCTGATGGCTTTGAAAAGATTGTCTCCGGTGAGACCGGTCTTAGGCGGGAGGTCGGCACGTCCGCGGATTACATTCACATCCGAAAGAGCATAGCCGGGTTTGTTGAGATGATAGTACGCCTCTGCGCGGATAAGGTATATCTCCGCCAGACGCATCTCAACCCATGGAGTATTGCTTCCATAGGAGAGGAACGAGGTATTGGTCTCATCTAAAAGCTTGCGGAGATAGTATCCAGTCGTAGTCCGCCCTTGAGCCACCTGAGCTGATTTGAAGGTAAGGAAACGTCCATGCTGACCGGCTTCGGTGATATCCATTGTGTTGCCTTTCCATGTGCAGCCATTATAGAGAATAGTCTTGGCGAAACGGGGTTCAAGACTTTCGTAAGGTGGTCTCTCAGATACGATTTCGCCAGTGTGCCAGGCACTCCAGTCAACCGGATTTCCGGATGCATCCTCATATTCCTCGACCATTTCCTGAGTGGGTGTCGCATAGCCTCCCTCGTCCGATTCTCCAACTGCAAGCCAGTCGCCATAAGGGACATACCATTTATCCGTAGAGTGTGAAAGACCCTGAGTGGAGGCATAAGTGAATTGGATAATCGCTTCGGAATTGTTCCCTCTCCAACAGTCATCGTAGTCATCGGTGAGGCGGTATTTATCGCTGTCAATCACGACATTGCAGGCTTCTACAGCTTTCTCCCATCTCTGCGCGTAGAGCATGGCTCTCGCCTTGAATGCCCAGGCCATTGTGCTGGTAATTCGCCCTGAATTGGCCGAATCCCATTCATCTGGCAGATTCTCAATGGCATAGTCGAGGTCTTTCTCGATAAGATTCCATGTCTCTTCTTCAGTTGAACGGTTCTTGTCCTTCTCGAAATTGAGATCGGTATAGAGGATGACCCCTCCGTGGCGTTTGGCTAACTGGAAATACACAAAGGCGCGGAAGAATCGGGCTTGAGCCTCATAGCGGCTGTTGATTTCGTCAGAATAGTGCGAAAGCTTCTTCTGTGAATCGAGGAATTCATTGATTCTGCGGATGTGCGTGTACGCGTCACTCCAAATTCCCAACAGGTTGCTTTGCGGAGTCATGCGGTCGGGATAGAACACATAGTTGTTGGAATCGGTAAATACGGTGCCGTATTTGAGGGTATTGGTCAGCCCTTCGGTGAAACTTCCGTTAAACTGAAGGCTGCCGAACTGCCCGTAGCGATCAAGATATGCGTAGAAGTTGTTGATATACAAATCTGTCATATCCTGGCTCTCCCATGCCAACTGATCTGAAATGCGGTCTGTAGGTTCCGTTTTGAGGAATTCTTTGCCGCAACTGCAGAAGGAGAAGATAGACAGAGAAAGTACGAAAAGTCTTAAGATATTGTGTTTCATAATCTTGCTGTCTTTTTAGAACTGAACGTCAATCCCAAATCCGTAGAGTTTCTGCTGCGGATAGTAACCATTGTTGACAGAAGGCATTTCCGGATCAATGTTGTACTTCATAACCTTGCTGAAAGTAAGGAGGTTGGTGCCTTCGAGGAAAATTCTGCAATTGCCCAGGCCAATTTTGCCCGTGATACTCTTGGGGATGGTGTATCCCAATTGCAATTGCTTGAGCCTTAAGTAGCTTCCGTCCTCATACCACCATGTGGAAGAGTAGGAGTTGTTGTTGGATGTCTGGTCGACGCAGAGTCTCGGGAATCTGGCATCGGTATTGTCTTCTCTCCATGAATCTTCAATGAGGTAACGGGGAGAGTTCCCTCCACTATAGAATGGCTTGGTGTAGGAGGTATTGTCCTGATATCCTGCGGAGCCTTCCATGGTATAGACACCGGTGAGAGCGACTGTCCTGCCAAGGGCATAAGTCCATTTCATGCTGATGTCGAAGCCTTTCCATGCAGCATCGAGGTTGATGCCTCCCTGGAAACGCGGATAGACCGAGCCGCCCACATAACCCATATCCTGGTCATATGTGATTTTTCCGTCTCCGTTGCGGTCTTCATACTTGATATCTCCGGGGCGAACTGCCGAGCCGGGGACAAGAGCCGAATTGTCGATGTCTTCCTGATCTTTGAACAGCCCAAGGGCCTTGAATCCGATGATGGAGCCGACTTCAGATCCGGTAACCTTCCAATAGTCAGGCCAGTTCTCCGCATCGGGATAGGAAAGCCATCTGCGGAAAGTGTAAGAACCGACGAGGTTTATCCCGTAGCTGAAGTCACCTACCTTGTTCCGGTGTTCGAGCAGGACTTCAAAACCATGATGTTCCTGCTTGTTGCGGTTTTCATAGGCCTTGTAGTAGCCGCCCCATGAGGCGGGGACTTCTCCGGAAGCCGAAGTGACGATGTCGTAGAGGTATTTGTAGAAGACATCTCCTTCGAAACGGAACTTCCCGTCCCACATGGTGAGATCGAGACCGATGTTGTTCTGCCAGGTCTTCTGCCAGGTGAGTTCGGTATTGGCGAGGGCTGAAGTGTAGATGCTCGATACAGGAGACCCGCCGATGACTGCCGTATTGCTGTAAATGCTCATGGTGTTGAGGTAGGAATATGCTCCTACACCACCCACAGAGCCGGTGAGACCGCTTCCTGCGCGAAGCTTGAGGATGTTGACCATGTCGCTGCCAACGAGATTCTTGAACCAGTCTTCACGGTCGATTCTCCAGCCAAGCGAGAGTGCAGGGAATTTGCCCCAGACCCCGTCTGAACCATAGAAATACCAGGAACCGTCATATCTGAAGGAGAGTTCCGCAAGATACTTGCTGTCATAGGAGTAGTTAATCCTTCCCACATAGCCCAGAGTGCGGGTATGGGAACTGCTGCCGAAGGGGTAACTCTTCTCTTTGTCTGTCAATCTGTTGAGATCGTCAAGTTCCGCGATGTCGAAGCCATATCCGGTTCCTCCTACTCCGGCATAATCGGATTTGACGGCTTCCATGAGCAGAAGAGCTCCGATTTCGTGCTTGCCGAAAGTGTTGTTGTATTCGACACTGACATTACTGGTGAGTGTCGATGTGCGTCCCGCTCCCTGTGTTACGGACATCTCCGTGATGCCGGCAAAGCCATTTGCCAGGTTATAGGTCATCCCGAGCAGGGGGTCATCGGGGTCATAACTGGTGGATGTGGGTAGGGTAGCGACCATTACATTGAAAGGTGTCGCCTTATTCTTATAGGAAGAATTGGTGATATCATAGGCTACCATCACCTTGGCAGAAAGTCCTTTGAGGAAAGGGGCATCATAGCGCAGCGTGCCTGTCCCCTGGAATACATCGCTCTTGCTCCGTCCGTAACCGCTGTCTTCGAGATAGCCGTTGATGGAGGCGGTGTTGACGTTGGGCTTGGAAGCGGTGTAATATCCTTGGAATGTTTTCGGAAGGTAGGGATGGATACGCATCAGGTTGAGGCCGATATTGTTCCACGCATCCGGATCGGCAGAGATACCGGGGCGATCCGTTTCGGTAAAGCGCCCCACCATGCCCACATTGAGGGTGAGATCCTTGGAGACCTTAGACTCAAAGTTTACACGCATGTTTACCCTGTCATGGGTGTAGTTCTTTACATTTCCTTCCTGCCCGTAGTAGCCGATGGTGGCAAACCAGTTGGATTTGTCGTTGCCTCCGGTCGCGGATACGGTATGGTTCTGGGTATGACCGGTGCCGAATACTTCCTTGTACCAGTTGGTGTTGCCCCAGCCATCGCTGTCGTCTCCATTCAGCATGGCATCGACTTGCTCCTGTGTGAAGAGCGGCTCTCCTCCATCCATTACCCTTGCGAGGTTGTAGTAATAGGCATAGGAGGGCCCGTCCAGGAGCTCAAGATTGACCGCGTTGGTGCTGAGGGTGTAAGAGCCGTGATAGGAAATCCTTGCCGGCCGGTTGTCGCCCCGTTTGGTGGTGATGATAATGACGGCTTCTGCGTTCATTCCGTATACTGCGGCAGCGGAGGCATCTTTCAGAACTGAGATACTCTCGATTTCATTGGGATCGATGTCCTCCATACTTCTGTTGACACCATCAACGATGACCTTTGCTCCCGATCCGCGGACAAGGAGGGAAGATGCATCCCCTCCAGGTACACCGGAAGCCTGATACGAGACAACGCCCGGAACAACGCCTCCCATCATATTGGTGAGGTTCTGGGCCGGAGCCTTTGCAAGGGCTTCTCCATTCACTTTTGAGATAGCTCCTGTAATACTCTGCCTTTTCTGTGTGCCGTAACCGACCACGACCACATCTTCGAGCATGGTCCTGTCGGTTTCGAGGGTTACATTTACAGGCCCGTTGCCACTGACGGTGACTGTCTTGGTTTTCATTCCGAGAAGGGAAAATTCGAGAATGTCTCCTTTCTTGGCAGGAATGAAGTAGCTTCCATCCGAGACCGTGATAGCAAAAGTTTTTGTGCCTTTGACCATTACGGTAACTGCTTCAAGTGGGTTGGCTTCCTCGTCTACAACCTTTCCGCTGATTCCGTTTTGTGCAAAGACCTGCAAGGTCACCGCGAAAGACAGCACGAGGGCCGACAATAAATGTTTAATCATGGTTATAGTGATATCTTGATTAATCTGTGTTCTGCGAAGTAAACTAAAAAATTTGCAATAACCTACTAAAAGTGAAAAAAGTTGTGATTAAATTTTTTTGGTGGGAAATTAAGATACTTTTTATCTACTTTTTAGAAAAAAATACATACTTTGAATCTTATATTACACCCCGTTTATTATGTCGGCAGAAAAAAGTAACTTTGTACGTTATCTCACGATTGGAATGTTTATAGGTCTGATAAGTGATACCCACGGGGTGTGGGAAAAGCCTTTCAGGGATTTTCTTAAAGACTGCGATGTCATCTGGCATGCCGGAGACTGGGGCGGAGGCATTGACTTTACCCGTAAGATATCCGACTGGAAGCCTGTGGTCGGAGTGTACGGCAATTGTGACGGGCAGGATATAAGAATGGAATATCCTGAATATCAGTTTTTTGATTGTGAGGGGATGAGCGTGCTGATGCTTCATATAGGCGGCTATCCGAAGCATTATGACTATAAGGCGAGGAAACTGATAGAAAATCTGCGTCCCGAGCTTTTCGTGTGCGGGCATTCGCATATTTTAAAGGTGATGTATGACGATTATTATCAGATGCTTACGCTCAATCCTGGGGCTTGTGGGGTGCAGGGATGGCAGGTGGTCCGCACGGCCCTGCGATTCAAGATAAACAGTGGGAAAGTCTCCGATATGGAGGTATTTAATCTGCCAAGATGAAGGAGCCTCTACCTTTTGAAAGGGAATAAGTTATGCCAAAGGCGAAGACAAGCTGGTTTTGTACAAATTGCGGGTACGAAAGTCCGAAGTGGATGGGACAATGCCCGTCCTGCAAGCAGTGGAATACTATGGTGGAGGCTCCAAATGAGTCCTTTCAGCGTTCTTCCGGGAAGAATTCTTCGGGGGCTGCGCGCAAGGCGGTCAGCCTTAAGGATGTGGACCTTACTACCGAAGACAGGTTCAGTCTCGGAAGCACGGAAGTGGATCGCTTGCTGGGCGGTGGGATGGTCAAAGGCTCGCTTGTGCTGATTGCGGGGGAGCCCGGAATCGGCAAATCTACCCTTTCCCTGCAGATTCCGCTCCACTGCCCAACGCTTAAAACTCTTTATGTTACTGGCGAGGAGAGTGAAAGGCAGGTAGGGATGAGGGCGATGAGACTAGGCGGGTCAGTTGATACTTGTCTTATCTATGCCGAGACGCGGCTCGAAAGCATCATTTCACAGGCTGAAGAAGTAAGCCCGGATCTGATGATTGTGGATTCTGTGCAGACCATGTACAGCGAGGCCCTGGAATCGGGTGCGGGTTCGGTATCGCAGATCAAGGAAGTGGCTTCCAGACTCTTGCGTTTCTCTAAGGAGAGCGGGATTTCCATTATACTCATAGGGCATATTACCAAGGATGGCTTTATCGCAGGGCCCAAGATTCTCGAGCACATTGTGGATGTGGTGCTTCAGTTTGAGGGAGAAAACCATGGATCTTACAGAATTCTCCGCTCGATTAAGAATCGCTTCGGTTCCACTTCCGAGATTGCGGTGTTTGAAATGACGGGGGCAGGGCTCAGGGAAGTAACAAATCCTTCGGAGATGCTCTTACCCATGCATGAGCAGGGGCTCAGTGGTACGGCAGTTGCGGCAATGCTCGATGGGCTCAGGCCATTTCTCTTTGAGGTTCAGGCCCTTGTGTCAAGTGCTGCATATGGTACTGCCCAGCGCAGCGCCACGGGCTTCGATGTTCGTCGCCTGAATATGTTGCTTGCCGTTTTGGAGAAGAGGGCGGGATTCAGGCTCAGCTGCAAAGATGCGTTTCTCAATATGGCCGGTGGAGTCCGCGTGTCGGATCCGGCCTGTGATCTTGCCGTAGTAAGTGCAGTGCTGTCTTCCAATTTTGACTGCGCCATTCCTTCTGACTGGTGCTTTGCAGGGGAGGTCGGATTGAGTGGGGAAATCCGTCCTGTGTCTCAAGCGAATCGCAGGGTCAGCGAGGCCGGCAGGCTTGGTTTCAGCAGGATATTTTTGAGTTCCTACTGCAAACTGGACAGGCAAACTGTCCCTGTTGGTATCGAAGTGGTACGGGTAAGCGGTATCGCCCAGCTCGTCAGGGTTCTTTTCAGCGGGAAATCTTCCCACTGATTTTGTGCTTTCGCGCAAATAGCAAATAAAAAACCGGCAGAGATTCTCTACCGGTTTTTTTATCTGACGGGCGAGTTTTACTTGAATTTCCTGTAGCCATAGGCTGCGGTATCCCCAAGCTCCTGCTCAATCTTCATCAAACGGTTGTACTTGCAGATACGGTCGGTGCGGCTGAGCGAACCGGTCTTGATCTGACCGCTATTGGTAGCGACTGCGATGTCGGCAATCGTTGTATCCTCGGTTTCACCGGAGCGGTGAGAAGTGACGGTGGTGTAGCCGTGACGGTGTGCCATCTCAATGGCATCAAGAGTCTCGGTGAGAGTGCCAATCTGGTTAACTTTGATAAGGATGGAGTTGGCTGCTCCCATCTCGATACCCTTTTGCAGGTATTTCACATTGGTTACGAATAGGTCATCGCCAACGAGCTGGCAGCGACTGCCAAGCGCCTTGGTGAGTTTGACCCAGCCTTCCCAGTCTTCCTCGGAAAGACCATCCTCGATGCTGTCGATAGGGTATTCGCTGATGAGTTTCTCGAGGTACTTAATCTGCTGCTCTGAAGTGAGTTTCTTCCCGCGGGGGTCTTTCTTCTTGCCGTCCTTAAGCTGCTTGTAGTCGTAATAGAACTTGCCGTCCTCACCCTTGAAGCAGAATTCGGATGCAGCGCAGTCCATGGCGATGGTTACATCGGTACCGGGTACATATCCGGCTGCCTTGATGGCTTCGACAATGCAGTCGAGTGCATCGTTAATGCCTTTGAGGTTAGGAGCGAAACCGCCTTCGTCGCCAACGGCGGTGGAGCAGCCGCGAGCTTTGAGAACTTTCTGGAGGGCGTGGAACACTTCTGCGCCCATTCTCACTGCCTCGGCTTCATTCTTTGCCCCTACGGGACGAATCATAAACTCTTGGAATGCGATAGGGGCATCGGAGTGAGCGCCTCCGTTGATGATGTTCATCATCGGGACAGGAAGTACATAGGTGTTGGTGCCGCCGAGATAACGGTATAGAGGGATGTCGAGGTAGTTGGCAGCAGCATGTGCGACTGCGAGACTGACTCCAAGGATGGCGTTTGCACCGAGTTTGCTCTTGGTAGGAGTGCCATCGAGTTCAATCATGGTCTTGTCAATCTCTCTTTGCTCGAGAGCAGACATACCTATGACGGCTGGTGCAATCACATCGTTGACATTGGCAACGGCTTTGAGGACTCCCTTGCCGCCATAGCGTTTCTTGTCACCATCGCGGAGCTCAAGGGCTTCGTTCTCACCTGTGGAGGCTCCTGAAGGGACGGCTGCCACACCTTTTACACCGGATTCGAGGACAACCTCGACTTCAACTGTAGGGTTTCCTCTCGAATCGAGGATCTCCCTGCCTGTAACTTGTATGATTCTCATATTCTTCAGCTTCGTGAGATGATTAAAATATTAATGTTCAAAGATTTGTGCGCATCT
>CAZSMO010000033.1:0-14095 GCA_964608175.1 uncultured Muribaculaceae bacterium | reverse complement strand
AAGGAATAATAATATAATGATATACATTAAGATATGAAAACAGTTATCAGCGGATATGGCAAGATGGGCCATATGGTGGAGGGAGCTCTGCTCAACCGCAGAGTGGAGGTTGCACTTGCCACCGATGATGTACAGAGTGTAGACCCAAGCCTTGCAGCGGAGTGCGTGTGCATAGACTTCACCACTCCGGATGCTTTCAAAACCAATTACAAATTCCTTGCAGCGTCCTTCAAGGCCGTGGTTGTCGGGACAACCGGCTGGGATGACATCAGGACTCAGGTCATAGCTGAGTTCTATGCGCAGAAGACCCCGATGGTCTACTCGGCCAATTTCTCAATAGGAGTCAACGCCATGTTCGTGGCCGTACAGAAAGTGAGCGAAATCCTCAACGGCTATGGCTATGTACCTCACATCGAGGAAATTCACCACGTACACAAGCTGGACTCCCCAAGTGGCACCGCCAAGACACTTGCGGGGATTATCTCCGACAAGTTAGGCCTCACTCCCGACATCACCTCCATCCGCAAAGGCGAAGTTCCTGGGACCCACATCGTGAAGTTCAAATCCGATGTCGACAAGATTAAAATCAGCCATGAGGCATTCTCCCGCGAAGGCTTTGCCGAAGGAGCCGTGACTGCCGCCTTCATGACCGAAGGGCTCACCGGTGTGCACGAATTCAAAGAACTTCTGCTCAAATGACCCCAACCAGACTCAATCTCAAAGGCTGCTCCCCTGCCCTTGTTACCCCCTTTGAAGAAGACGGGGCCATAGATTATGATATCTATGCGGCACTTGTAAAGAGGCAGGTTGCAGCGGGAGTCGATTTCCTTACAGCTCTCGCGACTACTGCAGAAACTCCGACATTGTCTCCTTCCGAGAAGGTTGCTATACTCGAAATTACCCGCAAATGTGCCGGCGGACTTCCCATACTCGTGGGAGTTGGCTCCAATTCAGTCGGCGCAACACTTGAGAACATCCGCCTCCTTCCTGATGCCGATGCCTACCTTGTGGTCACTCCTTTCTACAACAAACCCACACAGGAGGGAATGTACCGCTACTACAAAGCTATTTGCGCCAGCGTCAGCAAACCGGTCGTCATCTACAATGTGCCTGGGAGAACGGGGGTAAACATGACTGCTGAAACATGTCTGAGAATTGCCCGTGAAGTCCCCGGTATAATCGGTATTAAAGAGGCTTCAGGCAAGCTTGACCAGGTTCGCGAAATAATTGAAGGAGCTCCCCATGGATTCTCTGTCCTCAGCGGAGACGATGATTTGACGCTTCAAATCATTGAGGCAGGTGGGGATGGAGTAATCTCGGTGGCCGTAAATGCACTTCCAAAGCAGGTAACAGAGATGACTCACCTCGCACTTGAGGGCCGCCTTAAGGAAGCTGAAGAGTCAGATGCCAGATTGCAGCCCTTCTTTAAGGCTTGTTTTGTAGAGTCTAACCCTATTCCGGTCAAAGAGGCGCTCGCCCAACTCGAACTCTGTCCCTCAAATGTGCGGCTCCCCCTGACAGAAGCCACTGAGGAGACGGCAAAGACGATTCACGAAGCATTAGAGGCTTGGCAATGACAACTTTAGAAGAGTTTAATCAGACTATTGATGCCCTCGAAAAGGGAGAAATCAGGGTCGCAGACAAGGTCAACGGCCACTGGGTTGTCAACACTTATATCAAGGAGATTATCCTCGCCGGGTTCCGTCTCGGCGCGATGAAGGATATGAGTGAAGGGCAGTTCTCCTTCTTCGATAAGGAGACCTATCCTGTGCGGCACTTCAGCCTTTCGGATGGGGTCAGAATAGTTCCTGGAGGAAGCAGTATAAGGCGCGGGGCTTACCTTGCACCCGGCTCTATCGTTATGCCACCCGCCTATATCAATGTCGGAGCCTATGTCGATGCCGGCACCATGGTAGACTCGCATGTGACTATCGGCTCCTGTGCCCAAATCGGGAAGAATATCCATGTAGCAGCCGCCACCCAGATTGGGGGTGTCCTGGAGCCGGCAGGTGCCACCCCGACTATTGTGGAAGACAATGCCTTCATAGGAGGCGGTTGCGGGATATATGAAGGGACGATAGTGGAAGAAGGCGCGGTAATAGGATCCGGGGTCATAATCACCTCCTCCACCCCGCTTTTTGATGCTACGAAGGGAGAATTTGTACCCCGCAACGGGGACGGCAGGGTGGTAGTCCCAAGGGGAGCCGTAGTTGTAAGCGGCTCGCGGCCAATGCGTAACGCAGCCAATGGAGTATCCCTTTACTGCCCCGTGATTGTCAAATACCGCGACTCTAAAACGGACGGATCCATCAGATTGGAGGATGTTTTGAGGTGAAAAAGATTTACCTTTATTCCGGTGCCGGCAACACTTTTGCCGTACTCGATGGGAGGGATGCCTTATCCCTTGAAGAAGCAGAAATTCGCGGTCTGTGCGGGCAATACTCTACTGACGGACTGATGATACTTCGAAAGGATGCCCGATTGGACTTTGGAATGGAGTATTTCAATCCTGACGGCTCCGGTGGGATGATGTGCGGCAACGGAGGGCGCTGCATTGCCGCTTTTGCCTCGCTTCTCGAAATCAAGCCTACCGATGGGAAAATTTACCATTTCGAAGCTCCGGATGGAGAACATACTGCCGAGATACTCTCAAGTGATGTCCCCGGCAAGCCGGAGATTCGAAAATATGCAAGGCAGATTATTCGCCTGAAGATGAGGGATGTCACTATCTTTTATCCTATACTCGACGGCGAATTCGTGGACACTGGGACCAGGCATTTCGTCAAATTCGTGCCGGATGTGGAGACTGTCGATGTGGAAGCCGAAGGCCGCAGGTATCGGTACGACCCCAGCTTTGCTCCAAAGGGGGCAAATGCCAATTTTGTGCAGGTTTCAGGCCCCGGGGCGCTCATGGTCCGGACCTTTGAGAAAGGGGTTGAAAGGGAGACCCTTGCCTGCGGTACGGGAATAACCGCCTCCGCAATAGCAGCCTATATTGAAGGCATTGCGCCTGCGAAAGGCAATCCGGCAAGCTACGAAGTCCAAGCCCGTCAGGACAAGCTTAAAGTGGATTTTATCCCCACTGAAGGATATTTTCGCGAGGTCTATCTGACCGGACCGGCCGTCCTCACAGATACCGTTACTCTGCCTTAACGAACTCCGCAACCCAGCCGCCTCCTTTGGCGAGATGAAGGGGAATTTGCGCTCCGGCTTCTATATTACAGGATTCAAGGGCATAATCTTCAGCCCACATATCCGCATTCGCTCCATCGCGATGGATTGTGACTGTCCAAAAGCCTTTCCCAAGGAAAGAAGTGTCAAGGATAAAATCCCTTGCATTCCAATCTGTCAGAGCAGCACTATACCATCTCCCATCGGAGGTTTCGCGCGAAAGAAGCACATATTCCCCAAGCTTTGCTTCCTGTACTTTCAGATCCGTCCACACCGTGGGAATCCGGCTGATATAAGAGATGAAATCCGGAGCCTGGCGGTATTTGGACGGAGAGTCGCAAATCATCATAAGCGGACTCTCGCAGACCACGAAGAGAGCCGCCTGATGACTTCTTGTCCCCTGACTGATAGGATGATACCAAAGTACAGCGAAATCATCCGCAGTCGCATTCCCTACTGCCCCGGGGGTATAGTCCATCGGACCTGCTACCATACGGGTAAAAGGCAGGGTGAGATCGTGCGAAGGTCCTATATCCCGACAATCCTTGTCGTGCTCCATTCCGAGCACTCCTTCGAAAGTCATGGCATTGGGATAAAGCCTCTGCAAACCAGCCGGTTTGAATGCTCCATGATAATCCACGAGCAGATGCCGTGCCGCACATTGTCTTGCAAAGTCTTCATAGAAGCGGACCATGTTCTGATCCTGCATCTGCATGAAATCGATTTTCACTCCAGCCACACCCCAAGCCTGGTACACATCGAGAATCTCCTCCGAAGACTTAATCATTGGGCTCCAAAGGGTCCATAATACGACTCCCACTCCTTTGCTCTTGCCATAAGAAATCAGGCTCTGAAGATCCAATTCCTCCCGTGGATGGGTTATATCAAGGGTTGAAGCCGACCAGCCCTCGTCCAAAAGTACATAGGGAATCCCATAGTCAGCGGCAAAGTCGATGATATACCTGTAAGTGGCAGTGTTAATACCGGCCTTGAAGTCCACCCCGAAGATATTTATTCCGCTCCACCATTCCCAGCTCACCTTCCCAGGTTTCAGCCACGACCAGTCCCCGTCGGCCTCCCTGCTTGCAAGCTGCCATGGCAAAGTGGTCTCCAACAGAGTCGCGTCATCCCCCACTATAAGGACTCTCCACGGGAAAGTCCTCTTGCCTTCGGTTCGGGCAATATACGGGGCAAGAGAAGTAGGGACAGGATTTCTATCTCCTTTAATGTCGTAATTATCAATTACTTTAGGAAACTCCGCATTGAGACTTCCCTTGCCATCACTGCGGAGAAAGAGATTGGGGTAGTCCCTGAGATCCGTCTCGGTCAGTACCGCCTTGGTTCCTGTCGGAGTGGAGAGAGTAAGGGGCAGATAGGAGATGCTTTCGTCCGAACTAATCCCTGAAATCGGGCGTTCCTTGAAGAGAGCTTCACAATGTGTTATGTAATCCATACGAGTCTCACCAGCCCACCAGCAGGTGGTTTCCTGTGGAAAAATCCATTCGCTGATCTCATTGACAACATTTGCCGCGCCGGCATTGTCAGAGATAAAGCGATACGCTGCCCCATCGGCATAAGCTCGAAATTCTATGGAAAGTCCGTTTTTATACTTAAGAATCAAGGAATTATACTGGTCTCTAACCTTTGCGTATTTGACCGGTACACGCACATCCAAGACTTCGTCCACGCTACTGCGTTTCGCCTTGGGGGAAGAAAAGTTCCGTATCACGCCTTCTACTTCCAATGAAATGTTGCTGGGGAGCAAAACGGTCTCCCTGTTTCTCTTTACACTCCAACTCAATCCATTCTCATCAGTACTTACCTCTACGGAAATTATCCCGTCAGGAGAAGATAGGGTATAGTCCTTCGCCAACAGGGTCAAAGGGCAAAATACCAGGATTAACAAAAGTCTGAATTTCATGTTTCGGTCTGAAAATTAATGTCTAACGAATCTTATTGCGCACCCTCCGGAAGTGGCCAAACGAAGCTGCAACCTGTCCTTGCCGTCAACTTCTTCTTCGCTATAGACAACGCTGGTAGGATTGTCTTCATAGGAGGCATCCGGCCCGTCAGCATAGATTTGGGCCAGCCATTTGCCGGAGCCAAGGAAGGAAAGCGGCACATCGAGAGTGCGCGCATTCTCATCGGTAATTGCCCCGAGGTACCAGTCGGAGCTGTTTCTATCCTGCCTTGCAGTAACGACATAATCCCCTATCACTGCATCCAGGACCTTCGTCTGCTCCCAGTCAGTAGGCACGGCTTCGATAAAGTCAAAGCCTTTGACTCCTTCGTATGCACTCGGGTCATCACTTGCCATCTGAAGAGGGCTGTAGATCACCACATACTGGGCAAGCTGCTTGGCAATTGTAGTGCGGCAACGACTGAACGGAGAGTTGGGATTGGAGAAATCGAATGTTCCGAAAGTATAGTCCGAGGGTCCGGCAAGGCCCCGGACAAAAGGCACTACCGTCTGATGTTCAGGCCTATTGCCTCCATCTTTCTCCCATGCATCGTGTTCCTGCCCCCTTACGGCCTCGCCGGTCATCAGATTGGGCCAGGTCCGGCACACTCCGGTAGGAATGCAGGGTTCGTGTTCATCGATGCAAATCTGGTATTGAGCCGCCTTTTCAACGATTTCGTGGAGACGAACCACCCCGTACTGGGAGTCATGCTCTTCTTTCCCGTCCATCAGCAGATTGACATTGCCGGTCTTGACATAGTGCATCCCATAACTCTGGTAAAGGGCATAAGCACTGTCTATCTGTGAAAAGTAATTCTCGGTATTAGCTGCCGTTTCGTTGTGAATTATCATCTGCACGCCCTTCGAAGCGGCATAGCGCATGATGGCATCGAAGTCATAGTCAGGATAGGCCTTTGTAAAGCTGAAATTGTCACTGTTTTTCATCCAGTCTCCATTCCAGCCTTCGTTCCAGCCCTCCACCAGTACGGCCTGGATATTATGTGATGCTGCAAAATCGATGTAGCGCATGGTGCGTTCGGTAGTCGCTCCATGCCCTTCAGGATTGGCGGGGTCGTAGTACCAGGTATAGAGGTATTTGTGTAATATCCACCAGATTCCGATATACTTTGCAGGCTTTATCCAAGAAGTGTCTTCTATCTTGCAAGGATCGTTGAGATTGAGCATTAGCTTCGACTCGATGAGCCCGCCAGGCCGGTCGGTAACGATAAGGGTTCTCCACGGGGTGGTCCTGCTATCCCCTACATGCACAGCGGCACCATCGGAGAGTTTCACAAGCCGGGCCTTTAGCGCTCCCTCTCCGGCGGGCACGAGATTCATCTTGGCAAAATCCAGGAGTGCGGCTTCGTGAATGGAATAGTACCTTCCGTCAGAGCCTTCAATGGTGAAGGGAGTATGGGCAGAAGTCAGCTCGCCAAAGCCAGTGTGATTTGCATAAGCTTCATAATAAGGCACATCGGAAGGGAGCCACCATGCCTTGTGGTCCGCTCTTGCAAAGCGAAATTCGGTCAGCTCCTCCCTGATGCTGATATTTCCGAGGTCTTCGGGAAAAATATAGCGAAATCCAAAGCCGTCATCGAAGACTCTGACTTCCACATCGAGATGAGCGGTATGGAATACGGCTCCGTTGTGCTGATCCCTGACTATCCTGTCTTCACCCCATACGGTCTGCCAGGTCCTGTCCGCCTTATAATGAGTAATATCCAGTATCTCCGTCCTGTCTCCGAGGGTATTGTCTCCCATGAGGAGAAAGCCCAGACGCGAGGGACGGATTATCGTATCCCTGTCTTTAACGGCATTGTAGTAGAGATTCCCTCCGGAAGTGAATACGCTGACTTTGAGACTTCCGTCAGGAGAGGTCACACTACTATCGGGGGCACTATTGGAGCAGGCGACAGCCACGAGTGCCATAAATGTAAATAATCCTTTGTATCTCATCTGATTAACTAAAGTTTCGCATGTATTCAAGTTATCGTTATTTATGTAAACATTAATAGCGATTATAATGAATTTTTTCGGGCTTCCACTTATCCTTGGGGGTCGGATTTTCCGCCGGATAACCTATTACTATGACATTGAGGGGGCATATTTCCTCTGGAATGCCCAGAGCTTCCCGCACAATCGGGGCCCTGTCATCCTTGGCGGCTGTCCATACTGCCCCGAGTCCAAGGGCATGGGCAGCAAGCAGGATATTCTCAGATGCAGCAGAGCAGTCGTCTACCCAGAATTTATTTTCGCGGACATTGCCCTCGCGGTCGATGAATGTGCCATGACCACAAACCACAATGGCAAGCGGAGCCCCCTTGAGCATACGGGCGTAGCGGAGTTTCGTAGAGAGCTTGTCGAGGGTATCGCGGTCATTAACCACCACGAATTCCCATGGCTGAGAGTTCATTGCAGTTGGAGCGGACATTCCCGCCTTGAGAAGGGTCTCAATGACATCTGCCGGTACGGGGTCTGAAGTGTAAGCCCGAATGGAGGTTCGGGTCATGATGTTGTCGATGACAGCCTCTCCTGCCTTTTGCTGCGAATTATTCGAGCATGAAATACTTGCCATAGCCAAAACGGGAATTACAATTAGAGTGATAATCTTTTTCATAATAGGGCAAATTTACTAAAACGTGAGCACATTTTATATAAACCGATACTAGGCATGGATAAATTCGCCCGTTTTTGTTTATATTTGCGCGGAAAAATTTAACAGACAATTCAATACGTTTTAGTTATGAAATATTTGACAAATGAGAAATTGACCATTGTTGGGGCCGGTGGAATGATTGGGTCCAACATGGCGCAGACTGCTCTTATGCTTGGGCTTACACCAAACGTCTGCCTCTATGACATTTACGAGCCTGGTGTACACGGTGTAGCAGAGGAAATGTATCACTGCGCCTTCCCTGGGGCAAACATCACCTGGACTGTTGACCCTGCGGTCGCATTCACGGATGCAAAGTACATCGTATCTTCCGGAGGAGCTCCCCGCAAAGAGGGCATGACAAGAGAAGACCTGCTCAAAGGCAACTGCAGGATTGCAGCTGAATTTGGAGACTACATCAAGAAGTATTGCCCTGATGTGAAGCATGTTGTGGTTATTTTCAACCCTGCCGATGTCACCGCTCTTACAGCCCTTATCCATTCCGGGCTGAAGCCCAACCAGCTCACTTCCCTTGCAGCTCTCGACTCGACCCGCCTGCAGAGCAATCTTGCCAAAGAGTTTGGAGTGCCGCAGAGCAGCGTTACCGGTGCTCATACCTATGGCGGACATGGTGAGCAGATGGCAGTTTTCGCTTCCCAGGTGAAGATTGACGGCAAGCCTCTCGCCGAAATGGGCCTTTCCGAGGAGCGTTTCGCACAAATCAAGCAGGAAACCATCCAGGGCGGATCCGCAATTATCAAACTTCGTGGCCGTTCGTCATTCCAGAGCCCTGCCTACAATGCTATCAAGATGATTGAGGCAGCTATGGGCGGAGAGAAATTCACTCTTCCTGCCGGAACCTATGTCAACAGCGGCAAATACAAGAATGTGATGATGGCTATGCCCACCGTGATTGACGAGGCTGGAGTCCATTACACCGAGCCGGTGGGCACGGCGGACGAAATGGCTGCCCTTGATGCCTCCTACGCACACCTTTGCAAGATGCGCGAAGAGATTATCGGGCTGGGAATTGTTCCTCCTGTAAATGAGTGGTACAAGGACAATCCTAATCTGTAGTTTATGAGGGAGATGCAAGAGTAGGGGAGATTTTCTCGCTTCACTGTTTTGACTTGTCAAAATTTTTTCTTATTTTTGCAATCCTTTTTGCGCGGTGGGTTCGTATAACGGCTAGTACTCAAGATTTTCATTCTTGCAATAGGAGTTCGATTCTCCTACCCACTACTAAAATAAAAAAGTAATAAAATGGCAAATACAGCTTCAGCAGAAAAAGCAGCTCGTCAGAGCGAGAGGCGTCGTTTGCATAACAAGTATTATGCAAAGACCACAAGAAACGCGATTCGCGATATCCGCAACACCACAGACAAGGCTACGGCCCAGGCAGCAGCCCCTGCAGTCTACGCCAAGATTGACAAACTCGCCAAAATCGGTGTGATTCACAAGAACAAGGCGGCCAATCTCAAGAGCGGCATTCAGGTGTATATCAACAAGCTCGAGAAGTAGCGCAGTTGGTAGCGCACTACGTTCGGGACGTAGGGGTCGGGCGTTCGAGTCGCCTCTTCTCGACATAAAGCGTGGAAGTAAGTCAACTTCCGCGCTTTTATGTAAATTACTTTCCCCATCATCCAATCTGCATTGTCATTTCCGCTGCCACCCACCTTTTGCCGTAACAGTTATCGAGCGCAATATATTGGTAGACAGTATTTTAACAAAAATGCTTGTCCCGACTGCGGGACAAGCAAATAATACATATTACTGCTAATCAAGTATTTACGATTAAAAACTAACAGAAACGCCTCCCATCCCCGTTGCACGAGGCATAGGATAGCCGGCAATATACTCGTACTTTTGAGCCAAAAGATTCTCGCCCTTTGCCCAGAGAGTCAGAATCTTATTTACTTTACAGGAGACATTGAGGTTTAGCAGCAGGAAATTTTCCTTGGTTTCTTTATCTCCCGTGGCCGTATACATCCCGAGGACCCCAAGCAGACCCCCGTTTACACTGAATTTCCCCTTTGTCCAATTGACTCCGGCATATGCTTTCCCTTGAGGCGCTGCCAGCACCGGATTCTCCATGTGCAGGTACGAGGCATTGGCATCCACGGAAAGACCTTCAGTGATTTTTGCAGAAAAGTCAGCCTCAACTCCGGTATTCTCGATTTCCCCAGTATTGGTGTTAAGGGGACTATCCCCTACCATTACGGTCTGAATCATGTTGTCTCCCTTGAGATAAAATACATTGACTCCATAATTGACTGCTCCAATGTACTGTTTCCACGAAATCTCATAATCCCACAGGCGCTCCGCGCGAAGCTCGTCATTTGCCGGACGATAGAGGTAGAGCTCACGCATAGTCGGGTTGCGGAACCCCTTGCTGACCATGAGTTTAAGGGTAGATTCAGGCAGAGGTCTCAATGCTATGCCAGCCTGCGGAACCCACTCCCCCTTGCTGATGGAATGCCAGTCGTAGCGGATACCGGCATTGACACTCAGCCAGGAGAGAATATCCTGCTGAACATCAACATATCCAGCATATTCCTGCCTCGTACTTTCGCCAGTCATCTTGCCGGCATCGACAGTCTTCCCTGTCTCAATATCAGTGTACCAGGCCTTGCCATAGATGTTTTGAAAATCAACTCCAAGGGTAATGGCGCTGCCCGCAAAAAAGCTTGCCCTCTGCCATGCACTCAATCCCCTGAGCGCATCTTGCGAGTGAAAAAGCCTAATGACGGGTGATGCCACAGGGTCAGTGGTGCCATCGTTAATCTTGTGGAAGCCGAAGTTGTCATACACGCTGACACTTCCGCTCGTCCAGCCGTAATCATTATCTACTCCAACGGAAGCCACGCCTCTGCTAATCCACTGCCTTGAATCGAAGAGAGGGGCCGTGGTCGGGCCTGGATTAGATGCATTAAAATGAGTAAAGTTCCCATCGCCCCAGACATTCCATTTATTTGAAATCCTATAAGAAAGTATGAGGGCTCCTCCTTGGCGGTCAAACTCCATATTGGGACGGTGGTTGTCACTGCGTCCATACCAGGCAGCAGCAGAAGCATTGAAGCCTCCCTTGCGGTAATCAACAGCAGCTTGCGCATCTACCGTCCCCCAGGAACCGGCTCCTACACGGAAGTTGCCGTGAAAGCCATCTTGCCTTGACCGTCGCGTAATAATATTGATGACCCCACCCATGGCATTGGAGCCATAGAGCATGGAGGCGGGGCCGCGAAGCACTTCAACTCTTTCTGCCATAATGCTTTGATAACTGTCGGCAATCGGATGCCCGTAGATGCCGTTATATTGAGGATGCCCATCGATAAGCACCATCATCTGACCGCTGCCCCCACTGATACCGCGAAGATTAAGCCCGCCGGCGGCGTTCGTGCTTACCCCGTAGCCCATCATGGCACGGGAAGTCAGCATAAGGGATGGAATCTCCTGCATCAATACAGGAAGCAGATTGGATTCGTACGAAGCATTGAGCTTCTCTGAATCAATGATATCCACCGTAAAGGGCAGGGCGAGCGGGTCTCCCACTCCCCTAACTCCAGTAACGACAGCTGTTGAAAGCGTATTAGTCGTATCGGCAAATTCTTCCTCCGATTCAGGGATGGGTTTAGCAAGAGCAGAAACAGCTGAGAGCATGAGCGCAGCTCCCACGAAATAATGTAAATAACGCATAGTCTCACACACGAATTTCAACCACTTTTGAGTTAAATGTCTATGCCGAAATGCTCACTGATGTGACAGTACAAATCATTCCCCTCGTCATCACAATCAATGTTAATTCCGAGTCTGTCATTTAGGTGCATGCCAAAGTGCAAATCGCCATCATCGTTTAATAAACTCCTTCCCCGCACCCCAAGCCTGTCCGACGACTTCACCAAGAGCTCTGTAGCAGGACTGAGAGGCATCAAAGACGATGGGTTTGAGTTTGGCAAAGTCAACCCTGCCTTTCTCATCGAGGATTTCGGGCTTTGCACTCATGTTGACAACTTCTCCGATAAGTACCCCATCCTTGAAACTCACCACCTTACACTCAAGAGTAAGGGGATACTCGTTGATAATGGGGGCATCCACATTGGGGCTGGGAGTAATTGTGAAGCCAACTTCGGCTACTTTGTTCTTAACTCTCTTCCCGCTCACAAGGCCGAAGTAATCCGACTCGGCGACAGTGTTCTCATCGGCGAAACTCACGGTAAAGGCCTTATGCAGACGAAGGTTATCCGTGGTTTTGTGCTCCGACAGACTGATGACTATTTGATTATAATCATACTGACCCGCCCATGCAGCCATCATCACATCGGGCGTTTTGTTCTCATCCCAGGTAGCAATCATGACGCAGGGTTGAGGAAGGGTCACAAGCGCATGTGCCGAGCCGAAATTCTCCCTCTCGGCGACTTCCTTTACATTTTCTTTCATAGCAGATTTTCCGTTTTGTGCATTGCACACTCCAAACCCCACAGCAAGCGAGAGCAGGAGCATTATTGTAATCTTCTTAACCATAGGCTGCAAATGTAATAAAAATCTCTCAAGCTCCTGTACCCTGGTATAAGCGATGGAAGCCAAAAAAATTCGCTCTTCAATATCTTCGGGGACATGTATTAGTCGATAAAACGACCGAGCACAAAATAAGAAAATTAAATTTGTGCTTAATGGAAACGAAGCAGCTGGGGACGCAGTACCCAATGAGCCCCCAAGGATGAAATAAGTTTAAAATGCTGCAATAAGTAACTTTGAATGTACATTTTTTGGCAAAGTAAAATGTACAATTTGAGCAAGGAAAACGAAGGCATCCATAACTTTGTAAATAAGAACGAACACAAAGACTATGGATGCGCAAGGGCTCACGAGTTCGCAAAGGAAACTCGTAATGTGGCACAAACCTTAGCTTTGCAGCGTTGTTCTCTGCACCAAGGTTTGTGAGAGCAAAAGTAGTAAATTTGTGCCGTTCATGAAAGTTTAACAAAGGACAATGGAGCCGGGCGGTTCTCAATTGCTACAAATGGGTAAGACCCGATTAACTTTTTTGCCCCGCCCGGCCCGTTGATCTGAGGACCTGAATAAGAATATCATAAGGTTTGTAGGTGAGGGATTAACGGCCAACTGTCCACAATAGCAACGCAAGTTATGAAAAAAATCTTTGTCGGCATCGACATCAGCTAGGAAAGTTAACGAATTAAAATCAAAGGGCCTCCGCTACTCGCAGATAGCGCGCGAAACCGGTCTCCACAGGCACACTAAAGCAATCTTCGGATGAACGCCGACAACATAAAGAGATACTGCGCCAGGCTACGCCTGTTCTACATCCCCAACAACATGGACCAGATAATCGTGGACGCCAAGAACGGCAGGCCGACATACGCCGATTTCCTTGAGGGAGTTCTCATGGAGGAGACACGGACAAGGGAGTACAAGACCTACCTCAACCGCCTGAAACAGGCCAAGCTGGCACCTAAGTACGACCTCGACCGCTACGACTTCAGCCACTCGACCGGGATTTCGGAGAGGCAGCTCGCATGGCTCAACCAGGCATACAACCTCATCCTCATGGGGCCGTCGGGGACAGGCAAGACTTACACCGCGTCAGGGCTTGTCTACGACGCGATTAAGGCCGGCCGGAAAGCCTACATGATATCCATGGAGGACATACTCACTTGCCTCCGTACGAAGGACATATCGATATCCGCCCTCACGACATACAACAAGTGGCTGAAGGCCGACCTGCTCGCCATCGATGACATAATGCTGTTCCCTGTCAAGAAGGAGGAGTCCGCCTCGTTCTTCAACCTAATCAACTCCCTGCACGAGAAGACCTCCGTCATAATAAACACGAACAAAGCTACTACCGAATGGGCCGAGACGTTGAATGACGAGGTGCTTGCAACTGCCATAATCGACCGTCTGCTTTACCGGTGCGAGGTGATAAAGCTCGCAGGGACAAGCTACAGGCTGGAGAACAGGAAGACCATCTTCAATAATGAAAAACGCCCGTTGTGAGGCAGCCCCGCGGGGCTGCCTCACAACCAGCAAGTAATATTCAATAAACAAGAACTAGTAAGCCCTTGAAACCCTCCAACAAAATGTACAATCATCTTTACGAAAAAAGTACATTTTATATTTGCTTATTACAAATGCTCGTTTTTTACCGGCCAAAACACTATCGTGAACCGACTCTGTTTTAATTATTAAACTTTATTTAAACGTCCACAACTTTTAGTGGACACACATGCGTCTTTAGCAATGAATAGCAAAGAAATTAAATGGAACATCAGGCAGGCGAGAAAATCCCTGCA
>CAZSMO010000032.1:0-14588 GCA_964608175.1 uncultured Muribaculaceae bacterium | reverse complement strand
ATTAATGTTCAAAGATTTGTGCGCATCTCACGAAACTATCCTACGCACAATCTTTTTTCTTCCAACGGTGCCCCTCACCTAAATCCTCTCCCTCGGGGAGAGGACTTACTGTCGACCTGACGGTCTCTAAGTCTTCAGCTTCGTGAGATGATTAAAATATTAATGTTCAAAGATTTGTGCGCATCTCACGAAACTATCCTACGCACAATCTTTAAGGCGCCGCAAAAATAGCAAAAAATCAGCAAATTTACTCCATAATCAGGCTGTCATCAATGTAAATCCCAAAGTTCTTGCCGCGAGGCTGCCGTAGTTTGTCCGATGATTCAAGACTTGCGGTGTCTGCGCCGGTCTTCGTCCCTGAAGTGGAAAGGTAGCTGTATCCGGCGAGAGTGAGAGCTTGCTTCAGGAGGGTCTCATTGGGGTCTCCAAGCTGATATCCATCGAGAGGATTGTCTTCTGCCTCAATATCGGGAGTGAGTCCGCTTGGCATGCTGAGAGTCTGTCCGTTCTTATCCGCATAGCGCCCTATCATAAGGTATATCCCCCAGTTGTCAGTGTATTTCACCCCATTGGAATATGTGGAAGAGGACAGGGCATTCTTATACATATTATACCAGGCAGGTCCTTCCATAATGATACCCTCGCAGAATTTGCCATGGGTCTGAGTGCCTATCATGGTGATGTCGAGGTAGGGCTTAAGGCCGCAAATCAGAGCTTCTGAAGCAGAGGCACTTCCTGACGAAATAAGGGCGTAGAGTTTCGTTATCCCGATATTGCTCATAGCTGTACTCAACTCTTTCTCATTGACTTCGAATGAAGTCTTGAAATAGGTGTTGCTATCTGCTCCCCATTCTTCTGTGAGCAGTTCGTTGTACACTGTCATTTCGAAGAGTGAACCCTTGGACACTTCTTCCTGTGGAGCCAGCATCGAGGCAAGCAATTGTTCCGTGGTTACATAACCGCCCCCGTTGTAGCGCAGATCGAGCACTAATTCGCTAACTCCCTCTTTCTTGAATGTATTGCAGGCAGTAATAAGGTCCGGACAGGCATCAGGAGTGAAGGAAGTGAAATGCAGGTAGCCTACCTTTTTCCCTGCACAGTCAAAGACTTTGACCACATTCACGGGGTTGCAGTACATGGTGACCGCGCTGAGCTTAATGTTTCCCCCTTTCCAGAGTCCTATCGTGCAGGAAGTGCTGTTGAGGAGTTTGGAATTCACGATTTCGTAGTAGTTGGAAGCGGGGATGGGCTCGCCGTCTACGGTGATAATCACATCGCCCCGCTTCAAACCGGCCGTTGAGGCCGGACTGTCCGCATAGACAAAAGTCACGACCGCGGCCACATATTCTTGGGAGGAATCCGTGTACATCAGGATAAAGTCGTAGCCAAAGGTGGTGCTTACTCCTTCCACCGAGCTTACAAAGGCATCATAGTCATCGGTCAGTTGAGTCCAGCGATCGATATCATTGCCGGAAGAATCCTTATACCTGACCGCAGCGACCTTCTTTATCGGGTCGGCATCCGTGCGCCAGCTGCTCATTTCCTTCTGTACGCTGCTTTCTCCAATCCAGAGATAAAATGTACTCATAGAGTTGTAGGCGAAGGTGTTGACGTACTCGGTCTGTCCTGCGCTGTCATCTATATCGAGAGCCGAAGATTTCTTAATGCAGCCTGCAAGCAGGGCAGGCAAGAAGGCGCAAAGGGCGATTTTAACAACAATGCGTTTCATCTGATTTTGGATTTGTATTGGGTCCCGACTTTGCCGCGGGCTATGCTTGCGAGTTTGCCGGAGAGCATCTTACGGCGAATAGGGGCCACGAGGTCGGTGAACAGGATGCCGTCCAAGTGGCTGAGCTCGTGCTGGACCATCCTTGCCCCGAATTTGTCGAAGGTCTCGGTGACTTTTTCTAATTTCTCGTTGTAGTATTCGACAGTGATGGTCTCCGGACGCACGACCGAGGCATAGATGCCAGGGATACTCAGGCAGCCCTCATCATATTCGCATTTCTTCTGCGATTCTTCCACAATCACGGGATTGATCAGTGCGCGTTTGAAGCCCTTGAGGTAGGTGTATTCTTCTGCGACATCATCCCCGTCTACGACCAGAACCCGCTCCGAAACTCCAATCTGGGGGGCGGCAAGACCACAGCCGTCACTCGCCTTAAGGGTGTCCCAAAGGTCTTGCACGAGGCTCGAGATATGTTCCGTATTGGAGAGATCTACAGGCCGTGCCTTCTCACGAAGTACTTCTGAACCATAGAGATAGATAGGTTTAATCATATTTTTCCTTTGTTATTTCTGTCAAGCCAGCCTTGGAGGATAATCGCTGCACTGATTTTGTCTACTTCCGTCTTGTCCCTTCGCCGCGAAGCCTTCATCCCACCGTCAATCATCGCCCGATGTGCGAGGACGGTGGTAAATCTCTCGTCTTCCAAAGAAACGGGAACCGACGGGAAAGCCTTTTTGAGGGTCTTGACAAAGGCTTTCACATCCCCTGCTGCACTTGCATCGGAACCATCCAGATTGAGAGGATATCCGATGACGAAATGTACTATAGTCTCTCCCTTCGCGGCGTATTTTTGGAGATAATCTATTATCTTTGCGGACGGCAGTGTCTCAAGTGAGTAGGCAAAGGTCATCAGCGGGTCGCTTACGGCAAGTCCCGTACGCGCCCTTCCGAAGTCTATGCCGATTATCCTGTCCATTTGCCGCAAATTTACTCCAAAAGAATGGGAAGACAAAACCTCAGGAATAAAGTTTACAGACTTACCCTCACGGACAACGATACTCACGAGAAACTCTACTCCTTCAAGTTCACGCGGGTGAGATTTTGGCTCGTAGTAGTCCTTTCGCTTTGCTCTCTGATAGGTGGTGTGTATGCTCTCATCGTATTTACGCCCCTTCGCCGCACGGTTCCGGGGTATCCCGGAGCTTCCTTTCGGCGCCAGGCGGTAGTCAATGCCATCCGGCTCGACTCGATGGAGAATGCCCTCAGGCGCTACCAGTTGTATTCGGAGAATCTTTCGAGGGCTCTTGCCGGAGAACAGACTCTTATCCTGGACAGTATTATTTCCGCCAATTCAGACGCTTACCTGGAGAGGGAAAATAAAGCCTATCTTCTCAGGCAGGATTCACTTTTGAGGGAAAAGGTGCGTAAGGAGGATGCTTTTGGGGTGTCATCCGGACAGCAGTGGCACCTTCCAATTGAGGGAATGCATTTCTTTACTCCGCTTAAAGGTGTTATTTCCAATGGCTTCGATATTGCGACGCATCCCGCTGTGGATATAACGGCTCCTGCCGGGACCCTTGTCAAAGCGGTACTCGACGGGACTTTGGTATTCGCCGGTTGGAGCGATGAATTTGGCTATACTGTCAGTATTCAGCATGATGGAGATCTGATTTCTACCTATAAGCATAATCGCAAGCTGCTCAAGAAGACCGGGGACAGGGTCTCTGCCGGAACCCCTGTAGCCCAAGTCGGGAACACAGGCTCGCTCACTACCGGAGATCACCTGCATTTCGAACTTTGGTACAAAGGGGAGGCTATCGACCCTACTAAATACATCTCCTTCTAATAATGAGTAAGAGACACATCGCGATTCTCGGCTCTACGGGCTCTATCGGGACTCAGGCTCTCGATGTGATTAGAAAGCATCGGGACCTTTTTGAGGTTGAGCTCGTCAGTGCCAACCGAAATGCAGACCTTCTCTGTGCCCAGGCTAAGGAGTTTGGGGCCCATAATGCCGTAATTTGTGACGGGAAGCTATACAGTCAGCTCGCGGAAGGGCTCTCGGGCTCTTTGACGCGCTCTTTTGCCGGAAGTGATGCCCTCGAGGCTATTGTAGCGGCCCCGGAGGTGGACATAGTGCTTGCGTCCATGGTTGGATTCAGCGGACTTGCTCCCACTCTTGCAGCCCTGAACGCGGGGAAGATAGTGGCTCTTGCCAATAAGGAAACCCTCGTGGCGGCCGGTGATATAGTGAAGCAATGCGCCAAGGCCGGAGGAGGGGTGATTATTCCCGTGGACAGTGAACACTCGGCTATCTTTCAATGCCTGCTTGCAGCTCAAGGCAACGAGTTGCGAAGGATTCATCTGACTGCTTCCGGTGGGCCATTTCTCAATTGGGCGCGGGATCAAATCGCCCGCGCAGATGCGGCTCAGGCCTTGCGCCACCCCAATTGGAAGATGGGGGCAAAGGTCACAATCGACTCGGCCACAATGATGAACAAGGGGTTCGAACTTATCGAGGCCTGCCATCTCTTCGATGTAGCTCCCGACAAGGTCAAAATCCTCGTGCATCCCGAATCGGTGATTCATTCGATGGTAGAATTCTCCGATGGGGCCATTATCGCCCAACTCGGCTGGCCTGACATGCGCCAGCCCATCGGTTTCGCTTTGGGCTTTCCCCACCGGCTCCCTTTTGGAGGCAAGAGTTTGGATCTCGAGACGCTTGGATGCCTTCATTTCGAGGCTCCCGATATAGAGCGGTTCCCTAACCTGTCCCTTGCCATTGAGGCATTCAAGCGGGGAGGCAACATCCCCTGTGCCCTCAATGCGGCGGATGAAGTGGCAGTGAAGGCCTATCTCGAAGGCCGGATTGACTTCTATGGGATGACAACGCTTATAGGCAAAAGTCTCGAGGGTACGTATTTTGTTAAAAATCCCTCTCTCGAGGACATTTTCGACACTCACGCCGGCACGGTTGAGTTTGCACAATCACTGATTGGATGATATGGCAGTACTTTTCAAGGCACTTCAAGTTATACTCGCTCTCTCGATTCTGATTATCGTTCACGAGTTCGGGCATTTCCTCTTTGCCAAACTCTTCCACATCAGGGTCGAGAAATTCTACCTCTTCTTCGATGTCGGGGGGAAGGCTCTGCTAAAATTCCATATCGGGGAGACGGAGTTCGGTATCGGCTGGCTGCCCTTTGGGGGCTACTGCAAGATAGCAGGGATGGTGGATGAGTCCATGGATATGGATCAGCTCAAGCGGGAGCCGCAACCCTGGGAATTCCGCACACATCCCGCCTGGCAGCGTCTGCTTGTGATGGCCGGCGGGGTGCTGTTCAATTTCATCTTTGCGATTCTGATCTACTCCCTGATTTGTGGAATCTGGGGGACGGCCTATGTAAGCAATGAGAATACCCATATTTATCCCAATTCCCTTGCCCGCGAGATGGGATTCAAGACAGGGGACAGAATTCTCAAGCTCGATAACTACACTCCCGAAGATTTCTCGATGCTTCAAGCTGACTTGGCCCGTAAGGAAGTCAAATGCGTGACCGTGCTTCGCGGAGAGGATACTCTCCATATCTACATCGACAGGGCTCTTACCGCAGACATACTCAGCACGCCATACATGTTCGATATTGCGCTTCCTTTCGTGGTCGATTCCGTGAGTTCGCCCGCGAATGCCACCGTGCTGCAGAAGGGAGACAGCCTGGTCTCGATTGAGGGGCAGAAAGTGACTTATCTCCAGGAGGTTTCTCCAATAATAGCCCAGCATGCAGGGCAGAGTGTAGAGGCGAGTTTTATAAGAGACGGACAGGAAATCAATCTTCCCCTGCAGGTGGACACGAGCGGCCGAATCGGGGTGTATGTCAAGAGTCCGGACATCCGACGTCAGAGCTACAATCCCATAGAGGCGATAGGTGCCGGCACAAAGCTTACGGGCACTACGATCAGCGGCTATGTGAGTGATCTCAAGATGGTTGCAACCCCATCCACTGGCGCATACAAGTCGGTGGGGAGTTTCATCGCCATTGGGCAGGTGTTTCCGAAGAAATGGGATTGGTATCAGTTCCTCAATATCCTGGCCCTGCTTTCGATTATGCTCGGGGTGGTCAATCTTATCCCTATCCCGGGCCTTGACGGCGGGCATATCCTCTTTACCCTGTACGAGATGATTACAGGGCGGAAACCATCCGATAGATTCCTCTATATCATGCAGATAATCGGGATGATACTGCTCTTTGGACTAATGTTTCTGGCTTTTGGCAACGATATAGGAAGACTTATAAAATGAGAAGAATAATTATTGCAGCGGTGCTTTGTCTTGCCCTGCTTGCCACAGGGTGCAAGAGCCGGCCCCCGCTTCTGCCTACGATTAGCGGGAAGGCAGGCGAAGTGCTCTGCGTCATAGAGAAAAGCGATTGGGACGGCAAGCTTGGAGAGGATGTGCGCAGCGTTCTCGAGGCGGAGTATCCCTTCCTGCCGATTACCGAGTACATGTATACCGCGACCAATGTGAGTCACGGGGGGTTCAACGATATGTTCAAGATTCACCGCAACATCATCTTTTTCGACATCAATCCTCAAGTGGTTACCCCCGGAGTGAAGCTCATAAATGACAAATGGGCTACCCCCCAGTGCCTTCTGCTTGTGAGTGCACATACCTCGGAGCAGGCCGATTCAATCTTTCTCTCAAACGGGAGCTTTATCGTGGATGCAATCGAGCAGGCTGAACGCAACCGGGTTATTGCCAATACTATGCAGTATGAGAATAAGGATGTGTATCCTCAGCTTGAGGCGGTATTTGGCGGAGGAGTGCACGTCCCTTCGGGCTACAGGCTTCGCAAAATCAACGGCAGTTTCGCGTGGATAGCCCTCGACAGGCAGTACTCAACCCAGGGGATTTTTGTGTATTCCTATCCAGTCAGCGGGAATGATTTCATCAATGAGGAGATAATAGAGAAGCGCGACAGTGTGCTCAAAGTCAATGTCCCGGGGATGTTTGACGGGACTTATATGGTGACGGGGACTTACTGGATGCCTCAAACCCGCTATCTTGCCTACAAAGGAATGAACTTTGCTGAAACTCACGGGATGTGGGAAGTTGAGGGAGACTTTATGGGGGGACCCTTCGTCGACCATGTTTTCTATTCCCCTGACGGGAAGAAAATCATCGTTGCAGAGGCCTGGGTCTATGCCCCTAAATACAATAAGCGCCAGTTACTGCGACAAGTTGAATCCCTGCTCTATACCTGGGAATGGGAAAAAGAAGAACATAGTTAAAAACACAATATTATGGGAGCATTTCATGCATATGACATCCGTGGCGTATACGGAGTCGATTTTGACAAAAATACGGCCTATAAGGTCGGTTACTTCCTGCCTTCTCTGCTTAAGACGGACAAGGTGCTGGTAGGGCGCGACTGTCGCGTATCTTCCCCTGAAATTCACGAATACCTCTGCAAGGGCATTGCAGATGCAGGAGCCGATGTCTACGATATCGGGCTTGCAAGTACTCCTATGGTGTATTTCGGTACTGCAAACTACGGCTTCAAGGCATCAGTCCAGATTACGGCATCCCACAATCCGGCCCAGTACAACGGGATGAAGGTCTCCCGCGAGAATGCTCTGCCTGTGGGTTATGATGCAGGTCTCGGACAGATTGAACAGTGGATAAATGAAGACAAACCCACCCCTGTCGCGGCAAGACGCGGAGAGGTTCACCCCATGGACATCATGGAAGACTACATCGCTTTCATGTCAAAGTTCAAAGGGGATTATTCCAATCTTACCCTCGCTTTTGACCTCTCCAACGGGATGTCCAACCTCTTTGCAAAGCGTATCTATGGGGACACACCCCACTATATCTTCGATACCATCGACGGGCGGTTCCCCAATCACGAGCCCAATCCCCTGATTCCCAAGAATGTGGAGCCTCTTAAGGAGCTTGTCAGGGAAGTCGGGGCTGACGCCGGTGTCATCTATGACGGTGATGCGGACAGAGTGATGTTTGTTGATGAGAAAGGGCAGTTCGTAGCTCCTGACCTCATTATCGCCATGATGGCTCTGTATTTCTGCGATGAGAGAGGGGCGAAGAATCCCCGTGTCCTACAGGAAATACGCAGTTCCAAGGCAGTGGGAGAGTTTCTCGCAGGGTATGGAGCCGATGTCCGTACATGGAAGGTCGGCCGCGCCTTTGCCGCTCCGAAACTTCGTGAAATAGACGGACTTTGGGGAGGCGAGCTTGCCGGACACTATTATTTCAAGGATTTCTTCTACTCCGACAGCGGACTTCTGTCTTCGATGATAGTACTTCGCATTGTCTCTGCCCTCAAGAAGCAGGGTAAGACCTTCAGCCAGCAGATTGCCGAGATTGCCGCCTACCAGAATTCCGGTGAAATCAACTTCAAGCTTGATGACAAGCAGGGGGCGATGAAAGCCGTTTGCGAGCATTTTATTAAGGAACTCGGTCAGCCCGACAAGCTTATGGATTTCGATGGCTATCGTCTCGAATATCCTACATGGTGGTTCAATATCCGTCCTTCCAATACCGAGCCCTACCTTCGGTTTATCTGTGAAGCCACTACTACAGAGGAGCTTAACGGGCGCATTGCCGAGGTGAGCAAGATACTCACGGAGCAGTTTGGCGGAGTGAGAAGCTAGGCTATGGCGGGGCGCGAAGCTGTATTCTTTGATCTCGACGGCACTCTCTACGATAAGACCGGCCTCGTCAGGAGGATGATCTGTGACGCGCTGCTGCACGGACGCTTGCAGGAGGGCGGGTCCTATCGCCCGTTCTCCTGTCTTAAGCTGCTTCATTTGGAGCGCCGAACGCGGCACTCTCTTGCAGGTATCGATACCGGCACCATCGGCTACGATACCCTGTTCAGGAAGATGGCTCGGAGTTGCCGTTTCTCTGTGAATCAGATAGAAACATGGTATCATGAGTGGTATATGAAGACCATGGTGAAGGAGCTTCATGATCATTATCAGAGCAATCGCTCTGTACTTGCGGCCGCCGACAAGTTCCATCGTGAAGGGGCAAAGCTTGCCGTTCTTTCCGACTACGGCTGTGTCAGAGAGAAGCTCGAAGCTCTCAATATTCACCCCGAGATGTTCGATGCCCTGCTTGACTCTCCCTCGCTTGGAGGGTATAAACCGGCGGCGTCTGTCTTTCGTGCAGCCTGTGCTGTCCTGGGGGTGAACCCTGAGAACTGTGCGATGGTGGGAGATCGCGCTGATATAGACGGAGGCTGCATTCAGATAGGTATGGAATTTTTCCCTGTGGAGCAATTTGATGGGAAGCAATAGTATGATTTCGTTTGCCGCCGAGCCTTTGGAGAAGGTTCGCGTGGGCTTTGTCGGGCTCGGGTACAGAGGACTTGACGCACTCGAGAGATTTACCCATATCGGGGATGCGATTGTGACGGCTCTGTGCGATCTCAATGAAAACATTATTCATACTGCCGCCTTGAAACTCCCAACCCCTGTAAAACTTTATTGTGGACCGGAAGGGTATCTTCGTCTCTGTGAGGATTCTGACGTGGATCTGGTGTACATTGCGACCCCGTGGAACCTTCACACCCGTATTGCAATCTGTGCTATGCGGGCAGGAAAGCATGTTGCCATTGAGGTACCTGCGGCTACTGCCATGGAAGAATGCTGGGCTCTCGTTGACACGGCCGAGCAGACTCGCAGGCACTGTATGATGCTCGAGAATAGCGTCTATGACAATTTCTCCCTGACTTGCCTCAATATGGCACGACTTGGACTCTTCGGCGAACTGGTCTATGTCGAGGGCGGGTATATCCATGATCTGGACCCCGAAAAGGAGCCGTGGAGGCTTGAAGCCAACAGACTGCATAGGGGGGATTTGTATCCCACCCACGGTCTCGGCCCCCTTGCCCTTGCCCTTGGAATTCACAGGGGTGAGAGGATGCGTTCGCTCGTGTCCATGGATACTGCCGCTTTCAATGGCAGCGATGTGGCTGAGAAGTTTTTCGGCGACAGGAAGTATGCCAATGGAGACCACACCACTACCCTGATTCGCACGGAAAGGGGCAAAGCGATTGAAATCCAGCATAATGTGATGGACCCTCGTCCGTACGACCGCGGCTTTCAGCTCACAGGGACCCTGGGCTATGCCCGCCAGTATCCGATAGAGCAGTTCTTCTTTAAGGGGGATACTGACCCCATTGAAGGGTCTGCGTGCTCAGTTTTGCTTGAAAAATACCGGCATCCTGTTGTGCTTGATATCTATGAAAAATCCAAGACCATAGGGCATCACGATGGGATGGATTTCATTATGGATTACCGGCTCGTTTATTGTCTGCATCATGGACTTCCCTTGGATATGGATGTCTACGATGCAGCGGAATGGTGTAGCCTGATTCCTTTGAGTGAGCAGTCGATTCTCGCGGGAAATACTCCCGTTGAGATTCCTGATTTCACCCGGGGTGAATGGCGAAGCCGCTCCTCGGTAGAGTTTGCACTCTGCAAGTCTGATGTGATTTCTGCTCATCACTGCGAATAAAATGAAAAATCATTAAAACAGCATTAATACTATGACACCTGAACAAATCATCAAACAATTCCAAACCCACGGCACCATCACTGAAGTGAAGCCCCTTGGAGAAGGATTTATCAATGACACCCTGCTCGTGTATATCGCCGGTCAAAAGGAGCCGGAATATATCCTCCAGAGAAAGAATCACCTCGTATTTCCCGATGTCCCGGCAATGATGGACAACATCAAACGGGTCACCGAGCATATCAAGAAGAAAGTCGCAGACCCTTTGCGTGAGACGCTCACGGTCATTCCTGCCGTAGATGGCAAACTCTATTTCAAGGAACCTGATGGGAATTACTGGGCTGCCACCCTCTATATCAAAGGTACCAGGAGTTACTTCACCGCCGATACTCCTGAACTCGCATTCCAAGGCGGAAAAGGCCTCGGGCATTTCCACAAGCTTGTGAGCGATTTCAACGAGCCCCTCGCGGGGGTTATCGAAGGCTTCCACAATATTCGCTACCGCTTTGGGCAGTGGGATAAGGCCCTTGCCGAGGATAAGGCGGGCAGAGTTGCGGATCTTAAGGAGGAAATCTCATGGATAGAATCCCGCAGGGATGAGATGCTCAAATTCTGGGATCTGGTAGAGAAAGGGACGATACCTACTCATGTTACCCACAACGACACCAAGATTAGCAATTTCCTCTTTAATGCCTCCGACGGGACCCTGCTTTGTGCCATTGACCTCGACACCCTGATGTCTTCAACTCTGCTTAATGACACTGGAGATGCACTTCGGTCCTACACCAACACTGCTGCCGAGGATGAACCCGATTTGTCCAAGGTCTCGATGAGCATGGATATGTTTAAGGCTTACATGAGTGGTTACATTTCAGAGATGGGCGGAAATCTCGTCCAATCCGAAATTGACAATTTGGCTTTCTCCGGTATTTACATCACTTACGAGCAGGTCCTCCGCTTCCTTATGGACTACATCGACGGTGATACCTACTACAAGATCAAATACCCCGAGCATAATCTTGTGCGCACCCATGCCCAGTACAAGTTACTGCAGAGTATGGAAGAGCAGCTTCCCGAGATGAACGCTTTCGTCAGCTCGGGAATTGCCCGCTAATTATTATTATTCGATTTCGAGGAGGCTGTCAATCCTGCCGTCAATCAGTGAACTGAGCTCAAGGTTTCCACCCTTCTTGACTTCATCTCCAAGGAAGTAGAGGTACTGCATGGTAGTCTCGAAATCATCCCTTGCATAATTATAGAAGTTGAGATAGAATGAAGCACTCTTGAAAAGTTCATCTGAGAGTTGAATGGCGAGTTTGTCGGCCTTTTCGCTTTGTCCGTAGGCATAGTATTGCGAAACGATGTCTATGAGGACATAGTCATTGGCATTGAAGCCGATAGGGATGCTCTCTATGGGGAATCTGTGTGTCACCGCCAAACCCTTGTCAAGGAGTTCTATTGCCTTATCCCTTTCGCCGGCCTTTTCGAAAGCCCTTGCTGAGGTCGCATACATCTGCCTTATCGGCATTGACCCGAGGAAGGTGTAGAGATTCTGATAATCCACATACCACTTGTCTGCAGAGAGGGCATCGAAGGTAAAAGTTTGAGTGAGTTGTGTATAGAGTCCGTTCAGGTCGGCTTTCCCTATATCCATACTTGATATCCTGTTGCGAATCGGCACGAAGCGGTAGGAGAAGCCATCGTACATGAGGTAATCCTTAAGGCCGACATTAATCTCTCCTCCCTGATTGAGCATATTGAAAGGTCGAGACCAGTCGTAGCCTGAAAGGAAGTCCAGGACGAAGAGTTCCGGCTTGGAGATGAAATCCTTGCCTTTAGGAATGGTAAGGGTGATGCTGTCAGGAATCTGATCCGCAAAGGAGGCAGGCAGGATGCCGTATTTGAGGACATTCTCCCTGTTGACTGGGATGACTATCTTCCGTGAAGGAATGTAGTCTACCCTTCTGCCACTTGTGAGCGCCACTTTCAGCTTTGGATGGCGGAACACGGCCATAACATCCTCTATCGACATTTCGGTACCCCTGCTATCTACAATAGGGATATACTCGTTGGTGCCGTAGAGATACTGCTCATAAGGGACCTGGAGCTTGAGAGGCTTGGATTCGTTGACGGCATATTTCATCTGGTCGATATGCCAGTCGGTGCCAAGCAGGGAAGTGTTGACGATTCGTACATCAGTGCGTACGTCTTCGACCTCCTGGGCATACCAGAGGGGGAAAGTATCGTTGTCTCCGTGTGTAATGAGTATGCCCTGCGGGCCTACCGAGTTGAGGTAGTTGCCAGCCAGTTCTACAGCGGTTTTCCTGCCACTGCGGTCGTGGTCGTCCCAGTTCTGAGCTCCCATAAGGGCAGGAACAAAGAGACAGACCACACTCACTGCTGCTGCGAGAGGGATAGCCCCCTTGCCTTTGAACGCATCTTCAAGCCACTGATAAATGGCGGCTACTGCAATACCTATCCATACTGCAAAGAAGTAGAATGAGCCTGCGTAGGCATAATCCCGCTCCCTTACCTGGTAGGGTGGCTGGTTGAGGTAGATGACAATTGCAATCCCAGTCATGAAGAACATCAGGAAAGTGAGCCAGCAGCCTCGTTTGTCCTTGCCGAATTGGAAGCAGAGTCCGATTAGGCCGAGGAGCAGCGGCAGGAAGAAATAATGGTTCTTCCCCTTGTTATTCTTCAGTATATCAGGAGCATCGCTTTGGTCCCCGAGACGGGCATTGTCGATGAACTTCACTCCGCTTTCCCAGTTGCCGTGGAAAATGTCCCCAGGGGAAGGGGAGTGGATATCATTCTGCCGCCCGACAAAGTTCCACATGAAGTAGCGCCAGTACATCCAATTAAGCTGATAATCAAAGAAATATGTAAGATTGGCAGCCTGCGTAGGCTTGCGGTGTTCGCTCCCAACAATCTTGCGCCCCTTGCCATGAGTGTAGGCCTCATAGAAGTCTTCGTAGCGCCCATCCGGGGAGGAGCTCCACATTCGGGGGAAGAGCATTTTGCCCTCGCTCTTGAATTTGGTATCGAGAGGGCTGTCAACTTTCTTGTATTTTCCGTCCACGGGTGCCCAATACTTACCCTGACTGAGGGTGTAAGGAGCATCGTAATACTGGCCATAGATTAGAGGTGTCTTGCCGTATTGCTCGCGCGAGAGATACCTTACGAGAGTAAAGGGGTTATCGGGCTGGTACTCGTTGGTCGGGGTCTTGGCAGCGGAGCGGATTACATCAATCGAGAAGACTGAAAAGCCGATTACGATGACGGTGAAAGACAATAAGGTGGTGTTCCAGAAGACCTTGCCTTTCCTGTAAGAAGCCGAGATGCCCCAGAAGCAAAGGGCGAGCAGGGCTATCATGAAGAAGATTGCACCGCTGTTGTAAGGCAGGCCGAAGCCATTGACAAAGAGCAGGTCGAAGTAAGCCGCCAACTTGGGTACCCAGGGGATGATGATAAAGAGAATCAGGGCCAGAATCAGCACCCCGAGCAGGAAAATCTTGACATACTGCCAAAAACTGCAGGCACTCCTTTGCCTGTAGAAGTACATAAACACAAGGGCAGGAATGGCAAGCAGGTTGAGCAGGTGTACGCCTATGCTTAACCCCATCAGGAAAGCAATCAGCACTATCCAGCGATTGGCATGCGGCTCATCTGCATGGTCGTACCACATGGTCATCGCCCAGAAGACTAGGGCGGTGAAGAGACTGGACATGGCATAGACTTCGCCCTCTACGGCTGAAAACCAGAAGGTGTCGGAGAAGCAGTAAGCGAGGGCACCAACCAATCCGCTCCCGAAGATTGCAATTGCCTGTGAAGTCGTGTATCTTCTTTCGGTTGAAGCGAAAAGCCGCTTGACAAACCACACAATTGTGAGGTAGAGCAGCATGATGGTGAGGGCCGAGCAGATGGCACTCAGGGAATTAACCAGGATGGCCGCATGCATGTTGTCCCCAAAGAGGGTGGCAATGCGGGCGAAGAGCTGGAAAACAGGGTTTCCCGGCGGGTGCCCGACTTCGAGTTTGTATGATGAGGCAATGAACTCCCCGCAGTCCCAGAACGATGCGGAAGGTTCGATGGTGAGCAGATAGGTAACCGCTGACACTACAAGCGCAAGGGCGGCACATACTCTGTTCCAAAGGTTGAATTTATTTCGATCCATTGGGTTAATGATGTTTTCTCAAATTTCGCAAGTGCGAAACCCGAAGTGACAAAGATAACAATAATCCACAAGTTCCCCTCATGGATATAAAAATGCCTTTCGCGAGTCCGGCTTCACAGTCGCGGGCTCTTCGGAGCGGCTGCCGC
>CAZSMO010000031.1:0-16000 GCA_964608175.1 uncultured Muribaculaceae bacterium | reverse complement strand
CACCTTTAGCGGATATGTGTATTGTTCTCGCTTTGAGGGGGTTAGCCAGTATGTTAACTGGAAGGGCGGCAGCACCTCCACAACAAGGCTGCAATATGTCCGCCAGACCGGCGAAATCAAGGGCACATCGGCCTCCCACCTCACTGTGACGGCGGCTCTCGGGGTGAAGTACGAGCAGGTCGTGACATGCGACGGGGATGGTGAAATGGTGGTGAAAACACCTTGGATTTAGAGCGATTGTTCGCACAATGATGCAGTATATGGAACAGACGCACGAATAATTTTTGTCGGAGAAGACGATGTTGTGACATGCAGATAGTTGTCTTACAGTAATTTCGCCGGGGCACCATAAAAGGGGGCCTACAACTATCCGCTAAAGTAAAACAACATTGTCATGTTAAAGAAAATAAGATACCGGCTGGTATACAACAGGGCCGGCCGGCTCAACAAAAGAAAAGAGGGTCTCATCCAAATAGAGATGGAGCAAAACGGAAAAAGGATGTACCTGTCTACACACACCTACCTTAGGGAAGGCATGTGGGAGGGAGGGCTTGTCAGCGACAGGCATCCACTTTCCGCCGGCCTCAACGCCTCTCTGCTCACGCAGCTCATGGAATGCGAGCGCGTGGAACTCGACTATATCCGACAGGGGGTCTACCCGTCTCTGATGATGGTGCGTGATGCCATCCGAGAGAAGATGGCTCCAGGCGCCACGGTTTACGATTTCATCGTGAATATGATGAGCACCGGCAACAGGAAAACGCACACCCGGCAGGGCTACATGACGCTTGCGAATTCCATCGAGAAGTGGCGGAAGGGCCTCCTCCTGTCGGATGTCGATTTCCAGACCATCACCCGCTATGAGAGATACATGCATGATTGCGGCCTCGCGCACAACACCATAGTGGGGAGATTGAGGCAGCTGCGTGCCGTCATGGGCGAGGCCGTCCGGCGTAAAATCGTGGAGAAAAACGGTTTCGACGGATATCAAATCGGCCGGATGGAGTCAAAGCACGGCTACCTCACCGACGGGCAGCTTCGGAGTCTCGAGGAGATGAATCTTCATGGACGTAAGGCGCGGGTGAGGGATGCGTTCCTTTTCTGCTGCTGGACGGGGTTGAGATTCTCCGACTTCGTGACTCTGAAGGACGAAAATCTGAAAGACGGCTGGATAGTCAAGCAGATGGTCAAGACCGGGTATGAAGTGGAGGTTCCCACTGACAGAATCTTTTCCGGCAAGGCTGCCATGATGATAGGCCGTTATGGGAGCGTCAGCGCGCTCGTGAAGAAGCTTGGCCGCAATTCTCAGGTAAACCAGATACTGCATGAGATTCTGGAACCGTTGAAGCTTGACTTCAAGGCGACATTCCACACGTCACGTCACACATTCGCGACTCTGCTCCTGCAACAAGGCGTTCCTATGACCGCCATCCAGCAAATGCTTGGACACAGGAAGCTTGAGACGACTCAGATCTACGGAGAGAGGGATCGGAAGACACTTGAAGGTCAATTAAAGAAAATCAAAAAGTAAATATGAGTATGAGCAAAAGATTCACAATTGGTTCCCGTGCATTCTTTACGGGGATGGAGGGGTTCGCCCCCTCGGACACGGACATTCTCATTCTTGAGGATGAGCCGAATGGCTATAAGGTGGTCAGACAGCTGCACTTTGCCAACAACTGCGAGTACCGCTGGAAGCGGATGAGTGCGGAGGAGTTCATCAACTATGCACTGACTAAGGGGCCTGCGATGCAGCTGGGCAAGTTCCTCGTGCCGGCTTTCGCGGAGGAGATAGGCCTGACCATCGGGCAGTTGGAACAGCTGCAGCCACTCGTGGACAAGCTTGACGCAAAGCACAAGTATGAGGCATGCATCTACGCAGCCTATTTGGAGAACGGCTCGTTCACCCTCTCCGAGACACAGCGCAAGGCCGCCTACGAAGCCTATAAGGCAGCGAGATTGGAAAAGGACAAATACGGCCATGCCATTAATGAGTAACGGTGATGGGAACGATAAGCAAGGACTTCTCGTACAGGGAATTCGAGGTCACGGACCAGGCCGGCCTCAAGACCGACAACATCATCAGGGACGTGTCTGTCCGTGACAGCGTCAGGGCGCTGGTCCTGGATGTCCTACAGCCTCTCAGGGACGCATGGGGAGCGCCACTCTCCATCAACTCCGGCTACAGGTGCCCCGCCGTCAACAAGGCCGTCGGCGGCGTGGCCACCAGCCAGCACCTCAAGGGAGAGGCGGCGGATGTCTGCCCGTCCAAAAGAAGGAACGATGGAACCGTAAGCCTTGAGAGGGTCTACGACCTCGCGAAGAGGGCGGCCGACCTCCGCCTGCCGTTCGACCAGATGATCCTGTACCCTACTTTCGTCCATTTCAGCCACAAGCTGAACGGGACGCAGAGAAGGCAGATACTTTACAACCGGAGGTACAAGGGGGAGAGAATCTAAATAGAGCCTTTCCGGGAGAGGCAAACAAAAAAGCTCCCGGCCTGTAAGAAACAGTACCACCCACTTCTTACACAAACGCGTCACACCGCGAAGCCGGGAGCGAGACTCCTGACCGCGATGTGACGTTTTTGCGTGTGAGTGGTACCGGGGACAAAGTTATCAAATAAAATCAAATCAAACCATATATGAGGACACCTATTTCATACTACGGGGGAAAGCAGACGATGCTGAAGCACATCCTGCCCCTTATCCCCGAGCACAAGCTTTACACCGAGCCTTTCTGCGGAGGGGCAGCCGTGCTTTTCGCCAAGCCTCCATGCGATGCCGAGATCATCAACGACATAAACATGGAGCTGACCAACTTCTACTGGGTGGCGCAGGTCTATTACAGGGACCTCAAGACGGAGATCGACAAGACCCTCCACAGCCGTGACATCCACGCCCAGGCCGCCCATATAAACGCCTACCCGGAGTTCTTCACGCTCGCGCAAAGGGCATGGGCGGTGTGGGCGCTCTGCAAGATGTCATTCGCCGCCATGATGGACGGCTCCTTCGGCTACGACTTCGGAGGCGGGATGCCGAAGAAGGTGCAGAACGCCAAGGACGAGTTCACCGAGCGGATCTGCAAGAGGCTGGAGCATGTCACTATCGAGAACCGTAACGCCCTTGATGTCATCCGGACTTACGACAGGGAGGAAGCCTTCCATTTCGTCGACCCTCCCTATGTCAACAGCGACTGCGGACACTACGAGGGCGTGTTCTCGGAGCGGAACATGGAGGAGCTGCTGCGGCTTCTGGAGACAGTGAAAGGGAAATTCGTGCTGACCATGTTCCCCTACGGACCTATCGAGGAGTTCGCCGAAAGGAACGGATGGACGATCCACCGAGTGGAGCGGACCATATCGGCGTCCAAGACATCGAGGCGCAAGCAGGAGGAGTGGATGGTCTGCAACTACGTGGAGGCCTCGCAGAGAACCCTTTTCGACGCCGATTCGGGGGGGGGTGCAAATCATTGATATTCATTGTTTTGCCTTTAGAGCCAAAGCGGCGTAAGCGAAACAGTCTATTAACCATAATCACATTCTATCATGAACAAGTATCACGAAATCCTGCAAAGGATCCTGCTGGACGGGAAGTCGCAGCAGAACAAGAAAGGGGCGATCCGGTACCTGCTGAACCAGCAGCTGTCAATGACACCCGGAGACCTTCTGGATATCTTCGAGGAGCACAACCTCGCAAGGAAGAAGCTGAGGAGCGAGCTGGAGCTGTTCACCCACGGGGAGAGGAACGTGGAGAAGTACAGGGAGGCCGGCATCTCATGGTGGGACTATGTGGGTCCCATTCTTGTCAACTCCTATCCGACCTATCTGGAGAAGCTGCCGCCGCTGGTGGCGAAAATCAACAGGGAGAAGCGGAGCAGCAAGAACTATGTCCTGTTCCTCGGAGCGACGGACGCCGAGAGCAACCAGGCACCGTGCCTCTCGCTCATCCAGTTCCAGATAGACTTAGGGGAGCTGGTGATATCAGCCTACCAGCGCAGCTCGGACGCAAGCCTCGGCCTGCCTTCGGACATCTACCACCTGTATCTCATATCAAGGCAGATAGACCTGCCTCTGAAGTCCATCACCCTGTTCCTGGGCAATGTCCACATCTACGAGAACAACATCGACAACACCCGCCGTCTCCTGGACGGAGAGGCTGTCAAGTTCGAACTGAACGTCTGACACACCAAGGGCCACGCCCAAATTGAAAGGCTCCCGAACGCCACTTAAGTAGTCTTCGAGAGCCTTTCATGTATTATCCATGTTGTGGTCAAAACTTATGTTGCGTGTCAAATCATGCGCGCAAAAAATTCAGCACTTTTCGTTTTCCAAAATCAGCCCGCCGCCAGCACTTTTCGTTTTGACTTTCGACACTTTTCGTTTTGGCGATTATAAACTCCCCGTCCGGCATCAGGTTGTACGGCTGGTCCACATTGAAGCGGAATCCGTATTTGCCATTGATGTACCGGAGTGTGTTGAAGAAAAGGACGAGCAGTTCCTCATCGTAGTTGATTTTTCTCTTTCGGTTAACGACCGCTGGATATATGATGTCACCTCCGGAAATGACGGGCAGACAGGTGCGAACCGTCTTTGTCCAGTTGACCTTGTTGAAGCCCGAATGCGTCTGCTTGTAGATCAGCGTAAAGAGATTCTGATTGTCCTTGTAGAAATCCCTCAGAGTAAGGATGATGTCCAGGATGATCCTGTCTCCTGGCACTGTCTTGGATGACATCACCTCGTCCCTGTCCGCTTTCTCAGCGATTCCGCTGTCCTGCGAGTTCCTCCTGAATTTATCGATTGCAAGATAGAGATATAGCGGGAGCTCCCCTATTACACTGTCATCCCAGCCATTGTCCTTCAGCTCCTTTCTGAACCCATCGGAGAAATCAATCGGAGCCTTCGGTTCGATTTCCTTAAAGCCGAAAGCCTTGCCGTCCTTAAGGAATACTTTCGGGAGGATGAATATATGCTCCTTCCTGTCACGGCTGAGGCAATATCCCACGCAGTCAACGACCGTCTGAGACGCAGACGGGCTGCCCTTGACGACGGTGCCGTAAAGGTCATCGCCGAGAGCGTCTTTCAGCGTGGACGACAGGTATGCCGAGCCTTCGAGGAAGAACTTCATGGGGAAATTGCTTAAGCCTCGGAATCAGCTGGTTCAGCAGGTGAATCAGCATCCGCTGCAGTTGCATCAGAAACGGGAACAGAATCTTTGTCCGTGCCAGGTTGTTTGGTCAAGTCAATGCCCCCTTTATGGTCTTGCAGGAATTTGTCCGTGATTGCAGGGCCCTCGTCCTCATGCTCGCAAAGGTCTTCGAAAAACTTGTATCCCTTGCCGAACTTGTCTTCTCCGAAGAAGTCCTTGGCGAAGTCCATGTTGTCCTTGAAAACATCGGTGAAAAGATAGAACAGAACCTTGTCACGGAATGTCGTGTAATCTATCACATTGCCGGTTCGCTCGAAGTCGATGAAACGGTTGCCGATGCATTTGTTGGAGGATTCGGTCTCCTCTTTGATATAGGCGTTGAGGACTCTGAGGACATCACCCCACTTGTATCTGTTCCCGCCGCCAAGGTCAAGAACCGCCTTGTCTGCGTCATCGTATCTTATGGGGAAGTAAACCATATCCCACCTGCGCTTGAAAGCGCTGTCCATCTGGTAGAGCGACTGGTCGGAGGTGTTCATTGTGGCGATGAGGCTGAGGTTTGACGGCAGGGCCATGAGGTTGTCCTCCCAATGGTTCTCGACATCAGAATAATGCTCTATAAATTTTTCTTTGTAGTCCTGAATCTCCTTCAACGCCCTGGCCACGTCCGTGTCTGCGTTGATGACATACTTGGAGAATCCGTCCTCACGGCGGTCAAGCAGCTGGAAAACGTCTCCGAATATCTGTGCGCAGTGGCCTCTGTTGATCTCCTCAATCACGAGGAAGGTCTGCTCGTCAGGATGGCTCCACGCGTAGATGTAGGCTTCAAGGAACACTTGCTTGTGAAAGCCGTACACAATCTTCTCTGTCGTTACTCCGTTCTCCTCGACCTCCTTTGTCTCGGGCTTGTAGCACCCCACAAACGAGGCGTAGTCCGTGTCGGGGTGGAATGTCACCCGGAATGTCTTGTGTCCCTTGACTATATCGTGGTCTACAGTCCATGACTTGCTGGTTCCGGGGGCACCATAGATGAGCTTGTTATAGCTCAGTTCAGTTACCTCGGATTCTCCTTCATAGAGAGATTTTGAAAAATCATCTTGAAGATTCAGTCTTACTTGAATCCCACTATCCGTTGAGATGAAGGTAAGTTCCGTACTCTCTTCTACAATAAATTTTCGTAAATTAAATGACCCTTGCTGAAGATCTTTTAGATATATTCTCCCATCTTCTCTATAAAGCAATGTAACGCCATATTTTGCAGTGGGTGAACTCCCCAAAAAAACCGAGATGGACTGCACATATGAATCAAAAAGTGCATCGTTTAATTCAACAGGGCTACTTCCCGACTGCTTTGTAAATAGATTTTCTTGACGCATAATGAAACACAAAGCCTCAATAAAATCTATCTTATGCAACAGTATGTCAATATGCCGTTCCATTCCTTTCTCTAATCCTTCTGGACATAAATAAGAAAAGACTTCATTCGAAAGAGAGAAATTCTTCACGGGCTCATATATCAAGATTGGATTTTTCAGAAGTGATTCCGACCTCGCTTTTCAGGACGAAGTCCATGGCAGTCTGCTGCAACAGGTTGACAAGACTTTTGACCTCCTCACTACAAAGTATATGGCCTACGCGATCTCCTATGATGGCTTACAGCGCATAGAGACCTCCCCTTATCCTGAGGGAGCGTTGCGGGAAAATATCCTTAACGCAGTGGCACATAAGGATTATGCTGATCAGAGCCCGATACAAATTAGCGTGTACCCGGACCGAATCGTATTCTGGAATCCCGGTCACATCCCTGAGGACTGGACCGTTGACAGTCTTTTGGCAAAGCACCCTTCAAGGGCGTTCAATCCGTCTATTGCAAATGCCTTCTATCGTTGCGGCGAAGTTGAGGCCTGGGGAAGGGGCATCGGCAAAATTGTCAGCGAAGCGACCTCCGCCAAACTGCTTCCTCCTGTATTTGACACCTCATTTGGCGGTTTGATGGTTACATTCTTCAGCAATCCTGCTGGGCAACTCAAAGAAGCGGGGGTGGATGCGCGTGGTATAAGTATTGTCCAAAAAGTCCTCCAGGACGGGAAGATAACAAATACGGATGTCCAGAAGCTTTTGAGTGTCAGCAAGCCAACGGCAACTCGTCTGCTGTCTTCGCTTTCAAGATACCTGGATGTAAATGGCACCAGAGGAAAAGGTACGTACTACTCGCTCAAATGGCTCAATAAAAACTACCGGTAATCGCTTCGGTCATTTACTCTGACGGTCAGTTAATTGAGAATCAAGTTAGTTATCTATCTAAATATTCAATTATTATTTGGCTCAAAATTAGCTCAAAATTAGGTGACTTTCAGACACATAGAATAATTTTGGCGACGACTAATTCTTTGGGAATCAGTTTAGTTAGTTACCTAAATCTTCAACTATCAATTGGCTCATAATTGGCTCATAGGCCTAAAGTGAACCCATTTCGATTTGCCAAACTTTCCCTTGAAATTACAGTCCCAGGTCGTCAATGAGGGCTTCGATTTGCTCCCAGGAGCTGGGGTTGAGGTATTTCTGGATTTGGAGGAAGGTGCTGGAATGGGGAGATTCTTCACTTCGTTCAGAATGACACTGAGCACTCCATGCTAGATTTGTTTTACGGTCGAGCCATTCCGGGCGGTCATAATCGTATGGGAGTGCGAACTGAAAAAGCCCGCATGAAGGAGACGGTTGATGCAGTCGCCAGTCAAATCCGAAAAAACGGGGAAACCCGCTGCCAGCTGGCGGCAGAAAGACGCATGGCCAGGGAGGAATACAGGCAGGAATGTCTTACCCGGAAGGAACGGGAAACACTGGCGAAATCCGAATTACGGGATATCTTTCAAAAAAGACAAGAAAATGACACTTTACCACGACGACAATCCGCAGGCGGCGAGGGAAATAAGGTTCTCCATTGAAGGAGACACGTGCACCTTCGAGCTTCAGGACATCGGGCCGCTGCCTGAGATGTTCTATGGAGATGATGAGTACGAACAGGTGATTTCCAATCTTCCTCTCGATGAGCTGATGAATGCGATGGGAGTCAGGACCGTCGGAGACCTTACAGAGAAGCTTCAGCTTGAATACAGCTCCGCAGACGCATTCGACAGGTTCAGCAGCTTCTGCTTTGAAAGAAAACTGCATTACGACTACTATGCCGGATAGCCCCTGACAGTTATCAAAAGGTTATCCGCAAGTTTTGTCGCTGTGCCCTTTCAAGATGACAATTCATCGAGGGGGAATCTTCCCCTGTCCCGTCCCGCTCAGGTCGCGGGACAACCGAGACAGACAGAACATGGACAAGCATGGAAGAAAACAGAAAAAGTGGCGTTAAAACAACTTCGTCAGGTCCATAGACAGGAAACTTTCTGCATCAATCCCCCCGTCTCCTACAATGAACGCGGCGGTCGGATTGAACCTTTCTTTGAAAGCTTGCAACCCCTCGGTCTTCTTCTCCGCATTGCTTTTGACTTCAATTGCGACTACGGACCCGTATCTCCTCAATACGAAGTCCACCTCGTCATTCCTCTCTCGCCAGTAGTACACCTCAAATCCGCGCGCGAATGCCTGGCTCACCAGATACGCCCCTATTCCCGACTCGAAAATATGCCCCCATGCTTTCCTGTCCGCAATCGCTTTCTGGAAAGTAAGTGGCGTGAATACCATTCTCAGCGCATTGTTGTAGACCTGAAGTTTAGGAATGCTCGCCTTTCTCCTGAACGCTTCGATTGAGTACTTCTGTAGCCCGAGCAAGAGTCCGCTCTCGTCAAGCAGGTCAAGGTATCCGGCAAGCGTTGTGGTGTTCCCGGCATCTTGAAGCGAGCCGACCATCTTGTTGAGCGAGATGATCTCGCCGGAGTAAGCCGCTCCAAGTTCAAATGTCTGGCGCAGAAGGGCAGGCTTGCCAATCGGAGTGTCCATCAAGATGTCCTTGCCTATTGTCGCATCAATGATTGCCGACTGGATGTATTGACGGAAACGGTCCTCGTCCCCGATAAGCGCTGCAGCTCCAGGATACCCGCCGAAGAAGATATACTCGTCAAGAGACATTCCGAAGCAGTCCCTCATTTCAGGATAGCTCCAATGACTCATTCGGATTACCTCGAAGCGCCCAGCCAAGGATTCTGACAGCCCTTTCTCCAAGAGAACCCTGCTGCTCCCAAGGACAAGTACCTTGATGTCCAAAGAGTTGCGAGTGTCATCGTCCCACTCCTTTTTGACGGCCTCGCTCCAGTTCGCTATCTTTTGTATCTCGTCTATTACAAGAATAGCCGTCGTCCAACCATTGTTCTTCTTTATGCTTCTGACCGCCTCCCAGCAGTCGGATATCCATGCGTTGCTTGCAGTCGGGACGTTATCAGCAGAATAAAACATATGCGGCGTATCTATGTCCTCCAGCACTTGCCTTACCACTGTCGATTTCCCTATCTGTCGCGCCCCCATGAGTACTTCTATGAATCTGCGTTTTTCTTCTAATCGATTCTTAATTAACTGATATTCACTACGTTTATACATTTTACTCAATATACTGATAATTTTTTCGCAGTGCAAATATAACACAGTTACCGAAAAAAACAAATAGCCTTGACACATTGTCGCGGGACGATTGGAACAGGCGAGACAGATGGGACAGTGATATTTGGGGATATTTAGGATAAGAAAAAGATTGTGTAAGCATCAGGGATTTCCCGTGTAAATAAGAACTAACTGAAAATCAATCGATTTACTCAGCAAATAAGGATCTGTGCACAGAATTGAACATGGGCGGAATAATGCCGCAGCTTGAATATTCATCGTTCATTTTACTGAACGATGAAGGCTGTTTTTTGCTGAAAAGAAAAATATTCTTATATTGCGTCAGAAAAGACCCGTGCAACATGAAGTCTTAAGTTCCTACTTGAGCGGATTAGTAGTGTTGGCGGGGCTTTTTTATGTCCCCTTATTCGCTTTTCCTCTTGAATTCAGAAGCCTGGAAGCGCCAATGCCGGTATGGGATAGACCGACGGTCCCTGGGGTGGTCGGGAAGCGTTGTCATGGAAATGTCAAAGTCCTCCATGCCGTCAGCGTCTTTGATGAGTTCGAGGATGTGGTTGAACAGAGCCTCCTTGGCCTTTGTTTTGTTTCAGGGCTCAGTGGCATTCGGTTGAATTATAAGGTGCTTATTGTTGAGATGAAACGCCCTTGCGCCAAGTGCTATGTCCATGCACTGCTGGATGCAATGCTTATGGGAGTCAATCTCTGCGATGCCGTCATGGCGAATGATTATATTGGCCTTGCGAAACTGTCTGAGGTTCTGGAGATAGGCGATATGAGCCTTAAAGGCATCATTATCCGATGTGGAGACAGGCATCCTGTCGAAAGTAAGCATACGAGGAAGTACGTGGTGGCCTCGTCCGCCAGACGGGCGTTCTCGCCCCTGGCATCGAAGAACTTGCGCACCTTGCGGTCATGGGCGGCGACATGGACGACCGCCTTCTCCTGCTCCACCAGGTGCATCCGCCTGTGGTCGAGACGCTTGTTGTAGATGACCAGTCCCCCGGGTTCGTAGCGCAGCAGCTTCATCATGTTGTTCGACGCGTTGACGAACACGAACACATCACCGCTGTACAGGTTCTGCCGCATGTCGTTGTTGACGATGCCGCTGAGCATGTTGAAGTTCTTCCGCATGTCCGTGGGCTTCGTGTAGAGCCAGAACCTCGTACCGTCTCCTATGCTGAACATGGCTATACGCTTTTCAGTATCGTGTACACCATCGCGGGGGTGAGCCCGCCTTGGATGCGCATGTCTGCGCCCGAGGCGGTGCGCAGCTCGATGCTCACCCAGTTTTCAATGGACTCCGCAGCCTTCGGCTTCCCGGCTCGGGAACCGGACTGCGCGGAACTTGCCGCCATCCCTGCAGGCAGGCATCCGCCGGAGACCGGCACGAACCCCGACGGGATGTCCTCCTTAGCGTACTTCCGGCACCACCAATAATACTGGTTGTTGGGGATTCCCTTCTCCCTCAACAGGCTCTTGATTGAGATCCCTTTCTCCCGACTCTCGGACCGGATCTCTTCGATTTGTTCTCGTGTAAGCATATGACTTTGTGTTAGTACAGCAAAGTTATATCCCTCCTGCACAAACTGCCAGATGCATTTGTTCGGATGCTTACAGCAAGACGTAAGCATCCGACGGTATTTGACAAGCAGCCGCCTCCCTTTTGGGAAACGGCTGTTGTCATTGATGCAGGTGGTAAATCCATACGCACCTGCAGACAAAAACGGAGTTATTTTATTGAAACGTTGGCAGCATCGACATTATTGCTTGAATCAAGACTTCCGCTTAAGATGCGACCTACGATAGCAGCTGCGTTTGCATCCTTGGTTCCGTAACTGTTGGTCTTCTGATCCACGGTGAGATTGATGTAACCCTCAATGGAGTTGTTCTTTACATTGTAGGTTCCAAGATATGCCGAACCGACAATGCCGCCGAGGTCACGGTAAGCAGTGATGCTTACATTCTTTGCCTTATTGCCGGTGATGTTGCCGTCTGTATACTTTCCTGAATTTGTGTGGCCTATGATGCCGCCCGCCTTGTCACCGTTGTCATAACTGCCGGTGAGATTGTCTGGAGTGCAGGTAATGTTGAGGTTCTCAACACTGCAGCCGGTGACATCGCCACCTGAATACCCGACAATGCCTCCGATATAGCGATTGCCATTCAGTTCGGCGTTCCTGACAGTGACACCACTGATGTATGCTCCATAGGCCGCCGATCCTGCCACTGCGCCGATGCCGTCGACAGTTCCGTTCGCGCCGGCTTTGACAACGGATTCCACTTTAACGCCATTAAGGGTAAAGTTCTTGATGGTAGCCCCTACAACAGCCCCGAAGAGACCGGCTGAAGTATGCGCGGCTGTCTGATCAACCTTGAGATTTGAAATGGTCTTGTTCTTTCCGTCAAAAACTCCGGCAAACCTGTATGGATTATCTGCAATAAGTCCAATTGGAGTCCAAGCCTCATTCTGGAGGTCAATGTTTTCCAGAAGGTTAAAGGTATAGCCACTGAAAGTCTGACCCATCTGATTGACGGCGGTGGCGACGGCTTTCAGGGTTTCAGCCTTGGAAATGCCTATGACGTTGCCGGAGAGTGTGGGAACGACATTGTCTGTCTCATAGATGAAGTTTCCCTGCTCCCCAATCTGTGTATCATTGAATTTGCAGTCCCTGATAACGATAGTAGCATTGTGTTTGCTGTCAATGGCGATGCCGGGCTTCTTTGAAAGGTCCGCAAATGTGCAATCCTCGACAACAAGTGAAGACACATTAGCACTATACAAATCACCTAACTTCAGACCTCTATACCCGTTACCGATTATGCATTGCTTGAAGCTCGCTTTCCCGTCATTGACCCAAACTGCATACTCCTCCCTCTGATTAGACTCAAGAGTGGCGACACCATTGAATGTACAGGTTTTAAAGACCGCATTGGCGGACTTAGTCATCATTGAATTACTGAAAGTGACATTTTCAAACGTCATCTCCGCACCCTCGAGCTCGAGATAAGTGAACTCCCAGGCAGTCTCCCCATTTTCGCTGTCATAAAGCGTCCGGTCGACGACAGTCCCATTCTTAATGTCAAGCTTTGCATTGCTCTTGAACCCACCGGCCCCTGTCATCGTAAGGGCATGGCAGTTGAGATTGATATTGACGGTTGTGTTCCCGTCCGTGAAGATGGTGTTCGCGCCATCGCCTGCATTGCCCGTTTCCCAGGTGTTGTCGGCGGTAAACACAATGTCGAACTTCTTCTCTGAAGAAGCATTGATGTAGGCGGAGGCCTCAGCCATGTCCGCGCCGATTGTCCCGTTGATTGTAAGGGTGCTGCCTGGAATAAGGCTCGCATTGACAGTGACATTGGTGAGAGTAAGCTTGTCTGCGCCATTGATTACGCCGGATCCTCTGACGGCGGCAACCGCATCAATGGTTGTTATAGGCCTGCCGGCGGCAGAGCCGGCATAATTTCCGTTAATGGCAGTTTCGGACAGGGTGTTTCCTTCTCCAATGTTGAGCGTCCCCACGACCTTGCCCACCAGTCCGCAGACATAGCCGGACTCGGAAGCTGACTCGTGGTTGAAAATGACGGCATTGTTTACGGAGCAGTTGCTGATATTGAGTATACTGGTTTGCGAAACAAAACCTACTAAACTCCCGACCCCCTGTATACCTTTAACCTCAAGGCCGTCTACAGATATTTTGTCTAAAGTAGCCGTACTGATCTTGCTAAATTGTTGAACATCACCAAAAATAAGACCTGCATATGCACCATCCGTAATGCTATTGAGAACTTTGGCATTCTTAAATTTAATGTCAGAAACGGTGATTTCGCCATCGGACAGTTCACCTCTGATAAGCCCGTGAGAATATGCGGAACCAGGAATCTTGATACAGACATTGGATATGGTATGACCGGCTCCGTCAATCCCTGCATCGCTGAAAACCAGCCCGCCAGTTGTAGCCCCTTCAAAATCGAGGTCAGCACACAGTTTGATTCCTTCAGTATTCTTTTTGTGACCTGAGATACGGCTTACAATCGCCCCGCTCGCATCGACCTCCGACTTGCCGGCGACATATTCCCACTGCCCGACAGTGTAGATTTCCCATACTCCATTCACAAGGGAAGGAACGGCAGGAACCACGAGGGTCTTTGTCACCGTGACATTGTTTTCCGAATTGACGGAATCGAGACCTGTTATGGAAGGAGTGCCGTCTTTCGCGCCTGCGCCTGCTACCTCCCCGATGGAAGTTTCGCCACGCTTGGGGCAGTAATAGGCCTCGATGGAAGTGTTCTCGACCTTGTTGCTGCCAGTGAACTCCACTTCTCCAATCACGCGGCCGACCATGCCGTGCACGCAGCCGGACTCATCCTCAACGGCATAGTTGTGGATGTAGCTGTCGCCGACCGTGCAGTTGCTGACGGTCAGTTTCGCATCGCATGCTACGAAACCAACCAGACCGCCAACGGATTGTACGCCCTTGACATCGGCATGCTTGACGGTAACATTTGAGATGGCTACATTAACTTTGTTACTGACATAGCCGAGCAGTGCTCCGGCGTAAGCGCAGACATCATTCGGATTATTAACGGAGACATCCACCTTGATGTCATCCACCTCGAGATTCTTGATGGTGATGTCGTTCACGGCAGATCTGATGAGTCCGCCATAGGCACGGTCACTGCCGTCAACGCTGTTGTATTTGACGACAAGATTGCTGATTTTGTGTCCGTTACCATCAATGGACAGAGATGTGACGCCGCCACCCCAGTTATAGATGTCCGATGCCTCGCCACCGTTGAAGCAAAGATCACTCATGAGCCTGATTCCCTTCGCCCCGTTAATGTGACAGGTATTGGCAACCCAATTCCAATGCTCGGGAGTGTGAACTTCGTAGTACTTTTCGGCATTGAGCACAGGAGTAGCGGGCGCAATGACACGGCTTGCAGTATAGTACTTGTTTGCTTCGAGTGTAAGGGCTGGGATAGTCGTGGTATAGACGCTGCCGCTCTTGCAGGATACAGTCACGCTGAGATTGCTTTCGGATGCAAAGGGAAGCACGGCAAGATGCGCGGTGAGCTTCTTTCCAACCGTAGCTATGCCGTCCTCACTCAAGCTAAGGGTAAGATGATCCGAAGTCTTGTCTGCGATGAGCGTGCCTGCTTTGACATCAAGCACTGCGCTTGTCGGAATCACGGAAGAGCCTGCCTTGAGTTCAATCGAGTTCACGGTCTCGTCAGAAAGGAAGGTAAAATCGAACTTGAACCACGCGACCTTGGTAGAGAAGTTGAATGTCGCACTGTTGCCGCTTACGGTCGCGTTTGCCGTACTGTATGCATATTGGGCAAGGTGGCCGGTGTCGTCATTGGCACTCTGAACCTGGCCCTCGAAAGAAACCGGCACGGCCGTCATGTCATCTACGGTGCCAAGGGCGGGGTAGACTGCATAGTAGGTCTCGTCTTCAATGAGCTTGAAATTCGTTGCATGGAACTTGCCGGCCGCAGTAGAGGACGCTTCCATCCTGTAGGTTAGCTGTTCGCCGTCAGTAGCCCCGAATACGGTGATTTTCTCCGCATCTTTCCAGAAGAACATGTAGTCGGAGCCCAAGGCCTTGGTATCATCGCCGTTGACCGGCTGCTCGAATACGGCCCAAAGACCATCTTTTTGAGTGGAAATCTCAGGAGAGGCAACCTCCTTTGCACATCCTGCCGCCAAGAGAGCGATGGCTGAAAGAGAAAGCAGTGATGAAAACTTTTTCATAGCTTAACAATCCTCTCCTTTAGGGTTTTCGAATCCGGCGTAGTTCTCTTGTGGGGATTGACACAGTACGCCGTCACTTGTCAATTCAACGCTGCCGCACTGCGGAGCAAGGTATTTTACCCCCCCCCTCCCGTGCTTTTAAGTACTTGGTAAACATGATATTATGAATTTATAATTGATATTGCTACACTCCCCCCGTTTGCATAAATGGGGCATTCCACGCGGCAAATATACGCATAATGAAGCAAATATCAAAGTTTTTGTTTTATAACATATGTTTCATATATGCTTGCAATAATATAATTTTGTCTCCCGTAATCGAATTATCGAAACTCCATGAGACCCCGGACGAATAGGTGGTGGAGTCTTCGGATGTCTTGGGGGCGGGTTCCTGCCCGTCGCAGTACCAATCACAGCTCGTCTCAAGTCTTAAGGGCTCATGAAGCGACTAAACCAAAAAAAACATAACTTTGCTAATCCGAATATAATTTACTGCATGTTATGAAGAAAAGATTAATTCCTATCCTTGCGATAG
>CAZSMO010000030.1:0-24799 GCA_964608175.1 uncultured Muribaculaceae bacterium | reverse complement strand
GCATCACAGTTGTATTATCACTTTGTCAATATGTACTTCTTCGAATGCTTACGGCATCCAATCATTTCGGCGGAGACTGAAGCTTTCAGTGAAAAGGTGAAATCACTAATTTCAGACAGGTAGCTTTTCCTCGCTTTTTTTCTTCCTTCGGCACAAACATTCACCCCTACCCCAAGCGGGAGCCCCACCGGCCCCCGCTTTTGCGATTCAGTTCACAAAGACTATATTGTGCGAGCTGATGGCATTTGAATTTTCGGGTAAATTTACCATAAGTTTCAAATAGCTATAAAATATTGTCGAGGCCTCCGCCTTGCAGAAAATCCATAAGACTTATGTAGAGAATGCCTTTATCGTCCATATAACGGGCTATGTCATTACCAACGATGACAATTTTTCTGAATGAGTCATCAATATTGTTAAGAGAAGCGGTTTCCTGCGTTCTCTTGCCCTCCTCCGACATCTCATACGCCGACTGGATATAGTACTTCTCAATGCCGTTTGTTGCGATGAAGTCAATTTCGAGATTGGAGTAGCCGCTTTTGCCATTTATCATCCGCCGTTTTGTAACCACTCCGACATCTACGGAGTAACCTCTTACTTTCAACTCGTTGAATACGACATTCTCCATTATGTGATTGGGCTCCTGCTGCCGGAAATTCAGACGCACGTTGCGAAGACCCACATCTACGGCATAGTACTTCTTTATGGATTCGAAGTATTTCCTGCCTTTGATATCGTATCTTTTCGCATCCTCAAACAAGAACGCATCTTTCAGAAATCCTAAATAATCACCAACGGTCTGGCTGCTGATATTCACGCCCCGTACGCTCTTAAGTGTGTTCGCTATTCTGCTCGGATTTGTCAGTGACCCGATTGAGGAACACAATGTGTCCACTATGCACTCAAGCGCTTCCCTGTTGCGTATTTTTTGTCTGTCTATCACATCTGCTATATAAGTCTTTTCCCATAATCTGTTGAGATAGCTTATCTTTTGTTCAGGCGTTCTTCTCTGCAGCAAGGCCGGCATGCCGCCATATGTATAATACTCAAGCCAAAGGTCGCGCATGCTTTCCGGCCTGCCTTGTATGAATTCCTTGAATGACAGTGGATAAACTTGAACTTCGTCTCCTCGGCCCCTGAAGATGGTGTTGATGTCACTTGAAAGGAATCGTGAATTGCTGCCGGTGACATAGATATCTATATTGCCGCGCGAATTGAGTCCGTTCACAATACGCTCAAAGCCGTCCACCTCCTGCACCTCGTCAAGCATGACATAATATTGACATTCACTGTCCGTTATGTGTTCACGAAGATATGCCTTCAACTTTTCGGGGTTCCGCAAATCGTTGACCTTCTCGTTGAAAATGTCTTCGATATCAAGAGACAGGAAAATAATCTGTGACTTTTGCACGCCTGTGCTTAAAAGGTAATCATAATATATCTTGCCCAAAAGCCAGGATTTACCGCTCCTCCTCGGCCCGGTAATCACCTTCACTTCACCATTCTCCTTCCTGTCAATAAGTTTTTGGAGGTAAATGTCCCTTTTAATGTAATCCATTTTATCAGTTTTAAATTTACAGCAAATTTACCATAAATTTTAAATATATCTATGGTCAAGTTTAAGAATTTTGTTTGTGAATAATGCGATGAAAGGCCCACATTATCTTTCATCCCTCTGCGTCATGAAATATTCAGATTGTGCTGCAAAAAAATTAAAAGTTTTTTGTTTATTAAATCGATTTAATTACCTTTGCATTCAGAAACTGTTGTCAAGGTTTCGGGCAAACTGACCACCAGTTTCACTGAAATATCGAACCAATTGCAAAGGGAAATGGATAGCAAGTCGGTCACAATTAAGGATATAGCAAGGGAAGCAGGGGTTTCTCCATCACTTGTGTCGTTCGTCATGAGCAACAATCAGGCGGGGAAGACTATCTATCGGGTGAACGATAAGACTTCCAAGCAAATACTTGAAGTGGCTCGGAGACTTGATTATAAGCCAAACAATTCCGCTCGCGCTTTGCGTTCCGGCAAGACGGGGACCATTGGAGCATTAGTCTCCGATATAGCGAATCCTTTCTTTGCCGAAATTGCCCGCTATCTTGAGGATCATGCTTTTAAGTATGGTTACAATGTTATCTTCGGCAGTTCGGACGAGGATCCTGAAAAATTGGAGCGCGTAGCCAGAGTGTTGCTGTCTAAAGGGGTGGACGGTCTTATCATAGTACCTTGCGATGGGGCAGACAAGGCGATAGAGGACATTTCCAAAACCGGGGTACCCATAGTCCTGCTTGACAGGAGGGTTCAGGGGCTGAATGTGAGCAGCGTGGTTTTGGATAATCGATCTGCTGCACGAACCCTGACCGAGGCGTTGATACACAATGGAGCGAGGAATATCAACATGGTCTCATACACGATGAATGTCTCAAATGTGAGGGAGAGGGAGAATGGATATCTGGATGCCGTGAATGCTGCGGGTCTCAATGCCAACATCGACCGCGTCTCCCACAATGACTATGGCAATATTCCTAAATATGTGAGTGAAGCCCGCCAGAGAGGGGTTGATTCCTTTATGATGGCTACCAATACCTTGTCCACACTGGTCCTGGCGGAGATATACAAGAACGGGTTGAGAATTCCTGAAGATATCAAAGTTGCGTGTTTCGACCGCAACCCGTTTTATGACATCTATGGAAAGGGCATTATCTATGCAAGGCAGCCGGTAGAGGCGTTTGCAGGCAAGGCCATAGAGATTATAATGAGCTACATACGCAATAAAACCGAACCCATTTCACCTGTTGAGTTTGTCCTCCCGCCAGAAATATCACTTTAATTCAGTTGAGGCAGGCTTTCTTTTTGAGTCTTGCTGAATAATTTAACTTTTTGAATTGAAGTTTTTGCTGTATTGACTTGTTAAAACGATTTAGCGAATAATTGTATTGGACAGGCGACATTAAAATGTGAGCAAGTCTTCGAATATTATTTGAAATATGAAAAAGATACAGGGAATAATTACTCCAATGGTTACACCTTTGACAGATAGGGAAACCATTGACTGCCAAGGGACAGAAAACCTGATTAATCGTCTCGTGGATGCAGGGGTAGCCGCGATATTCGTGCTCGGGAGCACGGGGGAGAGCCAATGTCTTTCCCTTCGCCTGCGCCATGAATTTGTAAGTATAGTCTCAAGCGTGCTGGCGGGTCGGCTGCCACTGCTCGTTGGTGTAACCGACACCTCCATGGAAGACAGCCTGAATCTTGCGGGACAGGCCGCAAAATGTGGCGCAGCGGGAATCGTATCTGCCCCGCCATATTATTTCCCCGCAAATCAGGACGAACTTGCAGACTGGTATACAACCCTTGCTGATGAGAGTCCTCTTCCAGTATACCTCTATAACATGCCATCCAAAGTCAAGACCCCCATTGCCGTGGAGACTGTGGTGAGACTTTCCGTTCATCCTAATATCGTGGGGGTGAAGGATTCCTCTGCCAACTATAGCTACTTCCAAAGCCTTCTTTACCATTTTTCCGGCACTGAATTCGGAGTTTATATGGGACCGGAAGAACAGACTGCGGCTGCAGTGTTAAGTGGAGCTGATGGAGGAGTCAATGGCGGCTCCAACCTCTTCCCGGGGTTGTTTGTGGATATGTACAGGAGTGCCTCTTCCGGCAATCTTCCCCAGACTGGGTACTTACAGAAGAAGATAATGCGCCTTTCCGACAGTCTTTACGGTCTGGACCGGACTTCGGACGCGAGTTTCGTGAAAGGCATCAAGTGTGCCCTTAAGCTCAAGGGTGTATGCTCGGGTTATCTGCCTCTGCCATACACGGCTTTCGGCCCTGAAATGGAAGCCAGGGTGGCATCGGTACTGGAAACACTCAAGGACTATAGATAGGAATGGAACTCACTTGGCTGGATTATCTCGTGTTCTTCGTCTTCGTGGGCGGGGTTATCGCTTTTGGCTGTAGCTTCTGGCGAGTCAGCAGCAAAGGTACTGATGCCTTTACCAAGGCGGAAGGAGCAGTACCTACCTGGGTTGTAGGGATGTCCATTTTCGCCACTTTCGTCAGCAGCATCTCTTTCCTAGGACTTCCCGGCGGATCCTACGAGGGCAATTGGAACCAGCTTATCTTCAGCTTCACAATTCCCATTGCCACCTGGCTCGCAGCCAAGGTCTTTATCCCCTTGTATAGAGGCGTGGGCAGTGTGTCGGCATACCAGTTTCTCGAAGACAGGTATGGGTATTGGGCAAGGTGCTATGTGGCCATCTGCTATTTGCTGACCCAGATTTGCAGGGTCGGCTCCATACTACTGTTGCTCGCTATCCCCATCAACACGATGTTTGGTTGGGACATAGGAACTGTAATCATCGTTACAGGCGTACTTACATTGATATATTCCGTAATCGGGGGAATTTCTGCCGTAGTCTGGACCGATGCCATCCAGGGGATTATTCTCATTGCCGGAGCTTTGGCGTGTGCGCTCATCCTAACTTTTGGGATGCCTGCCGGACCCGGACAGCTCTTCAGTATTGCAGCTGCAGAGCACAAATTCAGTCTCGGGAGTTTGAGTCTGTCATTGAGAGAGCCCACTGTGTGGGTCGTATTGGTATATGGTATATTCATCAATCTCCAGAACTACGGCATCGACCAGAACTATGTGCAGCGGTATATGACTGCCAAGAGCACCGGAGAAGCCGTGCGTGCAACCCTTTTCGGAGGCTTGCTCTATATACCTGTCTCGCTTGTTTTCGTGTACATTGGTACAGCCCTGTATTCCTATTACACCGCACAACCGGACCTGCTCCCTGCAGGGATAAGCGGTGACAAGGTGTTTCCCTATTTCATAGTGCACGGGCTGCCGACCGGGCTTACCGGTCTCGTCGTGGCATCGCTGTTTTCAGCCGGGATGAGCACTGTGGCGACCAGCGTCAATTCTTCCGCGACTGTCATATTCACGGATTTCTACAAAAAACTGCATAAAAGCCGCCTCGAAGAAGATGACCGCAAGCTTCATATGAGGGTGCTCTACATTGCTTCTGCAATGGTTGGTCTGTCAGGCATTCTCATCGGACTTGCGATGATGAGTATCAACGGAGTGCTGGATGCATGGTGGAAGCTCTCTTCCATCTTCAGCGGCGGTATGCTTGGACTTTTCTTGCTGGCTCTCGTCATCCGCAAACCCAACCGCACAGCTGCCATCATTGCTGTGGCACTCGGACTCTGCGTCATCGCATGGATGAGTTTGCCGGTATTCAAGTGTCCGATACACACATACTTGACGATAGTATTCGGCACCACCACAATTTTCGTGGCTGGTCTTGTACTCACGAAATTATTTAATAAACGCAAATAATAATATGGTAGCAAATCATCCTAAAATTGGGATTCGTCCCATCATTGATGGTCGTCTGGGAGGTATTCGCGAATCTCTCGAAGAAATGACCATGAGTATGGCAAAGAGTGTGAAAGATCTCTATGAAAGCGAGCTGCACTATGTGGACGGGGCTCCCGTGGAATGCGTCATTGCTGACAGAACCATAGGTGGAGTGTCCGAGGCCGCAGCAGCTGCGGATAAGTTTCGCGACAGCAGGGTAGGGGCGGTCATTTCCGTGACCCCCTGTTGGTGCTATGGTACCGAAACCATTGACATGGATCCCTTGATGCCCAAGGCAATATGGGGATTCAACAAGACTGAACGGCCCGGAGCCGTGTACCTCGCTGCGGCTCTCGCTGCACATAATCAGAAAGGGCTTCCGTCTTTCGGGATTTACGGGCGGGACGTGCAGGACATTGATGACAATAGCATAAGCCCAGATGTGAGGGAGAAGCTCCTTCTTTGGGGCAAAGCCGCAGTCGCAACCATGCAAATGAGGGGCTATTCCTACCTTTCAATAGGGTCGGTAGCCATGGGAATAGCCGGCTCCACTCCCATTCCGGATTTCTTCCAGGATTATCTTGGAATGCGCAATGAATATGTAGACTGCTCTGAAATACAGCGCAGGATGGATCTTGGAATCTACGACCATGAAGAATATGAGAGGGCTATGAAGTGGGTCGGCAAATGGTGCAAGCCACAGGAAGGGAAAGATTACAACCGTGAGGATCTCCAATACGACAGAGCCAGCCTCGATAGGGTTTGGGAGGAATGTGTCAAGATGACCATCATATTCCGCGACCTGATGAGGGGCAACCCCAAGCTTGCAGAAATGGGCTTTGGAGAAGAAAGCCTCGGACACAATGCCATTGTGGGTGGTTTCCAGGGGCAGAGACAGTGGACTGACTTCAGGGTGGATGGAGACTTCCCTGAAACCATACTCAACACTTCTTTTGATTGGAACGGTATCCGTCAACCGTATGTCTTTGCTACTGAGAACGACACCCTGAATGGAATCACGATGCTCTTTCTCAATCTTCTCACCCAAAGGGCTCAGCTATTCTCTGATGTGAGGACATTCTGGTCGCCGGAGGCAGTGAAGAGGGTCACCGGTTGCAAGCTTGAGGGACACGCGGCAGGAGGCTTTATCCTGTTGAAGAATTCAGGCTCCACAACGCTTGATGCCACTGGAGCCTCAGATTATGGGGACGGGCAGCCGGTGATGAAGCCGTTCTGGGACATCAGCGATAAGGATGTAGAGGCAATGTTGAAAGCCACCCGTTGGACTCCCGCCGACAGACAGTATTTCAGGGGTGGAGGCATGTCCAGCCAGTTCCTCACGAGGGGTGACATGCCTCTCACCATGTGCAGGATCAACCTCGTCAAGGGTCTTGGCCCTGTGCTTCAGATTGCGGAAGGATGGGCTGTGAAAGTCCCAGACAAGGTGTACGAGACCATCAATGCCCGCACGGATCCATCGTGGCCATGCACTTTCTTCGCCCCAAGAGTCGATGGAAAGCCGGGGCCGTTCAAGGATGTCTATAGCGTTATGAACAACTGGGGAGCCAACCACGGAGCCAGTAGTTACGGGCATGTCGGAGCCGAGATGATAACCCTCGCCTCCATGCTGCGTATCCCGGTCTGTATGCATAATGTGCCGGAAGACAGAATTTTCCGTCCTTCCGCATGGGCTGCATTCGGCTCAGACCCTGAAGGCTCAGACTTCCGCGCCTGCAAAAACTACGGACCTATTTACGGGTAGGGGATGAACTCAAAATTACAAATAGCCTGTATTGTCCTGGCATTGTTTGCAGCCAGTAGTGGTTTGAATGCTCAAACCATTGACATACACGGGACTGTGAAAGACACCAAAGGGGAACCGCTTGGCGGGGCAGTTGTTCTTGTCAAAGGAACGGCCACCGGAGCAATGACCCTGGATGACGGGAGCTATTCGCTTTCGGCAGGGAAGAACGCTGTGCTTGAGGTTTCGTTGTTGGGCTATTCCACTCAAACCAAGGAAGTAAGAGGAGAGAAGGAAATCAACTTCGTGTTGAAGGATGATGTACTGATGCTTGAGGAGGCGGTGGTTGAAGTGGGGTATGGTGAACAGCGTTTGGTTGATGTGACAGGTACCGTAACCCATGTGAATCTGAATGAAATAATGAAAGCTCCAGTGACCGGACTTGACCAAGCGCTTCAAGGAAGAATAGCAGGGGTTAATGTAACTTCTTCCGACGGACAGCCGGGGGCTGACATGGATGTGGTGATAAGGGGAGCAAACTCGTTGACCCAAAGTAATTCTCCTCTGTATGTCATTGACGGCTTCCCGATTGAAGACTTTTCCACTTCTGCTCTCAGCCCTCAGGACATTGCCTCCGTCACGGTGCTCAAAGATGCTTCCAGCACTGCAATTTACGGGGCAAGGGGAGCCAACGGTGTTATCATCATTGAAACAAAGAAGGGGAAACTTGGGAAGACGGAGGTCAGTTATTCAGGGACGGTCGGGCTGCATCAGGTATCAAACAAAATGAAACTGATGAGCCCGTATGACTTCGTGGTATACCAGATTGAGCGCAGTGAAAGCAATTACGACAAGTACCTCACCGATGTCGGCAGGACAATGGAGGATTATCAGAATTACAATGCGATAGACTGGCAGGACAGAATCTTTCGCAATGCCTTTGTTCAAACTCACAACCTGTCCGTCATAGGAGGTACGAATCAGACTCGCTTTTCAGTGTCGGGCTCTGTAGTGGACCAGCCCGGGGTGGTGGAGAATTCCGGCTATGACAAATATCAGGGGAGAATATCCCTTGAACATCGTCTCTCCAAGACCCTGCGCCTGAATGTCAACGCAACTTACACGGAGACAAAGACCACAGGGCAGGCGGCTTCGGCCAGTCTGTCCACCAGTAATTCATACACGACTTATCTCATGTATAGGGTTTGGACCTACCGGCCCGTGTCACTCACAACCATGGATGAGGAGGAGTTGCTTTCAGACGAGAATGACATAGCTTCAACCATGAACCCCGTGATAACCAACGCCAATGAACAGAGCACGAAGAAAGCTACGGTGTTTGGCGCGAATGGCAGACTTGAATGGGAGTTTGCGCCTGGCTGGAAACTCAATGTTCGGGGAGGATACGGTGGCAATCTCAACCGAGCCGAAGAATTCAACAATTCAAAGACCTATAAAGGGTATCCGCGAGTCACGAACACTTTGGGAGTAAACGGCTCTTTCAAGGAAGTCAAGACCGTCAATTGGATGAATGAGAACACCATTTCGTGGAATAAAACCATAGCCTCAAGGCACAGGTTCTCTACACTTGCAGGTTTCACCATGCAGGGTACCGACAAGAGCACATATGGCTTTGTCGCATCACATGTACCTCACGAGGAATTGGGCCTCAGCGGAATGGATGACGGCATACCGCAGTCCATCACCTCTCTTCTCACATCTAATACCCTGATGTCTTTTCTATGCAGGATAAACTACCAATACAACAGCAGATACCTTTTCACGACTTCCCTGAGAGCCGATGGATCCAGCAAATTTGCTTCAGGTCACAAATGGGGCATCTTCCCGTCTGCTGCTTTTGCCTGGCGTTTCGCTCAAGAGCCTTTTGCAAGGAGCTGGGATTGGCTGGATGACGGTAAATTGAGACTTACTTATGGTTCAACCGGAAACAACCGCGTGGGGGACTATTCAGCCTATGCCACGCTGAAGTCAAATGACTATTATCCCTTTGACAACACCCCCTCGGTGGCCTTGCTTGAGAATGCCATTGGCAACGAAGATCTGACTTGGGAGACCACTGACCAGTTCGATGTGGGGCTCGATTTGAGATTGTGGGACGGACGAGCAGGCCTGACTGCGGATCTGTACAGAAAGATTACCAGGAACCTGCTTCTCAATGCCAGTCTTCCCTACAGCAGTGGGTTCTCTTCAATGTACAAGAATGTCGGCAAAATAAGAAACGATGGCTTGGAACTGACTCTCAACCTGACTCCTATCCGCACTCGCAATTTCATCTGGACCAGCGATTTCAACATAAGCTTCAACCGCGATCGGGTATTTGAACTTTCGGAAGGGCAGGAGTGTTTATTGAGTACGGTGAGTTTCACGGGAGATTTCAATTCAACATATCTCTACATAGCTCAAGTTGGCGGACCGGTCGCATCCTTTTATGGGGTCGTATGGGATGGGGTCTATTCTCTTGAGGACTTTGATGTCACTTCCACCGGCAAATATGTGCTCAAGGACGGCGTGCCGACAAATGGAAATGACAGAGATGTCATACAGCCCGGAGATATCAAATATGTAGACATCAATGGTGACGGAGTGGTAAACGATCAGGATATGGTGGTCATTGGCCGCTGCGCCCCGATTCATACCGGAGGCTTTAACAACAATTTCACTTGGAAGAACTTCAATCTCAATGTATTCTTTCAGTGGAGTTATGGTAATGACATAATGAATGCCAACCGCATATTCATGGAAGGGAATTACAGCAACAAGAATATCAATCAGTTTGCTTCCTATAACGACCACTGGACTTTAGACAACCAATCGAGCAAGAACTTTCGGGTTGGAGGGCAGGGTCCAAGGGGTGTGTACTCGTCAAGGACGATAGAAGACGGATCCTTCCTGCGCCTGAAAACGGTCCAGTTAAGTTATACCTTACCTCGCCGGCTTACCAACAGGCTCAGGTTGGAGGCACTTTCGGTAAATATCTCGGGTCAGAATCTTTATACATGGACAAAGTATTCCGGGCTTGACCCTGAAGTGTCCACCCGCAATTCGACCCTCACCCCGGGATTTGATTACAGCGCTTATCCACGCAACAGGGTATTCTCCACCGGGATTAACATAACATTTTAGGCACGAAGACAATGAAGAAGATAAATATAATCCTTTTCGTTACTTTGGCGCTTGCGGCTTCCGCCTGTGATTTCCTTGACACCCATCCTCAGGATGTCAAGACGGTGAGCGAATCATACTATACTGAATCAGATATAGAGGAAGCACTAAACGGGGTGTACTGTACACTGGCGGCTCCACAATTGTACGGAGGCAACATGCTTGGTCGCATGGGGCTCTCGGCCGATATCGGTTACGAATATTACAATTCGGATTCAGGTACGGTCGGATACTATGATGTGGTTGCTTCAGATGCCAAGATTAATAATTATTGGCGCACTCTATATCAAGGAATTGGGAATGCCAACAGCCTTCTGGAAAATATGGAAAAGGCCAAGCTCGACAGTGCAGCCAATGTGCGGATAAGGTCGGAGGCTCTGTTCCTGCGGGCTTACTATCATTTCCTGCTTACTGTCCGTTTCGGGGATATTCCATATGTAAGCAAAGTACCCGATTCGGGAAACAGCGATGATGTGCAGCTGCCCCAGACATCGCAGGCGGAAGTTTATGGCAATATCATTGCCGATATGGAGGAAGCCGCACCGGGGCTCTTCGATGCAAGTGATCTTTCAGGTGGGGGAAGGCTCTCCAAATCTGCCGCATATGGCATAATCGCGAGAGTCTGCCTGAATGCAGCGGGTTATCCGTGTTACATGTCAGGGATGTATGCCAAGGCGAAAGTCTACTCCAAGAAAGTGATTGATCTTGGCTTCCATGAACTCAACCCTTCTTATGAACAGGTATTCATCAATTATATGCAGGATTTGTACGATATCAGGGAAAGCATCTGGGAGGTGGAATTCTACGGCAACAATACAGGGACTTACACTGGCGTGGCTGGTATGGTGGGACGCAACAATGGTGTCGCCTTCTCCAATTCGCAAGGCAATCGCGATGACATAGGGGTGTCTATCGGTGTCGCAAGAGCGAGCGCATACTACTATATGCTCTTTGACCCGGCTGATTTGCGCCGGGATTGGACCATTGCCCCATACACATACAATTCCAAGACGGGAGATAAGGTTCAGCAGACAACGAACACATGGATCCGTTACTGTGGCAAATTCCGTAGAGAATACGAAGTGCTCACTCCAAAGAGTGTGACATACACGCCGACCAATTTTCCTCTGTTGCGATACTCTGATGTCCTTTTGATGTATGCAGAAGCCGTGGCTTGCGATGAGGATGCTTCAAGTGAAGAACTCTCTCTAGCCTATGAGTACCTCAATCAAGTCCGTCGCAGGGGTTATGGAAAGGAAACAGGCATCCCCAATGCTTCCGTTGATGTGCCGATGGAAGGCAAAGCTGCACTTCTTGAAACTGTCAAGGACGAAAGGGCAAGGGAGTTAGGCTTCGAGCTCTTGCGCAAGGATGATATAGTTCGCTGGGGAGAATTCTACTCCAGAATGAAGTATGTGAATGCATTGGTTCCCGCCTCCTATAATTCGTCATACTATCTTGCTGCCAGACAGTACTATGGCAATGCAAGGAATCGGGATGTGCTATGGCCTGTGCCATCCCACGAACTGTCAGTGAACCGCAATCTCGAACAAAACGCCGGCTGGTAAATAATTGTCATGATGAAAAGATATATAGCTATAATCGCAGCTCTGCTGTTTTTGATGTCTTGCAGCAAAGATTACGAACTTGTCTCGCCATCTTTGGAAGTGAGTGCCCCGTTGGTGGTAAAAGTCGGGCAAAAAGTCGAGTTCTCACTTTCCGGGAGACAGGATATTCTGACTTTCTGGTCTGGAGAATTCGGAAGCGATTATTCATACAAGGATGTTGAAAGAATAGGAGAAGCAAACGATATCAGTTTGACTTTCAGTACCACGACTACGGCTGGGGCTGCCGGATATCCCAATCCATCCTCCTTGCCGTTCAGCTATTCTACAGATTTCAGTGGAGAGTATACGGTTGAAGGCATGGAGGCTGCGACATGGACTGACATCACTTCGAATTTCACTTGGCCGACAGATACGGGGCAGACCGTTCCGGCAGGAACCTTATTCCTGGATGATATTCTGCCCAAAGACGGATCTCCGGTTTACTTCCGTTTCTTCTATCATGTATCCGCTTATGACAAGGCTGCCAACGGAGGTCTTGGAAATGGAAGAACCCAATGGCAGGTCAGGGACTTGTCATTCTATTTCAGTACACTCTATGGTGACTATACTCTATATGACAGCATGTCTGATGAGAATTGGCAGTTTGTGTTCGGAGACGGATGTGAAACTGTTCCCTCTGCCAACCTGCCGGTTTTGCCCGGGACGAGCAATAGAATACTTTTCCGCTCACAGTTTCAACCGGAGACTGATTTATCCATGTGGGCAATCTCCGGTCCGATTTGCAGGCCGGATGACATGAACTTCGGGCGGGACAAAGGTTCCGGGATTAAATCCCTCGCTGACCCGCAAATGACGTCTTTCTATTACACATACGAATCCCCCGGCAATTATGATGTCACTTTTGTAGCGATAAATGCAAATATGGATGGAAGCAGGGAAATCGTGAGGCATGTAGGAATTGAAGTTGTGCAGGACACAGGCAATATATCCGGTCCGGTTTCCTCACAGTGGTAATTGAATTATGGAAAAGTATCAAAGTCTCATATTGTTGTCGGTCCTGCTATTGGCTGCCTGCCAGCGTGAACAGGACTTGTCATGGCGTGAAACTCCAATCAGTATCAGAGCTTCCGCCTCATCCACCCGAACCTTTTTTTCTGCACAAGCGGATAAAGTTTCGGTTGAATGGACGGATGACGACACAATCGGTGTGTGGTGCAGTACTTCCGTCAAGGGGAACTTTCCCTATGTGGCTATCGTGGATGACAGTGACAGGTCTTCGGCGAAGTTCGAAGCTGCAAGTCCTGGCCGCATATTCTATTACGATGGAAGTGCAGCCACATATTATGCGTATCTGCCCTATCGTTCATCTAATGGGGATACTCCGGACATCAGCTTCTCCCTACCCTCCTTACAGATTCAAGTTTCCGGTGGAGATGCCGGTCATCTGGCGGATTCTCAACCTTTCCGGGCGAATCCGGTACAAGTTTCAAATGAGGATGCGCAAGTGGACTTCTCTTTTGTCCCATTGTTGAGCACTGTCCGTCTCTCCCTCGTACTGGGCGGGAGTGAGAATGTACGGGTTCCGATCCGTAAGATAAAGCTAATCTCCTCCGATGCTCCTCTCTGCGCATCGAAGGTATCGCTGAATCTCGAACAGGGAGACGCTCCGATGACCATCGAGGATGGGGAACAAGAGGTCACTTTGCTTTTCGATACCATGCCGGTCATTGATCTCGACACAGGGGCTGATGCCTATCTGACCGTCCTTCCAGGGGCTTTTACACAGGGAATTGAAGTTGAACTGACTGCCGTAGACGGATCCATCGCCAAATCGGCTCTTCCCGCTGTAACCTTCCTTGCTGGACACAGCTATTCCCGGTCCCTTTCCCCCAGTGTCAGTGACTTTATCTCCACGGAACCCTTCGATGTCAGCCCAAGTACGCTGACGATATCTGCAGGGGATGAGCTGTCATTCACGATTCATGGGACTGCAAATTCCATTGATTTCTGGTCGGGAGAAAAATTTCACGATTATGCTTACTCCAAAGAGCACAGAATAGAAAAGCGCCCTCTCTACATGTCATTCAAGCACGCTTTGTCTGCCGGCACACAGAACAACCACCCTTATGTCAAAGTGTCTTCGGATTTCAACGGGAAAATGACAGAAGAAGCCATTCTATCTGCCACATGGACAGATATTTCGGATAAGTTCACCTTTGCTGATAATAATCCGGGCTCGTCCAATCCGCTTTCCAGTCTCGCAAACTATGAAAAGTATTTCGTGGATTCTGGGGAATATGACTTGAGCGGGTTGTTTGAATCCGTGGACTCTCTGTATATAGCTTTTTTCTGGCATGTGGAGAAGTTTGATGAAGAACTTCAAAATACCCGTACAGCCTCGTACCTGACCCGCTTCCGCGTTGGAGATGATTGGGAGATGAGCCAGACAAATCTTTCTCTTGTGTGGAATGAAGAGAATTGGATAGGGACAAGCCATCCATCGTGGCAAACGCCAAAAACATCAGCCGGAGTGCCTGATTATCCGGCCTTCAGGTTTTTCTCCGACTTTCGTCCGTCTTCAGATCAGGATGCTTATGCGCTCACCTGTTCTCCCTTTGGAGCATCATTCTCCGATTACGGCTTTGATACGCCTTTTACAGTACAGGGAGAAGGTGAACAGACACCATCCAGCTTCAGCTATACTTTCACGGAGCCCGGTACATATCAGCTTGTTTTTTCCGCTTCCTGTCCCACACTGGCCGGAGCAAAGACCGAGATTCGCAGGTTTACCATAAATGTCAATTAAACAGTAATACAATATACTAACCATGGAAAGAATACCATTAGTGCTTTACGAGTCACCAAAATGTGACACTTTGGAAACGGACTCCCAGATCATTTGCTCCAGTCCTCAATTCGGGGGCTCTTACTTTGAAGATTATGAGGAGGATGACTTTATTTTCTAATTACGTTGCCTTATGAAAAAGTTTGATTTGATTCTTTTGACAGCGTTTGCATCCGCCATGTTCGGCGCTTGCAGCAAAGAAATGGCTGATCCGACTGTCAAGGCAGGTTCGGATAAGGTCGTGACTTTCACAGCGAGTCTCGATTATGCTTCCAAAACTGTCCTTACATCAGCCAATAAGGTAGAATGGGTTGCGGGCGATGAAATATCCATTTTCGACGGCAGCAGCAATGTGGAAGTCTCCACTGGCGATAGCGGTCAGACAGCGACTTTCTCGACCGCCCTATCCGAGAATGGCCCGTGGTATGCCTTATATCCCTATAATTCAGAGGCTTCCATTGACGGTTCGTCGATTACGACCACACTTTCTCCTGTCCAGGTGGCTACATCCGGGACCTTTGCGGATGATCTCAATCTCGCTGTCGCCCTTTCCGATGAGGACAACAGTCTTGCATTCAAAAATGTGTTGGGACTTATCAAGTTCACTGTCGGCAAGGACAATATATCCAAAGTCATACTGCGTGGCAACAATGCCGAAGTCCTTGCGGGGGAGGTTCTGGTGGATTACAATTCCGGAGACCCTTTCTATACCGTGTCATCCGGAGTGAGGTATATTAGCCTGGCTCCGTCTTCCGGAACTTTTGTCAACGGAGACAGCTATTACTTTGCCGTACTTCCGCAGACTTTCTCCGGTGGCTTCTCCCTCAATTTCATAGATTCCGACGGGTTGTCTTTTCTCGTGGAGACCACCTCTGAAGCAGTGCTTCCCCGGTCGCATATCTTGAATATAAGCATAGCTGATGGGAAGATTAACCTAAATGACAATATTGTTTTCGCAGATGCCGATGTGAAAGCCGAAATTGTGGCTGCGTTTGATACCGATGGTGATGGGGAGCTTTCATTTGAAGAAGCGGCTTTGGTGACTTATGAGCAATTGTCCGCCTTTGCATGGACTGATGCAGACAAGGTAGATACTTTCGATGAGTTACAGTATTTCACGGGCTTGGTGAGCACGATAAAGAATTCAGACGTCCCTGGAGGGTATGATATAAGGCTTCCAGCAATATGTAAGGAGTGTACCAATCTGACATCAGTGAAATTGCCGAGGAATATTTCCACCATTGCTGCAAGCGGCTTTGCGAACTGTTCTTCATTGACTTCGATTGTATTACCGAATCTGCGAGCTATATTCAGCTCTACATTCAAGGGCTGCACGGCTTTGACTGGAATCACCATTCCTGATTCTGTCACTTCGATAGGGAACAGTGCCTTTGATGGCTGCACGGCTTTGAAGAAAGTGACTTTTTCTGACACTCCGGGTCTGAAGACAATAGGTAAATACGCATTTAGAAATTGTACTTCCATGACAAGTTTCTACCTTCCGACAGGGAATGTCGTGGAGACAATCGGAGAATACGCCTTTTACGGCAATACCAAAATGAAGCTTCGGTCCCGCAATTTGAGATCCGTGAGTTCGATCGGGGCTTATGCATTCCAGAAAACGGCCATTACCAATATTACCATCAACTCGGCAGGTCTCACCACCATTCCTCGCAATGTCTTCTATCAGTGTACTTCGCTTGAAAATGTATACCTTTCGTCAAGCGTCACTGTCATTGATCAGTTCGCATTCTCCGGCTGCTCCAAGCTCACAGGGTTGAGTTACGAGGGAGCAGGCAAAACGGGAATTAAGCTGCCTGAAGGACTCACCACCATAGGGAATGCCGCTTTTGGAGGCTGCTGCTCTATTGCTGAAGTCGATTTTCCTTCGACAATAAGTTCCATTGGAAATAACATATTCAGGACCGAAAGCAGTACGAAGGTAGTCAATTTGACATCATGGACGGTGCGGGCAACGGCAGTTCCCACACTTGGCACCGGGACCTTTGCTTCCAGCAATGCATCATATTCCAGTGGATCCGTGACTAAGATTAATGTACCTGCAGAAAATGCTGATGCTTACAAAACTGCTGATAATTGGAGCGATTTCGCTGATGTCATCGACGGGTTTTGACGATGCCTCTGAAGACCTTGTGATGCATGGCTCGACGATTGATGTCAGGACTTGGGGATTGACTTCTGACAAGCACAAATATGTCTTCCCCCTTGGCGACAAGACCCATCGTGAGACATTTTCCGATCTTTCCGAAGAGGATCTCGCAAAGTTTTCAGGGGCTACTTATGCAGCCAGTCAATGGAATGTACACGGAATAGAATCCGTGTCCGCTTCAGGGCATTGCACCATTACCATTGCAACGCCTGCGGATCTTTCATCAAGTACGGTCTGGACCGCCACGGGTGAATCCTTCGAAATTGGGGGAGAGACCTACTATCTCTACAGTGCTTTCTATTCTTCTGCCATGGCAGAAACAGATAGCTCTCTTGAGATTCCGCACGATGATACCTGGTCCACGATAGTGTTTGCTTCGAAAGGAGGGATTACCGTTGATTCCCCCGATCCTCCATGCACGCTTATTGACAAGGTTTCCACCCTGAGATCGGTTACCATCAATAATCCGGCAATCCTCATCCAGTCCGATGGATCTTATCTCGCGTTCCAGACTGCGAACTATAAGGCCGGATATGTCTACAAGTCAACGGACAGGGGGTTGAGTTGGACAAAAATAAGCGAGGGGGTAGGCGGGACATACGGAGCTCCTTATGAGCATGACGGAATCCTGTACCTGATTGGCTGTGACAGACCAAGCGGATCAGTTACCGTGCGCAAATCCACGGATGGCGGTTATAACTGGTCCGGGCATTGCACCATTCTCCCCAATACGGAAGTCGGTTATCATGGATCTTCAAGTCCTCTTGTGGAGAATGGTTCCCGGGTGTATCGGGCCATGGGAGTGAGGGAGGGCAATTGGGGACTCTTTCTGATGTCTGCTCCCATAGGTTCTGACTTGTCAGATCCCTCGGTGTGGACGACATCCAATGTTTTGTATTATGACACTTCGTGGCTGACAAGTGACATATCCACTACATGGCAGGAAGCTGCGCTTGTAAGGCGGGCCGATGGCTCCCTATGTATAATAATGCGGATAGACGGAACCAAATCGGGGGAATATGCCGCCTTGGTCGAGGTGGAGAGCGATACGAAGATATCATTCTCAAAAGTGTTTTCGATGCCGGGAGCGGCGAAGCGGCTTACGATAGCGTACGATGATACCAGTGCCAAATACTGGAGTCTCGTGTCCCCATTCTGGTCCAATTCCAAATCTTTATATGGATTATCTCCGGTGCAGACACGAAATTCGATGGTCCTCATATCTTCTTCCGATTTGGAAAACTGGAAAATTGAGAGAACCTGTATCTACAGCGACAACGCATTCAACAACTCCTATCATTACATCGACTGGCGTTTTGACGGGGATGATCTTGTGTCGGTATTCAGAATGTCGGCGGATGAAGAAAGAGGTCTGCCTCTGAATTACCACGACTCCAATGCGTTGGGCTATTTCCGCGTAAAGAATTTCCGCAACTGCAGTGCAGAGTCAACAATCCTTGTTGATACTCCGGTTATTGACGGTGCACCTGCGGTGCCAGACTTATAACAGATTAAAAAATGAAAAAGAAAGCATTATCGTTATTATTATCCCTTTTTGCATTTGCATCCGTGATGCAGGCACAAGCTTACCTTAAGCTTCCGGCATTGTTCGATGACGGGATGGTTCTTCAAGCAGATGATACGGTGACCATTTGGGGATGGAGTGATCCAAATACAGAGGTGACAATACAGACATCTTGGGGAGAAACTTCGGTTACCAAGAGCGACTATTCTACCCTTTGGAAGGCCCGACTGCATACTCCAAAGGCATCTTTTGACCCTCAAAGCATAAGCATTACCACCAAACGCAAGGCGAGTCGCACCATAAATGACGTGCTTTTGGGGCAGGTATGGCTCTGTGGCGGTCAGTCCAATATGAACTGGTCAGCCGCCAACGGAATCAGGGATGCAGCGCAGGCAATTCGGGAGCCCGTTCCGGCAGTCAGGCTGTTCACCATTCCGAAGAAGGCTAACAAATCTCCATTGGATGATGTTGACGGGAAGTGGGCGCCTTGCGATTCGGTATCTGCAAGGTGGTTCAGTGCCGTTGGATTTTTCTTTGGGAGAAAGCTCGCCTCGGAACTCGGTCAGCCGATAGGACTTGTCAATGCTTCTTGGGGAGGTACTCCGGTCGAGCTTTGGATGAGAAGCCAGACTCTTTCCAATGATGTTGAGATGAAGTCATCTTGGAACAGAAGCAGATACTCCAAGAGGCAGGGCTGGCTTGCAGGTGCTGCCTACAACGCCATGATTTATCCGATTGGGAACTTTGGCCTCTCCGGAATAATCTGGTATCAGGGGGAGGCCAACCGCGAAAATGCCGAGCTGTATGCAAGGGAGTTTACTGCAATGATAGAGGATTGGCGGAGGACTTTCAACGAGGACTTGCCGGTGTATTTTGTACAGATTGCCCCCAAGGAATACAATGGAGGGGATTCCAAGGGTGCCCTTGTCAGGGAGCAACAGGAATATGTCGCCCACACTGTGTCAAAGACAGGCATAGTGAACATTTCCGATACCGTGGATGACCTGACTGATATCCACCCCAAATATAAAGCCCCTGTAGGCGAGCGGCTTGCGAACTATGCCCTCGCGGAAGTTTATGGCCGGAACGCAGGCAAATACAAATCCCCTTCCTATGCTTCCATGTCGGTGAAGAAGAACCGTGTGGTAGTGAGCTTCAATGATGCGGATGGGGGACTTGTGTGTAAAGGAGGCGATATAGTGGGCCTTGAAATCGGAGATGGCACGGCCTTTTATCCTGCTCAGGGAATGATTCAGGGAGACAGGATGGTAGTCTGGAGCAAAAGTGTAAAAAAACCTGTGGCGGTACGGTATTGCTTTGGGCTTTATGTAGGGAATGTCTTTGACAAGGCAGGGAATCCTGTTCTGCCATTCCGTAGTGACAACCCCCTGCTCTCTTCGGATTCCAATGCATCTGGGGATGCTTCGAACACTTCCGCAAAAGCTGCGCTTATTGTATCCTGTAATGGCGCAGAAATCCGTCCACTGACGAACGGGACTTTCATTTTTACCAACCGAAAATATACCATAGCAAGTGTTCCTGAATCCATCAAAGGGAATAAATTCGTTGCCTCTGAAGGAGGCGGCACCCATAAGCTGGAAATTACTGCCCCTGGAGGCGGATATGTGAGTATTCTCGCAAGAAACAACAAGAATACCAAACCTGTCCTGTCGGATTGGACTCCCGACATCTCTTCCGTAGTGCTTTATTCTACAAATGATCCGTCAAAACCCGGAAAGCTCATTGTGTGGACGCGGTACTTTGCCAAAGGGGAGACCGTCACGTTAAGTGTCAATGATTTTCCTGGCTGCATGGTACTCTCCCCGACAACGATAGAATTGCGGTAATGAAAAAAACATCTCTCCTGCTCGCCATCACCCTTATTCTGACTTCTTTTCCGCTTCTTGCCCAAAGCGGGCTTCCCCCTGCCACCGCTATCGAATACGGAACTGATGAGACGGTGGATCTAGGGGTTGGACTTTGGGGGATTCCGTTTCCGGTCGATTATGACGGAGACGGGGTCAATGACTTGCTGGTATCGTGCAATGATGCACCCTACAAAGGAATTTACTTCTTTCGGAATCTCGGCTCCAATGAGGCCGCCCTGTTTGACAAGGCCGTGAAAGTTTATGCCAAAGCCTCCGCCAACCTTCGGCTTTCGCAGTTTATGGGTGAGCCTCATGTACTGGGTTCGGGAGTCGAATACGAGGAGTTCTTTAAGGTTTTTCTCGATCGCCCCGTGCAGATAGATTACCACGGAGAAGTGCTGGGCAAAGGCTGGAAGAAGTCGCGTTCCAATATGTGGAATTATGTCGACTGGGATGGAGATGGGGATGCGGATATTCTGGTGGGGATTGACACCTGGGACGATTATGGTTGGGACAATGCCTATGATTCGGAGGGCAGATGGATGAACGGGCCCTTGCACGGGTACATTTATTTACTTGAAAATCAGGATGGACAGTATGTCAATCGGGGGCGTATTCAGGCAGGGGGTGCAGATATGGAGACTTATGGCGCTCCCTGTCCCTGCATTGCCGATTTTGACGGGGATGGTGATTTCGACATCATTTGCGGAGAGTTCGTAGACGGACTTACATGGTTTGAGAATAAAGGTGGAGGAGTGTTCGCTCAAGGCCGTCAGTTGAAGAATTTGAATGGAGATATCCGTTTCCATGTGGAGATGATTGTACCTGTTCCCTATGATTGGGATGGAGACGGATATATGGATCTCATTGTGGGGGATGAAGATGGCAGTGTGTCGTGGGTGAGAAACACCGGATCGGTGTTGGATGGGATGCCGCTCTTTGAGAATCCTGTGGCATTCCGGCAAAAGGCCAATCTGGTCAAGTTTGGAGCTCTCAGCACGCCTTGCAGTTATGATTGGGACGGCGATGGAGAGGAGGATTTGATTGCGGGAAATTCTGCAGGGGAAATTGCATTCATCAAAAATCTTGGGAACGGGCGGCGTTGGGCGGCTCCCGAGTTGTTTACCCTCAACGGAGAGCCAGTTCGCGTTATGGCAGGCGATAATGGTTCCATCCAAGGACCGGCAGAAAGGAAGTGGGGGTATACGGTCCTCTCTGTGGCCGACTGGGATGGGGATGGACATCCTGATATCATAATCAATTCAATTTTGGGGAAAATAGAGGTGCTGTATGGTATAGGAGGCTTGAAACTATCTGAACCGCAGCCGGTTAAAGTCGCATGGCAGGGCCGGACTCCCAAGCCGGCTTGGAATTGGTGGACACCGGAGGATGGAACATTGGTCACTCAATGGCGAACTACGCCCGTTGTCATTGATTGGAACGAAGATGGACTGTTGGATTTGATCGTAATGGATTCAGAGGGGTATCTTACTTATTTCGAAAGACTTGAAGATGGCCGTTTGGCTCATGGACAACGGATCTTCCGCTGCACCAATGGATGTGTATACGATCCTCGAAAGGGGATGGTCAACAAGGAACCGGGCTTGTTGAGACTCAATGCATTGGAGGCGGGACAATCCGGGCGCAGGAAAATTGCCTTCGTGGATTGGGACTGTGACGGCTTCCTGGATCTCGTGGTGGACGGGCGTTTCGGAGCTTCGCTGTTTCGTGGCGGGAAAGCCTCAAAGGATGGAATCTACCCGCTTACCTATGTCGGTCCTCTCTCTTCTACCAGGCTCGAAGGTCATACTACTTGCCCTACTGCTGTGGATTGGGATGGAGACGGTATCTGTGACATCGTTGTGGGAGCGGAAGATGGGCATTTCTATCTTATAAAACACTGATTGTTATGTCAAATTATCTTTTGGGCATTGATTTTGGCAGTGACTCCGTGCGTTGCCTGGTAGTGGATGCTTCGAACGGGCACGAGCTTGCAGTGGCTGTAGAAAAATATCCCCGCTGGAGTGAAGGCAAGTATTGCTGTGCGGAGGAGAATCGCTACCGTCAGCATCCGCTGGATTACATTGAGGCATTTGAGGCTTGTGTAAAAAATGCCTTGGCGGAAGCCGGAGCCGCGGTCGCGGTGGCTGTCAAGGGGATATCCTTCGATTGCACCGCTTCCACTCCTGCTCTTGTGAATCGTAATGGGACTCCGCTGGCTTTGCTGCCGGAATATACCGATTGTCCCGATGCCATGTTTGTGCTTTGGAAAGACCACACGTCAATTTCTGAGGCCGATTGTATCAATGAAGCAGCTCATTCCTCAAAGCCTGACTACACGCTTTATTGTGGAGGGACTTATTCCTGCGAGTGGGTGTGGGCCAAGATGTTGCACTGTATCCGGAATTCTCCCGAGCTTCGGCGGGAGGCGTGGTCGTGGGTGGAGCATGGAGATTGGATGACAGCCCTTCTCACAGGCAATACCCGTCCCGAGACGATGGTTCGCAGCCGTTGTCTTGCGGGGCACAAGGCGATGTGGAATGCCAAGTGGGGCGGGCTTCCTCCCATGTCTTTTTTCAGGGAGGTCGATCCGCTTCTTGGCATCTTCGATAGGCATTTGTACTCGCAGACTTGGACTGGGGAGAATTGTGCAGGCGGGTTGTGTAGCGAATGGGCGGAGCGGCTTGGTCTGCGGGAGGGTATAGCCGTGGGGGTTGCCGGTATTGACTGCCATGTGGGAGCAGTCGGAGCCGGCATCGCCCCTGGTACTTTAGTGAAAGTAATGGGGACCTCGACTTGCGACATCGCCGTAGGAACTTACGGGGAGGTTGGAGACAAAGCCGTTCGTGGTATTTGCGGCCAGGTGGACGGCTCTGTGTTGCCAGGTATGATTGGCTTTGAGGCTGGCCAATCGGCATTCGGGGACATCTATGCCTGGCTGTCGCGCTTTGTGGGAATACCTTTACCGGAATTGAGGAGGGAAGCTTTGGAATTGCCTCTCACCGGGGATGACCCAGTGTCTATAGATTGGATGAACGGCAGGCGCACCCCGGATGCGGATCCAAGAGTTAAAGGGGTCATTTCGGGGCTTACGCTTGCCTCAACCCCCGCTTCGGTGTGCAAATCCCTTGTTGAGGCCACGGCATTCGGGTCGCGCGCCATCAACGAACGCTTCATGGAGGAAGGAGTTCCGATTCGCGAAATAGTGGCGGTGGGCGGGATTCCCCGCAAGTCCGACCTTGTGATGCATACCTTGGCGGATGTGTTGGGGATGAGCGTCAAGGTATTGGATTCGGATCAGGCTTGCGCCCTCGGGGCTGCGATTTGTGCTTCAGTCGCGGCCGGCATTTATCCGGATATCCCTTCCGCTCAAGCTCAAATGGTTCCACCATGCAGCATCGTCTATGAGCCTGACCCCTCTCGCCATGCCATCTATGACATTCTCTACCATCGCTACCTTGCCCTTGGAGCTGCAGTTTCCTCTATGGCAGTAAGCCCCTTTCCTGAGGCTGTTAAGTAATTTTTTTTTGCTTCAAGGTCGCCGTTGCCTGTGTCATCGACAGTGAAGCCCCATGTCCACGCAAGCATAGTCTACGGATACGGGTTCATGTGCGAAAAAGGGTCTGGCGTCTGCCGTTCGTGACAGTCACCGGCCACGGCGATTCCTGTCTGACTGCGCTACAAGCCTCATCAAGGTGGCAGATTCCGAAGAAATTAGAGGCCACTGAAAAAGTGTTGATTTTTAGACCGCTTGAGAAAAGCGTGGACTGGCCGGAAACGGGTAGGACCAGTTTTTTTCAATGACGGGTGGTTGTCTGTGTGTTGTTGATTTGGAGCGGTTCCAGGGTACTCTTTTCACCCCATAGAGCCATAAAGGGCAAAAAACAAAGAAAAAAGATTCCTGCCCTTGTTCCTTCTTCTTCGGTGGATGCTCTCCAGCACAGTGGTCAAGACCGATCCTGCAGGAACATCGTAAGCATCCGAGGAAGTATGTGTCAGCAGGAGTTTGATTGATGCGGCATGAGTTTGATGCCAGTGGCATAGGTTCTCTGGAAGTGTGATGCGGGTTTGAGTTACTTTGTCTGAGTGGCATGGGCGGCGGCCCAGTTGCCGGGCAGAAGGGCGGCGTAGTCTTTGCGGCCAAGTTCATATTCGGGGATCCGGCGGAGGGCATCCTCGAGCCATGCCCTCTCGTCCACGCCCCGTGCCTTGAAGGTGGCCAGCAGTGAGTAGGTCACCGCTGCCCGCTGCGCAGCATCATCATTTCCGCAGAAGAGGTGGTTCTTGCGCCCGACGGCAAGAGGCCTGATGCTGTTCTGTCGTTTATCCTGTAACGGACATCGGAGATATAGAGGGAGAGTTTCCTGAGTATCCTGTATGGTGTCAATCAGCTTGCGTCATTCGAAAGGCGTCATGGTCGGATCCCCCGACTGAACCCTCTCCAAAAGGCGCAACCGCCCGTGGTCAAGGCGCTTGTCTTGGCCCTGACGGACTGTGAGGCTACCGGTACCTTTGCCTCTCT
>CAZSMO010000029.1:0-24884 GCA_964608175.1 uncultured Muribaculaceae bacterium | reverse complement strand
GCAAAGTTATATCCCTCCTGCACAAACTGCCAGATGTATTTGTTCGGATGCTTACCCCGATTGTGAGAAGCTCAGAAGAGTTCGAGCTGTACAAAACCCATGGGTGCAGATTTGGCCTTACCTCCATAAAACAACTCCATCTTGCCAAACTGCTTATCTGTAATCGTCAACATTCCCACATTCCCTTTCTCGGGAAGGAAAGCCTTCACCCTTCGAAGGTGAACATCGGCATTCTCAACGCTAGGGCAATGCCTCATATAGATTGAGTACTGGAACATCACGAAACCATCCTCGAGCAGGTTCTTCCTAAATTTCGCTGCACGCTTTCTTTCGGTCTTGGTATCGGTCGGCAGATCAAAGAAAACAAGCACCCACATGACACGGTATTCACTAAATCGATCCATCAGCGGAATTCGGGATAGGACAACTTCCTGCTTTCACCCCTAAAACACTTGACAAGCGAAGAGGCAGTGACAGAAGCAGCCACCATAAGCGGCCGTCGAAGTTCATCAATGGTTACCTCCTGCGTTGCAATTGAAAGCAAACTCGCTTTTGTGTCCCGGTCAAGCTTCGCATTGGTGTCATTTTTAAGCAAATCCACCACAAGCCTGTCGACATAAGGACGATATGGTTCCATGATGTCATCGGCAAGACAATAGGCGTTGTAACGGTTGTGGTGGTGAATCCCAAAGGTCGGAAGAAGGCCCGCAATCACGAGTGCTCTGGCAACTATAGCTCTAAGCACTGCATAGCCATAATTCAGAAGCGGATTCGCCCCATTTGCATCGAAATCCCTTGTAAAATACGGATTATCAGGGAAAAGATTCTTCCAATAATATACTGCGGCACGCCCCTCGAGATTATCTGTATCCCCGCTTCGAACCGAATTGGCCCAAACAGTCATATTTGGATGAGCGTGCCCGGTAGAATACTCAAGCATAGCCCCTTGATTGGCTATCTTCTTTTCTATGGTTTGTTGCCATAACTGTTTTCGAAGAGGAAGGGAGGCTTCAATCTGATCCCTGAAGCGTTCAGACTGAAGTGTATTGGAACTTAGCGGCAAGAGCAAGCCGGCAGGCATGCGCCTGCTGTCGCACACTATCACGGCACAGGACGCATCCAAAAGGGCAGAAAGCAGTCCTTGGGTAATGCTAAGCTGTTGAGAGTCAAGTACGACAATGCCAATGTCCTCAATTGGAACCGTAACGCACCGTCGTCTGCCATCTTCATCGAACAAAGGCAAATCCCCATCATTTGCAGGAGTAATCACGAGTTGCTTATGCCGAAGAGACAGGTAAGCGGGATTCCCAAAGTATAAGGTTTTCTTGATCATTCTCCTACATGAACTATTTGACCAAGATGGTCAACACGAACTTTAACGACACCCTTGAGATAATTGGTGGTGTGAATTCGTTTCCATGTCACATCACGTAGAGACTTATCATAATTCTCATTTGTCTCTAAATGGTGCCTAAAAACATATACTCCTGTCGTCAGCTTTTGCACCCTAAAAAGATGCGGACTAATCAGGGCATAATTCACAGAATCGGTAAGGTCGATCTCATTCGGGTCAAAGCCGGTTTTCTCGTCAGGAAACACAAAGAGCTCGTTTTTCTTCATCGAGAACAAAAACTTCCAGCCTTCAAATTCTTTGTAATGTTTATCCACAATCGGCTCATGAGCCACAGAGCGTCTGACCGCCTCGATAAAAGGAATTACACTCTCCTGCAAATCTCCATTGGCATCCATATAGATGGCAACATGGTGATTATTGGCGGGAGACACAAAGTCAGAGCCTATTTCATTCCCGGACTCATCAAGCATCACTCTCCCGCTCTTATCCCGCTTACTTCGCAGCGCATAGACATTTGCTTTCCCAGTGATTGTCACGCGCTTGATTGAGATTCCGTGTTCCTTGTCGAGCCAGATGGGATTCTCCTCAAGATTGGAAAAGGCCTGTTTGACAGCATCCGTGTCAACATCAGCGATTCGCGAAACATCTCCTCCAGACTCTTCGATCAGTCTATTCTTGCAATCTTCGACTCTAGCCTCAAGAATACGGCGGATGCGTCTATCCACAACCTTATCTATCGAAAGATTAGGACTGATTGGGACCCGCATCGTATAGAGAGGCTCCAAAGTTACCGTTTTCACAACAAGAGGTACATGCTTAGAGTGATGCCCGTCGAGCCAAATTGGATTGTTTTCAAGGCTGTTCTTCCCCGTAAAGGCTTTTCTGGGATCTCCTCCATATTGATTCAGTCTTGCCAGAAGCGCATCACGAAAAATCGAAGAGGCTACAGTTGCAATTTTGTCCGCATCAAACCGCGTACCAACCCTTTCGGACTTTGAATTGTAGCGGTGAATCTGCCCATAGATAGTCTCATTGTGAAGCCGCCCACGAGGGGTAAGCTGCCTACGTTTCAAATTCCCCCCGTGGTGACTAATGATGTTGGTATTCTCTGTCGTCACCTTGTTTTTGGCCTTAATGGATACCAACACATTCTCGAGTTGATTTTTAACTTCGGCCCGAAATTCATTCAAAGGAATAGGAGCGTTGAACACCAATTTCCCATTACCATTACGATGCATCTCCTTCGCTTCTATATATGAGACGACTCTACACCTTTGTTCCAGTGGAAGTAATGAAAGATCAGTATCTGCAAGATGGAAATCATCAGAGCTAAAAGGCATCTTGTCGCGCCGTGCATTAAGATTATTGAGATACTGAATATAGGAAGGCTTCGTAAAGGCAATCGTTATTGCATCCATGGCATGATGTCGATTATCGTTACGCTTAGTCCAATCCTCAATCTTCGGTATTCTCCTGCCGTCATTATCCAATTCGTAATGTGTCTTTCCGACTTTTTCGTACTTGGGCCAGTTGAGCTCTTTCATTACATCCACAAGCTGCCAATCTTCACGAAGCCTTGAAGTAACACTCCCTGTCGTAGGAGTCACCACTTTGACCACAGATTCAAGTATTTCACGAGCTTTCCTGGCGATAAATCGAGTATCTGCCAAATCTCTATGGAGGAATCCGCTTTCTATATCATCTCCTTCGGTCAGAAGATTAATCGCTTTAGTCTTACTGATCTTCTTTTTCTCCAACAGATTCCTAATCATGTTCTCATACTGCTGAATTCCATAATCTCCTCCGACACTTTTAACATAGTCATAAGCGGTCATGTTTCCTTTGTTCTGGTTTACGGAACGAAGTTCAAGGGTTTTGTTGGCAAAAGAGTCATCAAATCTTTTCGATTGGGGAATAATGTGCTCTATATCAAACTGTTTGCTGAATATTTCCTCCTTGTGGATTTCTGTCCCCGAATATAAGCTCTTATAACCATTCCCCGCGAGTTCCTCCCATAAGCGGTAACGGATAATGTCATTGCGCGAGACTGAAGCTATATGAAATTCATTTTCAAGTATTTTTCTGATCCGTTCTGCCTCCTTGCCGGCCTTTGCAATTAACTCCGTAGCTTCTTCCCTCTCCGTTGCGCTTTTCTTAAGTTCCCTGGCCATTTCAATCCGTACTTCATCCGGGCGTCCATATTCATCGATTATAGCATTCACCACATTTATCATCTGATTTAGGATCTTCTCGACGACCGGATTCCGAAGACTATTCTTGGGAAGAGTATCCAAACGCTCAATCAGTTGCCTGTTATCAATCTCCTCTTTGGAAAGCGAACGGACAGAATGACGATATCCGGCTTTTTCACATGCGTCGCTATACATAAAACCATCCTTGAGGTAAGGCATAATCTTGCGGATAGCCTTTGCGCTCAAACTTCCATAATCATCTTGAAGTCTGACCCTCGAAAGGATCTTCGCAGCAGGCTCATCGAAGCCAAAGCTTTCTTCAAGTTTCCTGACAAGAGCCTCATCCCCAGTAGCCGAATTATCTCCTTCATAAGAATAAAGGAGGTGCCAAAGCCGATAAAACGCCTGATATTCAAGATCTTTACCTTGCAGAAGAGAATCAAAGTGAAGAAGTTCAGTTCCAATCCCGAGCTCTGAGAAAGCCTTTTCAATCGCATTTAACTTCCTGTCGAATGGCATTCCATCACTAATATCATTTCGACCCTTATCTTCAAGAATCTTGATAAAAGAGGCGAAAATCGCGGAGGTGGTGCGATTCCCCTCAATCGAATTATAATTGAGGTCGTATGACGAATAGTTTTTTCCCAACAGCAGCTTTAGTACCGCTTTCTTATCCATCTTATCCTTAAAAAGCAACTCGCCGTAGAGAAGCTCTCTTTGCCGGGCACTCAAAGAACCCTCCATTGATTGCGACGGGAAGTCATCATCATCGGCAAACAGATCCACGACAGAATTATTCTTGCGGGCAGCTGCTGCTATATCTGACCCGCTTACTACAATGTTATTAAGGATTTGTCTTACTTTAAACTCCTGAAAGAGAGGAGAAGACTTTGGACATACGCGAAGCCCCACGGTCCTGGTCTTTTTCACGCCATCAACTTCTACAACAATGTCCCGATGCTCAAATTCGCATAGTGAAACCAGTCCCTTCTGGCTTTTCAGCGGACGCTGGTAGAAAATGATTTCATCCCGGATTTTCTTCTTGAGCTCGGGTGTAAGTTCGGGATGGAATTGAGCCTGCACATCCCAAATCCTGTTAAATTCATCGATGTAATCCTTTCGATAAAAAACCTGGTTCTTGATTGATTCATTGGGGTTGGCATCCAATTCAGACATAAGATGCTGGCCAATAGTCTGATGACTGAAGAATATCTCTTTGCTCCTGTCACTGATCGCACCAAGATACCCTCCGGCTGACTTAATCTGGGAATTGATATCCGAAAGTGCTACCGCGAGCTCTTCCAAGCCAATTCGGACTGAGAGCGCGTCAACCCTCCACTTGTAGTTCTCAACTATCTGTTGTTGCCTTTTGCCTGACCTTTTCAGTTCGGACAGATGCCAGGGTTCTTTGAGTATTGTCCAAGTCTGCCTGGAGTTGCGATCGACAAGATTCGCTCTAAGTTGATCAGACAATACATCAACGCCATGATACTGCTTTTGCTTATCCCAGATTTTTTCAAATTCAGACTCGAGGTCGGAGCGATAAAAGGGAAATGACCTTGTACGAGTTGGATTTGCCATTATAGCCTCAAAGGCGTATTGCCCGGGGGTTAGACCCTTGTTAAAAAGCTCTTGCGCAATACCTATTCCGTCAATTGACTCTCCTTCATCTTCAGAGTGCATTTTACGGTTGCTTTTGTAGCCCCGTTTGGCGTTGAGCATCAGGAGCACTCTTGCAAATTCTTCTAGAGAAATCTCTTCATCAGCCGCCTTCGCTCTTAGCCGGTATGTCTGAAATGCAGTACCGGGGCCATCTTCACATAAAATGGTATTACCGCTTATTATCCCATACTGCTTAAGAGTAGTTATCAAAGCCTCGCGTCTAAGTTTGTATCGTTGCAGATTGCGCCGCATTCCACGCTTGAGGGTACGATTTGCAGTTGTTGTAATACTCTTCCCGTTAAGGAAGTCGTTTTCTTCGTTTGGGTTTAGAGGGACAACCCGCACACCTGCTTTGATAATGGACGACTTTTCGCCTTCGTGCTCAGCCTCGTCAACAAGAGCCCAACCAATACTTGCAGTTCCAAGATCGAGTCCTAAGATTTTTTTCATCAATACTATTTTTTCTAAAATAATTCGTATGTTTGCAGAACAAAATGAAGCTATTCACAATAAGGATTATTCCGTTGTGAAAACACTCAAGGCGGGGCGAAAGTCTCGCCTTTTTCGTTCTTTGTGTTAAAAGTCGTCTCAGTGTTTGTTGAAATGAATCTACGAGGACAAAATTAACAAATTTAAATTTTAGATAAAAAGGGGTATTTCAAATAATGAGTCGTACATTCAAAAGCCGGATTATCAAATCTTTTGATGGATTCAAAACCATTCCAATATGCCATGGGTCGGCCTTATCTTCCTCCCAAAACCGCAAAATGTCTCCATTTCGCAATCTTTTTCTCTGAAAATCAAAGCCTTTTCCCTTGCGAAACTCGTTTTTAAGCCCGTTTTTCAGTTTTTTGCCAGGGTTTGACCGCCATTCCTTATCCTTCCACGGAAATTTTCATGAGTCGGACGGAAACATTTTGAAAGCAGTAGAAAAATTGCTACTCTAAGTTGAAAAAGTGGTATGAAACACAGTGAACTGGAGCGCAAATTGAGGAGGGCCGGTTGCTACCAGGTGGGGGCCGCCAGACATCCGTTTTGGTATAGCCCGATTACCGGAGAGACATTTACCACTGGGCATCACAAGACGGAAGATGTGCGTCATGGAACACTAAAAAGCATTAAAGAACATTCTGGAGTCGACTTATAGCGCAAGTTTTATGAAAAAGGTTAAAGTTTACATTGAGATGACAGACAATGGGTTTTCCGCTTACATGGGGAAGACTCCGGGGCTATTTTTACGGAAATGACCGGGGAACAAATTCTCAATCAACTCAGTTTGGATTATCAGGATTTATATGATTATTATGGAGGCGCAGAAGAGCTCTATTGACATTGCTTTCCGACAAAAAGAAGCTTCCTGAAAGCACTGAAAGTTAAGTAATTAAAGAGGATTTTGGATTTACATGATAAGGATGCATTTCTCAGAATTACAAACAAATACGAAGAGAATAGAGCCAACAGACCGTTTAACTGCATGGGACCGACTCGCTGTCCTGATGTTCTGCCAACTGTCGAGCCGCGAAAGTCTGCGGGATGTTGTCTTGGCGACGAAAGCTCATGTCAGCAAAGCGTATCGTACCACCCCGGATTAAGCAAAACTGCGATGAGCGGCAATCTGTCCAAGGCCAACAACAACCGTGCATACTGCATACGAGAGGTTTCTGGATATCAAGCCGCACCGCAAGCGCAAGATACACACCCGCTTCGTGTTTGGAGCCTACAACACCATTGCAAGGCATCTGATGTACGGACTTGCCGAAGAAGTGGCTGAAAGCATCAGGAAGCAGACAAAGGGTACAGAGGCTTGAATTTTGCTATATTTGCAGGGAAAAAGCCTCTCACCATGAAAAGATTGTCCTCACTGCTTGCACTTCTCTTACTGACTTTTCCCGTTTCTGCCCAAGAGGAGGAATTTGCCCGTCTATCGTATTATGGGGAAATCTCTGTGCCTGCGATGGACAGAAGTCAGATATACAGATGCACCGATGGTTGGGAAAAAGATAACAGAGATAATTTTGGGCTTGGAACCAGTACAATCAATTTCGACTCTCCGGATAGAGAGCGTAGACTCGTGGGGTCGGTTTATGCTACATTGGGCTTTCTGAATGAATACCATTTTGTTTTCTGTGTATACATTACCGCCACAGATGGGGTTTGTTCGGTAGAATTGACTGATATAATAGCAGACATGAATGGTTGGGATTTCACGAAAGGATTGTATATGCCAGAAAACAAGGCCGGGGTCAGCAAGATTTTTGGGCTTTCCAACTTGAGATACTACAAAAAATCATGTAAATGGCTTCAAAGCTATTTCGATAACCTTATGGATTCACTCGCAGAGTATTTGACTTCCGAATAACAGCCCCTTGCCTCTGTCCTTTTTAGCCGCCTGCGGGTGGCTATTTTTGTGTAAAAAGGATAGAAAAATGGCAAAAACCCTCAGGGAGGAAGACCTCCGGCTCAATATCATAGTAGGTGGGGATAAGGCCCGCAAGCAGATTCTCGACCTTGAGAAGTCGGTAAAAGACACAACAGCATCCGTCAAATCCATGCGAAAGGAGCAGGAGATGCTCGCAAAGCAGGGACAGACGGACAGTGCCCGTTATAGGGAGCTGACAAAAAGTATTAAGGAAGGGAATGCATCCATAGCAGATCAGAAGAAGTCTCTGTCAGATTTGCGGGGGCAACTGTCGGTGAGCAGCATGACGATAGCAGAGTTGACGCAGCGGCAGCGTTCCCTCAAGAAAGCACTGGACGAGACGCAGCCTGGGACGGAGCAGTGGAAACAACTGTCAGATGAGCTTAAGACCACATCTTCCCGACTTGTGGAGCTCAAGAGTCAGACCGGCAGCACCGGCACGGCACTCTCCGGTCTCTCTGGGACACTCACCAAGACGATTGCGGGAGTTACGGCTGCATTTGTCGCAGTGCGCAAATTCTCAGGATGGATGGGGTCGGTTGCAAGGACAATCACCTCCTTTGAACAGGCAAACGCCAATCTCTCTACAATCCTTGGCAAGAGCGTAGAGAGTATGGGGGCACTTACCAACGAGGCGTTGCGTCTCGGACGATCTACACAGTACACGGCATCGGAGGTTACGGGACTCGAGACGGAACTTGCAAAGCTGGGGTTTTCCGACAATCAGATCCTTGCAATGACAGAGCCGGTGCTGAATTTCGCCACGGCAGTGGGCGCAAGCCTTCCAGAGGCCGCATCCCTGGCAGGGGCGACTCTGCGCATGTTCGGGCTTCAGGCAAGCGATACAGAGGACGCGGTGGCCGCACTTGCGCTGTCGACCAACCGATCGGCTCTTGACTTTGGCTTTCTTCAAAACGCGATGTCGACAGTCGGACCGGTCGCAAAGACTTTCGGCTTTTCGCTCAAAGATACCATTGCCCTTCTTGGTACACTTGCAAACGCAGGCTTTGATGCATCTTCCGCTGCAACGGCCACCCGCAATATCCTGCTTAACCTTGCAGACTCAAGCGGCAAACTTGCGCAAGCCCTTGGACAGCCGGCGCACACGCTTCCTCAGCTGCTTGATGCTCTCCAGCAACTGAACGCGCAAGGAGTTGACCTTGCAACGACCCTTGAACTCACAGATAAGCGCTCGGTGGCCGCCTTTAACTCCTTCCTTGCAGGAGCAGAAGATACTCTCACCCTACGGGATTCTATCGAAGAAACCGGCGGGGTGCTTTCGGATATTGCCGAGAAGCGCATGGATACGGTAGAAGGAGCCGTTAAAACGCTAAAATCTGCATGGGAGGGACTGATACTCACCTTTTCGTCTGTGAAGGGTGCAGCAAAGGGCGTTGTGGATGCTTTGACGGCAGGGGTCGGTGTACTCACAAAGATAGCCGCCGCAGCGGTCGAATACAGCAAGACCGTGGCGGCACTTGCAGTCGGTCTTGTGAATCTCATTACATGGCAAAAGACAAAGGAAATATGGGATAACAGGGAAATAGCCCTCGCAAAACTCAAAGCCTTTTGGTCCAAAGCCAACAGAGTGGCCATCGATGAAGAAGTGGCCGCCATGCAAAGGGAGGTGGCTGCAGGGGCCTCAGTGAGAGCTTCAACCGCCTTGCTTACAGCCGCAAAGGCTCTTCTTACCGGCAATATCAAAGCAGCGGCAACCGCTATGGGACTATTCAACAAAGCCCTGCTTGCCAATCCAATAGGCCTTGTGATTGGAGCGGTGAGTGCAGGAGCAGCTGCTTTCACTGCCTTTTCAAAGGCAATAAAAGCGAGTGGTGATGCAGCCAAGAGTGTTAAAGAGATACACAGGCTTTCTTCTTCCGGAATCGTAGAGACGACAGCGGCCATAAAGAAAGAGCGGGATGAGCTCAATTCCCTTGCAGCGCTGGTTTCTTCCTCTGAAAAGGGCAGCCGGCTTCGCGCCGATGCGATACAGACACTCAATGATAAGTACGGCGAATACCTTCCACATCTTCTTTCTGAAGCAAGCGGGAATGACGAGGTGGCGCAGGCAGTGGAAGCCGTCAACCTTGCTCTCGAAAGGAGAATCAGGCTTCAGGCCCGAGACAAAGCCACTTCTGAAGTGCAAACGAAAGTGCTTCAGCAGCAACAGGCTGCAGCAAACGATATTATAGACATTGTTGAGAATCGCACCGGCAAGGCTTTGTCTTCAGCCGGCATTCTCCAAATCACCGACTTCGTTAACTCTATTGAGGGCAAAAACCAGTACGCAGCCATCTATGAATTAAGAAAACTTATCGCGGATCTGGGTGTGACAAAGGGGATATCCAATTCTCAAAGTCGGAAACTTGATAATGTAGTAAAAGATCTTAAGAAGGTGCAGACAGAGGCGACTAAAGCCTCTGCCATCATAAATGGAATATATGGGACTGACTCCCCCGCTTCTACTTCAACAAAAGCGGGATCGTCCGAATCTACGCCTGCCGATCGAGGTTCCTCTGATACGACTCCCCCAAGGACAGGCAGTGGAGCCAAGAAGTGGTCCCTTGAAAGCGATGAGTCCTATCTCACCGCAAAGGCCGAACTTATCCGCAAGTACAACGATAAGGAAATCGCCACGAAGGAAGAGTTCGATGAACAGCTCTACCAGCTTGAGGTGTCCACTCTTACGGCGCGTATCGCCGCGAACAAAGAAAAGGGAGCAGATCTGGAAGCCCTGAATGTTCAGCTCCAGGAGAAGATCCAAAAGCACGAAGAGGCGCGGCTGTCCAAGGAGAAGAAGCTGTCAGAGGAGGGCGCGAAACTACTGTCCGAGGAGGCGAAGCAGACGGATGCGACCCTTGAGCAAAAAATAGCCGCAGAGGATAAGCGTTACGAAGAAGAAAAGACAAAGTTTCAAGGGCACGAGGATGTATTGGAAGCCATCGAGAAGAAGCACCAAAGGAACCTTGCGAAGATCCGCCTCGATGCCCAGACTAAGCAGTTTAACAATGATAAAGCGGCGTATGAACTCAAGAGGAAAAATCTCGAGAATCGTTACGATGAACTAATTGCCAAAGAGAGAAAGGGGTCAGGGAAAGAAATAGCTCTCCAACGCGAAAAAGCCACTGAACTTGCGGCCATTGATCTTAAATACTTCAACAATCTCTTAAAGCAGTACCAGAAGATAATAGATAGTGGTGAAGTTGGAGGCATCAAGTTGGACGATGAGCAGATAGCCGCCTACAAGAAATTGCTCGCTGATCTCCAGAAGCAGGTCAACTCAACAGAGGATTCCGTCAAGGAGTTGGGCCTTAAGTTTTGGAAGGGCACCGGTGGCGGCTCTCTCTTCGGTGTGTCACAGTCCCAGTGGGAACTACTTTTCACTAACCTTAAGAACGGCAAGTTGACGGCGGAGGATCTTGTGAACACACTGTCAGCGGTCGGCGGAATCGCCACTGAAAGCTTCGAGATCGCCAGCCTTGCTATCCAGAAGACAACAGCAGAAGAGAACAACGCCCTGAAGGCCTATCAGAAAGCCAATGAGAAGAAGAAATCCGACCTTGAAAAGCGTCTCGATGCGGGCCTGATTTCGCAAGCCCAATACGATGCCCAAACCCAGCGAATGGAAGCGGAACAAGATGCCTACGAAGAAGAGTTGGCTCTTAAACAGGCTAAGCGCCAAAAGATGATGAATATACTTCAGGCAACCATTAACACCGCAGTAAGCGTTGTCAAGACTTTGGCAGAATTTGGGGCAACTCCTGCCGGGCTTGTGGCTGCCGGTGTGGCAGCGGCTATGGGAGCTGCACAAATCGCCATTATGGCGGCCACACCTGTCACCACCGGAGCAGAGGAAGGAGGAATTGTGCTTACTGACAAAGACGGGAAGATGGTAGTAACAAGGCGGCAGGACGGCAAGAAATTTCCCGCTCGGCTCTCCCCTGACAAACGCGGACTGATAACACAGCCCACAGTGCTCGTGGGCGAGAACGGCAGCGAATATGTCATCCCGCACGAAGCTCTGGAGAATCCATCACTCAAGCCCTTTATTGACACAATTGAGACTGCAAGGCAGCAGGGGCGGTTGCGTGAACTGAGGTTGGAAACAGTGCGCCCTGACATCGTGGTCACAGGTCGGGCATCCGGAGGTTATACAGGCGAAACAGCTGCGGCATCCCAAAGTGGAGCGACAATGGCGGGACCGGCAAACGGGCTCACCGGTAGCGAATCGCGGGAGCTGCTTGCCCTGCTGCGCAAGATGAGCGACACTTTCGACAAGCCCATCAATGCGACGGTTGCAATGCTTGGTCATGGGGGCATCGTCGAGACAACGGAAGAATACAACAAACTGAAAGCAAGAGGCAAACTATGATAGCATTTGTGACAGACTCGGGAGTGACACTGGACCTCCTTCCCAACACTGACTTTGAGATTGTTTTCGAAAATCCGCTTTTCCAGGATGACCGGATGCCCTCTGCGTGGTCCACATCCGTGAATTTCCCGCCATCAAAGACGAACAAGGAGGTCTTTGGTTATATCCCCGCCATGATGTGGCAACCGTCAGTAGCCTCCCTTTCTGTCACAATGTATTTGGGCGGAATTCCCCTATATAAGGGGACGCTCGAGTATAACGGCATGGAAGACGGGGATTTGCAGTACACATTTACAACCCTTTCAATTTCCGACAGATTGGAGGGGAAGCTGTATGAGCAGGTAAACGGGCAAGTACTCTACAGCTTAGCAACAGACACGACGAAAACTTTCGCGGTCGGAAGACTTCTTACCATGCTTAGGAACGGGGTAAGTGGTGTTCGCACGCCGATGATGATAAACGCTTCACATACAGGAGAGTTTACCGATTCTCACTATACCAAAGCAGCCGAAAATACAATAGAAGAGGCGGAAGTGGATAAGGATGTAAAATTCATGAACTATCCCGACAATACCACATTGAAGGGGCTGCTGCCGGTTTTCACATTTTCTCAAATTTTGTCTTCAGCCGCGCCGTCAATATCCATGGATCTTTCATCTGAGGTAGCCGATTATCTCGAGTTCGTATGCCTTATCGCGCAGAACAGAAAGGCGTATGCAACAAAGTTTATAAATCTTGCGATTGTCTCTTACACCTTTGACCTTGCAAAATTTCTTCCGGATGTAAGCGTAAGGGATTTCATCGAGAATGTCTGCAAGATGTTTGGTATCTTCATCTTCGAAGATGGCGGCGGGGCCGTTATGAAGGATTACGACAGTATCTCCAAGTCATCCGACCTGCTTAACTGGGACGGAAAAGTTTCAGATGTGTACAAACTTTCGGTTGAAGATGGAAAGAGATATAAGTTTGCATTCAGCGGCAACGAAGGGGACGACAGCTATAGTACCAATGAGACGGATTCGACAGATCCGATAGAAGTGGACACATTGTACGAAGTAGTGAGTGAGAAGGATTCCGACGGGAATGATGTTGACCGCTACACTTACGGCCAATATGTCAATGTAAAATACACTCCTACAGGAGACATTTACTCGGTAATGATGTGCCGAATTGTACTCTCTACAGAAAGAGAAAAGCACTACCTTGTGGACAATTTGCATGCCGGTCTTGCCGAAAGCATTGAACAGGGCAAAGAAGACAGGGACGAAGAGGACGCAAGTGTAAACTTCAAGGTAGCCAAGTGCGTGCCTTTTAAGTACACCCTTACAGACAGCGAATCGGGGCATGTCAACTATCGTCGTATGTGCCCGGTGATTAGCCTTCCAACTTCAAGCGACAGGAGCTCTGAAATGATTATAGGCTACTACACCAACAGGCAGCTGGTGGATAAGGGGCACTGCTTCACTTGGGATTCAGACTCTGGAAATACGACGACAGAGGAGACCGCCATCGGACAGTCCCTTCTGCCTTCCTATATCTTTGAGCATTTCCACACAAGCCTTGCGGCATGGGTAAACAAAGACAAGAGGTGCGTCAGCGCAGATCTTAACTTGGATATTCAGGATCTGACTTTAATTCGGCTATGGCAAAAGGTCCTTATTCGCGGTTGCGCATTTTGGATAAAGAAGCTGACTCTGACCTTCAATTCTTCCCGCGATACGATAGTTGCATCCGGCGAATTTGTCGAAGCGTGATGTCCTTTTCCTTAGGGTCTTCTTAACGAAATTTGCATTATGGCAATCGCATTTAATAAGACACTTGCTTCTCCAACCTTTCTTAAAGGGCTGGGTAATCTCACTGTATCTACATCTGCCTCATCTCTTTCGATAACGATCTCTATCTCCGGCTATGACGAAGAGGTCTCCTTCGACCTTGCAACATATAAAAAGACGAAGGCGATTATAGCCTCTAATAGGGCTGGGGTTATTCGCCTTGAAGAAATACTAAGCGGGATAATTGAAACTCCGCATTTTTTGGAGGGGCTTGGTACTCTCGACCCTATTACTCCCTATTCTGTCACCATTACAGCCAAAGAGTCAGATGATTCAGAGGCAACGCAGACCGTGATTGTATTCCCTGGCGGTGTCAAAGGGAAAAGCGTTTCTGATCTGTTTGGAAACTGGCTCACATGGCGGCCACAAGTGGCCGTTACCTACCCCTGGGCGAAGGAATATCTATCTATGCTATTAGGGACAGATCTCTCCCCCAGTAACCTTGCTTACACAATAGCAAGGTGGGCCGTCCAAGTAACGGGGCATTACGAAGACGGGAGTATTGCCATAGCATCTTTGGAGGCGGTGAGCATTGACGATATTGACTACACGAGTGCCCGCATTCTGGTGGATGTGTCCTACTCAACGGTTTACGAAGCGCTTGGAGTGGCAGGGACTCTGTCGTATTACGACATTTGCCTTATCGGCCAGTCGGAAGAAACTCCGACCGGCGGGAGTGGAAGCGTGTATATCACACGATATACCGGCATTCCCATGCGCCTTAAGGTCGGGCAATCGACAGGACGCATGAAGGAGTTCCTCTTCATCAATTCCATGGGCTCGGATGACCGTGTGTTCACAGAAGGGGATACGGAAACCCAGCTCGAAGGAGAGATTACATCCTTTACTTCAGACTACATTGAGGAACAGCTTGACAATACCCTGAAAGAAAAATGGGAAGTGCATTCCGGATTGATTACCTCCAAAAGGGAAGCTGCTCTATGGTTGGACTTTCTTAAGTCACGCAGGCTGGCAGTCTACGATCCCGACACCGAGACAACTACTGCTATAATCATAGACAGCTGGTCAACCGACCTGAAGGAGAAGAAAGCGGGCACCGTCTCGTTCACTTACCATCTCGCACAGGAACCCGACGGAAGGTGGTTTGACAATTCTGCATCGCTTGAAGATGTCGGTGATTTTGGGAGTGATTTCGGAAGTGATTTTTGCTGATTTCCAACAAAATACATAATACAATGACAACACAGGAGAAAATTAAATCAGTCGTCAAGACCAATGGCACGGGAGCAATTACGGGGGCTACCCTGCAAGAGGTACTGCTACAGATGCAGGGCGATGTGGAAACTTTGCAAGATGATGTGGATCATATCCCCACCATCGATGACACCCCGACAGCGGACTCTACTAATCCCGTATCTTCAAGCGGGGTAAACTCGGCAATCGAGAACGCCAAAGAGTACGCTGAAAAAGAGGCGGATGCCGCCCTTGCCGAAGCCAAAGAATATACCGATACGGCAAAGTCTGAACTGCAGTCGAGCATTGACACGGTGGAGGAAAAGGCAGACAGTAACACTTCTGCCCTCACCACCGAGTCCGCGACCCGCTCGGAGGCGGATGAGGAGATAGGGAAGGCAGGCGGGGCGGCTCTTGCGCTGCTTGGTGCAAGGGTGGATGCCTTGGAGGGTTCGCGCGATAAGCTGGGCGCGGCCACGGCAAGAAGCATCGACGCAAACGAAGTGACGCGCTACCGCTATCCGCTGGTGATGCTGGGGCACGGAGTGCCTTCCGCTTCCGTTACGCCCACCAACCTCCCCGACGGACTCCCATGGGACGGTGTGCCCGTTTTCGCGGGACAGCTCTACATTAACCTTGATGCCACTTCGGGAGGGCTTTACTACGCCGCCGGGATGGAGACCGTGAGTGACTGGAAGAACGCTTAAATAATGATGACCGAATTATGATTAAGTATTACGATACAGAGGCGGATTACAAGGCCGCCGCCATTTCCGAGAGCAGTGCATCCCTTGTGGGCGCTACCGGCTCGGTGCATTTTGACGGGAAGAATGTGGTCGTGGGGATTAAGTCAGCCGTGACGGGCAGCATTGCGGTGCTCGACGGAGACAATGCCCTTCACTTTATCTCGGTGGACACCTACAATGCTTCCACCTTTCCCTCTGACTGGACTGTCGTCGGGGTCGTGGCAGTGGGAGTGGACAGCGAGTTCTTCCGCGGGAAGATTGTGCTTCTCAACAAGGAGAATCAGGCGTACGCATGGAGCAAAATCTACTCGTGGGCACTGACGGGCTACACCCTTGACGGGACAGACCGCACGGGAGTACTGTCGATAAGAAGTGCGGATGATTCATACGCCGCCGACCACGACTATACCGTGAGTTACAACGCCTCTACCCTTGCGGATTTCGTCTCGCAGCTCAACGCCTTCTTCACTGACACCGCCAATCCCGTCTTTCAGACACAGGGCTGGGTGGCAAAGGTGAATGATGCAGGAGACGGGGTTGACCTCATTGTGGATTCATGGACTTACCAAATGTCGGCTTACAACAAAGGTACTGACGGGTTTACCCTTACCCCTAACCTGCTGCCCGGCATAGCATACACCAATAGGGGCACCCGCCTTGACGGGTCGCGCAATAGAGGCTTGTGGATTTTTAACTATCAGAAAGCGGTGGCATACCTCAAGGACGATTTGGACTCAAGTTCTTACAACCCGTCAAGCGTGCTGACGGGTACCGTTCTTACTTATCCCGTCTGTCTTCCCGCTTATCTCGGCACTTCGTCCCATCGGAGCGGGGACATGTGCGCGGTACTTCGCGCGAAGTTCGGAGAGGGAGAGGAGGGCTGGCACAACCTTATCAGGCACTTCTTCCCCATTTGGCCTACGCCCTGCGGGATTATCGGAGACACCGGCACTTATGGGGACGGGTACACCAACACTTACATTATGGCGGGCAGGACTTATACCGCACAGGGCGGGACGGAAAAGGCGGCATGCCCCGCAGCCGATTACTGCGCGGGGATCTCTTACAGTCATTCCCTGCTCGGGGCGGGCAAGTGGCATCTGCCGGATGCGGGTACGCTTTTCACTATCGTGAACGGCTTGCGCTATGGGGTGGACGAGACGGGAGCAAGCACTTCGCGCGATGCGGATGCCCTCAATGCGGGGCTTAACGCCATCGGCGGTACTGCCGTGCCAAACAATCAGAATCTTTGGTCGGCTTCCCGTTCCGGTGCCAATAGCGCGCTTATCGCCGATGGCGGTAGGGGGTTTGTGAGCGGCGGTAGCGTGTGCAGTGCGTATCGTGCGCTCCCGCTCCTGCTTTTGGATGTGAGCGAAGCGAACTCTTAATGTTTGACTCTTGGGTCGGGGCTTCGTCCCCCGACCCGTAAAAAAGCAAGGCAATATAATGGGTAAGAGTGAAGTCATAAATCCGAAACTCCTTGCGGGCGAGAAACCCGTTCCGGGCATTCGCGTGGATGCGGGGAATCTTCTTCGTCTGCTGCTTCGCGCAGAAATGATGATGACGGCGGTTGACAGGAGACGCTACTGCAACAGGGCAATAGATGCGTGTGAGGATGTGATAAGGGACTTCCAAATGGCGTATGACTTCCAAGACGAGAGGGGCTACTGGCTTCGCAAACTGTGGGCAGACATGGCAGTGCTTATGGAGCTTTGCCGCACGATAGCCGAGACAAACGCGATACATATACCCGCGAAGTTCGACCGCCTCTCACCCGATGCAATGAAGCTTGAGATATTCCGCACACTCGGGAGCCTCGATGAGGGGGTATCCAAGTGGCGCAAAAGCATAGCAAGGAACGCTACGGCTATGATGTGCATTCCCGAAAGAAGCAGTGCCAGCACTACTCAAAGGGAGGCAGTTTCATCGGCTCGTGGTACAAGTACGACAGAACCTATATCGGAAACAGGGTCGTACGGAGTGCACGGCAGGCCATAAGGAGGCTTAACCGCAATGTGCATCCGTCAAATATCGCACATTTCCTTTCCATGGTCAACAGCTACCTCGGACTGATGAAGCACAAGGAAGCCTACGGCATAATCCGCAACCTCGTGGAAGAAGTCTCTCCACGGTGGGGAAAGTATGCAGTGTATTCAGATGGGCGCAGGTGTTTTGTCGCAAGACCCTTATATACAGATATCAACAGATTACAACGCAAGTTTCATTTCAGATTAAACAGATACAGATATGAGTAAAGCAGAAGAATTGAGGGCGCTTGAAAGCAGGCAGCTCGAATTGCAGGCAGTCATGGCATCAAGCGATGCGCACGCAAGCAAGTGTGCGAAGATGGGACTAAAGTACAGGACGCAGTACCCCGATGAGTATGCAGTCTACGAGGCCGCATGGACAGAGTACAACGGCAACGAGTCGGTCATTGAAACGCTTAAGGCGGAAGCCCTTGCGGAGCAGGAAGCCGAGGCCGCAGTGGAATTGGAGGAGGGATAGCGCTATGGACTGGACGCAGATAGCGGTTGCGCTTATCGGCCTGCTTGCGGGCGGAGGGCTTATGCGGCTCGCCACCCTTGGAAGCACGCGTCGAAAAGCGGAAGCGGAGGCAGGCAAGGCGGGAGCCGAGGCAAAGGGCATTGAGGTGGAGAACTTCGAGGCCATGCTCAACCTCCTGAACAAGCAGATAGAGAACTACCAGCACACGCTGGACGCACGGGATGCGAAGATAGCAGAGAAGGACGCGGAGATTGCAAAGTACATGACGCGCCTTCAGGCTCTCTACGATGACATGTGCGTGCATAAGGGGTGCAAGCTTCGCAAGCCACACCAAGGGCAGGGCGGCGTATGGTACGAGACCCACAAGGACGAGGAGAATCTTGGAGGGGACTATTTGAGCGTGGAGACCCTTCTTCGGCAGTGGCGTGCCAAATCAAAGGATATGGACAATGGGAACGATAAGTAAGAATTTCAGTTACAGGGAGTTTGAGAAAACAGACCAGCTAGGCCTGCAAACCGACAATGTTATCCGCACGACAGAAGTGCGGGACGCGGTGAAAGCCCTTGTGCTTGAAGTCCTGCAACCCCTTAGGGACGCTTGGGGAGCACCGCTGTCCATTAACTCGGGCTATCGCTGTGAGGCCGTAAACAGGGCCGTAGGAGGCGTTTCCACAAGTCAGCACCTTAAAGGCGAAGCAGCGGATATATGCCCCTCCAAAACGCGCAATGACCAGAGCGTGGACGAAGAAAGGGTGAAAGCCCTTGCGGAGCGCGTGCTTGCGTTTGGACTGCCCTTTGACCAGATGATACTGTACCCCACCTTTCTGCACATCAGTCACAAGCTCCATGGTGCGCAAAGGGGGCAGATACTCTACAACTGGCGATACAAGGGCGAGAAGATAAAGCCCTGACACATAGGGCTCACGCGGAAGCCATGACCCTCCGCGATACAGTTCTTTGACATATTGGAACGGCTAAATTTTGATAGCAATCATAAAAGCGTTATTTTAATTTTTGTCGAAAAATTAAAATAAGTGAATTTTTTATTTTAATTTTGCCCTGTTTTTTGAAATAACGCTGATATGAAATCATTTAAGGCTGGCATTTATATAAGCCAAGGAAGTTATCGTAGTTTTCATCCATACCCTATAAACCGAACATGGATATTGGATGATATGAGTGTAATAACAAAATTGAGCAAAGCAGATATGATGCTTGGTCGATTGGATATGTTTTCCAATTACATACCTGACATTGACTTATTTGTTGCAATGCATATTGTCAAAGAGGCAACTCAATCCACCAAAATCGAGGGCACACAGACAAATATCGAGGACGCATTGATGAGTAAAGAGGATGTTCCTCTTGACAAGAGGGATGATTGGGCAGAGGTTCAGAACTACATTTCTGCAATGAATTCAGCAATAAAGGAACTGGAAGTATTGCCTTTATCTTCAAGATTAATACGTGATACTCATAAGGTCCTTATGCAAGGTGTCCGTGGAGAATATAAGCAACCCGGAGACTTTAGAACATCACAAAACTGGATTGGAGGTAGCAATATCACAGACGCAATTTTTGTCCCGCCTGTTTATAGCGAAATCCCAGAACTTATGACTGATATAGAAAAATTCATTCATGAACCCAAATGTGAGCTTCCTGACTTGGTGAAGATAGCCATAATACATTATCAGTTTGAAACCATCCACCCTTTCAATGATGGTAATGGCAGAGTGGGTAGGCTTTTGATTACATTGTACCTTGTCAGTCGTGGGTTACTGAAACGCCCCGTCTTGTATTTGTCAGATTACTTGGAACACCACCGCAACTCATATTATACTTCAATAATGAATGTTCGCACGAATAATGACATGGCTGGCTGGTTGAATTTCTTCCTTGATGGTGTGGCCGAGACAGCCGAAAAAAGCGTTGCAACATTTAATAAGATACTTGACTTGGATAAAATGTACAGAGAAGCTATAAAAACAATGGGTAGCAGATCAGCAAATGCATTGAAGTTACTTGAGCACTTGTATAGTATGCCATTTACAGACGCAGCAAGAACATCGCAAGAACTCGGAGTTACTTATGCCACTGCCAATACTTTATTGACGGAAATGGTTAGAAAGGGTGTTTTGCAAGAGATGACTAAAGGGAGGCGTGGTAGGAAATATGTTCTCGGGAAATATCTTGAACTTTTCGGGCAATAGTTGTATCTTTGCGGTGAAGTGCCCGTGTCATCTCGTTTGGCATCTGCACTATAAAAAAGAAAATGGCCTCCGTTGATGGAGGCTTTTCTTGTAATCAGAGTTTAATTCCCCACGAATTCGGGGGAATAACATTATTTGGTCCGTGGAATCCTTAAGCCACGAAAGTTCTTTAAAAATAATATAATAGATAAATTTCCCTTAAGTTCTTTTGCCTTTAATAGAAATTTTACTATCTTTGCAATACCAAACAACACGCAATATGAAGTCGGATGAATTTCACAGGCTGATAGAAAAGAATGGCTGGACATACTTAAGGAAAGCGGGCAGTCATGTAATCTACAAGAAAGGCTCAAGAATATATCCCGTCCCTTATCACGGGGCAAAGGAAATGGGTACCGGACTTATACATAAAATCACTAAGGAGATGGGGCTTAAATAGTCCCTCCCCGTGTAAATAGCGCAATATGAAACAGATTTCAGCAATTATCGAAAGGGCTTCTGACGGGACTTATTCCGTCTATTGCAAGGATGAAATTTTCTCGGGTATGGGTGATACCATCGGGGAAGCAAAGGCAGACATACTCCACCAAATGGAGACCTACAAGGATACGGCCCAAAAAGAAGGGTTCAAATATCCGGATTTTTTGGACACCGAATTTACAATAGAGTACACAATCGACCCCGTTAGTCTCATGGAGTATTACCTCAGCAAAGGGTGGCTATCCCTTGCCACTCTGGAGAAGATTACAGGAATATCACAGAAACAGCTCTGGTCGTATGCTCACGGGACCAGACCAAGAAGGGCACAGGCAGACCGCATCCGCAACGGATTAAGGGGTCTGGCGAAAGACCTTGACACCATATTTGCGTGATTGTTTGGTAGCTTCACTTTGGTGTCAGCCCTCGGAGAGATCCGGGGGCTTTTTCATTCTTCCGGTTTCAGTATCGCTGTTTTCTTGATGGCTTCTGCGGCACCTTGCCTGCGGCCAACATAGACCGAGGTAACCGCCAGGCTTGAGTGATCCGCCTGCTGCTGCACGATGTTGACGGGAACGCCGGCACTCAGCATGTTTGTAATGCCGGTGTCTTTGAGGCTATAGAATTTCAAGTCCATGCCGAACCCGCAGGCGGGACGCACATGCAGATCCCACCACTGGGCGATCCTGCGGCTGCACAGCTTAGCCGTTCCGGAACTGAAGTTGCCGTTCCCATGGTCGGAAAAAAGATAATACTGCGGATGAGAGAGATCTAATTCTTTAAGCAATGGAACGAGATCGTCGGGGATTGTCCGAGTGGAATCGTTGTCGTTCTTTGCGATCTCCTGGCGAACATGCACGGTCTGCTCATCCAAGTCCACGTCCGAGCACTTGAGCAGCACAATCTCTTTCGGGCGGATCAGACAACAATAGCAGAGCATACACATGGCAAGATATTCACGGTTTTCCTTCGAGAGGAAATCGACCAAGACTGAAAGTTCATCATCCGTAAGTATCCGCCTTGTTTTCTTGAGCAGCCGTCGCGGTTTCTTCTTTATGCCCTCAAACGGATTCGACATGGAGTATCCCTTAGACACCAGCCAATTAAACAGGATGTTGAAGAATGCCACATAATTGTTGTAAGTCTTTGCGGATAGACTGCTTTCCATGTCATCCATAAAGGATTGGGCTGTCGCGGCAGTGACGGCACTGCAATAGCAGTCCCTGTCATACCCATCGCGCTCAAGCCATGTCCGGAAAGTTTTAACGAATGAGCGGTAGGAACGCATGGATGCCGGCTCCGTCTCCTTGTCTTTCGCCTCCAAAAAGGCGTCAAAGGCTTCAAACATCCGCGCACAAACCTTTGGAGCTGTTTTCTCAATAAGAGGATTCCAGCCCATTGCAAGCCGTTGATCAATTGCGGCCATTGTTTCACGGGCAGCGCGTCTGCGAGTTTTAAGCGGTTTAATGCGATTGCATTTGATCCGCACCCGCTGAAGCTTACCGGTAACGGGGGATTTTACATAGAAATAGATGAACCAATCGCTCCCTTCATGGAGCACACATCGTCTGAAATCGATGTTCGGGATGGGAAGTAAATACATTTTTTTTCTTTCCGAAATTTCTTGCAGCAACTCATACAAGCTTTTTTCGGAGAGAATATCGCCTCCAAGCCGTGTCCCGATTTTGCCCCGCTTTACTTTAGGTAAATCGTGCAACTCTTTGGCGTTCAGGGTTTTATCCCTTATATTGCGGAGAGATAGGGATTAGCTCAGTCGCTGTCGCGCCTTCGCTCGTCCCCATCTCTTCGAGAGCAATGCTTGTGGGGATGCAGATGCTCTGCAATTTTTGCAAGGTGGCACCTGCGCTTACGGAAGCAAGCTTCCGACGCACAGATACCACCTTACAAAAATGCCGCACTTTCGTGCGGCATCCCTCATGCATTGCATAGCTGCGGAGAGATAGGGATTCGAACCCTAGAACCGATTTTGTCGGTCACACGATTTCCAATCGTGCCTCTTCAGCCACTCGAGCATCTCTCCAAATCCTTTCGCGAGCCACAGGCTACACCGAAAAGGACTGCAAATTTAGCATAAGTCTTTCAAAAATCAAATTTTGGTCTTGAAAATATTTGAGCTGAACCTATAGAGCGCATGGAGAACCATGTTATAAAAAAATATGGCGATGGCAACTCGAGTTTTGCAAATAGCCAAATTATTGTTCTCAAAGGTTGTAAGCGCCCTGCGAAACTAAAAAAAAAGGATTTTTGAAATGAGTCGGAAAAGTTCTAATTTAGGGCTCTGTAATAACGGAGTGAATGGCTCTTGGTAAAATTTGAATTACAGCAATCCATAATAAAGGCTTTACATGGCGACGATAGGTGTAATGGATTCAGGATCAGGAGGACTGTCAGTCCTTCGGGAGATTCTTCGTATTCTTCCAAAAGAGAGGTATATATACTTCTCCGACAATGCCAATTGCCCCTATGGAGAAAAGTCGGTTGCGTTTATTACCGACAGATGTCGCTCAATAGTCTCAAGTTTTCTTAAAGAGGGGGCTGATGCCGTTGTAATTGCCTGTAATACGGCAACTGCTGCTGCCATCCAGACACTGCGCAAAGAATTCTCCTCCATTCCAATCATAGGAATGGAACCCGCAATCAAACCCGCTGCCCTTGGGACGAAGACGGGAATAGTAGGGGTCCTCGCTACGGCAGGGACACTGAAAGCCCCAAAATACATCGATACCCGTAATCAGTACGCAAAAGGGATAAGAGTAATAGAAAAGGTAGGAAAAGGATTTGTCGAACTCGTTGAAAGTCTCGACCTTGACAGTCCACATGCAAAACAAGTTGTCTCAGAAAGCCTGCAACCCCTTCTTGATGAGGGGGCTGATACGATTGTACTCGGCTGCACTCATTACCCGTTTCTGCTTCCGCTGATGGAAGAGATTGCTCCAAAGGGAGTTCAATTCATAGACCCGGCCCCGGCGGTGTCAAGGCAACTCTTAAGAAAATTAGGGCAAACTGGTATCGACATTAAGAGTTGCCATGTTGCCACGAAGGCGAGGGAAGATAGCCCAAATCAAACCACCCTGGAAGAAAAGCTCCCAGCAAATCTCCCAAGATACAATGTCATCCTTCAAAGCAGTGGAGATTCCTCTACAGTTCATCGGCTGTTTATATTAATTTCCCGATAATTGGCTAGTTATCAACTATTTAACATTTAAAGCCCTATCTAGAAAATGGGGGTTCAAACTATTAACACATTCATATACAGCCATATACAGGGAAACCGATTACGCAAGCCGAAAATCCCGCCCTGTTCTAACCATGAGGATTAGGATATGGCTGCTTCCAATCCGACCGGTGGCAGTTAAGTCGTTGAAAAACAGAAAGATTACGAATTATACTGCCCGTCTTTGAAGATGTTTAAAAATGAATATTACTGATTATCAGTAATATAGCTACCACTGCTTATCCAATGGACGAAGGAGTTCGAGGCACCGAGGCTACGAGCACGCAAGTTATAGCCATGTACGGAATCTTCGGGTTCAATGGGCGCAGGAGTTCGAGGCACCGAGGCTACGAGCACGCAAGTTATAGCCATGTGCGGGATCTTCGGGTCCAATGGGCGAAGGAGTTCGAGGCACCGAGGCTACGAGCACGCAAGTTATAGCCATGTACGGAATCTTCGGGTTCAATGGGCGAAGGAGTTCGAGGCATCGAGGCTACGAGCACGCAAGTTATGACCATGTGCGGAATCTTCGGACACGAGCGATGAAGAAGAATGCAGGGAAAAGGGAAAACGAGAAGAGATAGGCGATGGAGAAAAATGAGAGGGAAAGGAAAAATGAATGCAGTGGATGCGTAAGCATCCGAACAAATACATCTGGCAGTTTGTGCAGGAGGGATATAACTTTG
>CAZSMO010000028.1:0-26363 GCA_964608175.1 uncultured Muribaculaceae bacterium | reverse complement strand
TTCGGGGATTTCCAAGGCGGCCTGCTTCTCCGTAATGGCCCCTGAAGCTGACCAACCACTTATTAATCTCCCTTTCGCATGCCGCGGCCATGGCCGGTGTCATCACGTCAATGCTCATGTGCGGTCTCTCGTTGTCCCTTAATTCCGCAAAGCAGATGTCATAAAAATAGCAAGCCCTTGACAGAAAAAGCCTTACAAGGGCTTGCTTATGTCAGTATTTTAACCTGAATCAGTGATACGAAAGACACTTAAAATAAGTGTCACTGACATAGCGAAGGTACAACTAAAATCTGACAATCTCACTCCTTTAGGAGGACTTTATTCAATATTCAACCAGTTCAACCGCTCAAGCGTCCGTTCAATGGTCGATTCCTTCCTCGGCAAGCGCTGTCCCGACCCCAAGGCATACAGCTACGGCGATATGTTCGCTTCAATCTTCGCGTCGTACATCTGCGGTGGCGACTGCATTGAGGATGTTATGGACGTGAATACATTCTGGCATGGACACGACGGCATCAGGATTGCGAGCCCGGAAACCATAGAACGTTCGCTGCGTAGGCTCGGTTGCGATGACATAATTTACGGGAGCAATGCCCAAGCCTTGTATGCCTTCAATACGGCGGACATACTTAATTCGCTGCTGCTCAAGCTAGTTAGGATTACAGGGCAAATCAATCCCGGGGACTGCGTCGACCTCGACTTCGACCACCAGTTCATCCCCGCAGGCAAGAAGGACGCAAAGTACTCCTACAAGAAAGCCGAGGGGTATTTCCCTTGCGTGACGACTGTCGGAGGCCTCATCGCCGGGGTGAAGAACCATGACGGCAACACAATCGTCAAGTTCCACCAGGTGGACACCCTGCGGCGCATCATCGGCAGGCTCGAGACCGAGGGCAGGGCTGTCATCCGCAACTTCAGGGCAGACTGCGACTCTTACTCGGAGTATGTCGTCAATTACATCAAAGACCATTGTGAGCACTTCTATATCAGGGCGAGCAACTGCCGGTAGAGATGCACCGAGTTCATGGAACACGGGGACTGGGAGGAGGTGCGCATAGGTCAACTCGGACATGAAATCGCTCTTTGTGATAAAATTCCTTAGCGGTTGTCGGAATTGAGGTAAAAAAAGCATCCTGCCCTCTTGCGCAATAGGAAAAAACTTCTACCTTCGCCCGTACCCCACGGCACGGTGCCTTGGGGAGTATTAACTAAAACGCAAACTATGAGCAATTCAATTTCTTTGCCCGCTGGCAGTGGGCACAAATCCACCCAAGATGTGGAGAAAGTTTTTCAGGGTAGAGGTTCCGGAAAGATTTGGAACAAGGATTGCCTGTTCTGGGCTCCAGAGAATGGCTTCTTTCACAATGATGACTACGCTATTCTGCGGGAAGAGCCACTAACGGAATGTGGTGACCGGTTCACGGAAGATGACGCTGACCCCAAGTTCATCGACCTGCTGCTCGATGATGCCTTCAAACGTGCATTCGGCAAGGGCAGTGGCAAGAAAGTGCTGCTGCCATTCCTTCGAATGATTCTCCCCGAGAAGGACATCGCTTCCGTTACCTACACTGACACAGAGTACACCAATCCTTTCACGGATAAGCACGATGTCCGCATCGATGTGGAATGCATTTCGCAGACCGGTGAACGCTTCATGGTCGAACTCCAGCGGGCAAGGCAGAGCTGCTTCATCAAAAGAACCCTCTACTATGCCTCGTTTGCCATCTTCCAGCAAATGGCAAAGGGCCGCAGAGACTACAGTCTATGTCATCTCAATCCTGAACTTCTCCCTCAAAGGAAACAAGCCGGGAGAAGTCGAGCACAGAAGCAGTCTGGCATGGGAAGAGGACCACAGCGAAGCTACCGATGCACTGAACCTTATCTTCATCGAACTGCCCAATCACCGAAAGACGGACGACCCTAAGGCCACTCGACTTGACAAATTCTGCTATTTTATGCGCAACATGCCGCAGTTTGTCGACAAGCCCGACACCGAAGGAGACGAACTGCTTGAAAATTTGGTGGATTCCGCGGATTTCACTACCTTGTCCGAAAGTGACAAATTGAAAATCAAACACGATATGACAACCGAAAGAGACATACGCAATCAGATTGAATACGCCCGTGAGGATGGGCACAGGATAGGTCTGTTAGAAGGACTAGAGGAAGGAAAAGCCGCGGGGGAGAAATCAGGAATTGAAAAGGGCCTGCAAAAGGGCAGAGAGGAAGGGCGAGCTGAAGGGTCAAGAAACATTGCCACGAAACTCCTTGCCCTCGGGATAGATATCAACGACATCGAAACAGCTACGGGCATTTCTGTCGAAGAATTGCAGAAGATGGCGTAGGTCCTGACATTTTCCTGACTAAATCTCACAACTTCCTTTCCTGACGAAGAGCTTTCTCCCTATACTCTACCGCCGAATATCTTCGACTGGTTCTCGTGTAAGCATATGACTTTGTGTTAGCGCGGCAAAGTTATATCGCTCTTACACAAACTCACAGACGCATTTCTTCGGATGCTTACTGAACGGGGTGTTTTACTTCATAACCGGCCGAGTGTTTCCCAATAACTATCTGACATACAAATAATTAAGCTTTTTCTCCCTACCATTGCCACAGGGGGCGCAAAACGTTAACTATTTACATATCAGCCATTTATAGGGAAACGCTATCAAAAATCTGACGCGCTCATAAGTCTGGGAAGCGCAATCGGAAACATGACGCGCTCATAAGTCTGGGAAGCGCAATCGAAAACATGACGCGCTCATAAGTCTGGGAAGCGCAATCGGAAACATGACGCGCTCATAAGTCTGGGAAGCGCCTTCGGAAACATGACACGCTCATAAGTCTGGGAAGGCAATCGAAAACCCGCATGTAAACCAGAGAAATGCTGTTGCGAGTACAGTAAGAATCCGTGCATTCGCGTATCATCGAATGCTTATTCATTTGGAATCCCAGGGTGCAGAATAGACAAATGCTAAGAATCACCCGGGCAATTCCGGTGCGGGAACAGACCAAAACGCCCCGAACTCGGCTATTGCAGAAAAGGTTACCTGCCAAATGCAAACGGTACTTACCTTTTGGTGTGTTAGATTATTTTGCGTGCCTTCTTGCAGGGATGAAATCTTGTAACGACCTTTGCAGTGTCAAAAGGATAGCAACGCTATTTTATATACTGAAATTTAAAAGGTCAGTATACTTTGACGGCAAAAAGAACAATTATCAAAATAATAATCATTATGAAAAAGATTTCACTATTTGTTATCGCTGCCTCTGTTGCAGTACTTGCTTCTTGCGGGAACAAAGCTCCCCAAAATCCCAAATTTGACACTGTTGCTTTGCCGCATGCTACCCTGTATGTGTATAACACCGGCGATGTGATGAGCGATGCGAGTTTCATCGTTGCAGGGAAAAAGGGCCTTGTCACAATGGAAACTCCCCTCTTCAAGGAAAATCTCACTGAGTTCGAGCAATATGTAAAGGATTTGAAAAAAAGCGTTGTAGCCGAAATTGTAGACTTCCATGTCGGCGGCACGGCTGACAGGCCGGTCGTAATGGCAGAAGGGATGGGAACATTTACCAAAGAAGGTGCATATGCAGCAATGATGAAGGGATTTCAGCAGAGCTTCGGAGATGCCATGGTGGAGCTTCCAACCGGCGCAGTGACTGAGGTGCCTTTCGGAGAGAAGACCACCCTTGCAGGAGTGGAGTTTGTGTTTAACCGTGAAAGTGCTGCTGATTTTCCCGGAGCTGCAATACTGATTGACAGAACTGCAATTCTCAATCACTGGGCTCCGGTAAAGTCTCACATCAGCAATTTGGAGATCTCGTCTCGCGAAGGAGTAGATGCAGAGATAGCTCTTTGGAATGCGGAAAAAGCCAGTGGGGCAAAATATTTCCTCGGTGGGCATGGCGGTCTGGCTGACAGAGAGGCCCTTGAGTTCAGGCTTTCCTACCTTGCGAAGGTAAAATCCCTGCTCAAGACTTCCGAGGATGCTTCTTCGTTTGCCGCTGCACTGAAAGAGGCTTATCCTGGGCTTCCTGCAGAGGGTAATGTGGAAGGGCTTGCCGCAGCACTTTACAGATAGATTTGCTTGTCTGGTCCTTGCAAGGTATTCCCTATGTAGGAATGCCTTGCTTTCGTGATTTCACAATTTGAGATATGGATAGAAAGGAACTTCGCAATTCAGTATTTCCGGATTGCCCGATTCGAAACATTATTTCCCGATTTACAGACAAATGGACGCTGCTGGTATTGTATACTTTAGAGCAAAAAGGCACATTGAGATTCAATGAATTGCATAGAGTCATCCCTGACATCTCCCAAAAGATGCTGACCACAACACTTAAGAGTCTCACCGATGATGGTTTTGTCACCCGGACACTCTATCCGGCAGTGCCTCCGAAAGTGGAGTACAGTCTCACCGACAGAGCCCGCAGCGTGTTGCCCATATTGGATGAACTACTCCAATGGGCAATCAATAACTTCGACGGGATTATAAGTGACCGGGATAATTCTTCCAAACGGGATTCCGGATAAGGGACTCCATCGCGTGCGGCTTTGTTAAGGCCCGCGTTCACGATGGCTACACGGCTATCGGTAGCAGGCTATGCTACTTTCTTCCTCGCTCACGGTATTCCGTCGGAAAAATGGCGGTTTTGCTGACGGACTGAGGGCGAAGCGAGCGGGAGCGGAGCTCTGAGGAGCATTTCACTGGGCGGGCCCGTGCGGCTCCGAGGAGCACGCTCCCGCCAGCGCAGCGTGACGGAACGGGCCGGCGGAGGAATGAAGGGAAAGGAAGGGCTGGCTTGTAGTAAATGAGCATCAGCGAATGCCGGAGCGAAGCGCAGGGTTGGCATGTGCTGATGGCGCAAGCGGAGGCGCGAGGGCTTGGGAGGAATCTCCCAACAAGAGGAAGCATGACGAAGCCGCGAGGGGTCGCGCTCGCATCAGCGAGCTAGCGTAGAAAGCGAAGGGATGTCCCGCGCGATAGGGCTGACAAAGCGGCGGGGTTTTAGGGGGCTTCGCCACCTAACAGGAGGAAAGTTTCATTCATACAGCATTTTTTACTAATTTTGACCCCAACATGAAACTTTTTCTAATAGACGGACACGCACTCATCTTCAAGATGTACTACGCGTTCCTTGGGAGACCGATGCTCAACGGCAAGGGCGAAGATACCTCCGTCATCTTTGGATTTACCAAATACCTGCTCGATCTGATTGAAAAGGAGAAGCCCACGCACATTGCGGTGGCATTCGACCCGCCTGGAGGCACTTTCCGCAATGTCCTCTACCCTGCTTACAAGGCCAACCGGCCCCCGACCCCCAAACTCGTAACAGATGCTCTCGAGCCTCTCACTGAGATTGTAAAAGCCCTTGGGATACCAGTTCTCATGATCAAAGGCTACGAAGCGGATGATGTCATCGGCTCTGTAGCAAAGCACACTGGCAATCAAGATACAGATGTGTTTATGGTTACACCAGATAAGGACTATGGGCAGCTCATTGACAGCCATATCTTCCAATACAAACCCGCAAAAGCCGGAAACGGAGGAGAAATTCTGGGAGTAAACGAGATCTGCGCGAAATATTCCATCAAATCCCCACTCCAAGTCATTGATATACTGACCCTTTGCGGAGATACATCAGACAATGTTCCGGGGGTCCGGGGTGTAGGGCCGGTAGGTGCCTCAAAACTTCTCGCCCGCTACGGCAACGTAGAGAATATCTACGCACATATAGGCGAACTCAGCCCCAAACAACAGGAAGCATTCAATGCCGCATCTGACCATATCTCATTGAGCAAGAAGCTTGTAACCATCGATATTAATGTACCGGTCACCACGGCTTTCGAGCAAATGCTACTCAAGGAAAGCATTGGAAGTGACATAATGAATTATATTGATTTCTACGAAATGCCTTCGCTCAGGAAAGTCATTTCCAGAATCTGGAAAATCGAAAATGAGGGGAAGAAAGCAGAGACAGAATCGCCCGCAATAGAGGAAATTCCTTGGGAAGAATGCCTCAAAAGCATAAAAAAAACCGGCTTTTGCAGCGTTGTCACAGAGGAAGGCAGGGTCTGCCTAGCCACTAAGCAGACGGGGAGTGTGATTAGCCTTGAGTCGTTAAGTAGTGCATCCGAAAAGGGGAAAGCTTTCATGGAAGTACTTAAGGACGAGAATATCGCCAAGTGTGGCTACGACATCAAGCAGACAGTCAAGATTTTAGACGCAAGGGGAATTGCCCTGAAAGGAAAACTCACGGACCCTATGATTCTGCACTATCTGCTCAACCCTGAACGAAGCCACGACTTGGAACTGCTTTGTGGGCAGTACCTCGGCACCTCCCTCGAAAACACGGATGGGGACCTTCTCTCCAACACAGACGGCAACCTGTTCGCGAAAGAAGAAAAAACCGGCGAAGACCTGTTTGCAAAGGAAGCAGGCCCCAGAGGCAACCTGTTCGCGAAAGAAGAAAAAACAGGCGAAGACCTGTTTGCAAAGGAAGCAGGCCCCAGAGGCAACCTGTTCACGAAAGAAGAAAAAACCGGCGAAGACCTGTTTGCAAAGGAAGAAAAAACAGGCGAAGACCTGTTCGCAAAGGAAGCAGGCCCAGGCGAAGACCTTTCCACAAAGGCAACCAAAGAACTTGTCCGCAGAAGCACGATAGAATGCCGCCTCGGCATGCTCCTGCTCCTGAAAGTGGACGAAGCAGGGCTGAAAAGCCTCTACGATGAGATAGAGGAGCCGCTAATTGGAGTGTTGGCGAGGATGGAAGAGGCTGGGGTACTTGTGGACCTGTCTGTCCTTCAAGAATTTGCAGACCAGTTAAGAAAGGAAATTGCAGATTGCGAAAGCAAGGTAAGACAGGAGTCGGGCGAGCCGTATCTCAACCTGTCTTCCCCAAAACAGGTGGGAGAGCTGCTCTTTGGCAAACTTCATATTGACCCCAAGCTGAAAAAGCCTTCCAAAGGCTCCTGGCCCACCGATGAAGAGACCTTGCTCAAATACGAGGACAAGACCCCGCTCATCGGGAAAATACTACAGTATCGGGCCAGCAAGAAGCTCTTATCCACCTATATAGAGCCTTTCCCCGATTATATGGATCCCGCAGACGGGCGCATCCACACCAATTTCAATCAGGCCCTCACTGCAACCGGACGGCTGAGCAGTTCCAAGCCCAATCTGCAGAACATACCCATCCGCACCGAGCAGGGTAAGGAAATCCGGAGGGCCTTCAAAGCGAGCAAAGGCTGCGTCATCATGTCGGCCGATTATTCCCAGATTGAATTGCGCCTTATGGCTCACTACTGCGGGGATGCTCATATGATTGGTGCATTCAAGGAAGGACTTGATATTCACGCAGCCATGGCAGCAAAAATCTTTCATAAACCTATCAAGGAAGTCAGCCCGCAAGAAAGAAGAATCGCCAAGACAGCCAACTTCGGGATTATGTACGGAATTTCTTCCTTCGGGCTTGCCAGTCGTCTGCATATTTCGCGAAGCGAAGCCGCGGGCATAATCGATGACTACTTCGCCTCCTTCCCCGCCATCAGGGAATTCATAGCTACAACCCTCGACAATGCCCGAAAAGAAGGTTATGTCCAGACTCTTTTCGGACGCAAACGCTTTGTCCCGGATGTCAACTCTCACAATGCAAATCTGCGTGCAATGGCAGAGCGAAATGCAGTCAATGCTCCCATTCAGGGATCCGCTGCCGACATCATCAAGCTCGCGATGATTGCTGTTGACAAGGCACTTCGTGACAAAGCCCTGCACTCGCGAATGGTCCTGCAGATTCACGATGAACTCGTCCTGGAGGTTCCCAAGGCAGAAATCGGTGATGTCAGGCAAGTACTTAAAGACCGGATGGAAAACGCCGCAAAACTGAATGTTCCACTCATAGTCGAATGTAATTATGGAGACAACTGGCTCGAAGCCCATAGCTGAACTCATCCGCCTTGCCATGATTGGCGATGGAACCGCTTTCACATCATTATGGGACACCCACATAGATTCACTGAAGGCTTACCTGAGGGCAACGATGAAGAATCTGGACGATTTCTACATCGATGACATCTGCTCGAGAAGTTTTGAAAAAGCCTTCCGACAGATCAACACCTACGACCCTTCCAAAAGCCAGTTTTCGACCTGGCTCAAGACAATTGCCCACAATACAGCCGTTGACCTGCTCGAATCCGAAAAACGCTCCGGTCGGGACACCATCTCCCTTGACGACACACGCCGGAGTTCCTCGCTTATCGAAGATGTACAGGATTCAGCCTCAACGCCTTTAGATGAGATTATCAAAGAAGAGGACACAGCCAAGACCCTGACCTATGTAGCTGCCCTGCCGGAATTGTATCGGACCGTGGCACACAAGCGGCTCCTGGATGGAATGCAATACAAGGAAATTGCGGAAGAGACAGGGCTGGAACTCAACACCGTAAGGACACGGATTCGTAGAGCCAAGAGCTTGATAGAGAGAATGAAACGGGAAGATGATGAGAGCAGATAAAGAGCAGTTCGCGAAGATGTGCGAGCTGTATCGCGATTGGAATTCCAAAATCAATGTGATTTCGCGCAAGGATATCGACAATATCTATGAACACCATATCCTCCACTCCCTGGCTATCCTGCGATATTGGGAGCTCACTTTGACCATGCAGACAGAAAGCAGGAAGCCGCAGGAAACAGGCTCCGCTGCGGAGAACAATTGGCTTGCTGGAAAAACAGTCCTGGATGTCGGCACAGGCGGAGGTTTCCCTGGAATCCCGCTCGCAACGATGCTGCCCTGTGCGGAATTCACCCTATGCGACTCTGTAGGAAAGAAAATCCATGTAGCAAAGGCAGTTGCAGAAGGACTTGGGCTTCACAATGTCCATTGCGTCAACGCACGGGCGGAAAGTCTTGATGGGAATTTTGATTACGCCGTCAGCCGGGCTGTGGCTCCGCTTGACATCCTCTACTCCTGGACAAAGGACAAATTTACCTCTTCGCTTATATGTCTCAAAGGGGGCGATGTGAATGAAGAAATCTCCACCCTTTGCAGAAAGCACTGGCTCTCCCCCTCCAAAGTCAGCACCTGGGCCATCAGCGAATGGCTTAAGGACGATTATTACGAAGAAAAATTTGTAATTGAGGTAAGAAAATAATATCTTTGCCCTCCCGTTTCGGAAAACAAATAAAAGATGATAATATGAAAAGGACTTTCCAACCATCCCGTCGTAAGAGAGTGAATAAACACGGATTTCGTGAGCGTATGGCGACCGCAGGCGGACGCAAGGTGCTTTCTTCCCGTCGCCGTCATTGCCGTAAGAAACTCTCCGTCTCTTCGGAAGGCCGCTTCTAGGCCTTAAGTTTCGCCAGGTTTGTGCACAGCTGACGGAAGCTTAGTCATTTGGTCAGTGCAGCGATACTTTCCCCGAACTCTCTTTACGGCAGATTCGGGGTTTTGTTGTTTTGGGAAAAAGCTGTACTTTAGTGCCGAATAACACCAAAATGCCATGAAAAAAATCTTATGCATTGCAGCTTCACTCCTGCTTGTCACTGCCGCATTTGCGCAAGAGGCAAAGACCGTCAGTGACATTCAGGTCTCCGGGCAGACACAATCTGTCCCATTTTTCCTTCCTAACGAAATAGACCTGTGCTATGGCAGAGTGTCGCTTTATTCCGTTGCTTTCGGTTTCTCCGGCATCCTTGTCAGCGCTCTCTCCATTGGCACAGCCGTCATTGATGAGATTTCAACAAGCGGAGCCGTAGGCTTTGGATATTACCACTACTTCAATCCGCGCTTTGCCGTCGGGGGAGAAGGCGCTTTCGAAAGCATCAGCCTGACTTTCAAGGCCGGCTCAAACGGAAGTAAGATGGCCCCCTCAACGAGCAATCTCCTTCATATCATGCCGGCGGTCAAAGGCCGGTGGATCTGCAAGGAGCACTTCGGACTGTATTCAAAGGCCGCAATCGGACCGGCTCTGATGCTGAACGGACGGGAGGTGGAGACTGACAGTGAAGGCAATGAGACCATAACGCCAGCAAATGTAGGGGTATCGATTGCCCTGCAGCTCACCCCTATCGGGATTGAATTTGGCTCAAAATCCTTCAGAGGTTTCACGGAATTGGGCTTCGGGGTACAGGGAATGCTGCTTGCAGGGGTAAGGTACAGTTTCTAATGAAGCGCGAGGACAAACTGAAAGTACTCATCTTAACCCCTCTTGCATTGGGGTTTCTGCTCGGCTTCCTGGTCGGAGCCTGCACAAGGAGCCTCTCTTACAGGCATGAGAACGATGAGAATGTCCTCATTGAGCAGCAGGAAGAAATAGCCGAAGAGGTAGAGTCAGGGGATGTTATCGAGGACTCTGAAAACGGGGATGCCGCACCGGCTGTCCCGCAGAGGAAAGAAATAATCTACAACCGTTCGCGTCTGCCGCTTAGGAAGATGTTTAACGATCTCAATGACACTCACCTCGAAGCCGCCAGGAAGTATGGGCTTCAGACTGTCCCCAAGACGAGAGATGATATAGACAAGCGTAAACTCATCGAGATCAGGGACAACGACTACCTGAAGGTCTGGGATCTCAAGTACTCCGTACCATATCTGACCCGTTCCGCAGCTAGCGAATTGGATGAAATCAGCAGGGCCTTTGCCGATTCGCTTCAAAATCACGGACTCCTCTCCTACAAGATTGTAGTCTCATCTCTTCTGCGCACAGGGGAGGATGTGCAGAGGCTTCGCCGAAGCGGCAACTCCAACGCCTCCGCCAATTCGGCGCATTGCTACGGGACGACCTTTGATATAGCTTATACGAGGTATTATCGGGACAACGACGAGCAGCAGGATGCATTCATGCAGCCCTTCGAACTCACCAAAGTACTTGGAGAGGTACTGCGCGACCGCAAGGCTCAAGGGAAGATTTTCTGCAAATACGAACGCTCGGAGCACTGCTTCCACATCACGGTGCGCTACTGAACTTCGGGCCGCCAAAGTCAGTTGAGAGCTGCCGAGAGGATGTCTTCGGGAGTGTTCGCGATAAAGTCCGCATCAGCGAGTTCGCTTACAGGACGAAAGCCCCAGCTCACGGCTACTACTCTTACTCCCCCATTATGGGCTGTGAGAATGTCCGTCCCGGAATCCCCCACAAAGAGGGTCTGGTCACGGCTCACTCCCGCTTTCTCCCTTATGTAATCCACAAGGGCGGCATCAGGTTTGAGCGGAAATTCGGGACTGTTGCCAAGAATGGCCACAAAAGGTATCTTCGGGAAGAACTCCTTCACCAAAGTCTCGACTCCGCCCTGAAACTTATTGGAAGCTACTGCAAGTTTAACTCCCTTCCTATAAAGGCAGTCAAGCAGCTCCGGCATACCTTCGTAAGGTCTTGTATACACGTCTATATGAGAGGTATACCAATTCATAAACTCCCCGAGGCATTGCTCTACCAGCGCATCGGAAGGTTCTCCGCCAAGGCTTTCAGTCAGAGCTGCCTTGCATAGATTCCTCACTCCATGCCCCACCATCAGGCGATACTCCCCGGTAGTATGCAGTGGCAGAGACATGGTCGAAAGAGCATGGTTTACCGCCGCCCCGAGGTCAGCAATAGTATTGACGAGAGTCCCGTCAAGGTCAAAGATTACAAGTTTTGTCATAAAAAATGCCTCTCCCCACAGATAGTGCGGAAAGGCATGCAAAGATAGAGATATTTCTTTATTTGAAGAGACTGAAAATGCTCTTGAGCGAAGAAACGGCTGAACTTACTTCAGTGCTGGCGCTATTGACCGAAGCGATGGCGCTCTGAACACTGCTGGATGCAGCCGTAGCCTTGGTTGCAGCTGCCGATGCAGTATTGGAGGCTGAACTCAAGCCCGCTGCAACAAGACTGGCAGCAGCGCCCGTTACACTCGACAAGTCGGTATTGGCAATGTCGGTAAGGGAACTGACCACGCTCGTGCTGTTGGAAGTATTGACAAGGTTGTTGGAACCGAGAATCAGTCCGGTGGCGAATTCCGTGGCATAGGTAGCCTTGTTGACCGAATCATCGGATAGACTCTTGACACTTTGGGAAAGGGTAGCAAGGTTGATAATGTTGTTGATGTTTGTCATATCTACCTTACCATCAGTCTTATACTGAGTATAAAGACTCTTAAGAGCGGCTCCGGACTGCTGTCCGGAGGCACTGGCAGAGGCCGTTGAAGAGGACTTTCCCCCGAGCACTCCGCATGAAGAAGCAATCACAAGTGTTGCCGCAATTGCAAAAAAAGTTGAGATTTTCATACTACTTATCTTTTAGACTTAAAAAACTCCGTCATAAGCTTTGAGCAATCCTGCTCAAGTACTCCTCCCACAACCGGGGTTTTTGGATGAAGCAGCGAAGGAGAAAAGAGTGAAAAGCCCCTTTTAGGGTCAGCTGCACCGTAGACCACCCTCCCCACTTGAGCCCAGTTCATGGCTGCCGCGCACATCGGGCAGGGCTCCACGCTCACATAGAGCGTACAATCCTGAAGGTATTTTCCCCCTACCGCCTGCATCGCACTTGTCAAGGCTATCATCTCGGCATGGGCAGTGGCATCCCCCAGCCGCTCCGTCATATTGTGACCGCGAGCGATAATGCTTCCTTCCGACTGCCCCCTACCTTTCTGTGGGGCGTATACCACAACGGCTCCAATCGGAACTTCCCCTTCTTCAAGGGCAGAGTAAGCCTCGCCAAGAGCCTCACGCATATATTTTTCATCCAAACGCATCAGGCGCAAAGTTACAAATATCTTATTAAAAACGGCAAGGCGAATAGTGAAATTGACCGGCCACGGGAATAGGCCATACAGAGGATTCTATGGTCGATTCGTGTGGCAAGTCCGCCCAAATAGTCGGCACCTGCTACAAAATAAAAATATATCCGCTTGATAATTAGTGAATTAACTTTTTCAACCGTGGCAGGTCGATTGCAAAAGAGGGAAAACATGAGATCAGCAGAGGATTCCAGTGCCTCTAAAAAGACTTCAAAACAGACACGGGAGTAGTTTTCCCGTCAAAATCATTATCTTTGTCTACCGCTCCCGGAAGAAACTCCACCTGCCAAGAGGTCTCTCCCGGTAATAATTAATCCCGCCCAATCACAAGAGATGACATCAGTTGCTGGCATACATGAGAATGAGTCGCTTTCCCTCCACGGGGAGGAACATATTTTGGGAGAGCGATAGCTATGCCTCCATAGGAGAAGGGTATCTCTTCAGCGATGAGATTACCGTCGGGAAAATCACGGAAGAGCACGGCGATGTAATCCGGCCCCGCTGCGCCAAGACCAAGGATGAGAAGAATCATAGGGTCAAGGACATGGCAGAGGTGTTCACTCCGTCGTGGATATGCAAGCAAATGTGCGATGTGTCGGAGGATGAGTTGAGAGACAGCACCAACGGGGACTGGCGGAAATACATCCTCACTACCTGCCTTGAGATAAGCTGCGGGGAGGCCCCTTTCCTTGTGTCAAGATACGATGCCGTGAGTGGAGAGTCTATTCCTATTGAAAGTCGAATTGGCATTCTCGACCGCAAACTGCGGGAGGTCGGGGACAACGCAACCGATGAAGAATACGGCAAGTGGGCTCTTCTTGCCCTTGGCAGCTGCTATGGCTACGAATGGCAGGGGGATAGCCTTCTGCTTGCAAGGGAGGCAGTGCTGGCAAGTTTCGTGGACTACTACTCTTTGAGAATGGGTTGCCAGCCATCGGAAAGCCTGCTAGAGAAAGCAGCCGAGATTGTCTCATGGAACCTCTTTCAGATGGATGGGCTGAAAGGAGTGGTACCAGGGAGTTGCCACAGCGAGATAGACCCCCCTCTTTTCGGGGAAACATCTGTTCCCAAACCCTGCCCCGGCTGCGAGAGATGAATCATTTAAAGTCGGCAACTTTGTTGAGCTGATAACTCCTGCACGGTTTCTTTTCAATGCTGGCAAAACACCGAAGGCGTGGAATGAAAAGATGCTGTCTGACAAGCACTTCAAAGTACTGAAATACGAGCAGGACAGCTCAAAAGTGTTCACAAACACTGATATAAAGGGAGGAGTTGCGATTACATGTCGCAATGAGAGGAAAGAGGGGGAGTCAATTGGGACATTTACACATTCCCCCGAATTGAATGAAATAAAAGATAAAGTATTAAAAATCAAAGAATTTTCTTCTTTCAGCAGCCTCGTATATTCACCTGAAAGCTACAAATTTTCAAATAAGCTTCACGAAGATTATCCAAATCTGCGATATCATGAGAATAACGGAAGGGGTTCTCAGTAAGGGACACGATAACGATATAGTAACGAATATATTCGTCAAACTGCCAGAAATCTTTACAGAAGAGCCACACCCATCTATTGTTAACGCCAAATTCGTAGGCCTCATTGATAATAAGCGATGTTTTAGATACATCAATAGAGAGTATATCAGGCCTCATCCCAACCTTGAAAAGTGGAAAGTTGTACTCCCTAAGTCCAATGGTTCGGGTGCAATAGGAGAAGTGTTAAGTACACCCCTATTGGGGCACACCCAGTCATTCATCAGCATTGGAACTTTTGAAAATAAAGGCGAAGCTGAAAACTGCTTAAAATACATCAAGACAAAGTTTACTAGGACCTTATTAGGTATACTCAAAATCACACAAGACAATAAAAAAGGAGTTTGGAAATACGTCCCCCTTCAGGACTTCACCTCCTCCTCCGATATCGGCTGGACCCTCCCTATTCCCGAGATTGATGCTCAGCTCTTCCGCAAATACCGCCTCTCCCCCGACGAAATCTCCTTCATCAAGCGCATGGTCCGGCCCATGGAGTAATGGCAGCAAACAGAGTCTCAATGGATAACTATATGGCTGACAATCAAAAAAGAGCACTTCAAAATGCTGACAACCTACAGTTTGTCAATGATATAAAGCAGATTATTGACAAAGGCCGTCTTACGGCCTATGCTTCTGTGAACTCCGTTCAAATCAAAACATACTGGACAATTGGCCGGCGTATAGTGGAAGAAGAACAAAAGGGGGAGTCAAAAGCAAGATACGGAACTCAAATGATAGAACTGCTTTCAGTGGCGTTGTCACGGGATTATCCACAAGGATTCAGTCCAAGAGATTTGCGACGCAATAGGCAATTCTATCTGAGATTTAAAGACTTAGAGATTTGGCACACGCGTGTGCCAAATCTGACATGGTCACATTTCCGCTCGTTATCCGGCATAGAGGATGAGAACGCCCGCTACTGGTATCTGCAAGAGGCCTCCCGTGAGATGTGGAGTGTACGCACTCTGGACCGCAACATCGGCTCCCAGTATTACTACCGTCTGCTGCAGTCACCCAAGAAAGAAAATGTGATAGAGGAAATGAGACAATTGACAAGACACAATCCTACATCGGCCAAAGAACTCATTAAAAGCTCCATTGTAGCTGAATTCCTTGGTCTGCCTTCCTCTCTGGACTATACCGAATCGCAACTGGAGACTGCAATACTCGACCACATAAGAGAATTCATAATGGAGATGGGGCGCGGATTCGCCTTTGTCGCAAGGCAGAAGCATATAGTAACTGACATGGGAGACTTCTATGTCGGCCTTGTTTTTTACAATTATATACTGAAATGCTTCTTTCTTATAGACCTTAAAACCATGCGTATAACGCATCAGGATGTAGGACAGATGGATATGTATATCCGAATGTTTGACTCTCTGATGCGCACAAACAGCGACAATCCAACTATAGGGCTGATACTCTGCTCCGAGACCAGCGAAGATATCGCTAAATATTCAGTACTTAACGGCAACCAGCAACTTTTTGCCTCAAAATATGTAACTTACCTGCCGACTGAAGAACAGCTCAGACAAGAGATAGAACACCAGAAAGAGTTTTTCTATCTGCAACACAAAAAGGACGAAAAATGAACACCCCTGACATACACACAATGCGCGAAGTGCTGCCGCAGATTTATGCCTACTCGACTCCTGAAATCCGAAGGCACGATGGCTGGGTCAAAATCGGCTACACAGAGCAGGAGAATGTGGAAGAACGCATCGCAGAGCAGTGCCACACGGCCGATATCGCATGGAAAACCGAGTGGCACGGCAACGCAGTGTATGAAGGAAGTTCCGAGACATTCCACGACACCGACTTCCACGCCTACCTTGAGCGGCTTGGAGTGGAACGCCTCCAGAATACTGAATGGTTCCATATCAGCGGAAAGGAATCCAAAGAGGACTTCAGGGAGAACAGAGGAGTGATTGGAGGCGGCAAACAGACAACGCCATACCTTCTTCGCGACTCACAAAGGGATGCCGCACTGAAGACAGAAACTTTCTTTAGAAGCGGTGGCAAGGACTTTCTTTGGAATGCTAAACCCCGTTTCGGGAAGACTCTCACCGTGTATGACCTCTGCATCCGAATGAAGTTCAAGAAGGTACTGGTACTGACCAACCGTCCCGCCATCGCCACTTCCTGGTACGATGACTACGAGAGATTCGTGGGAAGCGGGAGGTTCCTCTTTGTCAGTGAGGCTGGAGAACTGCGCTCAAAGAAGCTATGCCTTAGCCGCCAGCAATATCTGCGGCAACTTGATGCAAAGAACGGGGTCAGGAACATCATCGAGTTCGTCAGCCTGCAAGACCTCAAAGGGTCGCTTTATTTCGGAGGAAAGTATGACAAGCTTCGCGAAGTGGCGGAGTTAGGGTGGGACCTTCTTGTCGTGGACGAGGCTCACGAAGGTGTGGACACTTACAAGAGCGACGTGGCTTTCGATCAAATCCACAGAGACCACACCCTCTATCTCAGCGGAACCCCGTTCAAGGCTCTGCGCGATGACAAATTTCCCGACGGGGCCATCTACAACTGGACATACGCTGATGAGAGGAAGGCGCGAAAGGGCTGGGATGAGACTATAGGCACAAATCCCTACGCCGACATGCCTCAGCTCAACATGTACACCTACCGCATGAGCGATATAGTGCTCGACAAGGCACAGAGCGGGATATACCTTAACGGAAAGACTACCGAATACGCCTTCGACCTCAATGAATTCTTCAAGGTGGAACACGGCAGATTCAAGTACGATGCCCAGGTGGACCAGTTTCTTGATGCCCTAATGACCCAGCCTCGCTTCCCATTCTCCACGCAGAAGCTTAGAGACGAACTCAGACACACATTCTGGCTACTTGACAGGGTGGACTCCGTGAAAAAACTCGCCGAGAAGTTGCGCGACACCATCCGTCATCCTCAGTACAAGGGCTACGAAATCATCATAGCCGCTGGCGATGGCAAGACCGATGATGATGCTATCATCGAGGACGATAAGGCAATCAGGCGCGTACAGAAAGCTATCTTGGAGCACGACCACACCATCACCCTTTCGGTCGGCCAGCTTACCACAGGGGTCACCATCTCCGAGTGGACGGGGGTATTCATGTTAAGCAACATCAAGAGTCCGCAGCTCTATATGCAGACCGCCTTCAGGGCACAGAACCCGTACCTCTACAAAGGTGACGATGGGAAATATCACCGCAAGGAGAACGCCTACATCTTCGATTTCGACCCCGCTCGCACACTGAACCTCTACGAGCGGATGGCAAACGGACTCTGCTCTGACACCGCTGCTGACAAGGGAGATAACGAGAGCCGCAAACGGCATATTCGGGAGCTGCTTAATTTCTTCCCTGTGATAGGCGAAGACGAAAACGGGGAAATGGAACTTCTTGATGCAGAGAAAGTACTCTCTATACCACGGAAGATTCGTTCCAAGGAGGTCGTTAGGCGGGGGTTCATGTCCAACTTCCTCTTTCAGAACATTGGAAACATTTTTAGTTGCCCTGCGGCCGTTGCGGGTATACTCAATAAGATAACCTCCTACGGACAGAGTAAAATTGTGGATAGCTCCAAGGCCGAGGACATAAACGTGGATGAGAATGCAGTACCCGATAACAAGGCTGTGATAGGCCTTCAAGAGGGTGTGTTTGGGCAAAAAATCTACAAAGACGCGGAAGAAGAGTTTTCACACAAGATAGAAGATGCGATATCTGAAATGCGGGCTAATCCCGACAACGCACAGACACGGCTGGAAAAGATGTTGGATGCGATATCCAAGTCTCTTGGAGACACTCTCGTGTCACAGGCCACATCCTACGCAAAGGACAATGGACATCCCCTGTCGAAACGCACTCAGGGTAGCCTGAAAGTTGAAGCTGCCAAAAGACTGCACAACAGCACAGGAAAGATTGTCAGCGAAAACCTGATTCGCCTCAACTTCCTGGATTGCAAGGCCAAGAAAGACAGCGAAGGGAAGACAACTCAAGAGAAAGCTTCCATCATGGCTGAAGCAGAAAAAAAGAAACTTGAAATTGTCGACGCTACTCTCAAGCAGATTACAAAGAAAAAAGGTGAAATCCTCTCCGGATGCGTGGAAACGGTGTCCAAGGCAGTATTACACCAGGAAGTGGAAGACAAGAAAGATGGAGTTGAAAATCAGGTACGCGAACATTTGAGAGGCTTCACCCGTACCATCCCTTCCTTCCTGATGGCATATGGCAATTCGGGGACGGCTTTGAAAAATTTCGAAGAAGGGATTCCCGAGGATGTGTTTCTTGACGTAACTAGCATAACCAAGGATGAATTCCGGCTTCTGCGGGACGGTGGCGAGGTGATGTATCCTGAAACAGGTAAGGAAGAACATTTTGATGGCGGTCTCTTCAACGAAGTAGTCTTCAACGATTCCATCAGAGAATTTATGTCCTTAAGACAGTCCCTTGCCAACTATTTCGACCCTTCCCTCACAAAGGATATTTTCGACTACATCCCTGCGCAGAAGACCAACTTGATTTTCACACCAAAAAACGTAGTTAAGGAGATGGTGGACGACATGGAGAAGGAGAATCCCGGGTGTTTTGACAACCCTGAAAACACCTTTGCTGATTTGTACATGAAATCCGGACTTTTCATCGCAGAAATCGTGAAAAGACTATATCGAAGCGAGGGACTGCGTCAAGCCTTTCCTGATGACTCTGAAAGGCTGAAGCACATCTTCAAGCATCAGGTTTACGGCTTGGCACCAACAGAAATAATATTAAGGATATCGAAGAATTTCATTCTCGGTTTCGACGAGAATTTCTGTCTATCAGAGGAGGATTATAATCTTCGTCTCGCAGATGCCGTTCCATCCGCCAAAGCCGGTGAGATGGAGAAGCTGATTGACAGCATTTTCCAACGTCCCTGAACGCAGTCTATTTGTCCTCCCAGACCTTGAGGTATTGCTGCAAGGCCCACATCTCGTCCCTGAAGCGGGCCGCATCGGCAAAGTTGAGTCCGGCTGCCGCCTTATGCATCTTCTCCCTGTCGGTCTCAACGAGTTTCTCGACTTGGGAGCGGGACATACTCCTGATGACGGGGTCCTGGAGTACGGCTGCAAGGTCAGCTTTAATCTTACCATCCTTGAAAGCTGCCCCATCCTTTCGCAGCGAATCGTGCCCGAGCCCGACTTTTATCTTGCCTTTTCCAAGGGCGGACGGATCGGGGATATAATGGGGATCATCATATGAGTTGGCGGCACTGTAGCGTCCGGTGAGTTCTGAGACGAGGGCATTGTGCTTCGTGCTTACCTGAACGGGGGTTATATGGTGGAGGGTATTGTATTCGATCTGGCGCTGGCGACGGCGATTGGTCTCGCGAATGGTCTCCTGCATAGAGTCGCTGATATGGTCGGCATACATGATTACAAGTCCGTCCACATTCCGGGCCGCACGTCCTGCCGTCTGGGTAAGGGAGCGCGTAGTCCGAAGGAACCCCTCCTTGTCGGCATCCAGAATCGCCACCAATGAAACCGACGGAATATCAAGCCCTTCGCGAAGCAGATTCACCCCAATCAGCACATCGAAAAGTCCATTCTTGAAGTCTTCTATAATATCGACCCTGTCACCAGTATCTACATCGGAATGGATATACCGGCTGCGAATCCCGATGCCCGCCATGTATTTGTCCAACTCCTCAGCCATGCGCTTGGTAAGGGTCGTGACCAGGACCCGCTCGTCCTTCCCGGCACGTTTGCGCACTTCTTCCACCAAGTCATCGACCTGATTGGCCACAGGGCGCACCTCAATCGGAGGATCCAGCAGGCCCGTAGGCCTGACAAGCTGCTCCACTACCAGCCCTTCACTCTTTTCGAGTTCATACTCTGCAGGCGTGGCGCTCACATAGACCTTCTGGCCGGTAACCTGCTCGAATTCATCGAAAGTCAGCGGCCTGTTATCAGCAGCGGCCGGAAGCCGGAAGCCATATTCGATAAGGACACTCTTCCGGCTATGGTCCCCGCCGTACATGGCATGTATCTGAGGAACAGTCACATGCGATTCATCGATGAAGGTTATGAAGTCCTTCGGGAAATAGTCGATGAGGCAGAAAGGACGCTGGCCAGGCTTCCGCCCATCGAAGTAGCGGCTGTAGTTCTCAATTCCGGGACAATAGCCGAGTTCCTTAATCATTTCGAGATCGTTCTCAACCCTCTGCTGCAAGCGTTTGGCTTCCAGCGTCTTGCCTATACTCTCAAAATACCGGATCTGCTCATACAGGTCGTCTTTAATCTGACTCACGGCAGCAAGCGAACGTTCCTTGGTGGTGACGAAATTGTTGGCAGGATAGATGTTGATTGAATCCACTTCCTCAATTTTCGCGCCGGTAGGCGGGTCTATAATCTGTATGCTGTCCACTTCATCCCCGAAGAATTCTATCCGCACGGCATCGTCCGAACCCGCCTGAAATACATCCACACTATCGCCTTTGACACGGAATGTGCCGTGGGTAAAGTCCCCTTCCGTACGCGAATACAAAGCATCCACAAGCTTATACAGCAGACCTGTCAGAGTGCGGGTTTCGCCCCTATGAATGCTGATTGTCTGGGCATGAAAATCTTCCGGATTACCTATGCCGTAGAGACAACTCACACTGCTCACCACTATCACATCTCTCCTTCCACTAAGGAGGGAGCTGGCTGCACTGAGGCGGAGCTTCTCAATCTGGTCGTTGATCGAGAGATCTTTCTCAATATAGGTGTCGGTGTTGGGGATATAGGCCTCCGGCTGATAATAATCATAGTAGGAGACGAAGTATTCAATGGCGGCAGTAGGAAAAAAGGACTTGAATTCACCATAGAGCTGGGCTGCAAGGGTCTTGTTGTGGCTAAGAATCAGGGCTGGACGTTGCAGGCGCTCAATCACATTGGCCATAGTGAATGTCTTGCCTGAGCCCGTGACACCAAGCAGGGTTACATCGTGCACTCCCCTTTCGAGGGCATCGCAGAGCTGGTCTATGGCTTGAGGCTGATCCCCCGCCGGTCTGTATTCCGATTCGAGATTAAATTTCATAATAGCTGACCAATATAGCAAAAATCGAAATAATTGCGTAAGTTTGTTACAGGATTGTGCGCGGGAAGTTTCGCCGGGCACGCACATATCGCTGATTAACACATTTTCCGGCGAAACGTGAGTTATGACTACCGAAGAATTGAAGCGGCATATCCGCGTTATTGAGAATTTTCCCATAGAAGGGATTCACTTTCAAGATGTTACAACCCTTTTCATGGATAAGGATTGTGTCCAAGAGCTCACCAAGAGGCTGCTGGATCTCTATGCAGACAAGGGCATTACCAAGGTGGTAGGACTTGAATCAAGGGGCTTTGTCTTCGGGGCCATCCTCGCAGAAAGGCTCGGGGCCGGTTTTGTACCGGCGCGAAAAAAGGGAAAACTCCCCTTTGACAAAATATCCGAGAGCTATGGCTTGGAATACGGCTTTGACTGCATCGAGATGCATACCGATGCCATAGTCCCCGAGGATGTAGTCCTGATTCACGATGACCTGCTTGCCACCGGAGGTACTCTTGCCGCTTCGTACAGGCTCGTAAAGAAGTTTAAGCCCAAAAGAATTTACGCCAATACGCTTTTGGATCTCACCGCCTGCCCGAGAAGCAAGGACTTCCCGACTGATCTCGATATCACTTCAATTCTCAAGGTTGATGCGGCGTAATTTTTGAAGACCCCCTTTAAGGGAAACAAAGCTTGAAATGGACAATCTTGTGGAAAGAGCGCGGGCAGTTGCCCTCGAAGCCCTCAAAAACGAGACTCGAAGCAACGGAGTCCCCTTCATAACACACCCTGACGGGGTTGCGGCCATCGTTCGAGACGAAATCGGCCTCCCAGAGGAGTGTGTAGCGGCCGTATATCTCCACGAGGCTACCCGCAAGCACCCTGACATCGACATCACCGCTTTCCCTGCCGACGTACGCACGATGGTGGACGGCCTCAACAAGATAAGCACCATCCGCCCCAAGGACACCCGTCTCGAAGCAGAGAATTACAAGAAACTCATTGTAAGTTACAGCACTGACCCACGGGTCACAATCATCAAGATTGCCGACCGGCTGGAGGTCATGCGCAGCCTTTCGATTTTCCCAAAGAGTGCCCGCGACCAGAAACAGCTCGAGACCCTGCTTCTCTATATTCCTCTCGCCCACCAGCTTGGCCTGTACAACATCAAGAGCGAACTCGAAGACATTTACTTCCGCTTTGCAGACCCGGAGATGTACCGCGCCATCACCAACAAACTCGCAGCCACGGCTCCGGACCGCGAAAGGCTGGCCAGGGAATTCATCGAGCCGCTCAAAGGCAAACTCGACAAGGCCGGGATTAAGTACAAGCTCAAGGAACGCACCAAGACTGCCTACAGCATCTACCGCAAGATGCAGAAGCAGAAAGTGCCCTTCGAGGGAGTCTACGATGTGTTCGCGATTCGTTTTATCATCGACTGTCCTCCCGACCACAAGACGGAGCTGGATCTCTGCTGGAAGGTATACTCTTATGTCACAGAAGAATACGAGCCGGACACCTCCAGACTTCGCGACTGGCTGACCAATCCTAAGCCCAATGGATACGAGTCCCTGCATATCACTGTGAAGAATGCGCAGGGCAATTACCTCGAAGTCCAAATCCGCACGAAACGTATGGATGAGATTGCCGAAAGCGGCCTTGCCTCGCACTGGTCCTACAAGGGGATTAAAGGCGAAAAGACTCTCGACAGCTGGCTTAATTCGGTACGCTATGCCCTCGAACATCCCGACACCTCTTCTCCCGAAGACATCCCTCAGCCCCCTGAGAAAGAAATTTTTGTATTTACTCCAAGCGGGGAACTGAGAATTCTGCATGCAGGCTCCACGGTGCTGGATTTTGCTTTCAACATCCACACCAATATCGGGATGCACTGCACAGGGGCAAGGATTGGAGGCAAGGCTGTCTCCATCAGGGAGAAACTCAAAACAGGGGATGTAGTGGAGATTCTGACATCCAAGACACAGACCCCCTCTTCCGACTGGCTCAACTATGTAGTAACTTCCAAGGCACGGAGTAAAATTAAGCAGCAGCTCGATGCCGAAGGCCGTAAACTCGCAGCAGATGGAAGGGAGATGCTGGAGCGCAGGCTCAAAAACTGGAAACTCGATTTCAGCGATGCCGATCAGGGGGAGTTCAGCCGAAAGCATAGCTTTTCCGGCATTAGCGACATGTATGTGGCAATCGCCAAAGGGGATATTGATGTATCGGAGATTAAAGATTTCATCCTGTCCCGCGCCCAAAGTTCATCTCCCACAAAGGAAGTGGAGCCGGTACCTGAACTCAAACAGGCAGCCTACACAGGCAGTTCGGACGATATTCTCGTACTCAATGCCAAGGATGTCAAGGGTTTGCAGTACAAGATGGCCCGTTGCTGCAATCCGGTCTTCGGAGACGATGTTTTCGGTTTTGTCACTAGGGGAAACGGGATTACCATACATAGGATTTCCTGCCCCAATGCCTCGCGTCTGATTCAAAGGTATCCTTACCGTATCCAAAGGGTTGTGTGGCAGGACACGCAGAAAAGCGGGGAGTTCCTTGCAAACCTCCTTGTCACGGCCGAGCCGGACCGGAATGTGATGAGTTCCATTATGGATGTCATTTCAAATTTCAGGGTATCGCTACGCTCTTTCACTGTCAACAGCAACAGCCGGACCGGAGACGATGAGATTTCGATTAAGCTTTTAGTTCCAAGCGGTTCGGAACTCGACAAAGTCATCTCGGTAATCGGCAAGACCCGTCATATCATCAAGGTCAAGAGGATTTAAGCTTCCGGCAAAAGGCACAGCAATTGACTGGCACTCAAGGCTTCAGCGGCTCGTATCTTATTTCCCGTAGACCGCTTTCCGGAAAGCTTCGGCGTTTTTCCGGTGTTGCGAATAGCTTTTGGCAAAAACATGCGTGCCATCCAATTTGGGCGAAGCGCAGAAATAAATATAGCCAGAAGATGTATCCGCCTCCAAAACCGCATCGATTGCCGTCTTACTTGGAGGGCCGATGGGTCCGGGCGGCAGACCGGCATAGCGGTAGGTATTATAGCTGGAATTCACGGCAAGATGTTTCTTCAATATACGGGTGAGCTTATAATCAAAGCAATACGCAATGGTGGGGTCGGCCTGAAGCTTCATCCCCCGCCGGTAGCGATTGAGATACACTCCGGCTATCTGCCTGTATTCCCCCACATAATTGGATTCGCGGCAGACAATCGAAGCGAGGATATTCACCTGTTCCACCGAGAGATTCATTGCCTTGGCGGATGATTGCCTCTGCTCATTCCAAAAAAGGTCGTACTCCCTTTTGAGCTTGTCGAAAAGTTCATCGACGGTGCAGTCCCACCATACTTCGTAAGTATCCGGCATAAAGAGCGAAAGGACAGTTGTGGGCGTGACCCCGTATTCTAGAAGGAAGTTTTTACTGTTCAAGGCTTTAGCCACTTCGATAGAATCGAGTTGCAATTGAGCCGAGACGCTTCGCGCAATGTCGGTTTTGAGCCGCAGCGCCGGTGTCAGGGAGAGCTTCACCGGAGACTGGTAGTGGTTATTCAGCATACGGGCGATATAGACATTCGTGTCCGATGCCTTAATGCTGTAATGCCCCGCAGTTATATACTGCTCTACCTTTTTGTCCTGAAATACTTTACGCAACGCCCGCTCATGGCGAATCCCTGTCTGGGACTTGATTTGAGCGATTACATCCTCCGTGGTAGTATAGCGGGTCACATAGACTTCGGCATTGCCCTTAAGTGCCGGCAGACGATTGTCCCTCACCCAGTTCCATGAGTTAATCCCGGCTGCGAGGAGGGCGATTACAACGGCTGCTCCTGCAATACGGACAAAAAGAAGGGAACGGGGTTTGTTTCGGGAGGCCTTCTTCCTACGTGCGGTAGAGTTTTTGCCTCTATGTGCGGGCATGGTGAGCCCTATACTGCTACGAGGCGAGGATATCCCTCCCTGCTTCCTTTTTTCAGCCATCTCCTACCTTAGCGACAGTTCCTGTTCCTTAACAAGGGTATCCCCTCTCTTAAGGTGATTCCTCCTCTCTATACTTCTCATTCTCACGCCAAAACGCTGACTTATTTCACGAAGCGACTCCCCATCCACGCTCACTATATATTTGTCCAACCCCTTCGAGGAGCGATTTTTCTTGCGCTGGAGGTAAACCAAAGTGCCCGGGGTAAGCACCTCGTCTTCGTCCAAGTCATTAAATCGGAGCAGTTCCTTGGTAAACAGTTCGTAGGAGGCTGCAATCGATTCGTAGGTATCCCCCACTGCCGAATAGATGCAGGGTACTCCGTTCTTGGTGTAGAGCGTCCGGTCCAAGGGAAATTCGAAACTCTCGTCATAATCAGAAGGCAGAATCTGTGCCTTTTCGAGTTTATCGGGGGAATCCACCACTGGGACTATTCCCTGGTCGAAGCGCATCAGGGAGTAGGTCTCGATGAGGTTGATAAGTTTATTGGCATATTTGGGGTCGGTGGCATAGCCGGCCTTCTTAAGCCCGTAAGCCCAGGCTTTATAGTCGGTTATCTCGTAGTCAAAAAGAAACTTATACCTGTCGTAGTAGCGAAGGAAATCGGAATGGTCCCGAAACGAGTCTTCCGGCTTGTCATAGGCCCTGAAACACTCCTGTGGAGCATCGTCATCGTGGTAGATGGTCTCGCCTCGCCATGATTTGTGGCATTTGATTCCAAAATGATTGTTGGCATTCACTGCAAGACGCGAAGTCCCGGCACCGGATTCCAAAAGCCCTTGGGCGAGCGTAATTGAGGCCGGCACTCCTGTGCGTTGCATTTCGGAGACTGCCAAGGCAGAAAATTTGTCAATATATGTCAGATAATCGGACTGCACATCCGCGCGCATAAGAGTGCACAGCATGGCGGTGAGTCCGATTGCAGATAAGGCAAGCAACTTTCGTTTCATAGACTGCGAAGTTAGCAAGAATTCGCGGAATATCGCGAATGTGCTCCAACATTCTAAACGCCGTA
>CAZSMO010000027.1:0-27101 GCA_964608175.1 uncultured Muribaculaceae bacterium | reverse complement strand
CCGAGGATCCCGAAAACTTGGATGACGGAGCTCGAGGGCACTGGAAAACGGATGACGGAGCACGAGGATCCCGAAAACTTGGATGACGGAGGCCGAGGATACTGAAAAACGGATGAGGGAGGCCGAGGAGCCCGAGAACTTGGATGAGGGAGCTCGAGGGCACTGAAAAACGGATGATGGAGGCCGAGAACCCCGAAAAAAACGGATAAGGGAATCAGATATCAGTAAGGTTGTTTATAGGTCAAAGGAACCGTCAGAGAACCGGACCGGCGGCAGGGAGAGGACGCTGCTGCGCCTGACCGCCTGTCTCTTCCCGGATACAAGCAGAAACATCTCACCCCAGATAAGACGGTACTGCGCCGTGTATGCGAGGGAGATTCACAGTCGAGAGTGCCTGGTTTACCGCCTCCCCCGAGGTCTGCGACAGTATTGACGAGAGTTGCGGTCAGAACATAAAACTGTCCCTGTCAACCTTTACCGCTACTAACCTTTGACCACCATGGGAATCCAAACTTGTTGCCCTCCTATTGATGACATATTCCGCACCCGTGCTGTAGTCGACTACAGTCAGGGAGTAGTCTTTCTCTTTGGTGCTGCCAATCATTCCCAAAAAAGCGACACCATCAGGATTGGATATACCGACAATTGGTGAATATTTTGAAGACCAGGAACCGAAACAGCTAATGCCATTCCTAAAACTGATGCCATAAGGGGTATAAATGTCAGAACGAGAGTTCCCATACATGTGATACCGGCCTTCTTCCCATTCCAAACCATTCACCACCAATTGGAAATCAGTATCATATAACCACCCGTCGATAATTGCTTCCAACATCCCAGTCGAATGATTCAAGAAATATTCTCCGTCACTGAAACTCAAGGTCAGATAGGGAATTCTTCCGATAGTGTTACCACCTATTAAGATATACGGATAATAAATATAATACTGGCCAAAACCATCGTACCTGGCAAACGACAAATCCGTAAAAGCACTGTTAGAGCCCTCATAAAAACCAAAGAGTACACCTTCCGTTTTTGTTAAACTCACGTCAGACCTGAGTTTAGATGCCATCCACCTGATTCCATCATAAGTGAGAGTAAAGTCCGGTCCCTGCATAGCCCTCACCCCAAACGGAGTACTGTCCATCCAGACATTGATAATGTCCCCTCTCTCCCATTTATTCTTTACGGACTTGGTATCAGCTGGAAGCGGGGCGACACAAGCTTCAATATCAATCTCGGATAAGTGCACTTCATCAGGAATAACGCAGTCCATTGCCTTACTGCAGGATGTCACATTTAAACATAGACTCGAATTCATGAGAAACAACGACAAAACCTCTATGTTATGCCGATGATGAATGCGTCTAGCTACTGATTGCAGATGCCGTAATCTGTCATTAACCCTAAAATCAAGTGCTTTATGTCTATTTCTTATTCCCATATTTGTCAGCCTACCTGAATCAGCTTAATCCACCCACTCTTCTTCCACATTTTGAGAAAACGGGTTCGACACCGGAGAACTTTGGCACAATACCGCTGACTCCTCAATTTGAATGACACTCACATCAGGGGATAAATACATCTCTTTCATCATTTATTATTTGGCAAATTCAAGTGAATAGTGCAACATGCTGGGCAGGCAGCAAGGGTAACGACGAAGCCCGCAAAAAGAATTAAGCATTTCCAACACATACGCCCGTTTGCAAGTGAAATGAAACGCAACAGGGAGTCAGATATCCGTAAGGTCATCTCCAGGCTCAATATCAAAGGAACCGTCAGAGAGCCGGACCGGCGGCAGGGAGAGGATACTGCTGCGCCTGACCGCCTGTCTCTTCCCTGATACAAGCGGAAAAGTCTCACCGTCCGCGCTTATCTCGAAAGTGACCCCCTCATGGAAAACGGTAGGAGCAAGGCAGAAGTAGAAATCGGTGCCCTGCTGCGGGGAAAGCCTCACCGGGCTCAACGAACAGTCGAGGGTAACCACACGGCAGTTCCATACGGAGTGAATCTGCTCTTCTCCATAAGTAATGTTGAGATACCCGCTTCCCGCAATCGTCTCACCCCCGTTCCCATACAGACTGATAGAGTTCACCTCCCCGCTGCCGAGCAGGGACAGTCTCACGACCCCGCAGAGATTTCTGAACTGAAATTCCCTGTCAGCCGTTCCATCAGTCACCGCTATCATCGGAAAAGCGTTCCTGTCAAAGCCTTCAGTGCAGTAGAACTGAAGCGGCGGGATAAGCTCGCCCCCAATCCAGTACGAGCCGGGGGCAAGCATGTCAAGTCTCATCTCCGCATGGTAAGGGAAGATTGCAAGGTTGTTCTCTATCCTCCTGCTTTCACCGCCGCGCTTCCTGCCCTTCAGACGGAACGAGGTCACGGGAGCATCTCCACTTCCGGCAAGAACATACTCGGAAATCTCATCCGTCCCCTCCCATACACCGATGTTGTCCCCTTCTCTCCAAAGGAAAAAGCCATCCTCTGCGTAATGCGCTCCAAACCCTGTGTCCGCCCACTCTGCGCCCACATTGAACGGGTCGCAATTGCCGCTGCAATCCTTTGCAACTTTCCTGTCTTCCAGGATAAGCCCCCCGACCACCATGAGGATGAACACACCAAAAATCAGGACAAATCTCCACCCGCCGGTATTTACCGCCTGATTCGCTTCGCTGGGAAGGTCGCTCCCGCCGCACAAGGCCCCAAATGGAAAGAAATCCTCTCTCTGACAGGCTGGAGAAAAATACTCTTTTTTCATAATACAGGGAGCGCATTCTCCTCCCAGTCCTCAACAACGACAGAACCATTCAGGGGATTATCGCCATTTTGCCACTCCTGTACGATGACAGTGAACTTAATCGGCTCGCCGTCGTCCACAAGCGTAGGCTCGCCCGGTCTGTCCGGCTCGGTCGGTGCGTAACGTCCGCCGCCGGCAATATCGAGAATATAGACATAGTTGCGGCCAGGCTCCCATATGGAACCGATGGGCACGGCGACCCAGGCAAAGGAGTCGGCCCCGCCGTTTCTAGGGCAGACAACACTGCCGTCCTTCGTGATATTGACATAGAGCGCAAGGTACGCTCCCCTGCCGGTATTAGTCTTGTCATTGTCGCTGTCCCAGGCAGTAAGGCTCTGGGGAATGAGCATCGCACTGCCTTCCGTCCCCATCACGGAGACGGGGGAAGAGCTGAGCGTGAGAGGATTGCGGATAGTAATCGAGTAATCCTCAAGCGATGGCGAAGTGCTCCACGAATAGAATCCCGTGGTCGAGGCCGAAAGAGTCGCCATCGAGCCTACGCTGCCGATGCGCATTCCGGCCACTCTGACGGAGATGTCAGGGTTGGTGTTCTTCGCCAATACGCGAACCTGCGAAAGGACATGGAAGAAATTGAGTGTGACACCGCTCTTGCCGTGATCGGTCCTGTTTCCGGTGGCAAACGCAACCACGAAGTCCGCCTGATCGCTTATCCTGACCTTGGGCGAAAAGTTCCGAACCTGCCTGACAGTCTGTCCGACTGTCCACTCCCCGCCCAATTCAGCCTTGGAAGGCGCGTAGGCGAAAAAAGACAGATTCCCAGCCTCGGGCCAGTAATACGGGGTGGCGGAGTTGTAAAACCGTCCGGTCCCTTTACTGAACTCCACGTCCTCAAAGGCAGTATCTCCAAAGGATGACACATAGATGGAAGACAGGTTCGCCGCAGTGGTCTCGACAGCCTTGGTCTGCGACCCGAAGCCGGCGCTGAAACTGATGAGCTCAGTCTCCGGCTCTGTCCGCGACCTGTCCTCCCTCTGTAGAACTGTCATATCCCTAGTGCAGGCGGAGAACAAAACTCCCGCAAAAGAAACGAATGATAAAAAAACTAACTTACTCATTTCCAACAAAAAAAATTCCCAATAAATCGGTTATATCAGTGCTTTCATATAAGAAATTTGATGTCAAGTACGACGCATACGCCACACAGAACGCATTCCAAGAATAGTTATAATACCCGCTCTTACTCCAAGTATAATATGGTGTCCAAACCATCGAGTTGTTTCTTGCCGTCCACACATTAGTAGTCTGCCGACAAAATATATAAAACCATTTAGTTCTACATTTTAATTCCTTTCCATTAATACTAAAATACTTTTCGCCTTCAATCTCCTTGATAGCATTCACAAAATACCCTCCGCATGCGTTCGCGAACTTTTGATAGGGCACCATAGCACAGCCTGGAGGTGTCGGATCATATACTGTTTTACAAGTATTCAGAGAATGGTTTCGCGCTTGAGTAGAAAGACCGTGACCATTATATCCCGCCGGATAAGCATCTCCACACCAGTAATTTCTACATACATCTCCAACAAGCCTGTGTTCAGCAGGAGACTTAATACCATCTTCCAATTTAAATCCATTATAATAATCGCTCTGCGATACAACGCGATTATTAGGATTTATACCCTCTATAGCATAAACATTCTTATATTTAGGTGAATAATCGCTTCCATTCGGATAATTTATTACACCTGGAAATGAATCTTTTCTTCCCCATTGATAAAGAGTCACGCTTTCATTCTGCAAATCAGAGTACTCCTTTTGAGAAACGGTAAACGACTTCTGATATCCTCCTTCCTGCACAAAGACAACCTTAACGCCGCGGCGGGCATAATCGACGGAGTATGAATTGGTATACCCGACAAACTGTTCATCATATATCCTGACCCCGTCTCCGATATCTATATACTCATTGAACTTTTCATCGCTTATCCATATATTCCATGACCACATAATCGTATCATTCGGATTGCGAATAGCTATCACCGCATTGCCTTCCATGATTGTCTCGCGGGGAACATTGAAGACAACATACTCTACATCTTTGGCCTGCCCGTCCACTTCAACAGACTTGGTGATAGGTGCGTCTTGGACAACGACATAACTCTCTATCGCAGCATCATTCCATAGAACCTGAGCCCTTTGAGAAACCACTCCTTTATTTTCAGACAGGAAAGGCGAAGTTATCTCTTCTCTCCTATGATTAAGAGCCCTCTTTAAGTGTCCGTTCGGCCAGTCATAGGCGATGGTGTTCGTCACTCCCTTCTCAACGGCGTTGCCGTACACCAACGGGAAGCAGTACCAGCCCGGGGAGCTGACTATGTAGCAGTTGGCGGTCGTCATCCCGCTTGCGCGGCGCCTGCCCTCTATCGTGTACATCGAAAGGTCGTGGGGATCCGCCTGTGTCCCCTTCTCCGCAGCGGCGCGGAGCGCGTCGGTGTGCGGGTTCACCGTAACCCCCTCCTGGGCGGCAACCGTGTAGTTTACCGTCTTGTTGGTCGTGCTCCCCAAGCCGTCAGCATCGAAGCCTGTGAGCCAGTCCGGCTTGCCGTCGAGCCTGACGTCGTACTCCCCCGTGTCCTCATTGTAGCCGTAGTACTCTATGGTGTAGTCGACAGGCTTGTTGATGTTGATATTCCCTACCCCCTTGTAGTTCTCATAGCTCTGGATGTTGAATTTGTCCGTACCGCCCGTGTAGGTGAATTCATAACCCTCCTTGTTCAGATAGATGACCGGCGTGACACTGATTGAGGAGCTCGAAAGAGTGAATGTAATCATGTCCCCCGCGTTGAGGGTCCTGTCCGCGAGGGAGGCGGTCAGCGTGACATTGCTCCCCCCAATACTGATGACCATACTCACGGACGCGTTGGCGGGCAAGGTCTGCGGAAGCACATACAGGGTCTTCCCAATCTGATTGCCCCGCATGTCCGCAGTGACGGCGAGGTCAAGACCGCTCTGCACGGTGTTGCGCACGCTCCCGTGTCCCGTCCACTGCCGCTGCCCGGAACCCAAGTCAAGGGTCGCGGTGGAGTAATGGTTGTTCAGGGCTATGGACGCAATGCTGCAGTCCACCATGTCGTCCCCGATGACGAAGCGAATCCCAGTGAGGGCGTGGGAGAAAGTCAACGGCACGGGATTGACCGAACCGTCTCCCGGAAGCTCGTCCGAAGAGGCGAGGAGCAGATCAACCATCAAATCGGGAGTGGAGGGAGTAATATAGCCATATGAGAGCACTCCGCCCGACACATTGACCGTGGAAAGGCCCGTGGCTCCATAGGGGGCATAGCCAAGGAAGCTGACCAGGCGGGACTTGTACCCGGGCCAGTAGTACGCTTCCCCTGTAGGAGCCCACAAAGTCCCAGTGCTTTCCTTGGACACCTCTACATTTCTCATCAGATAGGTGACAGCCCCGCTCTCATCCGTCTCCCGCCGGACGAAGCCGTACACCCCGAAAGAGGCATGCCCGGAGATGTCCCCGCCCTCCCCAGCACGGGTCAGCACTTTCTCCTCCCCGAGGGACGAAGAGCTCATGTGGAGGTATAGAGGCCGCGGGGACGACTTTTCAGACGAGAGTTCGATGATGTCCACATTCGGGACGGAGACAGACTTCATAAGAGCCTCCTGCTCGCCCGCGGTGAAGTTGAACACAATCTCATTTTGAGAGTTCTCCGGCAGGAAGACACTCTCTTTGACGCAGCTGGTCAAGGAGAGCAGCGCTGCAAGCGCAATCGCAGAACAGTACTTATAACTCATTTTCACCAACAAATACAACACCATATAAATCAATACAATCATGATACACAGTTCCTGAACTATAAGCGGTGCTATTAAAATTATAAGCAGTCGCATAATACCTGGACGACTTATTCTGCTGACCACTACGATAACCTCCAAAAAACACTGAAATATACTGGGGTGCACTATAGGTATATAATCTGGAGGTTGATTGCTCGTGGTACGCAGCGATAAAATCTCTCTTTAAAGGAGGCAAAGTCTTAAACAAAGCGTTGGGAGAAGATTCGCCACTATAGAATCTTCTCCGGAAGAGATAGATAGGCAGCATGGCTGTTCCCGGAGGGCAGGGATCATAAACCGTCTTCACGGTTGAGGCGAGACAGGCTTCAGTAACGCTGGACGTAACGGGATATTGATAGCGGTCACCCGTCCACTCATTCATCACCGGAGAATGCCCTTCAAACACGCTTGGTCTTCTGATGGTACTATCCAGTTGAATCTTTAAAGCATATGTACCTTGAGAGCTGTTGTTTGCGATTACCACGCCCTCTGCAGTATAGCACGATTTACGGACATTCGCTGACGAAAATCCGGGAAAGGGGTCCTTTCTTCCATAGACATACATGGTCGCAGTGCCTATCCAGTCAATGGAGTGTTCTTTCTGCTTGACCAAAAAGGACTTCCTGTAACCGTTCCCCTGGACAAAAGTGACACTGACAGCTCGGGCGGCATAATCGACACTGTAAGGGTCGGTATATCCGAGAGCCTGCGTGGTGAAAAACTTAAGCCCGTCTCCGATATCAGTATATATATTGAATGTGTCATCACATACCCATATGTGCCAGCTCCAGACAATGACATCCTTTTCGTCCTTGACAGCTATCACGGCATTGCCCTGCATGATTGTCTCGCGGGGAACATTGAAGACAGCGTACTGCACTTCTTTGATTTCACCGTCTACCGTGACATTGCGGGTGATGATGTCAGCCCTCACTTCTATGAAGCCTGCCTGATTGGTATCGTTCCAATGATGCTCCGCCTTCACAGGATTCACTCCCTCATTGTCACGCAGGAAAGGGGAGGTCATTTCGCTGCTGGTACTCACATGGGTCCTGGCTTTCGTCCAAGAATACCCGTTCGGCCAGTCATAGGCGATGGTGTTCGTCACTCCCTTCTCAACGGCGTTGCCGTACACCAACGGGAAGCAGTACCAGCCCGGGGAGCTGACTATGTAGCAGTTGGCGGTCGTCATCCCGCTTGCGCGGCGCCTGCCCTCTATCGTGTACATCGAAAGGTCGTGGGGATCCGCCTGTGTCCCCTTCTCCGCAGCGGCGCGGAGCGCGTCGGTGTGCGGGTTCACCGTAACCCCCTCCTGGGCGGCAACCGTGTAGTTTACCGTCTTGTTGGTCGTGCTCCCCAAGCCGTCAGCATCGAAGCCTGTGAGCCAGTCCGGCTTGCCGTCGAGCCTGACGTCGTACTCCCCCGTGTCCTCATTGTAGCCGTAGTACTCTATGGTGTAGTCGACAGGCTTGTTGATGTTGATATTCCCTACCCCCTTGTAGTTCTCATAGCTCTGGATGTTGAATTTGTCCGTACCGCCCGTGTAGGTGAATTCATAACCCTCCTTGTTCAGATAGATGACCGGCGTGACACTGATTGAGGAGCTCGAAAGAGTGAATGTAATCATGTCCCCCGCGTTGAGGGTCCTGTCCGCGAGGGAGGCGGTCAGCGTGACATTGCTCCCCCCAATACTGATGACCATACTCACGGACGCGTTGGCGGGCAAGGTCTGCGGAAGCACATACAGGGTCTTCCCAATCTGATTGCCCCGCATGTCCGCAGTGACGGCGAGGTCAAGACCGCTCTGCACGGTGTTGCGCACGCTCCCGTGTCCCGTCCACTGCCGCTGCCCGGAACCCAAGTCAAGGGTCGCGGTGGAGTAATGGTTGTTCAGGGCTATGGACGCAATGCTGCAGTCCACCATGTCGTCCCCGATGACGAAGCGAATCCCAGTGAGGGCGTGGGAGAAAGTCAACGGCACGGGATTGACCGAACCGTCTCCCGGAAGCTCGTCCGAAGAGGCGAGGAGCAGATCAACCATCAAATCGGGAGTGGAGGGAGTAATATAGCCATATGAGAGCACTCCGCCCGACACATTGACCGTGGAAAGGCCCGTGGCTCCATAGGGGGCATAGCCAAGGAAGCTGACCAGGCGGGACTTGTACCCGGGCCAGTAGTACGCTTCCCCTGTAGGAGCCCACAAAGTCCCAGTGCTTTCCTTGGACACCTCTACATTTCTCATCAGATAGGTGACAGCCCCGCTCTCATCCGTCTCCCGCCGGACGAAGCCGTACACCCCGAAAGAGGCATGCCCGGAGATGTCCCCGCCCTCCCCAGCACGGGTCAGCACTTTCTCCTCCCCGAGGGACGAAGAGTTCATGTGGAGGTATAGAGGCTGTGGGGAATACTGTACGGAGGAGAGAGCCAGAATGTTAACCATACCGGACTGCGATAAAGCCTTGGTCGCATTGCTTTCAGAAACACTGAAATCAATGCTCCTTCTCACAGCAGACGGGACAAACGAATCCTCCTTGACACAAGAAAAGGAAAAGTATAGAAGAGCGATGAAAAGTCCTGTATCTTTAATTGACATACCCTACACAAAAGTCTGTTATGGGGGAAAGTATCCCCCATAACAGGCGTGGAAATAATAAAAACTACATACTGAGATCCTCTGTCACTTCATTCCAGTCTGTGACAGTGACCGTAAACTTGATGGCCTCACTCTCCACAATAACAGGCTCACCCGGGTTATCCGCATCATCCGGAGCGTATTTGCCTCCGGTATTGAGATCGAGCGTATAGACATACTTCTTGCCGCTCTCCCAGCTGGTGTTGATGGGAACTGCAACCCAGGCATAATTGTTAGCACCGCCAGACTGAGGGCAAACCACCTCGCCATCCTTTACGATGTTGACATAGAGCGCAAGATATGCTCCCATGCCGGTGTTTGTCTTGTCATTCTCGCTGTCCCAGGCAGTAAGAGCCTGGGGGATGAGCATGGCACTGCCGTTATTTCCCATTACGCTCTTTGCGCTGGTATTGAGAGAGACTGACCGTGTTGTGTAGGTACTCTCGTACTTGACAGGGTCATTGGTATTTAGCTGCCAAACCAAAGAATTGACATTCTGCGCGTTGAGCTGCGAGGCTTGGCCTCCTACCGAACCGATGCGTACCCCCGCCACCTTGATGGTGAGGTCAGGATTGGTATTCTTTGCCTGAACGCTAATCTGCGAGAGGGCATGGACAAAATTGAGATTAACGCCGGTCTGCTCGTTATCTGTCTTGTTCCCTGTAGCGGATGCGAGAATAAGGTCAACCTGTTCGCTCATATTCAATTTGGGCGAAAAGTTACGGAGTGTCTTTGCCGACTGTCTAATCTGCCATGTTCCGCCAGTCTCGGCCACGCCGGGCGCGTAGGCAAAGAATGCCAAAGAACCAGTCTCCGGCCAATAGTAGGACTGCTCTGAAATAAAGAAATTGCTGCCGGCATCCTTTGTAAACTCCAGGTCGGAGAAAGAGGTCTCACCAAAGGAAGTCACATAGAACGAACTGAGATTCGCCGTAGTGGTCTCGGCAGCACGAGTGAGTGCTCTGAACGAAGCAAGAAAATTGATTGTCTCACCGGTGTTGCTGACAACGGCTCTGCGTCCAGCTTCAACGAGAGTCTGCTCTTTCGAGCAGGAGGCAAGAGCAAGCAAGGCAGCTCCCGCAAGAATCAAAACTGATCTTTTCATGTTAAACTTAATAATTAAATAATACTGAATATGGATAAAAAAGAATTATATTGTAATTTCTATCTCAAGCTCACTCCATTTGTCTACCCCGGGTGTGAAGCCGCCTTCTCCGCCGGATGCCGGCAGGGGAAGACGGTCCAAGACAATCCGGACAGATTTGGGATTGGCCGCCCCACTCACCTGTCCGGTCACATCGTAGGTGTAATACCACCTCTCCCCGTTGTCATAGATGGCGTATACGGTAAGCGTATGAGAATCACTTCCCCCATAAGGGACTCCGAAAGTCAGGAATTCGGCAGAGGCCGCGGAGGACTCCACCTCCAGTCCAAGAGCGAAAGGATAGGTCACTTTCTCGGAAGAGGGGACTCCAGAGGAAAGCAGGAATCCGCCTGCAAGGGACGAAAGGGTCGCGAACATTGTCTTGACGGAAGAAAGGTTGGAGACAGAGAGAATCTGCACGCTGTAGTGACAGAGATTGTCCTCGGGACAGAATGTAAGCGTGTTCTGCATGGGAGCGGAGACAGAGACATCCTGCCCCAACACGCTCCAGTGCATGGAGGGAGACTCGCCAAAGCGTTCATTACTTACGGAAGCTACCCTGGGAAGGGTATTGAGAGCGATACCCGAAATGGATGTCATATCGGATGACTGCACCGCGATTCCCTCGGAATCCGAAACGGAGGCGATGACACACGACCCAAGGTCTGTCGAGACGCTCACGGCTCGCCAGTCTCCACTGGAGACTTCGATTGTCCCTCCCTCGGGATCAGGGAAATGAAAGGGCAAAGAACTCCCATCCTCCGAGAACAGATACAGGCTCATGCCAGTCCTCACTTCTGCTTCGGAAATGGATTCCCAGTCATAAACCACGCGCACCTCTACGGGTGAATCGTCCTCTCTGAAGAGTTCCTTGTGGGTGCAGGACGACAGAGCCGCCGGCAACAGAAGAGCAAAAAGCTGTAACGATGCCTTTTTCATCTCTATTTGCTCTTATGACGGACTGCCCCTATCAGCCACACAAGCGAAATCTCCGCCTTGGTCGGGCCGAGAAACTGCTTCTTGCGGGTCATCTGCCACACGTAATGATTGTCGATGGGGGCGTAGACCTCGTACTTGCCGGTCGTATAACCGGCTCCGAGACTGAAATCAATGTTGAACCTGCTCCCCAAGGGCACACTGTAGCCGTATTCCAACCCGGCTCCCCAGTTCGCCCTGTCCCAGATTGTCCCTCCGGGAAGTCCTCCCATGTACCCCGTCCCGCCGAACTCAAAGTCGTAGGTATACACCTGGGTGTAAAGTCCGAGGTGGTGACCGCTCATGGGTCGGGAAAGGGCCTTGGATCCAAAGTACTTCCTGACGGAGAAATCCGCGCCGTAAATCCGGTAGAACAGATCCTTACCCGTGTCGCTCCACCACGCGTACATGACAGAGGAGCCAAGTGTCCAGTTGTTTCCAAGATGAAACTCCGCTCCGAGATTGGGAACGAGATCCAAGTCATACAAAGTGTTGGTTTTCACTGCCATGAGAAAGTCCCTGTCCGGAGTCTGCTTTTCCGCCTTTTGCAGGCCATTCCCGCAGGGCCGCTCTTCCGCTTCTTTCCTCGGAGTCTCTGCGCAGGGATTCAGTTTTCCAGTTTCTTTCTGCGGGGTTTCTGCGCAGGGATTCAGCTTTCCAATTTCTTTCTGCGGGGTTTCTGCGCAGGGACGCTTTTTGCAGGAATAGGAGACTTCGATGGTCGCACGCCGAAGGTCCGGAAAAAAAACAATGTACATATACTCCCATGGACGGCCTCCGGCAAGAAGCTTGAGCTGCTGCTTGCGACCATCGACAATCTCCCCTTTATATCTGATCCACTCAGGAGTGTTGCGCAGGATATCAAGTGTGCGGTCCCTGTATGGCATTTGAGATTTTTCAACGAGACAAGTGAGACCCTTCCAGTCGATACCGAGAGCATCCTCCTGCACGCAGCCGGACGGCAGCCAAACGGCCGAGCGCACTATGCGTTCGAGACACTCCACCCGCTCGTGCGAGAGAACACGCTGGTAATCGGTGAGACCTTCGGGCGAGGCTCCGCCTGTGATGCGGACGCTGAGGATACAGGCAGAGGGATCCGCAGCGATATCCCGCAGCTGTGAGACAAAGGAGTCTACGATTCCATAGTTGCCACGGAATGTCTCGTCATACTCCGCTCTCCCCTGGCGAAAGTAAACGGTAGCCTCTATCTTGGAGACAGGGGCAATGCGCTCGTCTGAATTCTCCTGTTGCGATCTCTCTTCCGCCGCAGTCCCATCCACTCGTCCAAGATAAGTCAGACCAACAGCCACAAACAGAGCAGTAAGAATCAACTTTCTCATTAAAATTATAATTATCATTCTTTTAGTAACAACCGATACAATTGTGTCGCTTTTCCCCGCAAAGGTATACATTAAATTCACAATTCCAAAACATTCGTTTTACTTTTTATTAAAAAATAAAGATAATACACTAATAGCCAGTGTATAACACACTAAAAATTTTTTACAGCTGTATAAGTACGATTTTTCTAGAAAATACATATAACTTGTTGTAAAATCTAAGAAATGTAGTAATTTTGCGCCAATTGTATCATAAAATCTAACAGTTCTATGCGTATTAAGTCATTTAATGTCAGCGGATTTGCCTTGGCGCTGCTGTGCCTGTCAGGCGCAGGCTGCATCAAGCCGCGCATTGTTGCAAAACAAGAATTGAATGTTTTGTTCCGTTTTCAGGAGACTGAGGACAATTCCTCAACTCTTCCAACATCTCTTGTCGGGTACCGCTTCAGAGACTCACGTTTGGTATCCTCCTCAACCTACACTATAAACGAGTCATCTTGCACAACCCTCGAGGCCGAAAAGAAGGATGTGCTGTTTTTCGTCTCTGACGTGGAGAACATCCTGCAGACTGAAGACCATGCGGAGTTTGTGCAGACGGTGTTTCCGCAGAACGTCTGGTATGGGGAAATTTCAGTGCCCGATGCCACCTACGATGTGTACACGGTAACGATGAAGAGCGGGAGCGTCAGGATTGATTTTGAGATTGAGAACCCTGAACAGACCGTCATTACCGAGGTCGTGTTCGAGAATGCCCCAAAGTCCCTGGTTCCCTTTGGAACTCCTGAGACCGAGAGGCTTGTGAAAACAGCCGAAGAGGGAGAGAGTATCGGAAGTCAGAAAGGGCTCTTCGAGGTCTGCGCCATGAAGGGTTCCGCACGCTTCACCCTTAAGGGCACGCAGGGAAGTGAGCCTGTTATCCTCTCAGTGGAGATTCCGTCATTTGACAGTGAGAGAGCCTACAGAATCGTGGTGCTCGGGGCCGGAGCCGACCTGCGCGGGATTTTCAGGGCGGCAGCCTGGGAAGACGGGGAAACCGTGATTGCCAAGCCCGACACCTTCGGGCGGATAATGATCGACGAGCAGGAATCGTCAGTCCCCGCAGGGGTTTCCATCAGAGCGGAGGACAACACGGTGCTCGTTCCCAACACCGGAGCCGATCAGATGACGCTGGCATTCTCTTCCGACACTCCTGTCAGGATAGCCTCCTCGACAGGGGTTTTCGAGGGAGTCACCCTTTCCGAAATGCGGCACAGCCAGAAAAGCGGAAAATACGTTTCGAGTTTCGACCTCGCTATCCCCTCCCAGGGAAAGGGAAGACTCGGCTATACCGTGGAGGTCAATCTGCGCCACGCTCTTCTGGAGGACTCCTACGACTGCGTCAAGGTCGTGGTCGAGGCAAGTGACAAGCTGATTGAACACGCCGCAATAGCCGGCAATGTCTGGATGGCTTTCAATGGGGTCGGCGCTGATCTTGACAGTCAGATCTACCTGATGGACGGGATTCCAACCGTGGAGCAGATGTACCTCTCGCGCTGGCCCGATGTGATTGGCTACCTGTATCAGTTCGGCCGCATGACGGGCTATATCCCCTGGCAGGGGTACAGCAGCTTTGGCGGAGACAGGGATGCTCCATGGAAGACCGATGGCAAGATGCCCTGTCCTCCCGGGTGGAGAATCCCCACACGGGACGAGCTCAATACCCTGCTGCCTGCTAATACTACGGTACCCGGCACCTACACTTCCGCCGGAGACGAGATCAGTGCGAGCTTCCTGACCGCGACAAATAACCTTCAGACCGAGACGGGCAGAAACGGCACCCCGCTAATCCTTAAGCTCACTTCCAAGAACAGCGGAGAGTCTCTCTACCTGCCTCTCGCAGGTCAGAAATCAGATAAGAACAGGACAAACGACCCCGGATTCGGAAGCCAGCTCTGCCTCTGGGCGGATGTATTGAGCAACACCGGAGGATATGCATATGGGCACAAAGTCACATACAATGCGGATGCCCAGACAGCGACTTTCGCAGTTGAGCACCGTCCTGCCGAGGCGTTCTGCTATGTAAGGTGCATAAAGAGTGAATAAACTATGAGACGGTCAATTTTCTCTTTGGTATTTTCTGCGGCAATCCTCCTGGCAGCCTCGTGCACGGCGGAGCTTGACCCTGTATTGCCCGCGCCGTCTTCGGATGAGGCTCAGCTGACGGTGAGACTGTCGGCTGAAGACCGGGCTGCATTTTTTCCAACCAAGGCTGCAGAGAATGACTCTTTCAGCAGAATCTGGTACATCATAGCGGATGAGAAAGGGAAAGTGATTGATTTTCCCTATTCCAAACTTTCGGACGACCTTTCGATGCTTCGGGTCGAGGGCCTTCCGGCAGGCCGCTATACCCTTGCGTTTCTTGCGGTCATGGGGGATGATATAGGGGCGGAAGTGAGCGACCCGGAGAGCCTTTCCGCCGACTGGCTGAGCAGTCAGGGGGTGATGAGAGAGGAGTTCTTCTACGCGTCTCTCCCAGTTGAAATCGGCCTTGATCAGGCTCCAATCAGCGAGAACATTACTCTCAAACGCTGCGTCAGTGCCTTTAAAGTAGGTCTCGAGTACAGCTCGCCCTACCTGAAGCGCTTTGTAAAGAGCGTGAGACTGACCCTCGACAAGGCTCTTCCCACCGCGATGACCGCAGCGGGAAAGTATGTGAAAGCGGAAAGTGAACTCAAGGATATCGACCTCGTCAGAGGAGCGAAAACGCTTCTGCTCTTTCCTGCCGACGAGCTGAGCGGCTACATCGAGGTGGAGTCGGAAAGAAACAACGGGGAGAGGTTCTCCCGCCGCTACCGCATTGATGGAAGCAGGCTTGAGGCGGGCAAAATCACGCAAATCAGCATCCCGTACACGCATCCGGACGAAAATGACGGGAGAATCGTGGTTACCGAAGAGGCCTATGAGTATCTGCCGTATATCGATACAATGTGGCTTGCCGATGAGGCGACTTCCACCATGTATGGGAGAAGCTTCACAGTCAATCAGCCTATACAGATTTACCTCAATGACAGTGGCAGGCTGCAGGTCCGCTCGTTCGCGGCGGTGCCGGTGAGCTCCGTGAGTGTCAGGGCGAGAATCGGCAAGATCAGCTCGCAGAGCTTCGTGCTTGCCGAGTTTGAAAAGCTGTACCCTTTCATGGAGGCCGAGTTTGACCTTCCCCTCAAAGAGAGGGAGTGCAAGTTTGAGACCGAGGACGGGCGGCTGCTCAGCATCCCTGCCCAACCGAGTCTCACAGCCTCTGACATCGAACTGTCCGTGGATTGGGGAGAGGACGAATACATGAAAAAGATTGCCCAAATCGGGGACAAGACATGGAAAATCAGCTATGCCAATGTGAGTTACAGCTGGTCCGTGGATATGACCCCGGCACTCTGCCGTCACGCGGCTACCCTTGTCATCAACATGGCCTACATGTTCTCAACAGAAGGCTTCGATAAGGCTCTGCAGGCGTACGAGGGAAATATCTACGCCAACAGCAAGGCTAGGGTAATACCCCTTGATGAGATTCGTGGCAAAATCAAAAATCTCGATGGGGTCAATAACCTCAGGTGTGGAAACTGCGTCGGTTACGGAGGGATGGGCGGACACTGGTGGTACTGGCTTGCAAGCTATTGCTGGACAGGGCACTACTACGATGTCAGACCCTCAAGTGACTCGGCTGACCACAATTACACCCGTCAGGCAATCTTCCATGAATTCGGCCATGTGCTGGGTTACAGCCACAGCGATGAGATGACCTACGGAGACAAGTGGACGGTGCTCTGCGCAAACGAGTATTGCAGACAGGGACGGGAAGGCCTGTTGCCGGTGAATTCCTCATCACAAGTAAACTCTTTACCTATGTAGGATGTCTGTGTTATTTAACCCCCGATCCTTTTCTTTTTGGTTTCTGATTCTGCTGGCAGCAGCGGTGCTTGTGCTGCTTGTGTTTCTCTTGGCGGCATACATCAGTTACCTGAAATCGCGTAAATGATTCATGACAGTAAGGCCGCGAGTTACCCCCGTGTATTCGGGTTGTGCGCAGTGCTTGATTCAGTATGACCGCGAGTTACCCCCGTGTTTTCGGGTTGTGCGCAGTGCTTGATTCAGTATGACCGCGAGTTACCCCCGTGTATTCGGGTTATGCGCGGTGCTTATTGCGCGGAACCGCTGCCTGTTTATCCTGCTTCTAGTTCGTCCTGCGGTTTTGATCCTCCACTAAATGGCCACTTGACCGAAGTTTTTATTCGGACGCGGTGTACACTCTCCGAATCGGCAGCCGCTTCCGCCCCGTTTTCAGAACAAGGAACGGCAGGGCGAAGCCTGTCCGGCTTTTCCGTAACGGACTAACATGTTGATAATCGGAGTTTTAGATAATTTGCTTGTCCCTGTGGCGGGACAAGCAAATTATCTATATATCTATAAATCAAATAATTACAATTTAGGCAGATTTGCATCGGGTGCGGAAGCAAACGCTCGAGCGAGCTGGCGGAAAGCCGGTGCGGAAGCCGTGTACGATGGCAGGCTTGAGGCGAAAAAGCACGCATCATCACGCCGACGAAGGTATTTCCCGATAACTCACTGATACATACGTATATACACTTTCAAGCCCTGCCTGCAAAACAGGGGGCGCAAAAATGTAAACTATTATATATCAAATAGTTATCGGGAAATCCGAGCAAAAGCCTTATTCAAGTACAAACTTAAGCTATCGAATGAAACAATGTGACAATTATTTCATTTCCAGTATTTTTATTATCTTTGCAGTTTGAACAAAAACAACGTTAGTAGTTATGAAAAGTAAATCGCTTATAGTGGGGTCTGCATATTCAGCCCCTGATTGCACAGAGACAAGCCTCTGCGCAGAAGAGATTCTTTGCCAGTCAATCACGGCAACAACCACCGAGACTCTCTCCGAAGAGCAGGGTCAATGGGAATAACAGGAGGACTTTGCCATGAAGACAAACAAACTTTTTGCAGCAGTCGTTGCCGTGCTTTCTCTCGTTGCCTGCTCCAAGAACGAGACTTCACAGTTTGGTTCGGGCAGGACTTTCACCGTCGGTACTGAATCTTACTCCACGGGGACAAAGACCTCACTCGGTTCGAATAAAGAGGTTCTCTGGTCAGACGGAGATCTGCTCAGCGTATGGGCAGGTACAGATGCGCAGACCGAGTACAGGCTCTCAAGCGGGGCAGGTACCACCTCCGGATCCATCACCGCAGTTGGCGATGAAGCAAGCGGTGAGACCGACCTCTCTGCCAATGTTGCCGTTTACCCCTACATCGAAGAGGAGGATGCAGACAATTCATCCGTCTCCATCACAGAGGCAGATGACACCTACACCATCGAAGGCCTGACCCTTTCGCAGCATCAGGAATATGCCGCCGGCTCCTTTGCCAACGGCTCCTACCCGATGGTCGCAGTGACTTCCGATACCGAGGACGAGAGCTTTGCTTTCAAGAACCTTTTGGGCGCAGTCAAACTCACCCTCACAGGGGATGCCACCATCAAGAGAATCCTTTTCACCGGCAATGACGGCTATGAATACATTGCAGGAGATGCAACCGTAACTGCATCAAATAGCGGAGACCCTTCAATCGAGATAGAAGAGAATGGCAATGAAGCAACAAGCAGTCGTACTCGACTGCGGAGACGGTGTCGCCCTTAGCGGGGAAGGCACATCCTTCTATATCGCTCTACCCCCTGTGACCTTCACGGAAGGCTTCTCCTTCGTTGTGACCGACAGCGAGGGCAAGGTACAGACTTTCTCTTCAACAAAAGAGCAGACGATCAGGCGCAACACCATCCTCAATATGCCTGCCGTGGCATACGAAGGGGAAGAGCCCAACTATATGACCTTCGTTTCCGAGGGCAGCAGTACCCTCTCACTCGAGGTAAGCAAGACACAGGATGTCACCCGCAGCCTTCAGTACTCCTTCGACACTGTCAATTGGAGTGATTGGACTCTTAGCGGCACTTCATACGAGCAGTTGACTTTCACTTCAGGCTCCCCTCTCTACCTTAGAGGTTCAAATCCCAACGGACTTTGCGGACTCAATGCAAGTGGTGAGCAGAGCATCGGAGACTATGTGACATTCAAGATGGACGGGAGCAATGTTGAGTGCGAAGGGGATGTGATGGCTCTTCTTAATTATGAGACCGTTCCTACAGAAATCCCCAACACATACTGCTTCTATCAGCTCTTTGCCTACTGCACAAATCTTGTGAGTGCACCAAAGCTCGGAGCAACGACCCTTAAGGCCAATTGCTACGGCTATATGTTCTATGGAGACACTGCACTGACGACTGCACCGGAGCTCCCTGCTCAGACTCTTGAAACTGGCTGCTACGAAGGCATGTTCGCAAGCTGCTCATCACTTAATTATGTGAAAGCATCATTCTCTGCAACTCCTTCAGATACATATACCAATTACTGGCTCTACGGAACTGCCTCCACAGGCACTTTCGTCGCCCCTAACAGTTCCTCTTGGGGGACATACACAAGAGGCGTCTCCACCATCCCCGAAGGCTGGACAATCGTAACGGAGTAATCCGTCCCAATACTCTGAAATACCCCCATCCGAAACAGCGGACGGGGGTATTTTGATTTAGCGCGAGGCTATTCGCTTTGTGAGACAAGTTCCATAAACACTTCCCTAATGTCCGCGTCTATGCAAATGGAGCGGGAGGCGATTTCCTTCGGAGCGTACGCCTCTCCGAGATTAATGCAGGCATAGACGGCATCGGGATTCGAATAGGACAGGCGCATAAAGGGATACTTGAAGATGACGGGGGTATTGGCCCCGCTGCCAAGATCCAGATACAGTACCCGTCCGCTCTGGTGAGCCGCAATAAATTCGTTATAGCAATCCGAAGCCGCGTACCATCCCTCATCCTGCACAAAAGTGCCGTCCATCCGCAGATTAGGCACCATGCGTTCCCCACACACGGGGCAATGCGGAACGAGTTCGGAGGGCACCCGCATATTCTCCTGCCTCTCAAACATCTCCCTGATGAGACCTTCCCTCTCGTATGTTTTCTGATGACAGGGGGTGGCGCATTGCAAAAGGCCGTAATCTCCCTGGGTATAGAAAAGCCGTTTCCTGTCAAATCCGCTTCTTTGGAAGAGATGGTCCACATTTGTGGTAATGACAAAGTACTCCTTTCCCTCCAAGAGTTTCCGCAGCATGGTGTACACATCTGCCTTTGGCGGAAGGGTATAACGCTCGAATACAATCATCCTCGACCAGAAAGCCCAATACTCCTCCTGAGTGGCAAAATCATAAAAAGAAGCGCTGTACAGGTCTTTGAATCCGTATTTGTCCATAAAATCCCCGAAAAGGGCTTTCACTTTCGCTCCCGAATATTCTGCTCCTGCCGAAGAAGAAAGTCCTGCACCGGCTCCTACCACCACAGCCTCAGCCCCATCAAGGGCATTACGCAGACTCTTAAGCAAGCAGGCTTTTGTAGAGGGAATAGTCGACATCTTTGAACACATTGAAAATAACGAACTTAACCTTTCGGTCACTGCGGGACTTCCACTCGCGGACAGTCTTTACTGCTATCTCGGCGGCAAGCTCATTCGGAAAATGAAAAACCCCGGTCGAAATGCAGCAGAAAGCGATGCTTCCAAGGCCTCTGTCTTCTGCAAGATCAAGACAATTGCGGTAGCAGGCAGCAAGCTCTTCTTTCTGCTTCTCCGAAGGAGTGCCGGCATCCACGACAGGGCCGACCGTGTGAATGACATACTTAGAGGGGAGATTGAACCCGGGGGTAATATAAGCCTCCCCCGTGCGGGCCGATTTTCCCTGCATCAAATCATTGCAGGCTATGCGCAAACGCACTCCGGCAGAGGAGTGGATCGCATTGTCGATACAGCCGTGAAGAGGGATCCAACATCCGAGCATCTCAGAATTGGCCGCATTCACAATCGCATCCGCTTCAAGACGGGTAATATCCCCCTGCCAAAGTGCAATGCCATCGGGGGTGAATTTCAAATCACTGAGCCCGACAATCCCCTTGTCAACAGCTTGCTGTCTGAGCTCTTCCTCTTCCAATTCGAGAAAATCTTCTCTCGCAGGCAGAGGAGGTCGGACATTTTCAAGGGCACGCAGAAGCCTCTGTCTCCCCGTAAGGTCCTCGGGTATTGGGATATCCGCATAGCGGGGGTTCTCCTTGAGAAGGATGGAAATCAGGATATAAAGTTTATCTGATCGTGACATCTACGCTCCGTGGAAAAGGTACTTCTTCTGAATATTCTTTGTAAGATGTGGGTCTCCAATAGCTTACCTGCATCATCCAAAGCCAAATTAAGAGCAGTATTCTTGGAGCAGCCATTCTGCCGAAAGAGGACGCGTGGAATATGCCATTGTCACTTTCAAGCGAATACGCTTTATGGAAGTCAAATTCCCCTTCGAACAGGCCCTTCCTCGAGGCAAACTCCATCGGGTCCCCGGCACTCCCCTTCTTCGAGGCAAACTCCATCGGGTCCCCGGCACTCCCCTTCTTCGAGGCAAACTCTATCGGATTCCCTGCACTCCCCTTCTCTTTGCTCAAGGCTCCAAGCCCTTCAACTCCTTCCCCTTGCGGAAACGATGTATGGCAGGACAATCTGCACTACGCTGTTCTCTCCCGTTCCGTCATCTATGTACGAATCAGGGAAGAGCACTTTTCCGTTAAAGGAGACGTTCTCAGTACCGCTCATACCCTACACCGAAGCTGTTAAATCCAGACTCAGCTGCGATTCTTGTCCACATCCTCACAAATCTAGCAAATAAACACTTCCCCACCAAATTAATGGCAGGTTTTCCACTATACAACAGATAACTCCTCCATATGGAAGAAAATCTGCGGGAAGGAAGCCCCGCTTTTCACTATAAAAGAAAGGGATGGGGACATTTGCGAAAACCAACCATCTGCATGTTGCAAATTACATCTATCCTTCCACAATACAGCCCCTCGCTCCTTCTTCCTGCCTTACACAACTTCCCATCCTCTCTTCCCCTTCCTCTCTTCCCCTCCACTACTTTTTCCCTTCCTTCCTCTACCTGCCTTACACAACTTCCCATCCTCTACTTCCCGTCCTCTCTTCCCCTCCACTACTTTTTTCCTGCCTTCCCTTCCACTCTCCCCAACACAATCCACCCATGCGTTTCCCCGTAAATCCCTAACACACAGTGATATATATTTTTGCACCCTCCTGCGCGGCGAGGGGGCGCAAAAACCTAACACATTATGCATCAATTATATATATGGAAACATTATCCGCGAACAGGAGCTTAATATTTTCTTTTGGGGGGGAGGATTTGCATCGGTCACAGACGACACGCGCTCGCATAAGCAAGCCGGTTGAAGCGGGTATTTGCGGAGCAAATACGGAAAGCCGGAAAGTCCACGGGGGTAGCAGCGTCAGCAACGGAAAAGAGGACTGACCTTTAAGGAAATTCGCATCGGCGAGCTAGCAGAAATGATTATGCGCAAGGTATCCGAGGAACAGGCAAGGCAGAGGGAGCAGCTGGAGAGTGAGCTGGGGGCCATCCCGGCGTTGAGTCCTGCCGCACGGAAACTGCTGTCTGCTGAAGGACTCCTTGACTACTTCCTCAAAGCCCGGATGCTCTTCCCGACCTACGAGGGTGCCTACTACTTTCTTGAAGAACAGCACGAACGCCTCACAGGCGAATGGATGTACTCCGAATACGACTCCTTCCGAGCGGTCTACAAGCGGTGGCTGAAAAAGAAAAAACGCTCACCGAAGTGAGCGTGATGATGATTCTATTATATCGATTATGGCTCTCTTGAGCCTAGCATTGTCGAATCTTCAAGGGCTATATCGATGTTCTTTCCTGTTTCGAGATAATAAACTTGTTGCACCCATCTTGAGGACACGGAACTGACATTGGGAATATACATCTTGATGTAGACCTTAACTTTAACGGCCATGCCGTTTGCAGTGAATTTACGTGTAGTCCCGACAGTCATCTGGTCGACCGTGTTCTGTCCTACCTTTTCTCCGGCATAGGTATATTCAAAAACAGTTACATCGCATTTTACAGCAGCGTCAGCAGTTGCACTAGATACGTTGAAATGTACCGTATAGGTTGAATCAGGATTATCTTTTGTGCAGGATGATAAAGCAATTACAGTGGCAAGGATGCCAAGGATAAATGGTAGTATTTTTTTCATAATGGTATGTTTTATTTCCCTTTAGTTGGGCAAAGATACATACCCCCCCCACTTTTCCAAATTTTTCTAATGTTTCTTCACTTATCCTGACATAGGTGGTTCTTCCGCAATTTAGTTGAAACACAGGTTGCTGAACACCATTTTTCTTTTGAGTAAGTCCAGGGAGGCCCGCCCGTACATTACTCGCTTTACGGCTTTCAATTTGTTCACGAAGCCATCAACAATGCCGTTAGACGTGTCCATTGCGATAGCATTTTGAACAGCCTTCAGGTCTATTCTGATTCCATAGGCAAACGACCGCAGCTCCTGAATAGGGGATTTCCCGTAGTTTTCAAGCCACGTGTCCAGGTTGTCGACTTCGTCACCCATGATTGTCTCACAGAAAGAAAACGCTGCATTGTAAATATTTCTGAACCAGTCGAATGTCATCATCCTCTCTACAAGGGTGGCCTCAACCTGTGCCATCTCTTTCTTTCGAATGGACTTGTCTACGATATGAGCAATCTGACGTATCGGAAGCAGAGGCTCTCTCCCAGAACTTGGCGCGCTCTCCATTTTCTCGACCTCGTGCTTGGGGCGGTATCCGTGATGGACGTCGGACAAGTGGCGATAATGATCGTAGAAAGGAGTCAATGACCCCGGGAAGCCCTCCTCCTTGATTTTCAGGAAAATTTTACGGAGGTCCTTCCCGTGCCGGTACTCTTCTTCCACGTACGTGTCGTACAGATAATAGGGCAGACGCTCCTTGCTCGCCCTTTCAGGAAGGGTGTCCCAGCCAATATATTTCCTTACAGTCTGCCTGGTGATATCCGGGCGGTGTTGAGCCCTTCCGCTTGCAACTTTTTGACTTCCTTGAACATGACCTGCCGAGAATCCACCTTTGCGTGGCCATGGACTTCCGAAGGACGGACTGCGCTCCTGTATTCATCGTAATGCGAACCGATTACCTTCGTGACGCAATCCGACATGTTCATGTTCAAATGGAACCGGTCGGCGACTTCCGTGATCTTCCTCCCCGTAGCGGCAATAGCGGCGGAGTAGTCCGTGGACCGGTCACGGCTCACCACTGATACCTGGGAATGCCCATCCAGCCATGTTTGAAAGCTGCTTACATCCCTGTCGCCAAGGAGGTCTATGACAGACCCTGTCTCAAGGCTGACAATGACGCTGCCGTATGTGACTCCCTTGCGAAAGGCCCAGTCATCAACATCTATCTCCCTTACTTCACGCCGTTCGGGAACAAACATGCGATGGATATCGCGAAGCATGGTGTCTCCGCTGAGGCATATCCCCATCGCCGACAATAACTTCCTTGCAGATTCAGAGGAACATTTCAAGCCATGCTGAGTTACGGCCATCTCACAACGTCTCGTCCGATGCCTGTATCTGAACACTTCATCCCCGGGCTGCTCGGCGAAGGTCTTTTTCCCGCAATCAGGATCGTGGCAGAAAAACTTCCGCGCCCCGAATGTGATGATGACCGGACGCCCTAGAATTGAAAGGTCCGTGACAGTCCTCCGGTATCGTCCGTGCACTCTATGGCTGACGCATCCGCAATACGGACACACCCCATAAGGAAGGCTGCACTGGGCTAAGATATGATAGATTTGCTGGTCATCAAGTTCAACTTGTTCAACAGACAGGTCACTTGGAGAATAACAGGCTGACAGGTCCGCTTTCGCTCCGCTCGGAGTTAGGCTTTGCCGTAAAAATGATGTAATTTTGCTTTCGTTAGGTGCTTTACACATCGTCTATAACTTTATGCTGTGGTAAGAATAAAGTTACGAAAAATAAATGTAAATACCTAATAATCAATTAGTTAAATTGCATAAAACCATAAGATTTTTTGCGGTTTGGCTAATTGATTTTTTCACGTCTATACCCAAGGACATTTCCCATTCAGGCTGCTCTCCGTAGACGGCACAAAGACTGTCTTTCAACTAAATTGCGGAAGAACCGCCAAAAATCAGGACGCGGGATTAGGCTCGCTTCGCTCGCTCGTCCCACTCTGACCGGGAGCAATGCATCCGAGGATGCAACGATGTTGCTTTTTGTCGGAATACAGATCTTTACATGAGCAAGCTCATGACGGACCGCCTCCAAGAAAAATGCCGCACTTTCGTGCGGCATCCATGATTGCATTGCATAGCGCGGTGAGAGAGGGATTCGAACCCCCGGTACGTTGCCGTACACCTGTTTTCGAGGCAGGCTCCTTCAACCACTCGGACATCTCACCATAAGTCCAATCTGCCATAGCGGCAAGACCGGACTGCAAAGGTAGTAATTTTTAGTTTAACTCAAAAGCGCTGCAGACTTCCTATCCACTTTTGCACTTAGCAGCACTGCAACGATGCCAACTGCAAGAGTAAGGAGGCCAAGAGTTACAAGGTAAGCAGGGGACTGAAGTTCTACGAGACCATCTGCATATGCCAGCCCCATCTCCTCGACCGCTCCCTGATAATACCAGTCTGGCGAAGTCCAAAGGCGAACCACCATACTGATATTACCGAGCGCAAAGATAGGGTAAGCGAAAAGCAGTCCCTTCTGAGTACCATTCCCAACGGCAAGACGAACGAAGTCTGACACAACCCCTGCAGCAACAATAAGCACTCGAGGAAGAACTCCGTTAGCCTCTCCAAAGATAGCACAGAGAATCAGCATAACCACTGAAATACATGTGCCTACACCAAAATTTTGCCACCTGGCAGCCAAGTAGAAGAATGGACCGACCCCAAGGAAAGTACAGAGCAGAGGTGAAAACACCCAAAATGCAGGACCGGCAAAACCAATGAAGTTGCCGATAAAAACGAGTAATACATAGAGCACTACCATAAGTAGCGCTACCCACCATTTTAATTGACTCTTAGCCATAAGATTAATAGGTTTTATTTTGACAAAAATACTCCCTGCTCCTTTCAATGTCAATCATCATTTTTTGGTAATTTCCAGTATGCAAAAAATGAATTTTTGCAGACGGATTGGGGATATAGTGACGAGTCCGTGAGTAAAAGGGCGGTTTTGCAGACGGATTGGGGGCAAGGGAGGACATGCTGCATTCTAAAAACTTTTGCGCTGATTGTTTTCAAATTTCAGGACTTTTAGGATTACTATGCCGGTACCCACCAGCAATGCACATTGATAATAAAGTAATTACATATGGATGGCTGGCCGATTAGGGGATATTCTTCTGTCAGGGCAGGGTGAGCCCCAATGGAGGAGGCCATTCCTGAGGGGGATAGCCTGTCCGACCATGCAGAAATGATAGCGAATTAATAAGAAAAGCAAGTGACAGGCGTACAGACTGAAGTGCAATCAGTCCGTCCCTCCTCAAAATAAGGGACGGCAGGGCGAAGCCTATCAGGCATTTCTGCGACAAGCTAATGTATTGATAATTAATACTTTGATTTTTTGCTTGTCTTCGCGGTGGGACAAGTAAATTGTTTATATAGCTAAAAATCAAATAATTACAATTTAGGCAGATTTGCATCCGAAAATCCCGCGTATGGTTATAACTTGCGTACCCGTAGCCTCAGCGCCTCAAAATCCTGCACCCATTGGATACCAAAATCCCGCACATATGACAAAAGTCCCCCTTTTCAGAGTCCCTACCCCATTGGATAAGTGGCGACGGCTGTACCGCTTATAATCAAAGAGTTTTATCCTTCAATATCTTCGATGGCGGATAGCAAATTCGTACTCTTGCTGTTTTTCAAAGGCTTAATTGCCACCAGCCGGATTGGAAACAAGTATATCCTAATCCACATGGTTACAAAAATCGGGATTTTCGGATTTTCGGCCGGTGGAGGCGTTTCCCGATAAATTGCTAATACACAAGTACTTACACTTTCGCGCCCTACCTGTAAAGCAGGGGGCGCAAAAGTGTAAATTATTAAATATCAGACAGTTGTTGGGAAATGCAATGTAGTAGCCCTTTAAGATGGCCCACAAGCGCTCGCATAAGCGAGCCAGCGGAAAGCCGGTGTAGTGGCCGTGTGAGTTAGCAGGCTTACACACGCGTCGGCGTGACGACGGAAGAATGACGGGGGATGAATGGCTGGCATGCAGTAAATGAGCATCAGCGAATGCCGGAGCGAAGCGCAGGGTTGGCATGTGCTGATGGCGCAAGCGGAGGCGCGAGGGTTTGGGAGGAACTTCCCAATAAGAGGAGGCATGACGAAGCCATGATGGCTTACACACGC
>CAZSMO010000026.1:0-28456 GCA_964608175.1 uncultured Muribaculaceae bacterium | reverse complement strand
AACTCATGCCGGCATCAATCAAACTCTGCTACCACGTACTTCCTCGGATGCTTACGTTTCAGCGTCAGCAACCGTTGCAATGGGCAATCAGTCCGTCCCGTCTCAAAATAAGAGACGGCAAGGGCAGCAACGATGAGCCCCGCGATAAGTTAGTATATTGATAGTTAGCGTTTTAGTATTTTTGCTTGTCCCGCTACGGGGACAAGTAAATTGTCTATGTGTCTAGAATTCAAACAATTACATTCTAAACAGTTTTGCATCGGCCGCGAGGGGTTTGGGGAGCTTTGCGCACCATCAGAAGGAAGCACGCATCAGCGTGCCGGCGGAGGAATGACGGGTGAGCCTTGTGCGATGGCATGACGAAGCCGCGAGGGGTTTGGGGAGCTTTGCGCCCCAACTGTATTAAAGTCCCCAGTCGGAAGCTTTGAAGCTGTCTTTCGGGGCTTGAGGAACATTGGCAAAGTAAGAGAAGCCGGTAATCTTCTCCAAATCGCTCACCGACATCATCTCCGCAGAAGTCACCTTCTGGCCTTTCAGAGAATTGGTATGCGCCCGTACAAAAGCCGCACATTTCAGTTCGCTTGCACTGCAATCCTTAAGAGCCTTGCCGGTAGAGCCGGATTTGGTTCGCAAAAGGATGTAGTAGAACATGGTCGGGAAGCCTACATCATTTCGATTGCCAAAGGAAATTGTCTTCGGGGCAACTGTATGCCCATAACCATCCGTATAGCGTTCAAAATAGCAACCAACAACCTCATAGAGAGTATCAGCGCAGACCTGAGTATCTACCCAATCCTCGAGGGTGTTCCATCCTCCACCGCCGGTATTGAAGCCACTACTGAGCTGAGGAGCAATATTGCTGTAGTAGAACACCTGTCTGTTGGCATCGGACGAACACGTCCTCTCGGAAGATCCAAGCATATGGCCCTTGTTGCAGCCATCGCCGGTAGACTTACTGCTATACTGGATACCTGAAGGAATATCAGGGTCCTGACGATATGCATTGGTCCTATTCGCAGAACCGGTGTAACACGCATGCCTCGGGGCCGCAACCCAGACGGGGCAATGCTTCTCTGCGCTGAAGCAGACGGTGTAATTGCGCATCTGCCTGGAGCCCAAAGTGAAACTGTGCGAGGCGTAATAGAGGTTGGAGTTGTAATCGTCCTTCCCGTCATGGTCCCCGTCATACACCACAGGAAGTTCATACCACCCGGCAATGGTCGTCTCACCGCCAGGGTCAGGGGTCGGTGTGGGCGTAGGATCCGGATCAGGATCAGGTGCAGGGTCAGGATCCGGGGTAACAGAACTTCCGCCGCATACTATGGTAACTGATGTTATCCTCGCACAGGCACCAGCCCTGATATACAGTCGATTAACGGCAAGAGAGTCGGAGAGAGTCATCTCCAGGTTCTTCGCACCTGCCCCCGCACTGGCTGTCAGAAAAAGACCTGAATACTGTTTAGTCCCTGCATAGGAGCAAAGATAGATTTCGCCATCATACGCCTCATCAAAACTGAGGCTTACGGATGAGATGTTGTGCTCAAACTCAGGCGTTCCGATATAAGCCACCTTATTTTTGTTAATCTGCATGTTGGAACCATTCTTATAGGCGCAGATTACCCAGGTCCCATACGAATTGGTGTACTCCTTGGGAGAGCCATAGCCTGAAACATACTCTTTGGCCTCATCAAAGGTGAGAGTCGCAGTGAATGTGACGGTATCTACCGGCGGGACAACAGTAGTATCCGGTACAACGGGTTTCACCTCTACAGTATCTGCAGGCGGGCAGACAATATCAGGATTGAGTGTCGTATCGTCACAGCCATGCAGGCAAAGTGCAAGCACAAAGGCCGCAGCAGGGGCAAGGGATTTAAACAAACTGTGCATCTGTCTATATGTGGTTACAAAACTGATAAAAATTCTTTACAGACCCTTCGGCTTCGCTCAATGTTAAAAACAGAGAAAGTCTTCATGACATTAAAACGCCCAGCGAATCGAGGCCATTGGAATCATTTCCCGAAGGGGAACCCCGACATAGTCCGAACTCAGCGCGACACAGGGACTAATATCCACCCCAACCATAAGGGGAATATCGCTGAAACGCCAACTAAGCCCATACTGCAGGTGAAATGCTCCCAAAAAATCCGATTTGTCATAGAGACCGAAGCCAAGTCCCGGGCCAATGAACATTTCCAGCACTCCAGCTTCTGCAGAAAGAGACCAAATGGTAAAATCGTAAAACGCACTGAGCCTATACCCTGGAAAATCACTGGCCCCGACAACCCCGGCATCGACTTCGAGAAAAGTGGCCCCTTGTGAAGTCGTCCCGAACTGATGCTGATAGCTCATTTCCAGGCCAGTAGAAAACCTGACCCCAAAGGAGCGCGGCTGGGCTGCAGCTACGGTGGAAAAGAGCAAAAGGGCTGCACCAATAAGGGATATGACTTTGAATTTCATGGCCTTAAAAATTAATTGCCAATCCCCGAGAATCCGAGGAATGCCATAGCCATGATACTTGCAGTAATCAAAGCTATGGGAAGGCCTTTGAAAGACTTCGGGACACTGTTACCCGCGAGTCTTTCGCGGATTCCAGAAAAGAGTATCATCGCTAGGCCATAGCCGAGTGAAGTCGCAAAGGCATACACGGTAGCCTGGCCGAGATTCATATCCTTCTGTACCACAGAGAGAGCCACCCCGAGGACAGCGCAGTTGGTAGTGATAAGAGGCAGGTAAATCCCAAGAGCCTGATATAGCGATGGGCTGATTTTCTTAAGGACGATTTCCACCATCTGCACGAGAGCCGCAATCACAAGGATGAAAGCGATGGTCTGAAGATAGACAATATTGAAACGAACCAAGAGGTACTTGTTAATCAGCCAGGTAACCACGGTCGCAAGGGTAATGACGAAGCACACGGCCCCGGACATGCCTTTTGCAGTAGAGAGACTGTTGGAGACTCCAAGGAAAGGGCAGATGCCGAGGAACTGCGACAGCAGGATGTTATTGACGAATATCGCCGAAATGATTATAAGAAAATACTCCATGGCACTACTGCTTCTTGAGATACTTATTAAAGAGAACCATCAGATATCCAATCACAAGGAAGGCTCCGGGGGCCAGCACGAAAGCCAGAATCCCATCCCCGGGAACAAATTTCATCCCGAAGAAGGAGCCGCTTCCAAGCAGTTCACGGATAATCCCGATTACGGTAAGAGACATGGTGAATCCAAGCCCGACCCCAAGACCATCAAGGGCGGAGACCCAAACCCCGTTCTTATTGGCGAAAGCCTCTGCACGCCCAAGCACTATACAGTTCACTACAATCAGAGGGATAAAGAGCCCGAGCGTAGCGTAAACCTGCGGTACAAAAGCCTGCATAAGCAACTGAAGGATAGTTACAAAGGTAGCAATTACAACTATATATACGGGGATATGCACCTTGTCCGGAACCACAGGAGCAATGAGCGAAATGGCGATGTTCGAAAGCACCAGCACAAACATCGTTGCAAGCCCCATTTCAAGTCCGTTCATGGCTGAAGTAGTAGTCGCGAGCGTAGGGCACATACCCAGCACGAGTACGAAGGTCGGATTATTCCTGATAAATCCGTCTGTGAGATAATGCAGTTTACTCATTGCAGCATTCCTCCATATTATTTGCAGAAGATTCGGCGCAGTACTGACAGTCATCCTCCCCAAAAGCCCTCACCTGCTCCACTGCCTGGGCAACGGCCTTGGTGAAAGCGCGGGAAGTAATCGTCGAAGCTGTAATTGCATCCACATCTCCCCCGTCTTTCTTCACTGCGAGCTTCCCCTTAAAGCCTTTGAACTGAATCCGAAAATGCGATGACTCATCGGTACACTTGGCTCCAAGACCAGGGGTTTCGCTATGGGAAAGTACGGAAGTATTGTACACGGTTCCATCGGGAAGCACTCCCACCATCAGGCTAAGAGCCCCGCCGAAGCCATTGGCAGTGGACTTGACGGCGTAGGCGAGAGCCGTCCCATCAGAACTGAGAGTATAGTATTCGCTAACACCCTCAACAGTACCGGCTTTCGAAGGTTCAAGAGATCCTCCTTCAGGAAGGACATCCCTAATGGATTCTTCGAGATTACTCTGGGCTTTAGCTTCAATCATGGGCTCGGTCTTGTCATTGACAAAGCCGAGTAGAACTCCACACACGAGACAGGTGACTCCGAGAGAGAGAACCATGCCTTTGAAATTGGATTTTGCAGCCATTATCTATTTCCTCCCGTATTTTTTCTGATGACAGACCCTGTCAATCAGAGGCACACACATATTCATAAGCAGAATCGCAAAGCTCATACCTTCCGGATACGAGCCGAAATAACGGATCATCATCACAATAAGGCCGATTCCACAACCGTAAATCACTCCGCCCCAATTGCTCATCGGGCTCGTGACATAATCCGTAGCCATAAAGCAGGCTCCGAGTATCAGACCTCCTGAAAGCAGATTAAACAGAGGGCCCGTGAACTGGGCAGGATTGGCAAGAGAGAAGATGGTACTAATCAAAGCCACTGTCACGAAGATGCTAAGCGGAATCCAAATTTTCACTACCCTGCGGCATAGCAGGTACACAAAGCCAAGCAGAAGCGCTATCGCACTGATTTCACCGGCTGCACCTCCGATATTCAGAAAGAGCGTCTGCAGGTAATCTACTCCATGGATTGCATCCACTCCCCCCTCACTGAACCGACCGAGCAGAGTAGCTCCTGACACGGCATCGGTAGAGTGAATGAATCCGGCAGGAACGGTCCAGTTTGTCATCTGGGTGGGGAAAGAAATCAGCAGAAACACCCTCGCGGTAATGGCCGGATTAAAGATATTCTGTCCGATACCGCCGAAAGACATCTTGGCAACCCCGATAGCTATAACCGCCCCGATAAACACAATCCACCAGGGGGTTGTGACCGGCAGGTTGAGGGCAAGCAGCAGGCCGGTAACGACAGCAGAAAGGTCTCCAATGGTGGAAGGCCTTTTCATCATAAACTTGGTAATTGCCCATTCGAGCAGTACACAGGAAAGGATGCTGACAGCAAGGACCAGAATTTCGCTCCAGCCGTAGAACAGCACAGATACAATCGTAGCAGGAGCGAGTGCTATGATGACATCCAGCATAAGAGAGCGGGTGCTCGCTTTTGCATGGACATGTGGTGAAGGAGAAACCAGATATTGTTTACTCATAATCGTGTGCTATTTGGAACCGGCGTTGGCAGCAGCGCGTTTGGCAGCAGCGCGAGCCTTAATTACCCCCATAACTTCGCCTTTGGATGTACGGATAATATCAAGAAGAGGTATGCCGGCAGGACAACTGTACAGGCAGCAGCCGCACTCTATGCAGTCCTGAACGGCATTCTTTTCAAGCCCTGCAAGGTCTCCCGCAAGTGAAAGGCGCCTGAGCAGGAAAGGCTCGAGCCCCATAGGACAGGCGGAAGCACATCTGCCGCAACGGATACAGGCACTTTCAGTGCGACGCCCTGTGATGGCCTTGCTAAGGTACAGTATCGAAGAAGAACCTTTCAGGGTGGCGGCATCGAAGTTGGAAATGGCCTTCCCCATCATCGGTCCGCCACTGACAATCTTTGCAGCCTTTTCGGGAACCCCGCCCGCCTGCTCGGCAATCCAACTGAGTGGCATACCGATACGGAAGAGGTAATTGTGCTGCTTATCCACGGGAAGACAATCTCCGGCAACAGTTAGAACATTGGTAACGAGAGGTTTATTCTTCTGAACAGCCTCATATGTAGCGAGGGCAGTGGCGACATTCTGTACCACGGCTCCTACACTGATGGGCAGACCTCCGGAAGGGACCTGCCGCCTCAGCACCGCATCAATGAGCTGCTTCTCTCCACCCTGCGGATAGCGCTTCCTGAGAGGCTGTACATACATATTGGAGTAACCGAGCTCTTTGACGGCGCTTCTCATCGATTCTATGGCTTCAGGTTTGTTGTCTTCAATCCCAATCACACATCTGCATCCGCCAAGGACCTTCTGCATAATGGCCGCGCCTATGACAATCTCTTCAGGCCTTTCGAGCATTATGCGAAAATCGCTCGTAAGGTAGGGTTCGCATTCGGCCCCATTGATAATCAGGCACTCGGCCTTACTTCCAGGGGCGGGATTGAGCTTGACATGGGTGGGAAAAGTCGCACCTCCAAGTCCGACGACCCCTGCTTTCCTGATCTTGTCGAGAATAGCTTCCCTGTCGGAGGGGATTTCAGTAACAAGATTCCTGCTCAAATCAACTCCTTCGACCCATTCATCGCCCTCGACATCTATCTCTATATGGGGAACCATCTTCCCTGAAAGATCGGCCCTCGGGACAATCCCCTTAACGGTTCCCGAAACGCTCGAATGCACGTAAGCGGAAATAAAACCGCCTGGCTCTGCAATCACCTGTCCGGCTTTTACCTTGTCACCGGGCTTGACTATAGGCACAGCAGGAGCACCGAGGTGCTGACTGACCGAGATATACACCTTTGACGGCAAGGGAAGAGTCTCTATCTTGCAGCCGCGGGAAAGTTTGGCATCATCGGGATGAATCCCGCCTATTCTGAATGTAATCTTACGCATTGGCTGTTTCCTCCTTCAGATTAATTGCCTGAGCGGCTTTCGCGGCAGCAGCCGCTTCACGAGCCTTTCGGTTGCGTTCAGCTATCCGAGCCTTCACGGCCTCTTTGTCGAGAGGCTTGGGGAAATTGACCCCGTGGATAGCACCCGCAGGACAAACCGCCTCGCATTCGCGGCAGAGCTTACATTTATTGAAATCTATGTAGGCCAGGTTATTATCCATCGTGATGGCATCGTGGGTGCAGGTTTTAAAGCACAGACTGCAGCCGATGCAGGAGACAGCGCAAGCCTTCTTTGCAACCGGCCCCTTGTCGTGATTTCTGCAGGAAACGAACATCCGCATCCCGCGAGGACCTTTGGCCCTGAGCTCGAAAAGCTGCTTCGGGCAGGCCTTGACACAGGCTCCGCAGGCGGTACACTTCGCTTCATCCACTACGGGCAGCCCCGTCACCGGATCCATGTGCAAGGCATCGAACTTACACACTGCGACGCAATCCCCACAGCCGAGACAACCGTAAGAGCAGGCCGTGTCTCCAGAGTAGAGATTAGCCTTGACCCTGCAGGACTGAACGCCCTCATAGACATTGATTCTGGGCCTGAATTCACAGGCTCCGTTGCAGCGCAGCACACTCACCCTGGGAGCCTGCGCCTTAACCTCGCGACCGAGGATAGCCGCTACCTTCTTCATAACCTCATTGCCTCCGACAGGACAAAATATTCCGTCGAGGGTTGGAGATTTGACTGCATTCTCGGCGAAGGCCCTGCAGCCGGCAAATCCGCATCCGCCACAGTTCGCACCGGGCATAGTCTTTTCGACTTCATCGATGCGGGGATCCTCCTCCACCTTGAACTTCCTGGCCAGCAGGTATAGGAGCACAGCCAGCAAAAGTCCCAAGACAGTAAGGACCAGAATTGTTGATACCAAAGAACCGCTCATTGCTTTTTCCTGATATAGAATGTATACTCGTTTTTAAGTTTGTTTCGCAAAATCCAAATCGCAAAATACCAGAGCCCCACCCCCGCTATGGCACAAAGTCCGCAGACAAGTTCCGAAAAACCAAGGGCGAGAGTTCCCAAAAGAACTCCCACCAGAATAAAGAGAGGATAGATATAACCGAGCCGGACCGCCTTCTCCCCCATCGAGCGTTTTGTCCCTACAATTACCTCTTCCCCGGGGGTATAGCCTGTCTGCGGAGGAAGCTGTATTATCTTGCTCTTCGAAGAGCCCATTCCACAAAGGGCTGCGGCATGGCAGGAAGCGCAGGCACTTTGGGAAATAATCTCAACGGTAAGACCATCAGGCCCCGCTTCGAGCACCTTGCCATCATGGAGTATGTCTTCAGTTTCGCTCATATACTAAAAGTCAGAAGAGGATGGTATATAATCCTGGGAATTCATCCCTGACTCATACTCCGTAGCATTGGCATAGAGGGCATCGGAGACCTCCATGAACTTAATCCTTTCAGACTTGAATACCATGTCAATGTCAGTGGTCTCTCCATTACGGTGCTTGGCAATGATAATCTGGGTGGCCTCTTTGTCGCCTTCGTTTTCCGAAAGTCCCACATAATCAGGCCTGTGAATGAAGATGACGATATCCGCATCCTGCTCTATACTACCCGATTCCCGAAGATCCGAAAGGACGGGTTTTCCGCCACTTCCCTGTCTTTGCACCGCCTGTCGCGAAAGCTGAGAGAGAGCTATGATGGGGATATTGAGCTCCTTGGCAGTGGCTTTAAGAAGCCTCGAAATTGCAGCGACCTCCTGCTCCCTGACTCCCTTGCTTTCAGTGGGGCCCTGCATCAGCTGGAGGTAGTCCACAATCACAAGGCGAACCTTTTTCTGCTTGACGAGGTTTTTCACCTTGGAGCGGAATTCCATTACCGGCAATCCCGGGGTCTCATCCACATAGAGAGGAGAGGCTGCAAGTCTTTTGATAGACTGCTCGAGCAGGGTCCACTCATCGTTCTGCAACTTCACGCCACCACGAATCTTATCCGCGCTAAGTCCCGACTCCGTGACCATAAGGCGCATGGCAAGCTGAAGCGAAGACATTTCGAGGGAGAAAAAGGCTACGGGAATATTGTGGTCTACAGCCGCGTTCCTTGCAAGGTTGAGGGCAAAAGCCGTCTTACCCACGCTCGGGCGAGCTGCCAGAATGATAAGGTCGGAAGCCTGCCACCCGTTTGTAATCTTGTCGAGTTTGGCAAAACCGGAAGGCACTCCGCTCAAACCTTCATTTCCCTGAAGCTCCTGTATGCGGTCCATAGCCTGGCTGATAACCGAGCCGATGGTCTGCACGCTTCGTCTCTCAACACTTTGAGTAGCCTCATAAACCTCGGACTGGGCCTTGTCAATAAGGTCGTCGACATTGACCTGGTCATCGTAGGCGTTGGTGAGGATATCGTGCGCGGCCGCAATCAAATCCCGCTGAATAGCTTTCTGTTGCAGAATTCTGACATAGGATTCGATGTAGGCGGCGGAACCAATCTTACCGGACAGTTCTGAAAGAACCGCCATTCCCCCGACATCGTCCAGTTTACCCTGTTGGAGAAGCCGCTCGGAAACGGTAACGATGTCAACCGGCAAGTTGAGGTTGCGCTGTGCCCTGATTGCTTCGAAAATCAGACGGTTCCTCTCCAAATAGAAACACTTCTCTGTGAGATTCTCAAGTGCCTCATCTACACAGTTCGGCTCGAGGAGCATGGAGCCCAGAACGGCTTCCTCCACATCCAAAGCCTGGGGCGGAACCCGTCCCAACTCTTTGCCGATGTCCTGTACGACATCCTTGCTGCCGCCTTTACGCTGCCTGTTACCGTTCTCAGCCACTATTTGCTAATATTCTCGCTTATTGCATCGGGATTGACCAGAATCCTGCCACAGTTCTCGCAGAGTATCAGTTTGTTGCCAGCTGCTATGTCCACGAGTCTCTGGGGAGTGATGGCATTGAAGCACCCCCCGCAGGAATCTCCGTTGTACACGGTCACTACCGCGAGATGGTTGTGCACGCTGCCACGGATACGATTGTAGGCACTGAGGGTTCTCTCATCAAGTTTTGAGGTGAATTTCTCACGTTTATCACTCAATTGCTTCTCCTGTTCGGCAGTACTCGCGACAATACCATCAAGTTCCTCCTGCTTGGCAGCAAGATCCTGTTCGCGAATGGTAATGCGGTCCTGAAGGGTTGCAATGCTGTCCTTGCGTTCAGCAATCGCCATCCTGGCTTCCCCGATATGCTTCTGGGCTATATCATGAAGAAGTCCCTGATTCTCAATCTCTTTTTCAATCGAATCGTACTCACGGCTATTGGAAATGCTGTTCAACTCCTGTTTGTACTTCTCGGTCTGAGCATCAATCTCAACGGTTTCCTTCCTGTTGTTCTCGATACTTTGTTCGTATCCGGCAATAACTTCTTCGAGATGAGCTACTTTGCCCTTAAGAGAGGAGAGTTCATCCTGAATCTGCGCTACTTCCTGAGGAAGTGCACCACGGAGAGCGCGAATCTTGTCTATCTCGACATCAGTCTGCTGGAGTTTGTAGAGAAGATCGAGCTTTTCGGGCACCGAAAGGCCGGAATCACCGAAGCCTTTCTGCAAAGAGACGAAAGTCTCCCTGTTATCTATCTGAACGGCCGGTTTCTTTGTTTTGCTTGTTGCCATATGCTTGTATTTTTTCACTTTACTAAACGGAGCGCAAAGATAATAAATTATCGTCTAAAAACCTCATGGTTTACTCCGCACTGCCCATGTCATTCAGCGCCTTCAGGCGAAGAATCTGCAACGCCGCTTTCTCCAGGAATACTTTGCACCTCATCGGGAGAGGAGCGAAGTTCGAGAAGCATTTCCTTAATGGCCTCCAGGCTCTCCACAGCCTTCATCCTCTTGCTTGCTCCCTTGGCGTCATCTCTAAGCTGTTTCTGCGCCCCGTCTATGGTAAGTCCCTTATCCTTAAGCAGAAACTGAATTAACTTAAGGGTTTCCACCTCTTCGGGAGTATAAAGCCTGTTTCCCTTGGCATTTCGCTTGGGAGTGAGGAAGTCCGAAAACGAATTGGACCAATAGCGTACACACGACACGCTTTCGCCTAGTTTCCCTGACACTTCCCCGATAGTGTAAAACATTTTATCCATAGTGGTTAATCCATTGATTGCTGGGTATTTGCAGCAACCCAAAGCATATTTCCATACTCTTCGGAGTCTACAGAGGCAAAGATATAAGCCATTGGGTCCAAATGTTGCGAGCCAAACATCAGCTCATAGTGGAGATGTGGGGCAAAAGATGTCCCACTGACACCAACCTCTCCTATCTTCTGGCCCCTCGTAACACTGGCGCCCTGCCGAACCGAAATGGCGGAAAGGTGGCTGTATCGCGTCACATACCCACCTTTGTGCGTGATTGTGACACTGTTGCCTTTCCCTTTGCGGGATTTGTCCGTGACAGACACAATACCATCGGAGGCAGCGTAGACAGGGCTCCCCTGCGTAAGGATGAAATCGAGTCCATCGTGGTAGACATATGCCTTCAGAAAAGGGTTTATCTTCATGCCAACGGAAGCCCCAACCTGGGAGAAGGAAATTCCTTTCACAGGCAGATTCATAGGCGGGAGAATGGTGGAAGGGCTGGCTGCGCGAAGCAGAGCCTTGCGAAAGGCGCTTTCAATCTCCGGAATATCCCGGTACGCAAGATCAAGCGCACGGGCAGTCCGAGAGACGATTTCAGTGTCGGACAAAGAGTCGATCCGAGACAAGAAGGAAAGTTCGCCGACGGAATCCACAGAAGGAGATTTGGAAGAGAACACAGCCTGGTAGACATCTCCGTCCTTGTATTGGATGGAAGCAATCCCGTCATCCACAAGTTTTTGTTGCTGAAGAAGTTGAGGATAGAGTTTTTCGTACATTTTGTTCTCTCTCTTAAGTCTCCCTTCCACATCGGTATTGACAAAGGTGGCGAATAAGAGATAGAGGACAAGAGTCAGGACTGCTGCGGCTACCAGCACTGCAGCGGCAAAGCGCAAAACACGCTCAACGGGTTTGTCGGATTCTCTGAAATTGAAATCCTCCCCGAAACTGTACCTATGTTCTTCGCCTCTCATTCCCCCGCAGCCTCGGAGGCCGTATTTACCATTGAAAGATACTCTTCCGGCTTAATGTCGAAGTCAAGGTAGGTAGCAGGATTGACCGGCTTGTTGCGATAAAGGACCTCGTAATGGAGGTGGGGACCGGTGGATTTGCCGGTGTTGCCGACCGCTCCAATCTTCTCCCCGCGCTTAACGTTCTGCCCTTTAACTACGTCAATCGAATTGAGATGGGCATAGCGGGTCTTGTAGCCAAAACCGTGATTGATGACAATCTCGTTGCCATAACCGAAGAACTGGTACCTCACCCTTTCCACCACGCCATCACCTGTAACATAGACAGGAGTTCCGAGGGTCGTAGCAATATCAAGCCCGTCATGGAAAGCCACCTTACCGCTATAGACAGGGTCCGAACGGCGCCCAAACGAGCTTGAGATGCGATATTTGCCCTTCTCGGGAAGAATCGGGCAGACTGCAGGCACGCAGGCAAGCATATCCCCTGCCTGTTTGGATACAAGCAGCACCTCGTCAAGGGCATTGCTCTGAATATACGAGCGCTTGGTCATAACATCGAGCCGCCGTGCAGTGCTTTTAAGCAGAGTGGATCCCCCTAGCTCATCGAGGTAAGAATAGCGATTCGCCCCACCAAAACCGGCATTTTTGACTTCCTGAGGGATATCTTCAAGGCCATAGAGGGAGCGATAGACATCATCATCGCGCAGTTCTATTTCGGAAAGGACAGCCTCGGCTACATCGAGATTGCGGTTTATAAGCTCAAACTTGGACTGCCACTCGGCATTGGTCTTCTTGAGTCTGGCAGTTTTCGGCAAATCCAAGCCCAAAAGCGAAGTCCAAGCCCAGAAAAAGAATGCAGTCAGAGCAAGTACACAGAACACGAAAGAACCCCACTTGAGAGCAAGGGAAGCATTGGACTCCTTATGCTTCTCGTAGAGAAGTGTCTCCCTGTTGTAAATATATTTGCTGAATTTTGGCATCCTGTAAAGATAATAATTTTATTTGGAACAGAGGCGAAGTTTTTCCGCTTTCGAACTGCCACACAGGGCCCTCCATGACTGGGGATTTCTCCAGCCTCTGAGGAAGTCTCCAACGGCCATCCTTTTCTTGCCTTCGAGCTGGACTTCACAGAGCTCGATATATCTGTCTGAAGTCGCAATCCACAGGTATGTCTTGCCATCGCTACGGACAGATCCCGGAGGCTCGGCGCACTCCACCCCTACCCTCGAAGAGAAGATTTTGAGCTGTTTAACTGACCCATCCTCATGTTCAAGGCGAGTAAAGGCCGCCGGACTTGGACTAAGCCCCCGAATGAGGTTGTGTATAGACGCGGCAGTATCAGACCAGTCTATATCCGACAGTTCGGGAGTGAGTTTCGGGGCGGGTTTGAGCACTTCAGCACCCTGGATGAAGCTTCGCTGCACACGGGTCTCGACATTATGCTCTTCAAGACCCTCTACTGTACGCAAGACTACATCGCAGGCAAGAGGAAGGAGTTTGTCATGCAGGTCTTCGGCAGTATCTTCCGGTGCGATTCGACATTCTTCCCTAAGGATAATCCCGCCAGTGTCAATATTGCGGTCAATCATAAAGCTCGTCACCCCGCTCAGCCGCTCTCCATTGATAAGGGCCCAGTTGATTGGAGCGGCCCCCCGATACTGCGGCAGTAAGGCCGCATGTAAATTGAAGGTTCCAAGTCGCGGCATGGTCCAGACCACTTCGGGGAGCATCCGGAATGCCACCACCACGAACAGATCAGCCTTATAGGATTTGAGCTGAGCTATGAACTCGGAATCTTTGAGTTTGACGGGCTGCAGAACGGGAATATCGTGCTGAAGGGCATACTGCTTAACCGGACTTTCCCTGAGTCTGAGTCCCCTGCCTCCAGGTTTGTCGGGTACGGTGACCACAGCGACCACCTTATAATTATGCTTAATAAGTGCATCCAACGGGCCTACCGCAAATTCCGGAGTGCCCATATAGACAATTCGGGTCTTGCGGAAGAAGGAGGTCAGCCTGGTCTTAAACTTCCTCCACCCGCTCTTCAGTGAATCTCCAGAGGAGAAGGTAGAATCATGCACGGCTTTCCATGTGAGACAGGCCCCGATAGGGGCAAGTACAATTGAAGAGATAAAGGCCCCGATTGTGGGAGGAATAGCCCCATCGTTGGCTAATTTAGTGCCCGAAATATCCACGACCCAATATAGGACAAAGAAGAGTACCGAGATAATGGCACTGACCCCAAGGCCTCCCTTCCCGATGAGGGCACCGAGCGGGGCCCCGATAAAGAAGAGTATAAAGCAGGCAAGTGCCTGGGCGAATTTCTTGAGTATTTCCACATCTGCCCTACGCAGATAGAAGTATTCCTGATAATTCTCCCTTCCATATTCCCCCATATTTGCAGCCATCCTGTCGGCCTTGTTTGCAGCGTTTTTGAGGGCACGTATCTTGTCTTTGCGATTCTTCCACTCCCCGTAGCCCTTGTATTGGAAATCGCTTCGCACCGAATTGAAGGCGGAGGAATCCAACTGCTTTGGAAAAGAGAAGTACGAAGCAGCTGCCACTTCTTTGCGATGCACCGCATAGCAGGAGTCAATAATACCGCGGAGGGAATCCTGTTCCGCAATGAGCGAGCCCACCTTCTGGGCTTTTATCTGGTCCCCGAAGCGATTTGTCTCGGACTTTTCGAATGCGTAGTTCTTGAGGGAAATAATGAGTTGCTGCTTGCGGAAAGCCACTTTGTTGAGTTGGAGTTCCGCTTCTTTGCCATGCCATGCATTGTCTTCCTGATAGTTAATCCCATCGTAGAGGGTGAAGATCAGGTAGTCTTTCGCCTTCGAAAGGCGCATCGTAGCCGAATCCGCGAGAGTGATAGAGGTGTTGCCCTTCTTGCCGGAGTGGTCATATACCATCACGGAATACATCATCCCATCTTTATTTTGATTCTCAACCCTAAGCACATAACCATCTATCCCGTCATAGAAAGTTCCCGAAGGAATTTTGATTTCGGATTTGGTCTTACCTATATCAGTTCGGAGCTGATAAATCTCCTTATAGGATTTAGGCACGAGATTGTTTCCCACGAAGAAGGCTCCGATGGCGATGAGAGCAGACACTGTCATGAGTGGCACCATTACCCTGACAAGTGATACTCCGGATGCCTTGATGGCCATAAGTTCCTTATTTTCGGCCATCTGTCCGAAGGTCATCATGGAGGCAAGCAGGGTCGCAAGGGGCATCGCCAGGGGGAGGATGGTGCAGGTTCCCCACATCAGAAACTCGAGGATAACTTTCATTCCCAAGCCTTTACCCACCAGTTCGTCGATGTAGAGCCAGAGGAACTGCATCATCAGGATGAAGACGACAATCAGCAGGATCGCTACAAACGGTCCTGTAAAAGCCTTTAATACAAATTTGTCGAGTTTCTTCATCCTAATATTCCGTGGGCAAGTAAAGCCCTGCTTTTCGATGATTGCGCGCGCCCGCGAATCTCCTCACGCACAAAGGGGCGGATACTAGCTTGTGGCGAGGGTAACAAGAGTATCCAAGGCATCTTTGAGCCCGCCTGCATTGCGTCCGCCTGCCATTGCGAAAGCCTTGCTTCCTCCTCCGCCTCCTTGGATGGATTTTGCCGCAATACGGATGTCAGCAGAGGCATCTCTGCCCTTCTCCACGAGGTCTTGAGAGTACATAAGGGCAAGCTGGGGCTTCCCTGAATACTCAAAGGCGGCTACAAGGGCCGTATTGGAAAGATTCTTCTGGAGCAGTCCGGCAGCCTCCCTTATCATCACAGGGTCAAAGTCGGTTTCGGTAGAGTGTTCTACTACGATGAGGTTCACTCCGCCAACTTCCTTTGTCCTCTGCGCAAGGAGCTTTGCAAATTCGGAAGTCTTCTTCCTTGCGAATTCCTCGGCCTGTTTCTTAAACTGGGCATTGTCGTTAACCATCCTGCTGATAGCGGCAACCAAGTCGGGGGCTCCACCGAAAGCCTCGCGGGCAGTACGGATGATATTCTGCATCGCATATACATAATCCTCCGCTTGAGGACCCGTCACAGCGACTATACGACGGACACCCGCTGCAATTGCGCTTTCGCTGACTATCTTGAAAAAGCCTATCCGTCCCGTGGATTTCACGTGACATCCGCCGCAAAGCTCGGCACTCGGGCCAAACTTAACGACCCTGACCCTTTCCCCGTATTTCTCACCGAAAAGGGCAATGGCTCCGAGCTCCTTGGCCTCTTCCATGGTCGTATCCCGCTTCTCCTCAAGGGGATAGTCGGCCCTGATAAAGGAGTTGACCTTCTGCTCTACACAGTGTATCTGTTCATCGGAAAGCTTCTCAAAATGTGAAAAGTCGAATCGCAACTGAGTATCAGAGACATACGACCCTTTCTGCTCGACATGATTACCCAGGATTTCCCTAAGTGCCTCATCGAGAAGATGGGTGCAGGAGTGGTTATTCTCTATGGCATGACGCTTAGACTCATCCACATGAAGGACGAATGGGCCGGTACAGTTCTGCGGAAGCCGCTCGGCAAGATGCAGTATAAGTCCGTTCTCCCGTATGGTGTCAAGAATTGCAATCTTCTCTCCGTCAGCAGATACGATATAGCCCGTATCCCCTATCTCACCGCCCATCTCCCCGTAGAAAGGAGTGCGGTCGAATACGAGCTGCAGATGGGTTTTACCTTTCTGCACAACTGTCCTCTGACGCAGCAGAACGGCATCCTTCACCTCTGTGGTATCATAGCCCACGAACTGGCTTTCACCACCGGCATACTGGGTCCAGTCCCCAAATTCGTTGGAGGTGGCATGGCGGGCACGCTGCTTTTGAGCATCGAGTTCGATTCCGAAGCCATCGAGATCGACCTGATATCCATTCTCGGTGGCAATCAGCTCGGTAAGGTCAATCGGGAAACCGAAAGTATCGTAGAGCACAAAAGCGTCCTTGCCGGGGATAACCTTGGTCTCCACGTTCTTTTCCATATAATCATCCATCAGGCGAATACCTCTGTCGAGGGTGCGCAGGAAGGCGAGTTCCTCTTCGCGGGTGACGGATTCGATGAGTTTCTGCTGGGCCTTAAGTTCGGGGTAAGCCTCTCCCATATCGTGCACGAGCCCAGGGATGAGCCGGCAGAGGAAGGGTTCTTTAAGTCCGAGGAAAGTATAGCCATAGCGCACGGCACGGCGCAGGATTCGTCTTATAACATACCCGGCCTTGACATTGCTCGGGAGCTGCCCGTCGGCAATTGAGAAGGCTATCGCGCGTACATGGTCGGCTATTACCCTCATCGCCACATCGGTCTTCTCGCTTTCCCCGTATCCGTGTCCCGAAATTCTCCCTATCTCGGACAGAAGTCCGGAGAAGACATCGGTGTCGTAATTACTGTTTTTGCCTTGAAGCACGGCACAAAGTCTCTCGAAGCCCATGCCCGTGTCGATATTCTTCTCCGGCAGGTTCTCAAGATGCCCGTCTGCCATTCGCATATACTGCATGAAGACGATGTTCCAGATTTCGATGACATGGGGGTCAGATTTGTTGACGAGTTCGCGGGCGGGGACCCCGTTTGCCTTTTCTTCGGCGCTGCGGATGTCGATGTGAATCTCGGAACATGGACCGCAGGGGCCGGTATCGCCCATTTCCCAGAAATTGTCGTGCTTGTTGCCGTAGAGGATATGGTCTTCCGGCAGGTGGCGGAGCCAGGCGGTGCGAGCCTCCATGTCAGGGCCGGTCCCATCCTCCTTACTTCCCTCAAACACAGTAGCATAGAGCAGGTTTCTGTCGATGCCGTATACATCCGTAAGCAGTTCCCAGGCCCAGTCGATGGCCTCGTTCTTAAAGTAGTCCCCGAAGCTCCAGTTGCCAAGCATCTCAAACATGGTCTGGTGGTAGGTATCGTGGCCTACCTCTTCAAGGTCATTATGTTTACCGCTTACCCTCAGGCATTTCTGGGAATCTGTGGCACGTTTCCATTTTTTGGGGGCGTTCCCGAGGAAAATATCCTTGAACTGATTCATCCCTGCATTGGTGAACATCAGTGTTGGGTCGTCCTTTATCACCATCGGAGCTGACGGGACGATGGTGTGTCCCTTGGATGCGAAGAAGTCGAGAAACTTCTTACGAATCTCATTAGCTGTCATTGTAGCCATTATATCTCTTGCACAATTTATTTCAATTCAGCGCAGCCTGCTTTGCGCTGCCCTCCGGAATGAATTCTTCATCCCTGTCAAAAACGCGCAAATATAGCAAAAATAGGGCACAAAAGGAAAAACTCGGACTTTGCAGGGTTGGGGACTGACTTCTAACGCTTTCGTGAAAATCGTTTAGAACACTTACCATGTTTCTATGTGCATGAGTGGCATAGTGGTGTACTTAATCACACCTATTTGCCGTGATTTAGAACAGTGACATCCCCTCCATTGCATTGTAAGGCGATGCCCCGTACTAAACGAATTTCACGAAGAGACATAGCGCACAAGATTGTGTATGTTAAGGAATAGCGCCCGATAAAGCAGGGCTTCTACCCGGAAAGATTGAAGAATCAAGTGGAAAAATGTAAAACTTCCTTGGGGCTATACCCTATCTTTGCTGTCGGTAAAATGAAGGAAATAAGTTGCTTCATTCAACGGGTGCAGCGGGCTATTTGACCGATGAGAAAGGCCATGCAGACCGGGACAGATGATGCATTTACTTGGTTATGGAAACAGAAATAAAAAGAAATTTCCCCGTGACGGGAATGTCCTGTGCCTCGTGCGTGGCACATGTGGAGAAAGCAATCACCGGAGTCGAAGGAGTAAAGTCCTGCAGTGTGAGCCTTGCATCCAACTCGGCGCAGGTGGACTATAATCCTGTTGTGACCGACCCCGAAACTATCCGAAAAGCCGTGCAGGGTGCCGGTTACGACATGATTACCTCTGCAGGAGATAACGTGGAAGAGGCCGATAAGAAGGCTGAAGAAGCCGCTGCGAAGGACTACAAGTCCTTAAAACGCGACACAATAGGAGCAGCAGTCCTATCTGTCGTGATTATGACTGTGAGCATGGCTCTGCCCTATTTCTCATGGAAAGGCTACCTGCTCTGGGCACTCGCCACTCCCGCAGTGTTCTGGTATGGAAGACGCTTTATCGTAAGTGCATGGAAACAGATTCTTCACGGAACCACGGGGATGGACACCCTCGTCGCACTCTCGATGCTGATTTCTTACTTTTTCAGCGTCTTCAACCTGCTCTTTCCATCGGTGTGGAGTTCCAGGGGAATTGAGGTACATCTCTATTTCGAATCATCTTCGATGATAGGAGCTTTTATCCTCGTGGGAAGGCTGCTTGAGAACAGGACCAAACGCGGTACCACCAGTGCAATCAGAGACCTGATTCACCTCCAACCCACTCGCAAAGACATCGAAGTGGGAGACCGCTTCGGGGTAAAGCCAGGGGAAAGGGTCGCTGCCGATGGAAAGGTGGTCTCCGGAAGCAGTTATATCGATGAGAGTATGCTGACGGGAGAGAGTATCCCCGCCTTCAGGAAGGAAGGAGACAAGGTCTACGCCGGTACAATTAACCAGAAAGGCACGCTTACGGTCGAAGCCGAAAAGGTTGGCAGCGACACCATGCTCTCTGCCATCATCCGTATGGTGAAGGATGCACAGGGGAGCAAGGCCAGGATTCAGAATACGGTAGACAAGGTCGCATCGGTATTCGTACCAGTGATTATCGGGATTTCGATATTGTCTCTGATAGCCTGGATTATCCTCGACCCTACGGACGGTGTTACCCGCGGACTTCTCGCCATGGTGACGGTGCTGGTAATTGCCTGCCCCTGCTCGCTCGGACTGGCTACTCCGACTGCCCTTATCGCGGGAATCGGAAACGGGGCCCGCAAAGGGATTCTTATTAAGGATGCCGATACCCTTCAGGTAGCCTGTAATATCGACACGGTCATAATGGACAAGACCGGCACAATCACCAAGGGGCATCCGGTGGTAACGGATGAAACCTGGCTTGTAGAAGATGCCGCTCTGAACGAAGCGAAGAGTCTGCTCCTTTCCATGGAGTTCAACTCCGAACACCCTCTTGCAGAAGCAATTGTCTCAAGATTGAAGGCAGACTCCCCATCCCTCGAAGCTGCAAGGCCTGAAAGTTTCGAAAGCATACCCGGCAAGGGAGTGAAAGCGGTGTGCGACGGTAAGAGTTATTTTGCGGGCAATGTCCTCCAAGCGGAAGTCATGCTCCCCGAAGCGCAGAAACTGTTGTCAGAAGGCAAAACTATGGTATATTTTTCATCCGAAGACACTCTGCTTGCCTGGTTTGCACTTGCGGACGAAGTCAAGGAAAGCTCAGCCTCTGCTATCGCAAAGCTTCGCGAAATGGGAGTAAAGACCATAATGCTCACGGGAGACAGGACTGCTCCCGCAATTTACACCGCTTCCAAGGTAGGGATTGACACCGTCAAGGCAGAAGTTCTCCCTGACCGGAAAGCAGATTATATCAAGGGACTCCAGGCCGAAGGACACAAGGTTGCAATGGTCGGAGACGGGATTAACGACAGCGCCGCCCTTGCGCTGGCAGATTTGAGTATCGCCATGGGGAAAGGCAGTGACATAGCCATCAATACCGCCATGGCCACGATAGTGTCGAGCGATCTGGAAAGGATTCCTCAACTCCTTGCCCTCTCACGCAAGACGGTGAAGGTAATCCGTGAGAATCTCTTCTGGGCGTTTTTCTACAATGTGCTGGCAGTGCCGATTGCAGCCGGAGTGCTCTACCCCGTCAACGGCTTCCTGCTCAACCCGATGATAGCAGCTGCCTGCATGGCTATGAGCTCCGTCTGCGTGGTCCTCAACAGTCTGCGCTTAACTCGAAAGTAACTTAAGTTTCGCATGCGCGTACAAATCTTTGAAATCACATGCGAAACTTGAGAAAGCAATATTTCACTTGATGCGAAATTAGTAGTATTTTTGCAGTACTATGTCGTACATCAAGGAAGAACACTTCGACCGGACCACCACCGAGCTCCTTGCAGAGCATGTGGAAGGCATACTGAATCTCTTGGGCGAAAACGCCGGAAGAGAGGGCCTTGTCAAAACCCCCGAACGGGTAGCCAAGGCTCTTCAATTCCTCACTAAAGGCTATTCCGAAGATGGAGAGGCCATTATCAAAGAGGCTGTTTTTGAAGAAAAATACTCCCAGATGGTCCTTGTCAAGGACATCGAACTATTCAGTCTCTGTGAGCACCACATGATGCCTTTCTACGGCAAATGCCATGTAGCCTACATTCCTAACGGGAAGATAACCGGACTCAGCAAAATCGCCCGAGTTGTAGAAACCTACGCCCGAAGACTTCAGGTGCAGGAAAGGCTGACAATTCAAATTCGGGATTGCATCGACTCTGCCCTGAATCCGCTTGGAGTGGCAGTCGTAATCGAAGCCAGGCACATGTGCATGCAGATGCGAGGAATTGAGAAGCCAGGCTCCATCACCACCACCTCCGCTTTCAGCGGAGCCTTCCTTAACTCTGACAAGACCCGCGCAGAATTCTTCAGTCTGATAAGGTAGACCCTTTTCCGTGTGTTTTGGGCTGTTTTCGCACGGAACCCGGATTCCCTATACCTAATCCTATTTACTATCCATGGCCTGGCAGGCGGTGATGGCAATCATCCTGTAGATGTCATCCACGCTGCAGCCGCGGCTAAGGTCGTTGACCGGTTTGGCAATGCCCTGGAGGATGGGACCGATGGCATCCGCCCCACCGAGCCGTTGCACCATCTTGTAGCAGATGTTTCCAACCTCGAGATTAGGAAATACAAGTACATTGGCATGCCCCGCGATAGTGCTTCCGGGAGCCTTTTTGGCCGCAACCGAAGGTACCAGTGCAGCATCGGCCTGAAGTTCACCATCAATCTTAAGCGAGGGTTCTGACTCCCTGGCAAGGGCCGTTGCCTCCACTACCTTATCCACGACCTCGTGCTTGGCAGAGCCTTTGGTGGAGAAAGAAAGCATTGCCACACGGGGATCTTCGAACCCGGCCACACTACGGGCAGTCCTTGCGGTACACACTGCAATCTGGGCCAGCTGGGAGGCATCGGGCACGGGAGTCACCGCCACATCGCCGACAACCAGGACCCCGTCTTCACCATACTGGGGCATCTTGGTCAGGAGCAGCATCGCCCCGCTCACACAGGTAATACCAGGGGCGCATTTGATAATCTGAAGGGCCGGACGAAGGGTTTCTCCCGTCGTAGACAGGGCACCGCTAATCTGCCCGTCGGCATCCCCGCTTTTGATAATCATGCAGCCAAAATACAGGGGATTGCCATAGACAAAATCATGAGCCTGACCGGGGGTCATCCCCTTCTTCTTACGGAGTTCATACAGAAGTGAGACATACTCCTCGCTCTTGGGGGATGTCGCAGGGTCAATGATGCTGGCTTTCGAGATATGTTCGAGTCCAAGCGTTGCAGCTTTGGAGAGGATTTCATCGGGGTTCCCGATAAGTATGATTTCAGCAAGACCATCGGCAATTGCCCTATCGGCTGCCTTAATGGTGCGCTCCTCAAGGGATTCGGGGAGGACGATGCGCTGCCTGGAAGATTTGGCTCGCGCTACGATTTTATCAATCAGATTCGACATAGTATGTGTTGTTTTTATTTCTAAAGACTGACTGCAGCTATTCACGACCTTGCTTTCTACTTTTCAAAACCGGTAAGTACACTGTCTGCATGGATTTTATCGATAATCGAACGGACTATTTTGTACACCCGCCCGTCCTTGGTGTAGTCCGCCGGAGCGATGAACTTCACTCTGCCCTGCCTGTAGAGCTTTTCAGCAGAAGCACGCTTCTTGGGGTTGTGAGGGTCATACACCGCAATCGGATGGCCGCCGAACATACCTACAATTTTCATGCTTGGAACGTCCGTATCCCCGTCCCCGAAGTAAATCATGTTCGGAAACGGAACCCGCTTCTTGTCCTCAGCCATTGAAGCATTGACCATCTTGGAATCCCCATCGCTGAAGATGCCCTTGTTGATCTTAAAGATAAATTGAGTCTTGTTGGTGTAATCCACAGCTATCCCAGGCCACACGGCCTCACCTTTGTCGTCATATATAAAGGTGCTGGCAAAGATGTGTCTGAACTCCTTTGCAATCGAAGTGCCCTCGAGCATCTCTTTCAGTCCGCTGGAATTGATGTAATGCTCAACTCTCACACCTTTCATCTTTCCGTAAGAATTAATCATGGAGAACCACTCTTTCACGCCATCGAAATAGGTAATGGCTTCGCCGAACTTCCGGAAATCTTCCCTACGAAGGCGCACATTGTTGGCGGCGGCTTCATCGTGCATCATTTTCATATACGAAAGCACATCGGAAGCATCCTGCAGCGCAGCAAGCGAATTACTCTTCTGCCAGAATTCCTCCTTGGTCTTACCCATAGCCTGGATAAAACCGAATTCCTGCATGTTCCCGGGAGCCAGTGTCCCGTCAAAATCATAAATTAGGGCTACGATTGGTCTACTCATATTCTACAGACAACTGGCTTTTCGCCACAGATTAATTGTTTTTCGCCACAAATATGCGCTTTTTTTGCCACATAGAAAAGCGCACACTCGCGTAGAAAGGTATATTCGCAGCGAAAATCGTTGTCGGCAGACCAGTTCCGATGCGATTCAAACGACATGAGTACAAAAAATCTACTTCCTCAAAGCGACATCCGCTATCACGAGACTGTCCACTACCTCGAATTCTTCGAGAAGGCCATCAAACAATACTGGGACAAAAACTGCCTCAACAACTACCGCGGTGAGGGCTTCACCTACGGAGATGTAGCGCGAATGATTGCAAAGTTTCACCTTGCCTTCGAACAGGACGGGATTAAGAAGGGTGACAAGATAGCCATCTGTGCCAAGAATTCAGCCCGCTGGGGGATTTCTTTCCTTTCTGTAATCAGCTATGAAGCCGTAATCGTCCCGATTCTGGCAGATTTTCATCCTGACAGTGTCAATAAGCTTGTGGACCATTCCGACAGCGTGGTGCTCTTCACCGACAAGGAAATCTGGGACAAGTTGGATATTGCGAAGATGCCAAAGCTTCGCATCGTCATCAACAACGAGGACTACTCCATGCTCTACGCCAGGGATGAATCAATGCGGGACGTATACGCCAAGTTGCCTGTTCTTTTCGAAAGCCGCTATCCCATGGGATTTAGCCGAGAGAGTGTCCAGTACAACTGCAAGGACAACATCGACAATCTTGCCATCATCAATTACACCTCCGGTACCACAAGCGACCCCAAGGGGGTAATGCTGACTTACCGCAACCTCAGCGCCTCGGTGACCTACGCTGTAAACACCGTCCCGCCAAAGCCCGAATACACAATAGTCTCGATGCTCCCGATGGCTCATATCTACGGACTTGTATTTGAATTCCTGTATCCGGTCTGCGGAGGCGCTAGCATATATTTCCTCGGCAAGACACCTTCTCCTTCGGTACTGCTGAAGGCCATGAAAGAGGTCAGGCCCTACCTCGTGCTCTGTGTGCCTCTCGTCATGGAGAAAGTTTACAAGTCAGCCGTGAAACCTGCCCTCAAGAAGCCATTCGTACACCTTCTCTACAACACCCCGCTTCTTGGCAAAATCGTCTGCAAGAAGATTCGCAAGGGACTCGATGATGCCTTCGGGGGTAGAGTTCAAGAGTATATCATGGGTGGAGCGGCCCTCAACCCTGAAGTTGAGAAATGCTTCCGCAAGATAAGACTGCACTACATGGTCGGCTACGGACTCACCGAGGCTGCCCCCCTGCTTGGCTATGCCCATTGGTATGACTACGCCAAGGGTTCCTGCGGCAAGGCTGTGACGTGTGCCACCGTACGTATTGACTCGGAAGACCCCGAGCACATTGCTGGAGAAATTCAGGCCAAGGGGGAGAACCTTTCCATCGGATACTACAGGAACCCTGTAGCCACCAAGGACGCTTTTACCCCTGACGGCTTCTTCCGCACGGGAGACCTTGGAGTCATTGATTCCAAGGGCAATATCTACATCAAAGGCCGAATCAAGAACCTGATTCTTTCCGCCAACGGACAGAATATCTATCCCGAAGAGGTCGAGTCCATTGTCAATTCACAGCCTTATGTGAGTGAGTCCGTGGTTGTGAGCCGGGCCGGCAAGCTCGTTGCTCTTGTAGACATTGACAAAGTCTCCATAAGAAAAGATGGCCTTGATGCAGAAGCAGAAGCCGATATTCCCGAGACGGTCAGACTGAATGCCAACAAAGAACTCCCAGCTTACAGCCAGATTACCAAGGTTGAAGTCGTTACAGAGCCTTTCCAGAAGACTCCCAAGATGAGCATCAAGCGTTTCCTCTACAAATAGGAGCATTTCAGTCCCGTTGACATTTTGTCAGTGGAATAGTAATTGCGTTTCTTTGTCCTGCATTGAAACGCAATTATTCGTATTATGGCACAAAGTAAAAAGTCAGAGCCCTCAGTTACCAAAGGGCAAATCGGTGTAACCACCGAAAACATATTTCCCGTTATCAAACAGTTCCTCTATAGCGACCACGAAATTTTCCTTCGTGAGCTTGTGGCAAATGCTGTAGATGCGACGCAGAAGCTCAAGACTCTCGCGTCCAATGGGGAATTCAAGGGAGAGCTTGGAGATTTGTCCGTGAGGGTGGATGTTGATGAGAAGGCGAAGATTATCCGCATTACCGACCGCGGTATCGGCATGACCGCAGAGGAAGTCGATAAATACATCAACCAGATTGCATTCTCTTCAGCCGGAGAATTTCTCGCAAAATACAAGGACCGGGCGGCCGGGCTAATCGGGCATTTCGGCCTCGGGTTCTATTCTGCCTTTATGGTTTCTTCCAAAGTTACCATCGAGAGCCTTAGCTGGAAAGAGGGTTCGAAGGGAGTGTTCTGGACTTGCGATGGCTCACCGGAATTCACTATGAGTGAATGCGTCCGTAATGACCGCGGTACGACCATCACCCTCTACCTTGACAAGGACGGAGAGGAGTTCGCTTCCAAGGATAAGGTTAGCGAACTGCTCAATAAGTATTGCAAGTTTATGCCAGTTCCTATCGTCTTCGGCAAGAAGACCGAGTGGAAGGATGGCAAGAGTGTGGAAACTGACCAGGACAACATCATCAACAACATCGAGCCTATCTGGACAAAATCCCCTTCAGAGCTTAAGGATGAGGACTATACGAAGTTCTATCATGCGCTCTATCCTATGGAGGATGATCCGATGTTCTACATTCACCTCAATGTCGACTATCCTTTTACCCTTACGGGTGTGCTTTACTTCCCGAAGATTAAGGAGCGGATGGCAATCGACAAGAACAAGATTCAGCTTTACTGCAATCAGATGTTTGTCACTGACCATGTAGACAATATAGTCCCTGACTTTCTGACACTGCTTCATGGTGTTATCGATTCTCCCGATATTCCTCTGAATGTGAGTCGCAGCTACCTGCAGAGCGATGCAAATGTCAAGAAAATTAGCACATATATTACCAAAAAGGTCGCTGACAGGCTGGAGCAGATTTTCACCGAACAGCGCAAGACCTGGGAAGAGAAATGGGACAATATCAAGCTCTTCATCGAGTATGGCATGCTTACCGATGAGAAGTTCTGCGAGAGAGCCCTTAAGTTTGCCCTCTTCAAAGATGTGGACGGGACATATTACAGTTACGATGAGTATAAGGAGAAGGTAAAGGAGAATCAGAGTGACAAGGACAAGAAACTCGTTTACCTTTATGCAAGCAATATCGAGCAGCAATACAGCGCGATTGAGGCTGCGAAAAACCTCGGTTACAATGTCCTGCTGATGGATTGCGAACTCGATGCTCACTTCATTGGACTGCTTGAGCAGAAGCTTGATGTGCGCTTTGCGCGCGTGGATTCCGATACGGCTTCCCGTCTTATCCCAAAGGATGATGAGGTGAAGCCCGAAATGAGTGATGATGACAGGAAAGCTCTCTCGGATCTGTTCAAGAGTGCCCTGCCTCAAGGTCCCGAGTGGGAGATTGAAGCAGCTAACCTCGGTGAAGATGCGGATCCGGTGCAGATTACCCAGAACGAGTTCATGAGAAGATATCGTGACATGTCGACTTACAACGGCAATGCAAATTACTATGGCTCAATGCCTCAGATGTACGATGTGAAGGTCAATATGCAGAACCCTGTCGTGGCAAAGATTTGGGTGGACAGGGAAAGCACGGCTGACCTGCTTCATCAGGTAGTGGATCTTGCCCTGCTCTCAAACGGGCTTCTTAGCGGTAAAGCTCTCGCCGAGTTTATCTCCCGCAGCGAGTCTCTGCTAAGGGAGAAATAGCTTGCTCCCCCTTTTCATACCTGATTCACGCGGTATCACTGGGATTGATACCGCGTGAATTTGTTTGTACCCGAAAATTAATACCCCCGACAGCAGGAGAGAATCTTTTTATTAACTTTGTATTACCATGATGAAAGTTAACGGCACAATGCACGCACATCCCTTTGTAAAATGGGTCGGGGGAAAGACGCAGTTGCTTGGGGAAGTACAGAATTTTGTGTTCGCGAAAGAATATTACATATATAGAGCCCTTTGTCGGGGGCGGAGCCGTCTTGTTTTGGGTTCTTAAGGCCTATCCAAATATTGAACATGCCGTAATAAATGATATCAACAGGGAACTCATAATCACTTATCAGGTAATAAAGAGAGATGTCGACAGACTTATAGCCTGTCTCTCTGCAATTCAGGACGAGTATCTTCCATTATCGCCGGAAGGCAGAAAGGAGTTTTTTCTCTCGAAAAGATTGCTGTTTAATACCAGGAAGACAAGTGACATGGAGACTGCCGCCCTGTTTATCTTTCTAAACAGAACTTGCTTCAACGGACTCTACCATGTAAATTCAAAGGATGAATTTAATGTTCCGCATGGGAAATATGCAAATCCATGCATTTGCGATGCGACAAACCTCAAAGCCTGCTCCTCTGTACTACAGAAGGTGGAAATAATGTGTGGTGACTTTGCCCAAACCGGACGATATGCCGGAGCAGACTCTATCTATTATCTTGATCCTCCATACAGACCAATTACGAAGACCCAATCATTCACATCCTATACTTCAGATGGTTTTGAATACTCTGACCAGATAAGACTGCGCAACTTTTGTGAAAAGATTTCTGCAAACGGTGCTATGTTTATTGCCAGCAACTCCGACCCGAAGAATACCAATCCAGAAGAAAATTTTTTGGACGAGATTTACAATCAATTCTCCATAAGGCGCGTTTATGCAACCAGAATGGTGAACTCGGATCCCTCCAAACGCGGAAATATTTCTGAAATAATGATATCAAATATAACAAACACTTAAATATATGATTAAAGGCGGAAAAGGCGGAGCAAACACACAGACGGTACTGGCCTTTGAGGGCAAGACGGATCTTGCATATTATAAAGTTATTGTTATTCAAAGATTTGTGCGTACATGCGAAACTTAAGTAACCTATAAGGTATAATCTTTACGATAATTCTGGGGCTTCCTTCTCCCTTTGTTTTGCCAATTAGAGAGTTTTTCATATATTTGCAGGCTTTTCCGCTGTGACGGATTTGCCAGTGTGCTTGAGGTATGGTGTAATGGTAGCACTACAGATTTTGGTTCTGCCAGTAGAGGTTCGAATCCTCTTACCTCAACTTCTTCTTATTAGGGGGATACCCCCTAAAACCCCTCCGCTCCAAGCCTGCTAATGCTCAAGACTTACGCACCGGCTTTCCGCTATCACGCCTGACG
>CAZSMO010000025.1:0-29037 GCA_964608175.1 uncultured Muribaculaceae bacterium | reverse complement strand
CAAATCGGCCCTTTTTCCTACCGAACGCCCTCCGGCAGGCCAATCCGTCAGCAAAACGGCTCTTTTTCCTACGGAATGCCGTTCCGGCACACTGCGCTGGCGGGAGCGTGCTCTTCGGAGCCGCACGGGCCTGCCCAGTGAAATGCTCCTCTGAGCTCCGCCCCGCCCCGCTTCGCCCCCAATCCGTCAGTAGAACCGCCATTTCCATAGGAAGCTACCCGCCATATACGAAAAAGCCCCCACACACAACATTGCAGGGGCTTTTATGAAAGTCACAGACTTACTGTCTTGCAGCCTTGAGGAGACCGTCGTAGTAGTCGTATTTCTCCTTGTACACAGGATCATCGTAGCTGAAGCGGTAGCAGGCCTGCTTGAGATACTCGCAGATTGCCAGTTTGATACTCTCATCCTTGGTGATGTTGAAAGCTTTCTCAAAAGGCTCGATGCAGTTCTTGAGAGCCACATTGAACTCTCCCATCAGGGCTTCATACTTGGCGTTATCCATCTCGGCGGACGCTCTGTCCTGGATATCAACTGCCTTGTTGTACCAGAACTGCCCCTCCCCGATGTAACCAAACTCGTATTCGGGATTAATCTCCGCGCATTTGCGATAAGCCTCCACTGCCGCTTCCTCATTACCGAGCTGGAGGTTGATGTTGCCCTCCACATAGTAGAGGGAGGCGTTGTTGGGCTCGTTCTGCTTGGCAGCATCAATAAGCTCGAAAAGCCTGTCGGTATTGCCTCCGGTAGAGAGATAGTAGTTAATCAGGCCCACGAGTACAGCCTGACTCTGGGGGAACTTTACAAAGGCCGTCTCCAAATATTCCTGTTGGAGCTGATGATTGCCCTCTCTGTCAGCGATATCGGCAAGCTTGGCATAGGCATCGCCCTCCTCCCCGTAGTAACCGAGGGAAACACTCTCTTCGAGGTATTTCTTGGAGAAGTCAAGCATGGAACTGTCATTTTGTGCAAGCATCCAGGCAGTAAGTCCGGCATTGTACACGGCACTGGTGTCAATCGTCTCTGAAGGAGCCTGAGATGATACATCGGCAGCCTTTGCAAAATAGTAGCAGGCCTTGTCGAGATGATTGAAAGAATAGGCATTGTAGGCTTCGTCCACGAGACAACCCTCTATCTTGGCAAGAGCCGCGGTAATATCCTTCTTCTTTTTGCCCTTCTCATCCAGGCTCCAAGCCTTGGCATAAGCTTCGGCAGCTTTTTCAAGTGCATCGGGATACACGGGCTTAGTTACCACAATGAGTTGCAGCTGGTCATTGGCATTGTAGTAGTAGTTACGGGTAGCAAAACTATCCCTGACCATTTGCGTCCCGGAAACTTCCACCACATCCGATGCGATAGGCTTGTCATCGGCAAGGATAATGGCGAGTTCCTGACGGCCGGCACCAATCCACCCTGCACCTTTTGGAGCATCGTAAGCATCAGTATAGGCCTTGCCCAACTTAAGCCAGGTAGCCTCTTTAGTGCCCTTCTTCTCATCCTGAGCTGCAACGAGCGCCTTTTCAACCGCCTTTTGAGCAGCAGCCACAGATTTGACCTGCTGGGCTGAAGCAACTTGCACAGAAGCTATAAGCGCAAGTGCAAATAAAACTCTTTTCATAACAAGAAATTATTGATTTTCAAACTATTGTTCTACCAGTTCCGCAAGGGTCTCCGCAGGCTTGGCATCAGATTCCTCCTCTTCATGAGCTACTACGGATACTGCAGCGATGCTGTCTCCATCCCTCAAGCTTATCAGTTTAACACCCTGTGTGGCCCGACCTGCGAGTTTAATCCCGGAGACTGCCATCCGAATGGTAAGACCGGCCCTTGTAATAATCATCAGGTCGTTATCTTCCGTCACGCTCTTAATGGCTACCAAATCACCTGTCTTCTCGGTAATTTTCAGGGTTATCACGCCCTTGGCACCCCTGGAAGTCAGACGATAGTCCTCTCCGTGAGAGCGTTTGCCATAACCATTGGCACTTACCACAAGCACTGTATGAGAAGCTGAATCAGGAGCCTTCACAGCACAGGATATCGCCCCCACAACCTCGTTGTCTCCTGCAATATCAATGCCGCGAACTCCCATCGAGTTCCTTCCGAGAGGCCGGGCCTGCTGCTCGTCAAATCTGACACAGCGCCCTTCCCTGCTGGCAATCATCAATTCCTCATCTCCGGAAGTCAGCAGGGCCTCAAGCAGGGCATCCCCCTCCTTGAAATTAATCGCAATCAGGCCTTTGTTCCGACTGCGGACATTTGCAAACTCGGTAAGACAGGTTCTCTTGATAATCCCCTTGACAGTCACCAACACGACAAAGTGCGAATCGGTGTACTCCCTGCTTTCTATCTTCGCCGCATTGATGTAGGTCCTAATCTTGTCGTCAGGGTCGATTGAAAGGAGATTCTGCACGGCACGCCCCTTGGAAGTGCGGGAGCCTTCGGGGATTTCGTATACCTTAAGACGGTAACACATTCCTTTCTCGGTAAAGAAAAGCATCGTGCTGTGCATATTGGCTACATAGATATGCTCTATGAAGTCCTCCTCCCTGGTGGAGCCGGCTTTGCGCCCAACTCCTCCGCGGGACTGCACGTGAAATTCACTCAACGCCGTCCGCTTGATGTATCCGAGGTGGGAGATGGTGATGACCATGTCCTCATCGGCGTAGAAATCTTCCGGATTGAAGTCTTCACTGCCGAGAGTGATTTCCGTGCGGCGTGGATCTCCGTATTTCTCTTTGAGAGCCTGGGTCTCCTGGCGCACCACTGAGAGCTGCTCCTGCACGCTGGAGAGGATTTTCTCATATTCGGCAATGCTGACCTCCAGGCCATCGTACTCGGCCTGCAGTCTGTCCTTGTCAAGACCGGTGAGCTGCCCAATCTGCATCTGTATGATTGCAGTAGCCTGAGGTTCGCTAAAATCGAGCTTCTCCATAAGAGCCGTCCTGGCAGCGTCCCTGTTGGCAGAATGACGGACAATCGCAATCACCTCGTCTATGATATCAATTGCCTTGAGCAGGCCTTCTACAATATGGGCTCTCTTCTTCGCCTTGTCGAGGTCGAAACGGGTTCTGCGTACCACCACCTCGTGCCTGAAGTCCACGAAGACCTTGATGATGTCCTTGAGATTGAGCACCCTCGGCCTGCCATCTACAAGGGCCACATTGTTGATTGCAAAGCTGGATTGCAGGGCGGTGTACTTGAAGAGGGTGTTCAGCACCACATTGGCGTTGGCATCCCGCTTAAGCACAAACTCAATGCGAATGCCATCGCGGTTGGTCAGTTCGCGGATGTCGGCAATCCCCTCAATCTTCTTGTCGCGAATCATTTCCCCGATACGGGAAATCATCTCGGCCTTATTGACCATATAAGGAATCTCAGTGATGACAATCATCTGTCGTCCGGCAGAATCCTCTTCAATCTCGGTCTTGGCTCTTACAGTAAGCTTTCCGCGGCCGGTAGTATAGGCATCTATTATGCCCTGACGCCCCATGATGATTCCGCCAGTAGGGAAATCCGGGCCCTTGATGTACTGCATAAGTCCTTCGATGCTGATATCAGGATTGTCGATATAGGCACAGATTGCATCGCAGCACTCGCCGAGGTTATGGGGAGCCATATTGGTGGCCATACCCACCGCAATTCCGGATGAGCCGTTCAGCAGAAGGAGCGGGGCCCTGGTAGGCAATACGGTAGGTTCAAGTACCGTATCATCAAAGTTATAGGTAAAATCCACGGTGTCCTTGTCGAGGTCAGCGAGGACATCCTCGGCTAATTTTTCGAGCTTAGCCTCGGTGTATCGCATGGCCGCCACGGGATCTCCGTCCATGCTTCCGAAATTACCCTGCCCGTATACAAGCGGATAGCGCTGGTTCCAGTTCTGGGCAAGTCGTGCCATGGCATCATACACACTGCTGTCCCCGTGCGGGTGGAATTTACCAAGGACCTCACCTACGATACGGGCAGATTTCTTGGTCTGTCCGTTGTAGCTGAGCCCCAGGCCGTCCATCCCGAAAAGCACACGCCTCTGGACCGGCTTTAGTCCATCCCGAGCATCCGGCAACGCCCTGGATACGATAACCGACATCGAATAGTCGATGTAGGCACTCCGCATCTCATGGTCTATCTCCACCGGCTCGATGATACCGGTCTTCACATTTTCTACTTCGTTATCAATCATATACCTGAATTTTGCAAGTGATTAAAAACATTGTTATTCAAAGATTTGCGCACAGCTGCAAAAATCTCGCAAGCGCAATCTTTTGCTTCTGACATTGCCCATCCCCCTGATTCCATTCCATTTCGGCAAGTGACACGCTGTGGATTTGCACCTTTTTTGCAGGAATTATCCAAAGGCAAGCCACTATCGCCAGAAGTGTACAAATTTAGCAAAAACTTGCCGAAGAGAAAAATTTATTAATATATTTGGACGTGCAAACCCAAGCATCAGAAGAATTACTGAAGGTTCTCGCTTATGCCAGAGACGAGGCGATGCGGACAGGCAACCCTGTCATCGGGACAGATCACCTGTTCCTGGGCATATTGCGGGATGAGGACAATGATGTCAGTGGGACGCTCCGCAACCTTGGCGTTGACACCGCCTCCCTCAAAAAAGCCATTGAGGAGAGACTGTTTCGCCCGAAGGAAGTTGCTTACGCAGACAGGGACAGGCTGGAATTTTCCCGCAATGCTCAGAATGTGCTCAATCTCAGCATAATCGAAGCCAGCATGGCTGGAGCTGATAAGATTTTCCCGACACATCTTCTGCTCGCAATCATGGATACCTCTTCAAATGTCGGAGTGTCACTTCTCAAAGGGCAGGGAGTAGACAGGAGCAAAATAGCTCATTATATGAAAGACAACGGCCTTTTGAGCCCCCACAAAGTGAATGCCGATGAGGGGATGCCGCAGCGCAGCGTCAATATCCTGCGTATCATTTCCTCTCCTGACAAAATTGCAAGTTAGACGGCTACGGATTTTTTTGCTAACTTTGTAGGGTTATGACTCTCAAGGACAGAATTCCGGATTACCTTGTGGGGAGATACCAGCTGACATCGACAGTGGTGTTCACCTCTCTCTTCTCCCTGGTCTTTATCCTCATCATGTACCCCTACTCCAAGGGCGCATGGTTCTCGCTGGGATTCAGTAACAGAGCCTCCCTGCTGACAATCATCTTTATGTTCTGCGCTCTCGTGGTGCTGATTGCCTCGAAGCGATTGATGTATGGCTTTACCCGCCGCAGGGAATTGAGACTTTGGGCATATATCCTCTGGTGTGCATGCGAATGCATGATAATCTCCGTGATTTACGCCTTTTTCTCTCGGGAGGGGGAAGCGATGGGCATAATCCGGATTGCAGGGAACACATCCTTTGGATCCCTCTTCTTTTCCGCCCTTTGGGTCTGCATCGTCTGCCTTGGCATAACTTACCTTGTAGCAGGTCTTTATTTCGATATTGAAGATAAAAACAACACCATCAAGCTGATGAGTTTCTCGTCCATCGCCACCGATGAGAAGACCTCCCCCGCTACCGATAAGAAAATCACACTCTACGACAATTCAGGGTCTCTCAAGCTGGTCGTAAGTACTTCAAATCTGTACTACATTGAATCGGATGATAACTACATCAAAGTGTGGTATGTGGATGCCACCGGAGCCCTCAAGCAATACATGCTGCGCTGCCGGCTCAAAACCGTTGAAGAGAGTTTTGCGGACAGCGACCTAGTGCGCTGCCACCGCAAATATATAGTGAATATACAGAAAATAGAGGTGCTCAGTCGGGGCAAAGACGGTTATCAGATAGACCTCGGACTCGAAAATACTTCTCCGATTCCGGTCTCAAAGACCTACGAAGACAACATCCTCGAAAGATTCAATACCCGTAACAGATAATGTGGCAGAGAGTTCAAACCCTTTATTTTGCAATCGCAAGCATACTGCTTGCAGTTTTGGTTTTTGGGAATGTGGCAGTAATCTATGAAGGTGGAGAGGAGGAAGGCATCCGTTACATCTCCAAGCTTCCTTATGCGATACTCATTTTCACTTCGCTTGCGATGAATCTCATCTGCACTTTCGGCTGGAAAAACCGGAGTCTGCAGATACGGCTTGCGGGGGCCGCCCTTGTACTTGAACTCGCCCTACAGGTCTGGCTCGCAGTGGATTACTTCAAACAGCCGGAGATGGTGGTATTCAGGTGGACAGCAGTGCTCCCGATTGCGGCACTCTTCTTCGACATCCTCGCAATGCGCGGCGTGTACGCAGATGAATTGCTGGTGAGGAGCGCATCGCGCCTGCGCAGTGCCAAAAGGAAAACAAATAGAAAACATTAATAACGGTAAAATTATGCGTATTCCAGATTCAGAACTGATGATTAACTCGGACGGGTCTATTTTCCATCTCCACATTCGTCCCGATCAGCTGTCTACAAAACTCGTTATCGTTGGCGACCCCGGAAGGGTCGAGATGTTCAAGCCTCTCTTCGATGATATTGAGTGCCATGGCCAGTCCCGTGAGTTTAATTTCTTCACCGGTCAGTACAAGGGCGAAAGAATCACCGTGCTCTCTCATGGTATCGGCCCTGACAACATCGACATCGTCATGACGGAGCTGGATGCTCTCGCCAATATCGACTTCAAGACCAAAGAGGTAAAGCCGGAGCACACTACTCTCAATATCGTCCGGCTCGGCACCTGCGGAGCCCTTCAGCCCGAAATCCCTCTCGGATCTTTCATCCTTTCACATTATTCCATTGGGTTCGATGGAGTCATGAACTGGTATGCCCATAGGGAGAATGTTACCAATCCTGACATGGAAGCTAACTTCATGAAGCACATGAACTGGCCGTCCACCCTTGCTGCGCCTTATTTTGTGCATGCATCCCAAAAACTCATCGACCATTTCAAGGATGAGACTGTAAGGGGTATGACAATCTCGGCCGTCGGCTTCTACGGACCCCAGGGGAGGGTCGTCAGGCAAGGCCTTGCCATGCCCAATATGCTCGCAGATATCGAATCGTGGAGGTATGGGGACTGGAAGATTACCAATTTCGAGATGGAGAGTGCCCCTCTTGCAGGCATGGCCCGCCAGCTCGGGCACGAAGCCATAACGGTGTGCTGCGCCATAGCAAATCGCTACCAGAAAGATGCCAACAGCAACTACAAACCCTACATCGCCAAGCTCATCAACCTCGTTCTCGACAAGATGGCAAGCCTGTAGCAGAAGCTGCTCAAGCTATACAGACGCCCCTGTACAGATGTACAGGGGCGTCTGTGGTTTATTCGCCGGCCTCCTTGAGCCTTTCTGCATTCTCGGCAATCTGCAGCTGATCAATGCATTCCTGGATATCTCCGTCCATGAAAGCGGGAAGATTGTACATGCTCCAGTTGATTCGATGGTCTGTTACGCGGCCTTGAGGGTAATTGTATGTACGAATCTTGGCCGAGCGGTCTCCGGTCGAAACCATGGTCTTGCGCTTGGAGGCAATCTCATCAAGATATTTCTGGTGCTCGAGATTGTAGAGACGGGAACGAAGTTCTTCAAATGCTCTCTCCTTATTCTTAATCTGGGAGCGCTCCTCCTGACACTGGACCACGAGTCCGGTCGGAATATGGGTCAGGCGGACCGCGGAATAGGTCGTATTGACCCCCTGTCCGCCCGGACCTGACGAGCAGAACAGATCAAGCCTGATATCGTCCCACTTGAGGTCCACATCGAACTCCCCCGCTTCCGGGAAAACGGCCACGGAAGCAGCAGAGGTCTGGATACGCCCTTGAGCCTCGGTCTGAGGCACCCTCTGTACGCGGTGCACCCCGCTTTCGTATTTCATCACTCCATAAACTCCATCAGTGGAGGAAGAGAGTTTAAACACAATCTGCTTATATCCCCCTGAAGTACCGGGGGTCTGATCCGTAACCTCCATCTTCCAGCCTCTGCGCTCGGCAAAGTGCTGATACATACGGAAAAGGTCGCCGGCAAAGATGGCAGCCTCGTCTCCCCCTGCACCAGCCCTGATTTCAACGATGGCATTCTTGCTGTCATCCGGATCGGCTGGAATCAGCAGAAGCTTAATATTATCCTCCATTGCAGGCAAGGAAGCCTCAAGGGTGCCGATTTCCTCTCTTGCCATCTCCCTGAGATCCTCATCTTTCTCATTGATAAGGATATCCTTCGCCGAAGCAATGTTATCCAACGCCTTTTTGTACTCCAAACCGGCATTGATGATCGGTTCAAGCTCCTTGTAGTCTTTATTGAGCTGGACATAGCGCTTCATATCCGACATCACATCGGGGCTGGAGAGCTGGTCCTGAAGGTTTTTGAATTTGTCCTGAAGGGAAAGGACCTTTTCGAGAAGTGTATTATTCTGTGCCATAAAATTCTAATGCTAATTTACAATAAATACTGCCGGCTCTCACATACTGAACCGGAATTAGAGGGTAAGGATGTAAGGCAGCTATATGTAGAAATTGTGATAATGCGGCCCGAACCTCCCGAATGCGGCCCTGTCAAGAGTCTCCCTGTCATCGGGATGAGCAATGCTAATCAGCAGCTTGGCTCTTTCCTGAAGACTTCGCCCGTAGAGGTCGACGGCCCCGTACTCGGTAACAATCCAATGCGCATCGGCCCTCGGGGTCACAACTCCGGCACCGGGCTTCAGAAGGGGGACTATCTTGCTCTCCCCTCTCTTGGTCCTGGAGGCAAAGGCTGTAATGGATTTGCCTCCATCGGACATGCTTGCCCCTCGCACGAAGTCTAGCTGCCCGCCTGTCCCGCTGAAAATCCGAGTCCCAATGGAGTCAGCACTAATCTGCCCCGTGAGGTCCACCTCGGTGGCAGAGTTAATGGCCTTCATGTGAGAATTGCGGCTAATCACCCATGGATTATTGACATACGCGATGTCCTTCATCAGCACTTGTGAATTGTGGTCTATAAAGTCGTACAGTTCGTGACTGCCAAGAAGAAACGAGGCCACCACCTTGCCCCTGTCAATGTCCTTATGCGACCCGTTGATAACACCTTTCTTAATCAGACCAAGCAGCCCGTCGGAAAACATTTCGGTATGAAGTCCCAGGTTTTTGTGCCCTGCAAGCTGATCCACAAGGGCATTTGGCAGGGCTCCGATTCCCATCTGGATACAATCTCCGTCCTCAATCAGAGTAGCACAATTGCGCCCTATCTCTCTCTCAATATCCGCTGGGGCTGCATATTTAGCCTCAACGAGAGGGGTATCGTCCCTGACGAGATAATCGAAACTTTCAAGGCCCACCAAGTCGCCAAGCGCATAGGGCACATGGGGGTTGACAACCCCTATCACCATATCTGCGGTCTCAATCGCAGCAATCGAGCAGTCCACCGAGGTCCCAAGACTCACTTTGCCATCCCTGTCAGGGAGGGAGACATTCACAAGGGCAGCTCCGAGCTTAATCGCTCCGCTGCGGTAAAGCTTCTGACTTTCACCAAGATGCACAGGCAGGTAATCGGCATAGCCGCTGTTGAGACTGCCACGCAGATTGGGCCCGAAGAAGAAACCCTGTTCAAAGAAAATGCCCTCATACTTCGGGTCCCCATAAGGGGCAGGGCCTTCGGTATGGAAGTGGTGGAAGTGCAAATCGGTCACATCTCCCCTGTCAGCCCTGCGACACAGGGCCGCGATGAGACAATGCGGGACACTGGCCACACTGCTGAGATGCACGTGGCTATGCGAGGGAATATGGCTCACGGCCTCATCGGCACTGACATAAGGAGGAATCATAACCATGGGCTCGCAGTTGCGAAACTTTATTTTTTTCTTTTTGCTATTTTTGCACCGCAAATTTACGAAATATTCCGATGCACACAAAAAAGGAAAAATTAGCCGCTTTCAATCGCCTTCTTGATGTTATGGACGCACTGCGGGAGAAATGCCCGTGGAATGCAGCCCAGACCATGGAAAGCATCCGCCCGATGACCGAAGAGGAAGTCTACGAGCTCAGCGATGCCATCCTCAAAGGACAGAGCAAGGATATCTGCAAAGAATTGGGAGACCTCCTGTACCACATCGTCTTCTACGCCAAGATTGGAGAAGAGAAAGGGGAATTCGATATCGCCGATGCGCTTAATGCCGTGAGTGACAAGATGATATTTCGCCATCCTCATGTATTCGGACCCGCAAGGGACGAGCATTTGACGGCAGAACAAATCGCTGACAGCTGGGAAATCGTCAAAGCGAGGGAAAAAGGCGGCAACAAGACAGTGATGAGTGGCATTCCTGACTCCATGCCGGCCCTTCTTAAAGCCCTTTCGATGCAGGAAAAGGCCCGTGGCTGCGGCTTTGACTGGCAGAACAAGGCCGATGTATTCGGCAAGGTTGCGGAAGAGACTGCAGAAGTAAGGGAAGCTGTCGACAGCGGGAAACAGACAGATATGGAAGCCGAATTCGGAGATCTCTTCTTCGCCCTGATCAACGCTGCCCGTCTTTACGGGGTCGATCCTGAAGCGGCACTAAACAGGACCTGTGACAAGTTCAGGCGCAGATTCACTTATATGGAAGAGAAGACCATGCAAAACGGTGGAAGTCTCAAAGGAATGACCCTTGCCCAGATGGATGAGCTTTGGGACGAAGCCAAAGCCAAGGGGTTATAAGGCAATTACTTAAAGAAGGCAAAGTGCACCCTGCCATAGACCTTCTCTTTCAAAAAGTGCGGGTTGGAAGAAAAATCACAACTTCCCCCATGCTCGAGAATAAACCAGCAATCCGGATGCAGAATATCCGAGGCGAAAACTCTGTCGGGCAAGGTATCAATCCCCTGCATGGCATAGGGAGGATCGGCAAAGACAATATCGAACTTCTCCTTGCAAACCGGCAGAAAATCAAAGACGTTGTCGTGGACTACCGTGACATTGTCGAGCCCGAGACGAGCGGCTTCCCTTCGGATAAACACTGCATTTCCGCGGGACATTTCCACGCAATAAACCCTTTCCACTGCCCGGGAACCAAATTCGAAGGAGACGGCACCTGTTCCGCCGAAAAGGTCGAGCACCTTCAAGCCATTGATTTCGTAGGCGTTATCGATTATATTAAAAAGAGCCTCCCGGGCATAATCAGTCGTGGGTCTCGCGTTATATCCTTTAGGCGGGAGAATTGCCCGACCGCGAAGTCTGCCCCCTATAATCCTCATATAATCTCCACGGCCTTGAAATAGCGGTACAACGAAAGTTGCTGATCGCTTTCGAGAGGGGTCCTAAAGCAAATGGCAGATACCTCCGGATTGAGCTGCAAACTCTTGAGAACAAGGAAGATATAGTATTGGGCCGTAGTAAAATCCTTTGCTTCAAACGTATTGGCAAGCAGTAGGGTCCCACCCTGGGATACAGCCATGTACAAATACCCCTCCGCCCAGGAACAGAGAATCTTGTTGTACTCAGGACACTCCTTAAGCCCTGTCAGGACATAATACATCTCGGGAAGCGCATCTACACCTTCGGCATGCGCCCAGAGCAGATAGGCTCCATATTCGGGCAGAAAAACAGAAGAAACCCTCTCTTCAGAAGATAAGCAAGCGACCTGCGAGAGGTAATCTCTCTCACAGGTCTGCCTATAAAAATCGGAAGGCACAAGTGTGCACTTCGGAGTAAACATACCCTACTCCCAGTTACCGGCGTTGTTGTTAGGAGCCGATACGCTGCCTACCTGAAGCCCTTCGTAACGATTGCTCTTGCGGCACTCATCATCTAGATTGATACGCAGCTGGTTATCCATCCCTTTGAGCAACTTCCTGTAAGGCATACGGGCTTCGAAGAGAGGCACGTTGACACCGGAGACCTTCTTCACGACCGCTTCCATTTCGATCCTCTGTCCGCCGGAGAAAGGAATGGTCTTAAGCGAATCGGCAACAAAGCCTGGGGTCGTATTGAAGAGAGTGTCCCTGACGGGCACCTTGTTGTCTATGGAGAAAACAAGATTGCGGTCCCCCTGCTGGTAAAGGCTATAGAGATAACGGTTCATATTCTCACCTCTGAGCCATGGCCGCGAAGACCTGATGGCTCTGGTGTGGGCATATGCAAGCGAGTCATCCCGGGAACCAATCTGCAGACGAACCACTATCTCACCGGTCTTGTAGAAGTTCACAAGAGTGTCGATATCACCAGTATACTTCCCATTGACTTCCTTGTATGCATCTTGAAGAGTACGAATCTCTTTGAGACGTTCAATGCCGGCACTCTCTCTGGCTGCCCTCTCCCTGTTGAAGCGAAGAGGCTGGGAAATGCTGTCAATGAGGATATAAGCGAGGTAGATAATAAGAAGAGGCAGAATCAAATATACTATCAGGCCATTAATGACCTTGTTCTGCGTGAACTTAAGCAAGTTTGCCATATCGTTGAATAAATATATTTTCAGTCGAAGAATCCTCGCAAAAATAGAAAATTCATTTATTAAATGCAATAATCTTACTAAATTTGCCCGCGCCTTGGCGGAGAGTCATGGCAGCTGTAATACATTTGTAAAACACATGAAAATACTCGTCATCAACTGCGGAAGCTCTTCAATCAAGTACCAACTGCTTGATATGCAAGACAAAACTTCCTACAAACTCCTTGCAAAGGGCATTCTTGAGAAAATCGCTCTGCCAGACAGCAAACTCACCCACAAGCCTAGCGGCAAAAGTCCCGTGGTGATACAGCAGAGTGTCCCTGATCATACGGAAGGGATGAAACTCGTCCTCAAAACTCTTACGGATAGCGAGGCCGGAGTGATTTCGCATTTCGACGAGATAGATGCGGTCGGGCACAGAATAGTGCAGGGAGCCGATTTCTTCGATGGCCCTGCACTTGTCAATGAAGACGTCATGGAGAAAATCGGAATTTGCTGCGATTTTGCCCCCCTGCATAATCCGGCACACATTCTCGGAATACGCGCCATGCAGGCTGTCCTTCCGAAGACCCCTCAAGTGGTTGTATTCGACACGGCTTTCCACCAGACCATGAAGCCGGTTTCCTATATGTACGCACTCCCCTACCGCTACTACGAACAGTACAGGGTCCGCCGTTACGGAGCCCACGGCACCTCCCACTACTATGTCAGCAGACGGGGCGCACTCAAGGCAGGGCTTGATATCAGCAACAGCAAAATCATCACTTGCCATATCGGCAACGGGAGCTCGGTCACAGCCATCCTGAACGGCAAGAGCATTGACACCTCCATGGGCTTCACCCCTCTCGAAGGCATGATCATGGGGACCCGCTGCGGGAGCATTGATGCCAGTATAGTGCCCTATATAATGAAAAAGGACGGCCTAACCCCCGATGAGATGACCGATGTGATGAACAAACAATCGGGATTCATCGGCCTTTCCGGCAAAAGCTCGGACATGCGCGACATCGTGGGATATGCAGAGCAGGGAGACGGGAAGAGTATCCTGGTAAGAGACAAGGTGGTGCACGACATCGTCAAATTAGTTGGAGGCTTCATCGCCGAGATGAACGGAGTGGACCTTATAGTGTTCACCGCGGGGATTGCGGAGAATAACCCCTGGCTTCCGCTCGCAGTCTGCGCCCAGCTCTCCTATATGGGGGTCAGGATGGACAAGGCCAAAGCCGAAGCCGCCAGGGACGAAAGCATCATCTCTGCTGATGATTCCACAGTCAAGGTAGCGATGATTCCCACCAACGAGGAGCTGATGATTGCCATAGACACCATGCGCATAGTGCAGAGTCTAAGTAAAAAATAATGTTCTCATGTTTCGCATGTCGCATTGTTATTCAGAGATATGTGCGCACCTGCGAAACTTGGGCAATGCCTGACAGGGCTTTTCGTTTCAGACCTTCTGTTTTTTCTTAAGGAAGTCGATTATAAGTTCGGCGGTGGGCTTGATTCCAAGAACGGACGAATCGATACAGAGGTCGTAGTTATCGGCACTTCCCCATTTGGTAAAGGTGTAAAAATTGTAGAAGTCAGCCCTCCCCCTGTCGTTTCGGGCAATCAGGGTCGCTGCCTCCTTTGCGCTCATCCCATGATTCCGTTCGCACACCCTCTTTATTCTGTCCTCAAGCGGGGCACAGATAAAGATGTCCAGGCAGTCGAAGTCCCGCAGCACATAGTCAGAGGCCCTTCCTACGAAAATTGCAGAGCCATTCGAGGCGATGTCGCGAATGGTGTCGCTCTGAATTCTGAACATCACCTCATCATCCATCCCCGAACGCATCCCCATATATAGGGTGCGCCGTTTCTCGTCCCTGCGCTCAAAGAACTCCTCGGCAATTCCACTCTTGTGCGCAGCTGCCGTAATGAGCTCCTTGTCATAGACCGGAATCTCCAGCATCTTGCCGAGTTCTGCAGCGACGAGGCGCCCGCCGCTTCCAAACTGTCTGCCAACGGTGATTAAAATAGTTTTGTCCATAAAATATGCGGTTTACTTAATCGCTCCTCCAAGGGAAGACGGGTCGTCTCCATCGTGGAGCCTGTCGAATTTGCGGGAAATATTGAGTATCAGTATTATCGAACAAAGTGCACAGAGACCATCCGAAATCGGGAAAGAGACCCAAACCCCGTTTTCCCCCATCCACAGAGGGAGCAGGTATACGAGGGGCACAAGGAATAGAAGCTGACGGGTTAGGGAGAGGAAGATGCTCTTTTTGACCATCCCGAGGCTTTGGAAGAAGTTGCCCGAGACCATGCCGAAACCTATCATCCACGACATTATATTCATGAGCCTGAGTCCGTTATCGGCCTTCGTAATCATATCGGGGTCAGAGGTAAAAATCTTCACCGCCGGAGTTGTCAGTAATTCGGAAACGAGGAAAAGCACCACGCTGACAAGACAGGCCCATTTCGCCGTCATCCAGAACACCTCTTTGACTCTCTTGTATTGTCTCGCCCCGTAATTGTAGCTCGCAATGGGCTGCATTCCCTGGTTGAATCCCATGCATATCATCGTAAACATGAAGGTAATCCGGTTGCAAATGCCATAAGCCCCGATTGAGAGGTCGCCGCCATACTTGCGAAGCTGCTGATTGATGAAAAGGGTAACTATACAGGACGCGGCATTCATAAGGAAGGGGCCGAACCCGATTGCCAGAGAAGCTTTCGCAATGGGCCAGTCGAGTTCGAAAATTCTCTTGCCGAAGTGCAGGAAGTTCTTCTTATTGAGGAAGAAAATAAAGGTATAAATCAGTGCGAGCAGCTGGCAGATTACCGTTGCAAGGGCAGCCCCCCTGATGCCCATACCAAGGGAAAAGATGAAGATAGGGTCCAGGACAGCATTGGAGGTCACGGTAAAAATCGTCAGCCCCATTGCCGTATTGGGATGCCCCGAGGCCCGAATCAGCCCGTTGAGTCCGAAGTAAAGGTGCGAGAATACATTACCGATGAGGATAATTGTCATGTATTCTTTCGCAAATACCATCGTATTCTCCGAAGCTCCGAAGAAATAGAGTATCGGGTCAAGGAATATAAGACAGATGATGGAGAAGAGAAGGCCAAGGATGGTATTGAGAGTCACCACATTGGAGAGTACTTTCTGAGCTGAGGAGTAGTTTTTCTGCCCGAGAAGTACCGAGACCATTGTCTGTCCTCCAACCCCTACGAGTGTGCCTAAAGCCGATCCGAGATTCATCAGCGGGAAAGTCACCGCAAGACCGGAAATGGCATAGGCTCCTACCCCTTGCAGGTGACCTATGTATATGCTGTCCACCATGTTGTACAGCGATGAGGCGGTCATCGCTATAATACCGGGAAGGGCATACTGCTTCAGGAGCGCAGATATTTTGGCGGTACCGAGTTCGGTAGGAGCTGCACTGCTGTTATTTCGCGCCATTTTTAATCATCGTCAGGGTCATCGACCATCTCAAGGTCGAAAACAATGGGGCAAAATGAGGGGATGGACTTACCCGAGCCGGAGGAGCTGTAGGCATAGGAAGAAGTCATATAGACCCGGCCCTTTTCGTGGGGCTGCATCTCAAACACCGCGAGTCCAAAACCGGTGACAGGTTTGGTAGAACTGCTGGTAATCGTAATGTCACTCGCAGTGCTTCCCCAGTTCACAACGATGGGAGAGTAAGTGGAAGATGATTTCCATGTGCCATAGACCTTGGCGGAATCGGCAATGGTGGTATCTACTCCCTGCCCATCGATGCGCCGGCAGATATAATCCAAATATATCGAGCTGGCAGAACTCATCTCCGTATCAGGCTCATCCGTTGAAACCTCGCAAATGTAATAAACCCCCTCCGCGAGGGTGTCAATCCGGGCAGTTTCGCCTGCAAGGGCATTCTGCAGAAGTGACATTTCCCACTCTTGAGTGTCAGCCACTTTCTCTCTAATCGTGAATTCGTAGATAAGGGGACTGACAGACTCACTCATGGCATCAATATACTCTTGCTTTGTGGAATGGCGGTCGGAGGTGAGTAGCCAGCCTGGAATCACCACCTTACAGTGTCCCCCCACATGCATGGCACTGATTACCTCATCCAGCCCTGCATACATACTGCCCGTCCCACGATAGGTCATCTGGGGACCAAAATAATAGTATGGCTGATAATAATCAGAGCCAAGCTGCTGACTGAGGGCTTTATCCGTTGTGGAGGAGACATTGCCTTGAAGGTCCGTCACCATATAATCAAGCCTTACGTAGGGGTAATCATCGACACTGCCGGTACTTTCAGCCTCGGCATCATCGTCCATGGAGATAATCCACGAACCGAGAGCGGTTTCAGTCCAGCCGGCCTGCCTGTTTGCAGCAACCCAGGCATCAAAGGCCCTTTGGGAAAGTTCCCCATAGGGAGTAGAGGCTGACTTGGCGCAGGAGGCCAGCAGTATAGTGGCACACAGAAGTATAATTACTTTTTTCATATCAATTCGACCTTCCTTCGTTTCGCAAGTGATTAACATTTTATTATTCAACTATTTGCGTACACTTGCGGAACTTATGACAATTCTATTTTTTCTAAAAAGGGAGCTATCGACTCCACATCAGGGACATCCTCCCCCACAGTAAGCTTCCCGCCTGAAGCCAGTAAGTGACCGCCGCCATGGAAATACTTAACAGCCAATGCATTGGCCGAATAACCACGCTTGGAACGGATGGAGACACGAAAGGTCTTCGGATTATCAGGATCCTGAAGCAGTCTCACACAGGCTTTCACTCTGCCAATCATCAGCGGAATATTGACCAACCCTTCAAGTTCGCCCTTTTGCAGACTAAATTTGTGCCAAACTTCTTCATCGACCACAATGCATGCGAGCCCATCCTCGCGGATAACGAGCCTATTGTACAGAATCCAGGAGAAAGCCTTTACCTTATTCTCACTCTCGTGGTTGTATAGCAGGTCCAGAATCGCTTCCCTGTCTACCCCGCTTGAAATCAGATCCGAAGCCATGGCGAAAGTCCCCGGGAAAACGGAATTGGAGAAATTGTTGGTGTCAGTGGTCATGCCGGTAAGCAGAGCATTTCTGCATTCAAGGGGCAGGACCGAGATATCCCCGTCTTTACAAAGGGATTTGAGCACATCGTAGACAACTTCACAAGCGGAGGAAATATCCGTCCTGCCAAATATAAGGTCGAAATCCTCAGCCTCGGGATTGAGATGATGGTCGAAAAGGACTTTTTTAGCTTTGGAACTTCTGAAGGCTCCCTCGTCTACCCCACTGCGGGAAACGGTATTGAAATCAGTACAGATTATAAGGTCAGCTTCGCCAATATAGGGGGTGGCTTCAGTGGGATTGACAAAAGGAATCCTGCCACATATAAAATCGAGATTCCTCGGCACATCCTCATGCACGGCCACTATGGAGGCCACCTTTCCATTAAGCCAGTGCCAAATGGCAAACTGACTCCCGAGGGCATCTCCATCCGGATGGACATGGGTCAGCAGGACTGCTCTGCGGCTATGTCCGACTAGAGTGTTGAATTCTTCCGTTTTTGACATCCTGCAAAGTTACACAAAAAATAGGGTTTATCCCCCGCTTTTTCTTATCTTGCAGCGAAATCCTGCACTTAGATTATGAGAAGCAAAGGTAATACCCTTCTGATTTGCCTTCCTTTTACCCTCGGGACAGCCCTGGCGTTTGTTACGGCACCTCCCCCGTGGGCGGTACAGTTTGCGCTTCTGCTTTGTGTCGTCTGTCTAATTGGGCTATTCAGAGGAGGCAGAGCCGATGCCCCTGTGCTTGTACTGCTTTTTGGGGGACTGGGGATGTTTTGCGGCTTAGTGAGTAGAATTGATTCCTTTTCGGCTGGCAAGATAGAACTTTCGCTGATGCCTGTATTGAGGGAGAGACTCGACAGCCTGCCCTTTGGCAATGCACAAACCGCCGACCTTCTCAAGGCTCTAATGAGCGGGGACAAAAGCGGGCTTGGAAAGGATGCAGTGGGACTTTTCCGGGTATGTGGGGCATCGCACCTGCTGGCCCTCTCGGGACTGCACCTCGGGATTATCGCTTCGTTTGTGGGAATAGTGTTGCGTTTTCTCGGGAATTCACCTGCCTCCCAGAGAATCAGAAGCTTGCTGCTGCTTTGTTTTTGTCTTCTGTATTGCCTTGCCTGCGGGGCTTCGCCCTCGCTCGTTAGGGCCTTTATCTTCATCGTCTTTGACCAATTGGGACGCCTTCTTCCCCACCGAAGGATGAGCCTTCAGGTCAAACTCTGCTGGGCCTGCACGCTCCAGCTCGCAATAAGTCCTTCAGTGATTGGGAGTGCCGCCTTCCAACTGTCATATCTTGCTATGGCTGGAATAAGTCTCTTTGCCCCCGTTTTCGAGAGTTGGTACCCGTCAAACCGACTGTCGCAGCGATTCGACCCTCTGCGAAAGATTTGGCTTGGAATGTCAGTTTCGCTGAGCTGCCAGCTGACAACGGCTCCGCTGGTCTATATTCTCTTTGGAAGTTTCCCTCAATACTTTTTCCTTGTGAATCTGATAGCTCTTCCGCTCTGCGAAGTACTGATTCCGCTCGGGATAATAGCCCTCCTGCCTGGGGTCCCGGCTTTTGTGTACAGCATCTGCGACTTTCTAAGCCGGCTTCTGCTCGGAAGTCTCGGGGTCATTGCCGGAATGTAAAGAAATACCGTTCATGCCCAATCCGAAAATTCCAATAAACAGTGCCCACACAGCTTTCGAAACTTCCAATCAGGAGGCTTTCATGCGGTGTACTACCGGGATTCGGACGAGAACCGCAATAAGCTCGAACTCGGGGTCACATGGAGGGTTACGTTTACAGGAGGCCGATGTAGTTTAACTCTCAGTATTAGGACATTAGATCTTCACAAGAGGGTACTTTCATTTTTCGGATCAAAAGTGTTCGCCGAAACGATTTTTTGTATATCTTTGCGCCCTAAAAAAACCAATAAACTTTTTTACTATGTTTTGGACATTAGAGCTTGCCGGCAGCCTGGACGATGCTCCATGGCCCGCCACTAAGGACGAACTTCTCGATTATGCCAACCGCTCCGGTGCACCCGAGGAGGTTATAGAGAACCTTGAAGAGTTGGATGATGACGGGGAGATTTACGAAAGCATAGAGGATATCTGGCCCGACTATCCCACCAAGGAAGATTTCTTCTTCAACGAGGAGGAGTATTAGTTTAAAACTCCTATAAACAGACGGACTATCGACAGTTTCGGTAGTCCGTTTTATTTATCTGAAGTGCTCTGTCCATAAACTCGACCACCATGGATTCGGAGAGATACGGATTGGAGACATTGTGGACATGTCCGACTTTCCTGTCTTCCAGTATTCCCCGCGGGCAAGACTTAACAGGGAGCGGCCGTCAGAGCTTAAGCATTTACGATAAATTTCCCTGTCTGGGAATCGGGACATGAACGGATACTGTCAAGGGTGCCGCATGCCACTACCTTTCCGCCTTCGTCTCCCCCGCCGGGACCCATGTCGATGATATAGTCAGCGTTGCGGATAATATCGAGGTCGTGCTCAATCACAATCACACTTGCACCGAGGTCGAGGAGGTGCTGAAATACCTTCAGCAGAGTTGCTACGTTGCGAGGGTGAAGCCCGATGGTCGGTTCATCGAACACAAAGACTGAATCCCCCTGAAGCCTTCCCATCTCGCTTGCAAGCTTGAGCCGCTGAGCCTCTCCACCCGAAAGGCTCGGAGTAGCCTCGCCGAGAGTCAGGTAGCCAAGGCCAAGGTCGCTGAGGATTTGAAGCCGGTCGTGCACTGTTTTAAGATCACTGCACTCCACTAATGCATCCGAGACATCCATAGCCATCAGTTCTGGCAGAGAACAGCCCTTGCTCCGTCTGATATCATAAGCCTTCCTGTCGTAGCGGGAACCGTGGCACTCGGGACAAGGGATGTTGACATCGGGGAGGAACTGCACGTCAAGGCTGATTTCCCCCGTGCCATCGCAAACGGGGCAGCGAAGTCTCCCTGTATTGTAGGAAAAATCCCCTGCTGTCCATCCTCCCGCCTTGGCCCTGGGGCTTTGTGCATAGATTTTCCTCAGTTCATCGTGAACGGATGCATAGGTAGCAACCGTAGAGCGGACATTGATGCCTATCGGGGTGGCATCGATGAGTTTTACTTGAGCAATTCCCTCGGCCTCAACACTTTTGACATGGCAAGGGAGGGGCCTGCCGTCTATCTTCGCTTTTATTGCAGGGACAAGGCTCTCAAGAATCAGGGTCGTCTTGCCGGAACCGGAAACACCGGTCACAACCGTCAGTCTGCCTTTCGGAATGTCCACCTCGAGACTTTTGACGGTATGGATGGGCGAAGTGCTTAAATGGATTCTACCGAGAGCGAACATTTCATCCTTGCTCGCCCTTGTCCTTATCGACACATTCTTCTCTCCGTTGAGATAGCCCCCGATAAGCGATGCCGGATTCGCTTCTATCTCGGGGATGGAGCCTTGTGCGATAATCCGGCCGCCTTTCGAACCGGCATCGGGGCCCATCTCAATGATATGGTCCGAGGCTGAAAGAATCTCGCAGTCATGGTCCACAAGTACCACGCTGTTGCCGTCACTTACAAGGTCCCGCATAACTCCCTCAAGACCCTTAATGTTGGCGGGATGAAGCCCGATTGAGGGCTCATCCAGAACATACAGCACCCCTGTGGTGCGGTTGCGTACGGCCCTTGCAAGCTGCATCCTCTGCCTCTCCCCCGTGGAGAGGGTAGACGCGGCTCTGTCGAGGGTAAGATAACTGAGCCCGAGGTCCATAAGCCGTCTGGATACTTCGAGAAAGGACTCGCAAATACTCTGCGCCATCGGGCGCATCTGTTCAGGCAAAGCTTCGGGAACGCCTTTAACCCATTCAATCAAATCCTTCAGGGTCATTGTGCAGACTTCTGCAAGGGAAATTCCCCGTAGGCGCGGAGCCCTGGCCGCTTCTGACAGTCTTTTCCCCCCGCACTCGGGACAGGTCTCTTCCTTGAGAAACTTTTCTACCCGCTTCATCCCACTCTCGTCTTTGACTTTAGAGAGGGCGTTCAGGACGGTATTGACAGCACTGTAGTAGGTGAAATCCATCTCGGTCGCCACATTGCCTGTCTTTGCCTTATAGAAAATGTGCTTCTTGACCATCGGGCCGTGGTAGACAATCTCTTTCTCCTCGGGGGTCAGGTCTTTGAAGGGGACAGCGGTCCTTACTCCCATGGCTCTGCAGACATCAGTCATAAGAGTCCACATGAGAGAGTTCCACGGGGCAACGGCACCCTCGTCAATGGTTTTGCTTTCATCGGGGACAAGCGTTGATTCATCTACTGCCCTGACTATCCCCGTGCCGTCGCATTTCTTGCAGGCCCCAGTGCTGTTAAAGGACAAATCCTCTGCACTCGGTCCTCTGAAATGCACCCCGCAGACGGGGCAGACAATGTCCTGCTCGGCGGCAACGGCAAGGGTCGGCGGACAGTAATGGCCGTTGGGACAGCGGTGGGAGGCAAGTCGCGAAAACATCAGCCTGAGCGAATTGAGCAGCTCCGACCCTGTGCCGAAAGTGCTCCTGATGCCCGGGACTGCCGGTCTTTGGTGCAGGGCAAGGGAGGCAGGGACATAACGGATGTCGTCCACATTGGCCTTGGCCGCCTGAGTCATACGGCGCCTCGTATAGGTAGAGAGCGACTCTAGGTAGCGCCTGGAGCCCTCGGCATACAGCACCCCAAGGGCAAGGGAGGATTTCCCCGAACCGGAGACTCCTGCAATCCCTACTATCTCCCCAAGGGGAATGTCTACATCGATATTCTTCAGGTTGTGAACCCTTGCTCCCCGCACTTCAATCTGCGCGGGAGGGGTGATAAGCCGTTTCTGCCTTTCGTTCATATTTGCCGTGTGTTACGAGATAGTAAAAATACTAAAAAACTCTGATTATCACCCTCCGTGAATTTTACTTAAGCCTGCAAGACCCCCTACAGGGACTCCTACTGTTTGAGCGGCCTGAGTGAGCCTTTTAAGGAGCTGAAATGTGCTACAGACCTTTCTACGCAAGAATGAAGGCCTAAATAAAAGTTCACGACACTACTGCTTACCGGATTAGCCTTTGCAGAGAGCTGGCTGCACAATGAATTGTCTATCCCCTGTACTCCGACGGGCTTTCGCCGAGGTATCTCCGGACATAACGGGTGAAGTAGGAGGTAGAGGTGAAGTTGAACAGGTCGGAAATATCCGCAAACTCCAGGCCTTTGTCTCGGAGCAGTCGGGATATATCCAGGATTGTGAAGCGGTTAATCCAGTAGTTGGCTCCCTGCCCGCTTACCTGCTTGCTGATTTCCGATAAGTATTTGGGAGTGACACAGAGCTCATCGGCATAGTAGGAGACTTCTCGGTTTTGCCTGTAATCTCCCCGCTCGAGCATCCCGATGAAGCGCTCCATGGTCTTGGCAGCAGGGGTGCGGATGTCATCTTCACTGCCGGTGAGCCTGGCGTGAAAGTCAAAGAAGTCCAGGATAAGCCCCTGCATGGCATTGAGGAGGACTTCTTCACGGAACCGATGTTCAGTCCGGGCTATGCGCAATTCAATCGTCTCGTAATCCCGTTTACAACGGCCTATTTCCTCTTCGTTGAGATTGAAAACGGGGGTATTGAAGAGGGACAGTGACCCCCTTATGCCGTAATTGCTGCGGGGTGTGGCTTTCTCGATAAAGACTGGGTCGGCATAGACGATGCTGCAGGCGAAGTCTTCCGAAGCGGTCCATGACTCAATGAGTTGGGTTGCCCGGATGATGCAGCAGGAACCGCGCTTCATCGAAAACTCTTTGCCGTTAAACCTGATGGAGGCAGTCCCTGCCTCGCAGAAAATATGGGTCAGAAAGAGACTGACTTCACTCTCGCCTACAGAGGCGATGTCGTGCCGTATAATAAGATTATCCGCCATTTGTCTCGCAATTTACGAAAAATATGGCGGAAATCACTTCTTAAGGGTAATACAATATGCCCGCTGTTGTGAGACAGGGGTCGCTACCGGTCTATCCGTAGGCTTCAATGAGGTGTTTGACGAACTGCGGGTCTTGGAAATTGATAAATCCTGCATCCTGCTGATTGAGACCCGCGATTTGCTGCATCTCATCAGAAGTGAGCGAGAAATCAAAGATATCGAGGTTCTGTCTCATCCTTTCGACATGCGTGGACTTGGGGATTGCAACTATACCGCATTGAGTTAGCCAACGAAGTGCCACTTGGGCAGCAGTTTTGCCATATTTCTGCCCGATTCCGGCAAGTAGAGAATTCTTAACCACGCCCTCTGCGCCCTGTCCGCCAAGAGGGCCCCAGGCCATCAACTGTGTGTTATAATCACTCAAAATAGGTTCAATGCCGGTTTGCTGGCAGAGGACATTGCATTGGAGCTGATTGACCATTGGCTTGATGTCCACATAGTTAGCAAAATCGAAAAACCTTGCAGCCTGGAAGTTACTGACCCCGATTGCGCGGACTTTGCCATCCTCGCAGGCCTTCTCCATGGCCCGCCAAGTGCCGAAGACATCACCATAGGCCTGATGAATCAGAAGCAGGTCCACATAGTCCGTTTTGAGCTTGCGAAGACTCTCGTCAATGGAGGCAGCCGCCTTGGCCTCTCCATTGTTGCTAATCCACACTTTGGTAACGAGGAAAATATCCTCACGGGAAATCCCGCTCTCTGAAATAGCATCGCCTACTCCTTCTTCGTTGAAATAGGCCTGGGCAGTGTCAATGAGACGATAACCGACCGAAAGTGCATCAGCGACGCAGCGCTTTGCTTCCTGCGGAGGTACAAGGAAAACTCCGTACCCGAGGAGTGGCATCCTGATGCCGTTAGACAGTGTTGTGTATTGCATATGATAATACTGTTTTTCAAGTGCAAAGGTGGGGCTTTTCCTCCAAACTCCAATTTCCACAAATTCGGAAATAACTTCCCTTTTAGCGTTATCGGAGGCCTCCTCGCAGAAAACCCGCTAATGATATCAAACTGTTTCCCTATACCCGAGATCCATGCGTTCTGCGCACCCAGCATACTTGCGACCCAACTGCCATGCGTGTTTCCCTATATCTCTTTGATATATAGAGACTTAACACTTTGCGCCCCCTCGTATCCGAGTAGGGCGCAAAAAGCTATTATATTGTATATTAATCACTTATCGGGAAACGCTATCCCTACCCGAAAGCCCCATATCCCTGCACCATCGGAGAAGAGAGGCTGGTAAAGTGCCTTGCTCTGGAAGATGCGGGAATTGGGCGGAACATCATTGGTAAGCCAGACATTCCCGCCAATGACGGTGTCATGTCCGATGTGCACACGGTCTAGGATGGAGGTGTTGGAATAAACGGTCACTCTGTCCTCTATAATCGGGGCCTGAGCTCACCGACTGTCCGACCCGAAGAATCCCGTCTGAAATTACGTGCACCGAGGGTTGCACCTTGATGGAACATCACATCAGCGCCAATGATACATGTTTTGCCAGTCGGGAAGATTGGCAAAACAGCAGCAAGCGTATGAATACAATTCTCCCATGAGACAATCCAAAAATTTGAATTTAATTTTAAAAAAACAAAGCAGCTGATAAGTCAAGATTGACTTAAAATAGCTATATTTGCCCCAAATGTTCACAAACAGTTTCAGCTTTTTTTACTTTTATCGTTATCCTGTAAGATAGCGGGCTCGGGCGTTTGTGGTACTCAGTGGTGGGTCGTCCGGGCATTCGGGCGGCTTTTTTTGTAAAGTGATTCGAGTAAAGAGATTTATGCACAAGGAGTTTATCCACTCCCTGAACCTGATTGGGAAATAGGATGAAAAGGGTTGCAATACAAGGGTTTTCAGGCTGCTTTCACGAAGAGGCTGCGCGCAAATACTACGGAGATGAGATTGAGACTGTAGGGTGCATTTCTTTCGATGATGAATTCAAGACCCTCGACAGAGGAGATGCTGATGCAGCGGTAATAGCGGTCGAAAACACCTCGTCCGGCGGACTGCTGGCCAATTTCGATCTTCTGCGGCGAAGCGGACGCAAGATTAAAGGTGAAGTGTATCTGCATATCCACCAGAATCTTATGGCACTCCCAGGGCAGTCCGTGACCGGCATTAAGGAAGTTCACACCCACTATATGGCAATCAACCAGACAAGGTCGTTTTTCGAAAACGAGTGTCCTTGGATTCGGATGATTGAATCGGAAGATACAGCCAAAAGCGCGGCCGAGGTTGCGCAAAAACATCTCATGGGAGTCGGTGCCGTAGCATCCGAACTTGCCGCAAAAGAGTTTGGACTTGAAATCCTCGCACCGCAAATCGAGACCTACAAGACCAATTTTACCCGTTTTCTCGTGATTGACGAGAGCATTTCCATCCCTTCCGGCCAACTTGACAAGGCCTCTCTTTGCTTCACACTTCCACATACCCCCGGGAGCCTTGCCCACATCCTGACTATTCTATCCTTCTTCGATATGAATCTCACGAGGATACAGTCCCTGCCGATTCCAGGAAAACAGTGGCAGTATTTCTTCTATATTGATCTCAAATTCACCAATTACGCCCGTTATCGCCAGGCTCTTGATGCAATCAGACCTCTGCTTGACGACCTTGACATAATGGGCGAATATATTTCGGCACAGCAATGATTATTTCTCCTGCAAAGCGGACCGAAGATGTCCGCGAGTATTATTTCTCAATTAAAAATAGGGAGCTCGCAAAGCTAAATTCGGAAAGGCTCAACGCCGGGCTCCCCCCAATAGTCAACCTCGGTATCGGGGCTCCTGAAGGGATGCCGCCAAAGACTGCCATCGATGCCTTATGCTCGTATGCACAACGCTCTGACAGTCACAAATATCAGAACTATCGCGGACTCCCCGAACTTCGTCAGGCCTACTGCAAGTGGTATTCGAGATGGTATGGGGTAGAGCTTGACCCCGAAAGTGAGGTGCAACCTCTGATAGGATCCAAGGAAGGCATCCTGCTTACCTCCCTTGCCTTTGTGAATGAGGGAGATAAAGTGCTGGTACCCGACCCGGGATACCCGACTTATGTGTCAGCCTCAAAACTCGTTGGAGCTCAAATCCTTACCTATCCACTCAAGCGTTCAGGCGGCTGGCTGCCGGATTTCGGAGAACTTGAAAGGCTCGCCCTCGATGGGGTGAAACTAATGTGGGTCAATTATCCTAATATGCCGACGGGAGCTCCGGCAAGCGAGGAACTTTTCGCAAGACTCGTGGAGTTTGGACATAGGCATAATATACTCATTATCAACGATAACCCTTACAGCTTTATCCTTACCGGAGGGATGCCGCTTTCGATACTTTCCATTCCGGGGGCAAAGGAGTGCTGCATGGAGCTAAATTCGCTCAGTAAGTCGCATAACATGTCCGGCTGGAGAATCGGGATGATTGCGGGAGCGAAAGATTATGTGGCGGAGGTGCTGAAAGTCAAGAGTCAGATGGATTCGGGAATGTTTAAGCCTCTTCAGGAAGCGGCCGTGGCTGCTCTTTCGGCAGGACCGGAATGGTATGAAGATATAAATGAGCGTTACGCTTCACGGCAAAAAGTGGCCCACAAGCTTCTCGATGCAGTTGGGGCAAGCTGGGATGAAGGAGCGACAGGGCTCTTTGTCTGGGGAGAAATTTTGGAGGACAATACCCTGCTTGAAGGTACGGATTCCTCTAAAACTCTCGGGGAGAGGGTCTCTGATGCGCTTCTTGCCCGAGCAGGAGTGTTCGTCACGCCGGGTTTTATCTTCGGCCACGGGGGAGACAACTTTGTCAGGGCATCGCTCTGCGCTCCCGTAGAGGTAATAGAGGATGCGATTGAGAGGGTTAAGGCCTTGAGTCTGTAATCCACTGCCTTGTCAGCCGGGCGTTTCCCTATCATTTTGAACCTTTTCCCTTGTCGTCCGAGCGTGTCCCCATCGTCCGTGCATAGCGAAGGGTCTTTAACAGAACAATAATACCGATTTACCGATGTCAGGAAAATTAGATCTTATACCTGTGGAAGAGTGGGGGTTCTTCACTCTCCCCAAACCGATGATAATCGCGGGCCCTTGCAGTGCCGAGACCCCCGGACAGGTCCTTGAAACAGCCAAAGGACTCCACGCCCTGGGTATCCATGTATTCCGTGCCGGAATCTGGAAACCCCGTACACACCCCGGCTCTTTCGAAGGGATAGGAGCCGAAGGGCTAAAATGGCTTCAGGAGGTCAAGAAGGCCTACGGAATGAAGGTCTGTACCGAGGTTGCGAGCGAAAGGCATGTATTCGAATGCATTAAGCACGGAGTGGATATGGTCTGGATTGGAGCCCGCACGACTGCCAATCCCTTCCTCGTGCAGGAAATCGCCGAAGCTCTCAGCGGAACAGATATCCCCGTGCTTGTCAAAAACCCGGTCAACCCGGACATAGACCTTTGGATTGGGGCTCTCGAAAGACTAAATATGGCGGGGATTCGCAAATTGGGCGTTATCCACCGTGGATTTTCCACCTCAGAGAAAATTCCTTATCGCAACGACCCCGGCTGGAATGTAGCCATAGAACTTCGCACCCGTTATCCTCAACTTCCCTTCTTTGCCGATCCTTCGCATATGGGAGGAAAACGGGAGTACCTGCTGGAGCTTTCTCAACGGGCCCTTGATTTAGGTCTTGATGGGCTGATGATAGAGTCGCATTGCAGTCCCGACAAGGCTCTCAGTGATGCTGCCCAGCAACTCACTCCCGAGGATCTCGGTATTCTGCTTGGTGAAATCCGTGTGCGTAACAAGGAGACTGCAGATGCCAAGGATCTTGCCGAACTCCGTGCAAGGATAGATGTCATTGACGAAAATATCCTATTCAACCTGAAGGCGCGTATGGATGTGAGCCGGCGGATAGGCCTTTTCAAGAAGGAGCATAATGTGGCCATCCTGCAGACCTCCCGCTGGGATCAGGTCCTCGATGCGATGATTGACAAGGGTAGGGAATACGCTCTGTCGGAGGAATTTATCAGGACAGTATTCAACGCCATCCACGAAGAATCCGTTTCCACCCAGAACGAGGTTCTATCCGAGAAGAAGTAAAGCCCTGCACGGAAGGATATTCTTGCTTGGAGTCCGAAGAACAAAGGCTCTTTCTGTTTCCGAAGGTGGCTACGGCAAAGAAGAAATGGCCGGGGATGGAGATTAATGCCCGTGTAAATCCTACCGTTACCCTGGTGTCGTAGTTGGAGGTCAGGTAAAAGATGCTTTCCAAGGCGGTAAACCCCATCCCGACACTTACGGCGTACACCACCCCGTCTACATACTCGTCAGAATATTTGTTTTTGCGAAGCAAAAGCCAGAGAAAGAAGAAGAAGCGATGCCGGTGCCGAGAGCATCCCCGGGGTACACATTGACAAGGTAGGGTTGCTCAGCAAATACCCGCCTCCGCTAGCTCGCTGATGCGAGCGCGTGTCGGCCATCGTAAAGGTCTGCTACCTCGCGTTTCCCGATAACTGCCTGATATCTAGTAATATATATTTTTGCACCCCCTGCTTTGCAGGGAGGGTGCGAAAGGGTATGTACATGAGTATCAGTAATTTACCGGGAAATGAATCCTCCGGCCGAAGATTCCGCCCTTGTCCGTTAATCCTTATCTGACTCCTCGGACGCTGCTTCAGGGATTCCCAATTGAGATTTCAAGAACCTGTTGCAG
>CAZSMO010000024.1:0-32773 GCA_964608175.1 uncultured Muribaculaceae bacterium | reverse complement strand
GTTAGCAAGAATTCGCGGAATATCGCGAATGTGCTCCAACATTCTAAACGCCGTAGGCTATCCAGCCCTCTTGTTAGGGGGATACCCCCTAAAACCCCGCCGCTCCAAGCCTGCCATCGCACACGGATTCCGCACCGGCTTTACGCTAGCTCGCTGATGCGAGCATGTGCCTGCTAACGGACATGGCTTCAGTGCGTTTTTCCCGATAACTATTTGATATATAATCAATTACACTTTTGCACCCCCTACTTTGCAGGTAGGGCGCAAAAGTGTATATACTTGTATATTAGCTATTTATCGGGAAACGCCTCCGCTGGCACGTTTCCTCTTGATAGGGAGCGAAGCCCCCTAAAACCCCGCCGCTCCGTCAGCATAATAACCATTTTGCTGACTTTTGAATTTCGTGACCGGAAGATGATAATAAAGGTACTGATAATGAGGATGTTGCAATTTGCAGTCCGGCCGGTCAGCACAATATCCCCCTGACCGGCCGGAGGAGAACCGACTGGAGACCCTTGCAGAGGGGGATGGTCCGGCCCGACTGTGCAGGATGTTGTCCGGCAACAGTAGATGTTGACGGCCCGTCCCTTCGCTTCCTATGCTATCTCGCATGTGCGAGCGCATTCCCCTCGCGGCTTTGTCATGCTTCCTCTTGTTGGGAGATTCCTCCCAAACCCTCGCGCCTCCGCTTGCGTCATCAGCACATGCCAACCCTGCGCTTCGCTCCGGCATTCGCTGATGCTCATTTACTGCATGCCAGCCCTTCCTTTCCCGTCTTTCCTCCGCCAGCACGCTGATGCGTGAGTTTGCCTGTTAAAAATCTTCCCTGAAGACTATTCGGGGAAGATGATGCAGCGAGGGATTATTTGTCGGGAAGGGATACGCTTACCCAGTCGATGGAGCAGGCGTCGGAGGGTTAACTACTACAAAACAGTATATAGACACAAAGAATAATCGTCAAGACATTAATCGCCATTCGTCTAATGAAATCCCTCCACTGAATCTTATTCCCTTTGGTAATGGTCATAACAGACGCAATAATATCCCAGACAATACTTATAGTAATCAAAACTATAGTAATTACGAAACAAACTTTCATCTATTTCCTCCACCAAACTAATCCCATTGTTCATAGAGACATGACGCGGTAGAAACTACCATTACTGCAGTGCCAACATATGGGATGGCTCTTTCTAAAAGTCTTGATGCAATCCTTTTTGCAATCAAAATCGTCCCAGTTCCAGCAAGATCTCTTAAAGATTCACCTATAAAAATACAGCTAACCACATCAAAAAAACCTGGAGCTTTGGTCTGTGAACTTAAATACAAGTCTAACTCAAGAAGTCCCAAAGCAGTTAAAATAATCCTCGGATCCCCTACTTCAAAATCGGAAGAATAATCATACTTGTTAAGCTCAAGATATTCAGTTGCAGGTGCGAATAAAGGTTGAATCAATTCTATTATTTCCTGATCAGACAGTTCAGCCGCTTTTGTATTGAAAGCATTTAAGTAAGCCAGTTCGGCATAAAAATCAATACTTCCAATAATATCATATGAAGCGCCTTTGTCAATAGATTCCACATCACGGCAACAAGACATACATACAGACATAACGACTAAAAATGCAGCTCTCATACTATCATTTCTATAAAGCATCATCTTCCCCGAATAGTCTTCGGGGAAGATGATGCAGCGAGGGATTATTTGTCGGGAAGGGATACGCTTACCCAGTCGATGGAGCAGGTGTCGGAGGGCTTGGAGGTTGTGGTTCCGACTTCGCCGTAGAGGGTGTAGCCGTTACCCGAAAGATCGGCAATCTCGCCACCCGAGCCTGCGTTAAACTTCCAGTAGGCCATCAAGCCATCCTGAGGAGCATCAACCGAGTAGAAATGTCCGGCCGAATTGATGGTCTCCTTGCTCAGGCACTTGCTCCAGAAGCGGATTTCGGTGAGCCTGCCATCGAGGTCGCGTCCCGGCGTATAGGAATAGCCGGCCATAAAGGCTGCTTTATCTCGACCTAAGCTCCAAAACATACAACACTGCTGCCAATCGGTACAAAGAGTATACTTTTGCGTATATCCGCCTTCTGACTTTACTGCATTCTCGAGTTTCAAATCCCCGTCAACATAAACTTTGAGAGTATCTTCTCCAAAGCTAACTGCAAGATGATACCATGTATTAGTCTGAAAATCAAAGGGGATTTCAAACTTTATACTATTTTTGCAGGCCACCTGAAGGTGATTGGCAGGAACCCCTACATCCCCAAAACGAAGCAGAAACTCACCCTCAACGCCCATGACAGTCGATATGTCACCACTATTGGTCTTGAAGTTATTGACATACAGCATGGTCTCAAGCGTAAATTCAGTCATGTTCGTAGCGAGTCCACTCCCCGTCCACTTGGGATAGAGACGGTTGCCCTTCATGTTGGCGGCCCATTCGATTACAACGGCCTGCTGGGTAAGGGTCGCAGTAGTGCTGAGGGGGGTCTCCCCATCAGCTGCATCCGTCTGGGTGAAGGTCACAGTAGCCTGGCGCTTGCCGCTTTCCAAGGCAGTTGCAGTGAAAGGAATCCCATTCTCACCGGCCTGCCCCCTGGTAAGCCAGCCATCGCCTTCCTGCACGGAGACCTCGAACTCCACATTGGCATGCACGGGGATAGTAATGGTCTCTCCTGCAGTAGCAAGACTGTAGAAATTCTGATTGAGATAGAGGACATGCCTGGCATATTGGGTAAGTTCAACTCTTACAGGCTGATCCACTCCATCCACCGAGAAAGTAATGCCTCCCAAGCGGTCATCCAGACCATCGAGGGCAGAGTAAGAGAAATACATCTTCCCCTCATTGTCATTCTCCCCCACAAGCGTAACATCGTAGCTGAGCCAAGAAGCGGCACTTTCATCTATAGAGTACTTGAACTCGCGGTAGGTATTGTCGCTCGCCTGCAACCTGACTTCTATCCGGCCCTTCTCATAGCCAAGATTAAGACTTGGCTCAGAAAGGAGAGTGAAAGTCCTTTCGGGAATAACGACCCCTTCCTCACTCACCACCAGTTCGGCACTGACGCTCTCACTTACGCTGAAAGTAAAGCGGGCCTGCCTGCTCTCCGTGCCTTCGTTGGGATCTGCCGAGAAACTCACTATATCCCCATCAACTCCAGACAATGCTGACGCTCTAACCCAGTCGTATTCGCCTGACAGAGTCCAGGCTCCGGTGCAGGAAACCATCACATCGGCTGTTCCGCCCTCAATGGTGAAGTTCAGTGTGGAAGGAGACAGTTTTACTTCCTCGACGACCACGGGGGAGGGAGTAGGTTTGGGCTGCTCCTCGCAGGCACAAAGTGCGAGAAGAGCCGATAGAGAAGCATATAATAAAATCTTTTTCATCTGTTATCAGTTTTTGTGTCCTATCGGAAAAATATTCTATCCGTTGATGGGATGGGGAGTGGGATCGAACTGACCTTCACCAAGTTTACTGTATGTGTTTTTGGGCTGCGCAAGTTCCTGATTATAGAGAACCTTGGCGGCAGTATTGAAGCATTCCATCGAGTAGGTCAGATTATTCGTAATACCACCGGTGCCCGAAGGATCGAAGGCAAACCACATAAGCCAGCCATAATTATTTTCCTTAACCGTTTTCGCACGAGCCTCTGTAAAATAATGTCGTTTCAAATTGAGCTCCATAGAATATCCCGCACAATTGGCCACGGTCAAATCTCCGTAAACCTGGGAGTTGGCACCATAGTTGGCGCACTTCCAGTCAATGAACTCACTCTGTGTGTGTTTCACCCCATCAATTGTCAATTCGGGAAGTTGACGCAGATTCCCATACTCAAAGATTGAAACATCGGTCTCCCAATAGCATTCCTCCTTAAGGGCCTGCTTAAGCTCATAGCAGAGTCTCGCACCGGCTTCAGCAGAAGGAGTTGTAAACCATTTGTTGGGAAGCGTCGGAGTCTTGGAATACTCGTCATCGAGATTGACCCCATCGAGCTTATAGGTACGGCAGGCTTGTGCAACTTCCCTGGCAAATTCCTTTGCACCCCAGTCGGAAAGCTGGGCCAATCCCGATTCATCGTGGTTTCCAAGAAGCCCGAGATAGACCTTGATGCCAGCCTTACGCAGGGGCTGGAGGTAAACCTCCGTCTGTTCAAGAAGAGCCGAGACGTTGGCGTTGTTGTGCAGGTACACTACATCATCAGCCGCCTTGTAATTGATATTCGCCGCAAAGATTACCACGGCATCAAAGAAAGGAGTTCCGTCCGCAAGCTTGTACTCGAGAAGGTTGAGAGGATTGGTGGAATTTACCTCAAGATACACTACCTGCCTGGTTACACGGGAAGATCTGACACGGGTTGCCACCAGATTTATCCTCTTTGCATCGACCGCAAAGACCGCATCGCCTTCCTCCACAGAGGCAAGCACGGGTACGAGATAGCCCTCGCCAAAGCCAAGAGAAGTGGCGGTGATGGTGAGAGTGACACTTTCTGACTTGGTCTCTCCGGCAGGGATTGTCAGTTTCTCTGCAGAGAATCCTACCGCTTCAGAGGGAACGGCTGCGTAGCTGTCACCGGTTGTAAAGCTGTACTCGCTTACATAGTCGGGGTCAAGGGAAAGAGACACTACAACATCAGCTGCAGCAGCCTTTTCAAGACTTACATGCAGACTGACCGTCACCGGCTCATCCTTAAGACGGAACACAGTCTCCTCTGACTCCTTCACAAGAGTAGCTGCGACCTTCTCCACGACCGGATCATCTCCCTGCTCCTCTTTGAAAGCGGCCTGCATCACGCTGATATTGATGCTTTTGGCTTTACCGGCAGTGACCGTAAGCCTTCCGACACGGGAATTGCCCGCATTATCCTGCGCCTTCAGCACAAGCTTATCGCCCTCGGCACTGCCATCAACCCATTCGGGAGCAGTGAACGACCAGGCATCGGCCGAGGTTTCAATGGTCAGTGTGACGGACTGAGCATCCTTGGCCTCAAAACTGATATCATCCGCAGGAGTGACGCTGAGCGTATCCGGCGTCTGCTCTTCGGGTTTTTCGCTGTTACATGATGTTGCGGCAAGGGCGGCGAGCAAAACAGCCGCGACACCGCAGTGTAATAGTTTGAATTTCATAATGCTGTGTATTAATAATGGATTATATTCTGTATTACTTTACTATAGTTTTGCGGGGAACCGAAACGCTATGGCAAACTGACATTATACCAGGTGAGCTGATGATCGGCATTGAGATCCTTCCCATATACGGAGTAATCCCTGACCGAACTCCCCTCTCCCTCATCGAATTTCCAATAGGCGAGGAGCGAGTCGTCGATTTGAGCAGTATATAACTTATAGAAATGGTTGGCCGAATTGATTTCCTCTGATTCGAGCACCCTGTTCCAAAGCCTGACTTCGGAAATCATCCCATCGAAATCCCGTCCTTCATCGTAGGAATAGCCGACCCAGAAACAGCGGGGCTTGCCGTCCATCTCATCGGAATGCGCTGCACTGAAATCCACGGACTTAAAGTAAATCGGCTCCGTGGTACCTGTCTCGGCATTGGGCCGGTTTCCGATGATGGTGCGATCCGCCTCTACGCGAAGCTTTCCATCGAGGTAGACCTTGACATAGCCCTCATTGAAGCTCACGGCAAGGTGGTACCAGCGGTCGGTCTTGAGCTGGAGCGAAGCATCAGTGACATCCGAGCGGTTCACCGAGCCCCCTTCCATGTCAATGCAGGCCAAGGCTATCTGAATCTGATTCCTGGGAATGGTCACATCGCCGATTCTAATCAGGAAATGATCCTCGATTCCCATGACGGTGAGTATGCTGCTCTCATTATTGAAGCCATGACAGTTGATAAGAGCCTCCATAGTGAATTGAGACAGGTTCGCAACCTTCTCCCAGCCGTCCCAGACAGGCCAGGTCCTGTTGCCCTTGAGGTCCGCCGCCACATTTACAAGGGAAGCCTCCTTTACCACGAAGTAAATGGTCTTCGACCTTGCAAGCACGGGAACCTCTGCAGTCTCAATGCTGAGCGGAAGGACATACGAAGTGCTGTAGTCAAGCGACTTCAAGCCCCTGAACTGCACAGCAACATCTGCGCTGGACACTGCTCCGGCATGGATGGAAGCGGTGAGAGCTGACACATCGCAGCACTCATAGGGGAGTAGCCGTGCGTCAGGGTCGTAATTCGCCTGCCTGTAGCTTTCGAGCAGGGAGTCATCCCTCCTGAAAGTCACTGCGAGGTCTTCCGTCAAGGGTCCGGCGAGTCCGAGGGAAAAACTTCTCACGAGTTCGTCCACACCCTCGTCCACAGCCACTCTCACCTCCCGGACAAGCGAGGACTCATCAATGAAGAGTTTGTTTTCAAAGTCACCCCCGTCCTGCGAGCAAGACACAAAGAACAGGACCGACAGGGTGACCGGACACAATAACAACAATTTATTCATTTTCAGAATATTCCGAATTCATTATACTTATGGCGCTGCGGATATCGGCGTAATCGCCTCCTTCAGCATAGTAATTATCCTCTGCATTGCCCACGCAAAGCCCACGGGGAGTAAAGCTGCGATTATTCTTCTCGCCAAGAAGCCACATAGCCGCTTCCTGAGGAGACATACCCTCCTGAACAGGGGTTTCGCTCGAAGGTACACTCACTTCGATTACGACACGGCTCTTGTCCACATCGCTCCCGAGTATGCGCCCCGGAAGGAGGGAGAGCTGTCTCGAATCGCCCGAGATGATAACCGTATAGGCAAATTCGCCGAGGAACTCCGCATCAATGACATTGCGTGCCGCCCCGCGAAAAACCATTTCCATCTGGGGGTTCTGCGAATGGAACTTCTTAACCTCTTCCATAAAGGCAGTCTGAGCAGTCACTTCGCTGCTTTTGCCCTGATAGGAGACAATCACACCGGTAAAGCCGTATTGCAGGCTGCGGCTTAGGCGAAGAGAGGTCTGACGCGCAAAAAAATCGCTTTCGTCCTCCGCCGTCCCTTCGTCTGTAAGGGCAGTCCACTCCTCTCTGATCTGAGAGTAATCGACATGCAGTAGCGTGCGGGTCCCTCTCTGCTCGAACACTTCAGGAATCTCGGCTGCAATCACACTATGAATCGTATCGGAAAGCATCCTGACGCAGATATAATCCGCACTGTCCGGAAGGGAAGTAAGGTGAGCATTCCGGGACGAGGGTGCAAGGCCGTCTGTCGAGAGGGTCAGCATCATTATATTGTGTTCACTCTGCTTATATTCTCTAATCAGGGCATAGGACTTCTCCGAGGGAATTCTACGATAAGAGATATTTTCGGGCGCAGTCCACTGCGTACAGCCTGCAAGCAGTCCCAACAGGGAAAGGGAAAGTATATTTGGTTTCATGTTTTTACAGACTTTCATTGCAATCCCACCAAAGTCTCGTACTCATCCTGTCTTCTCCACCGAGACAGTCAGATACGGCTTTGCTTACATTCGCGGAATTATTGATATACTCGGCTAGGGGATAGCGCATCCGCCTGGCTCCGAAACTGTTGTCCACTTCTCCCCCGCTCTTGTTCCCTGCATCTGTAGAAGGCAGCAGCGCGGGGAATCCGGTCCTTCGCCAATCGGCCCAGGCCTCGCAGCCGTTATTGAAATTAGCAATCCATTTCTGGGTGATAATCCTCTCCTGCTTACGTTTTGCAGGCGCAGTCTCGTCCCACTTAACCGTGATGTCCGATAGAATCCCGGCATAGGTATTGAGCCCTGCAGGATCCACATAAGAAGCCGGACGGCTTGTCCCGTCGAGGATATAGGCCTCATAACCGGATACTGCGTGCTGCTCGAAGGAGAGCCGGATACCCTCGTTATAGAAATCTTCTGCCTTTCCACCCATATCGAAGCCGAACACGGCAGCTGCTTCGGCCTTCAGGAAGGCCACTTCTGCAGCATTCAGCCACACAATAGGATCGGAAGGAGAGATGTTGACTCCTGAATACTTGCGCCCGATAGTCCCGAGGGCAGGTTTTTCGACATGCACCCTGATACCGGCATAAGTGATTCCTTCAAATTCGGAAGGGATAAAATAGACACTTCGGCGAGGGTCACTGTAGCCGTTCATATAGCAGATAATATCTGCTGCGGCATGGGTGTCGCCGCCGGTGGTACAGCCGGAGGGCTGATTGTACTTAATGGCAGTATAAAGGGGATTGCCTTTGTCCCCGAATGCTACGCTTCGTAGAGCGGCATTGTCTGCGTTACTCTCTATCAGAGGCCCTGATGCCGCTTCCTCGGCGTATTTGCGGGCCAGCTCCGGCTCGGCATAGACGATACGCAGGGCCATCCTGAGCTTAAGCGAATTGGCGAACCTGCACCACTTAAGCGCACTTCCATCGTATACCGGATCAGCATTGGAAGAGATGCTTAAGGCAGAGTTTTCACTCAAGGCAGCTATCACGGAATCGAGCTCGTCAAACATCGCCTCATATACGGCCTTCTGAGAATCATAGGGCACGCTGATTTTGCCTTCAGAGCCTATCTGAGTATAGGGAATCGGCCCGTAAGTGTCCGTAACGCGGAGCATTGCAAGAATCTTGACTATGCTTGCAATGCCGTTCGCAATCGGGTCATCCGTAATATCGCGAAGCTCCTGCAGATTGGAGTACAGGGTGGGGATTATCCTGTCGCTTGCCATAAAGACCCGAGTCCAATCGTCAGAGGCGTTGTAGTTGTCAATTGTCCTTTCGAAAGCCCCTGTGGTGGAGTAATAGCCCCCGAGAGGTCCGCCGAGCAGGCAGTCCGTAAACTGGGCGGTGTTGACATCCGTAGAGACGACCGTGGCGCAGATTGCGGCGATAGCCGAGCCGATTGCGTACCCGTCGGTAAGAGTCTGCTCCCGGCTCACTTCGTAGGGATTGGTGTTGATCTGCAAATAGTTGGCAGTGCAGGAAGCCAATAAGAGTGCAGATGCTGTCAAGGCTATGTGTTTCATATCAGAATACGAGTCTTAAGTTGAGAGAGGCGCTTCTGAGGGAAGGCATCATAAAGTGGTCTATCCCCTGGTAATAGTTACCGGTGGTAGCCACCGATTCAGGGTCGAAAGGGGCTTTGTTGAAAATCATCAGAAGGTTCTTCCCACTGAGCGAAAGGGTCATATCACAAAGGTTCCAAAGCTTATCACGGGGGATGGTGTAAGCGAGGGAGACTTCCTGCAGCCGCAGATTCGTAGCCGAATAAGTGTACTCCTGAGGGAGGGGACGGGTACCTCCGACACTGCTGTACCATTTATTTGCATCCACAAGGTCTGTCCCGTTGACCGTTATACCGCCATTGTCCCTCGCCTGTGCGGAGGCCTCCGACACTCCGTAGTAGTCCAGCACAGCCTGGGTACTCGAGTAGACTATGCCTCCGAGGCGGGCTGTTACAAGGGCGGAAAGGCTCAGCTGTCCGTAGCGAATGCCTCCTCGCCATGAGAGATTGGCAGATGGAAGGACGGAGCCGAGGAAGACATACTCCGAAGGATCGGTAATCGTGCGGGTGGTGAGGGTTCCGTCTTCGTTGATTACTATCATGTCTTCAGAGTCGTAGCTGTAATCCGCGAGCGAATACAAATCTCCGAGAGTCCCGCCTTCCTTGAGTATAAAATGTGCCAGCCCAAGCCCTTTCATGTCCAGCATATCCACGCTGAAGTACTCCCCAGTCGCAGCATTGAGCACATTGTCCGCAAGGGAAACGATACGGTTGCGGTTGGCGGAGAAGGTGAAATCGGAGGACAGAGCGGCTTTGCCCATTTCATGAGAGAAACCGAGCGAAAGCTCCACTCCCTGGTTGAGCACATTTCCGGACTGAATATAGATATCCGATGAGCCCGAACCGGTGGAAATCTGAGGATTGAAGGTCTGGTTAAGGGTGTTGGTGTGGTAATAAGCCAGATCGAAGCTAAACATCCTGAAGGCGCGAATCGTAAGTCCCGCCTCATAGGAATTGGTGAGCTCGGGCTTGAGGTCGTAGACCGGGTATTGCGTCTTGGTGTTCCAGCTGAGCGTACTCGAATTCCACGAATACATAGGGTTGGCAATGTAGCGCTCAAAGGCGGTTCCGACCGAGGCGTACGAGCCGCGAATCTTGAGGTACTCTATCCATGACGGCATGGATATAATCTCCGAAAGAAGTACGGAAAGTCCGGCCGAAGGATAGAAGAAGGACGAGCGATGCGAGTGCGGACCGGCAAGCTGCGAAGGCCAGTCGTTACGGGCCGTCAGAGTCAGGTAATAAGCCCCCTTATAGCCGAGTTCAGTCGATGCGAATACCGATTGGGTCTGCTCCCTCCAGCCCTCCTGAAGCCTTGTCGTCTTGGCAGAATTGCTGAGGTTCTGTATGTTGAATACATTGGCAAGACCGGGCTTCTCATCCGTTATCTGTCCGTCTGCAATCGGTCCGCGGTTGAGAATGTCATCGTGGGACATATCGAGGAGGGAAGCTCCGAGGTTTGCCGTCAGGGACCAGTGCTCCCCAAAGCGCTTATCGATATTAGCCATGGCATCGACATAATGCTGGACATCGTTGTAGCGCGTGATGCCGTAAAGTCCGTTGGAGGAGAGTTCGGTGAGCTGGGTAAAGGTGGAGGCGTAGAATTTTTCCGAATAATCGGTCATGGAGCGGTCCATGTTGGCCCTCGCCGAAAGGTTCAGCCAAGCGAAAACCTTCCATGAGAGCGAGGCATTGAGCATGAAGCGGTCCTTGCTGTTCTCGCGGACATTGCGGTAGTTAATCCAATACGGATTCTGCATCGTCATCCCTGCATCCCCTATCGGCCAATACTGGGTATAGAGACGACGGGACACATCATATCTCTCGTACATGCGCACAGCCTCCCAATCATTCCCCCGAGGAAAGAGCCAAGCTCCGACAAGAGGATTGTTGTAAGTCCCCTGATTAATCATATTCCGGTCATACTGATGCACATAGCTCACACCGGTATCGAGGTGCATACTGTCGCCTAGAAAGGAGGTACTGTTGCGAAAGCTGAGATTGTAGCGACGATAGGCGTTATTGGGCACTATCCCTTTGGAATCCAAGGACGAGAGGGAGAGATAGGTCTGATTCTTATGCGTTCCCGTAGAAAGTGAAATGCTCTCACTGTGATTGAGGCCAGTGCAAAAATAGTCTTTGGCAGGGTCGTAGTTCGGATTGTTCGCCTCGTTCAGAGCCGTTCCCCAACTCTTCACATCGGAGCCCACGGAAGAATTGAGGTCCCCAGTGCCGTAACGGTTTTGAAAGCGCGGAAGCACAAGCGGGGACATCAGCTCGACTGAAGAAGTGAAATTAACTCTGGCACTTCCCTCCTGCCCCTTCCGGGTGGTTACAACAATGGCTCCATTTGCCGCATCAGAGCCGTACAAGGCGGCTGCAGCAGCACCGGAAAGCACCGAGATACTCTCTATGTCTTCGGGGTTAATGTCTGCAATGGGATCAGTTGAGCCCTGTGAGCCGAATTCGGTCGAGGCATCGCGAGCCCTGGTGTACATCGGCACCCCATCTATCACATACAAGGCGTTGGAAGACTGGGTAATGGACTTCATACCGCGCATCACAACCTTGGACGCGCCACCGACACCGGAGGAAGAAGAGTTGATTACAAGTCCGGCTACCTTACCGCTCAGCGAATTCACGAAGTTGGCATCCTTGACTGCCGTCAGGGCATCGGACTTGACTTCCTGGACATTGTAGCTGAGAGCCTTCTGGGCACGACGGATTCCGAGGGCGGTTACGACCGTCCCTTCGAGACTGATAGTCTCTTCTTCCATGGTGAGATTAAAGAGGGTCCGTGTACCGAGAGCCATTGTGATTGGAGTGTAGCCTAGGGCGCTGAACTCGAGTACCATCTCATCCGAGGCATCGGGAATTTCCAGGGAAAACTCTCCATCAAGGTCGCTTATGGTCCCAAGCGCAGTCCCTTTGACACTTATCCCCGCCCCAATGACAGGCTGCCCTAAAGCGTCAACCAGCTTTCCGCCAATTGTCAGGGGAGTGGCTTTTGCCTTGCTTGCTGAAAGCATGATATTCCGTCCCGTAATCCTGTATTGGACGGGAAGTCCTGCAAGAAGCGAATCCAGAGTTTCCGTTATGCCTGCATTCTCTGTTTCAATACTGACTATGCTGTTCAGGTTGACCTCCTCACTTGCGACCGTAACAAGATAGGGGCTGCTGCGTTCGATTGCATCAAGGGCGACTTCCAGAGTCACATCCTTAAGCGAAAGGCTAAGGCGGGTCTGGGCCCTTGCCCCCAAAGTTATTGTTACCAGTAGGAGAACCGGCAGAAACCGTCTGCAAATCTTACTGATTATGCTTGTCATAAATACGATAAGTGTTATCGGATGAATTATAAGTCCAGGAGAAATCAGCTCCGTGCGAAAGCACTTCCAATGCTACGGCAAGGCCTTCAGCAGTGTATACTTTCATTCGGGGGCTGCGGTTGGAGGGCATGGTGGTGCAATCCACAATAATCTCTGTCCCGAAAGCTTTTTCCAGTGCACGGATGGCTTCCTCAAAGGAAAGTCCGCCAAGTGACAGTATTCCCTTTGTCCAGAGTATGCTTTGAGTGATGTCGGACGGAGTGTCACAGAGTAAGGAGCCGCTGGGAGTATCCGCAAAGGCTCTCTCTCCGGGAACCATTCGAAGCTTTTCTTCTCCACTTTCCTTTTCGAGCAGGGCCACCGAGCCTTCGAGAAGGGAGGTGCTGAAGCGCCGCTCTTTCTCTTCGGCAAGCAGGTTAAACCGTGTTCCGAGCACCTTGACATCGTATGCAAAAGTCTCCACCACGAAAGGTCTGTCGGCGTTTTTTGAAACTTCAAACAAAGCTTCGCCTTCAAGACTTACCCTCCGCTCCTTCTTGGAGAAGCCTGCGGGATAGCGAAGCGTAGTGCCCGAATTGAGAGTAACGACAGTCGAATCCCCGAGGGTAAGGGTCACCCTTTCGCCTGCTCCGGTGCTTGCAGTAAGATATTCTACTGTATGAGAGCGAGTGGGAAGCACAAGCGCTAAAACGAGGGCCATGGAGGCAGCGGCGAAGGCTATGGAACCGTAGACAAAACGATGCTTCCTCTTCCGTTGTGCCTTTCTTATGGAAAGATAGAGACGCGGATTCTCCTCCAATTCGAGCATGGCAAGGGTGAATGAACTGTAGTGCGAGAATGACTTTTCAAACTCATTGGCACAGCGCTGCGAAGACAGAGCCCAATCCTTTACCCTGTCAGCCTCATCGTTTGACACTTCGTCGCGGAAGAATCTGTATAACAAATCATTATCCATTCTTAATCTTGTATCAGTTTTAGTGCTTTTTGGCCAAATTCAATTTGGATTACATTAATAAGATACACGTGTTGCAAAAATTCGTAAACATTTTTCTATTTTTGCAGAACAATCGTGTTTGCAAACACGCGCATATCCCTAAGCAGCGATGATTATTTGCAAAACTTGGGGACTTTGAGACCGTATGGTCGATAGCAAGTCCTCTCCCTGAGGGAGAGGATTTAGGTGAGGGGCAACATTGTAGAAAAAGATTGTGCGTGAGGAAAGTTTTGCAAACACGCGCATATCCCTAGGCAGCGATGATTATTTGCAAAACTTGGGGACTTGAAAGACAGACTATTATTTGCAAAACTTGGGTATATGAAAGACAGAAGTACCGAGGTGATAGAGTTTCTCTTTCAGAAACATCACCGCACATACCTCGCCTATGCTCGAGGAATGGTCCACGATGAAGCAATTGCTGAAGATATCGTGAGCGATTCAGTTATGTCCGTATGGCTCAAACGCGACAGCGTGGAGAACCTTCAGGCCTACCTGCTCCAGACCATCAGGAACAACTGCCTGCGCTACAGAAGGGATACGGCTATCCGAGATTCGGTGCACAGGCAGATGTCCAAACGGGATCGCGACTTCGAAGAACTCTACTCCCATGCCATCGAGAGCGCCACAATCACCCCCGTCTATGAAAAGGAAGTCATGGAGATACTTCTGGACACCCTGTCCAGGATGCCGGAGGAGGCCTCGGATATCTTTATCATGAAAAAGTTTGAGAACAAGTCCTATGCTGAGATTTCGCAGGCGCTTGGGGTCTCACACGCAAGAATCGACTACATCCTGCGCAAGGTAATGCACGCCCTGACTCATTCTCTCAAAGACTATAGCGCACAGGTCGCTGCCCTTGCCGCAGTCCTGATTCCCACAGCACACTCAATATTAGGCCAATAGATGCTCTTGTCCGAGCTTAATTGAGACGGGAGCGATGCAGATATAGCTGACAATCCGACATTGCAGGAAGACGGGAGCGATTCAGCACCCATTTTTCCTTAACTCCGGCCACGAAATTCAAAAGGAATCCAAAGATAATTCTGCCTGTTATTCAATGTTTTTCAAATCTTGAGTCCACTTTCAAAAGCCCTTCTCGAGAAAATCGGACCTATAGGTCAAAAATTTACTTCCGCTAAGCCTTGGAATCAGTTTTGCATCTTTTGTATTGGACGTTAATCATGTCAAGACAAAGGAAAAAAATTAAGAGCCTTCGGATTACGGAGACGGATTATATCAAGGCTAATCGAAGGGCAGCAAGACTCGAGGAACTTGCCGCGCATGGGAAACTTGTCTCGCTAAGGCCTATGAAGCACAGGTCCAAGAAACTTTATGACCGCAAACGGCTGAAGAAGCTGGAGTTTTAAGGCATTCCCACAAAACAGCCGGCTATATTTTTGGGGGATTCTTTCCAATAAGGATTGACACAAGTCCCCCCTCCTTCCCGTATTTCTGCACACCTTGGATAAGCTGCGGCAGCTATATTACTGTATTTCAGCGGCTTAACTACCCTTAACCGAATAGGGAACAGACATATCCTAATCCATATGGTTACAACTTGGCGGGTTTTTGACTGAATAAGGCATTGCTAAAGGCTCGGATTTTGCTATCTTTGTGGGGATGCGGAAAACCTTAATCAAAGTCTTTTTGCGGCTGTTCTCGGCACTGCCCCTCAGTGTTCACTATTTCAATGCCCACATAGTGGGTTTCGTGACGAGATGCATTGCCCGTTACCGGACCAAAGTGGTGTGGGACAATATCGTGCACGCCTTCCCAGAGAAGGGCCGCAAGGGGCAGAGAAAGATTTACAGGGACTTCTACCTCCATTTCGGACAGATAATCTGCGAAGCCATCTGGTTTGGAGGCAGCAGCGGGAAGAGGGTTCGCAATTCACACATTGCGGAGCTGGTCAATCCGGAGGAATTCAAGCGCCTGCAAAGCGCAGCGCCCAATGGTACAGTGGTGCTCTATGCCCACTGCGGGAACTGGGAAATCCTTGGAGGCTTCCCTTTCTACAACTACAGGACGGACGATGTCTTTATGGACGAACGCACCGGCATTGTGGTCTACAAGAAGCTCAAGGACCCCGTCTGGAACGAGATTATGGAGGAGAACAGACTCCACCCGCTTGGCACCGCGGACCACTCCTACTACATCGAATCCGCCAATTTCCTGCGGCACATTATTGCCCACAAGCAGGACAACCGCTTCTATATCTTCGGCACCGACCAGTGGCCTTATCGCAATGCAAAGTCCTGGACCATAGTGAATTTCATGCACCGCAAGACCCGCACGATGGATGCTGCCGCCACGATTGCCCGCAAGATGCATTTCGGGGTTTCATACCTTTCAATGCGAAGGCGCGAAGGCGGACGCAAATACAGTTACGAGCTCAAAACCATTACCGATGATGCCTCGACGATGGGGGTGCAGGAGATAATGGACGCATACTATAAACTCATAGAAAGTGATATCTATGCCGACCCGGGCAATTACCTCTGGTCGCACAGAAGATGGCATGATACGGAAGACACGAAATGAAAACTCTCAGATTCATCTTTTTAACTGCGGCAGCGGCTCTAATCAGCCTGCCGATAGCCGCTCAGGATTTCGAAGCCTACTCGCTGCCTCTTACGGTAGTCAATGTGGATGTAGACTGCGAACACGAAATCTTCGAAGCCGGCAAGTACGCCCCCTGGGCTAAAGACCTGCTCGGAATTGATGTGGAGCAGAAGAATTCAGTCAAAACCCATATCCGCAACCTCAGCATCTACCCCAGCACCGAGAACGACAGGAGTGCAGTCAACTGGGCCGATGTCTCCGGCGAAGGAAGGGTCGCCTTCAGCACCCTGATGGACAACGGCTTCATCACCAAGATTTCGCCCTATTCCGCACGCTCATCCTACAATGTGAGCGGAGACATGGAGGTAAGCGGTCAGAAAGGCAATGGCAAGACCCTTCAGGCGGAAGCCAGGAAGGCAGCGGAACAGATCAGGACCTACCGCGAGCAGAAATACAACATCCTCATCGGCAATACCGATGCCTCCTATACCGGTGAGGCCCTCGGGGATGCCGTCAGGGAGTTCAACAGGCTCGAAGAGGAACTTCTCATCCAGTTCAAAGGGACAAAGCGCACCGTAAGCCAAAGCCTGAGTTTCCAGCTCGTCCCTACAGACGAGGGGATTTACCCCGTGCTCGAATACGTTGAAGGCAAAGGCCTCGTGCCGGCATCCGGCAAGGGGTCAGCCGATTACAAGATCAGAATCAGTGCTGAGAAGCCGGAAGTATCAGGTAACGGGGCAGAGCAGAACCCCAATCAGGGGAAGAAAGGCAAAAAGGTCCAAAAGCTCGTCTACCGCATACCCGCAATCTGCACCATTTCGATGAGCGAAGGCAGCAACGAGATTCTGCGCACCCGCATGCCCATTTCCCAGCTCGGAATTACATCAGAATACTATTTCTATAATAACTGACACAATGACAATTAAAGATCTCAAACCTTCCATCGTTTGGAATAATTTTTACGGAATCACCCGTATCCCCCGTCCGTCGAAGCACGAGGAGAAGATTCGCGCCTACCTGCTTGACTGGGCCAAAGAACGTGATATAGAGGCATTTGCCGATGAGACAGGTAATGTCATCATGCGCGTGCCGGCCACCCCCGGCTACGAAAACCGCAAGGGAGTCATCCTCCAGGGCCATATGGATATGGTGCCCCAGAAAAACGCTGATGTGCAGCACGACTTCCTCACCGACCCCATTGAGACCAGGATTGAAGGCAACTGGGTGAAAGCCTGCGGGACTACCCTCGGGGCAGACGATGGCCTCGGTGTGGCACTCGCCCTCTCAATTGCAGAGGATAAGAGTGTCAAACACGGACCGCTGGAAATCCTTATCACCTACGATGAGGAAACGGGAATGACCGGAGCTGCCCTGCTTAAGAGCGGGGTTCTCAAAGGAGACATCCTCATCAATGTCGATTCGGAGACGGAGGGTGAGCTGTATGTCGGCTGCGCCGGCGGAGTAGATGCGTCAGCAGACGGGACTTACGTGGAGCTGCCAGTCCTCGATGGGGGCTGGAAGCCATACCGCTTTGCCGTCAAAGGCTGCCAGGGAGGACATTCCGGTATGGACATCGTGCTCTACAGAGCCAATGCCAACAAAATTGCCGCCCGCATACTCTACGAAGCGCTCAAAGTCGGAGAATTGAGGATAGCTGAGCTTGAAGGCGGCACCCTTCGCAACGCCATCCCGCGCGAATGTTTCGGCACTATTCTCGTCAAGGACGAAAAAGCCATTGCCGGCTCCATTGCAAAGAGCGCGGAGACCATCAAGAGCGAGTATACTGAAACAGACCCTGCTATGGAGATAGTTTTCGAACCCGTCGAGGCGGAGAAGACTGTGAAGAAAGTAGTGAATCTCCCCGGCATCGAGCTCAAGGTTGAGCATGAGAACAGGCCCGTTGCAGTGGCTGCAAGTGTAGCCGACAGCAAACGCATTATCGAAGCCATACTCGCCTGCCCTGACGGAGTTGAAAGGATGAGTGCAGCGGTGAAGAATCTCTGCGAGACCTCCACCAATATGGCCATGGTCAGCGTCAAGGGAGGCAAGTGGTTTGTAAAGAGCCTGCTGCGCAGTTCGGTAGATACTGCCAAGATGGCACTTGCTGACAAGATGGAAGCAGGCTTTGCCCTTGCCGGAGCGAAGACTGCATTCGATGGGGCCTACTCGGGCTGGAAACCCAATCCCGATTCCGAGATTCTGCACATCATGGAAAAAGTCTACAGGAAACGCTTCGGAGTGGAGCCCAAGGTCATGGCCATACATGCCGGATTGGAGTGCGGAATTCTCTCCGGTGCCTACCCGCATTGGGACATGGTGTCCTGTGGACCTACTCTGTTAAGTCCCCACTCCCCCGATGAGCGGGCCTACATTCCTTCTGTTCAGAAAGTCTGGGATTTCCTTAAGGATGTCCTGGGTGACATTCCCGAATGCGAGAAGAAGTAAAGGAAAAGTTAATCAGCTGGGCCGAAAAATACAACGACCCAGTCTATTTCGAAGAGGACCCCATTGCCTTCACACGCGAATTCGTGAGGCGGGGGGCCTCTTTGCAGGATATTGAAGTCGCGGCTCTGCTCTCAGCCCATTTGGCCTGGGGCCGGAGAGCCATGATTGTGAGAGACTGCACCAGGCTCTTCGATGAAATGCAGTGGGCCCCCTACGCCTACATTATGGCTGGAGCTTTCCGAGACGACGACAGAAGCCTGCACCGCACCATTAAATGGAGCGAAATTGCTGCCATCTGCACAAGGCTCAAGGAATTCTACCTTCACAACTCCTCTCTTGAAGAGTTGAGCATAGCCCAAATCCGGAGCCGGATTCTTGGCAGCAGGCCCGACCCGAATGCAGCAGATAAGAAACTGCATATGATGCGAAGGTGGCTGGTAAGGCGCGACGGCAAGGTGGATCTGGGGCTTTGGAGCAGGACATCGCCAAGTGAACTCATCATCCCCCTGGATGTACATGTCTATCAGCAGGCAAGTGAATTGGGACTTACTGAAAGGAAAAGTAAGGATTTCAAGACAGCGGAAGAAATCACGTCACAATTCCGTACAATCTGGCCGGATGATCCTGTCAAGGGAGATTTTGCCTTGTTTGGATACGGAGTAAACAAGGGGGAAAGCGATGCCTAAGCTCTACATCCTCGCCGGCTGCAACGGTTCCGGCAAGACAACGGCCTCGTATACCCTGCTTCCCGAAATGCTGGATTGCAGGGAGTTTGTCAATTCGGACGAGTTTGCAAAGAGCCTCTCTCCTTTCGACCCCTCGGCTGCCTCCGTTTCAGCAAGCCGGTATATGGTGCTCAAAGTACGATACCTGCTCTCCAGGAAAGCGGATTTCAGTATCGAAACCACCCTCGCAACGCGATCTTTGGTTAATATTATCAGGCAGGCTCGGGATTTGGGCTACTCGGTGACTACACTCTACTTCTGGCTTAATTCTCCGGAACTGGCTATAAAACGGGTCCAGGCCAGAGTGGCTGCAGGCGGGCACAACATCCCCGAAGATGTGGTAAGGCGACGGTACGGAGTCGGGCTTAAGTATTTCTTCGAGACCTACGCCCCACTCAGCGACAAATGGATACTTGCAGACAATTCAAAGGAGCCCTTCACAATTGTGGCCGAAGGGGATAAAACGGGAACACAGATTATAGATGAAGCAAAATATCAATGTATTAGAGACATTTGCTATCCGGGAGGAGCAGATTCAGACTCTGCTGAGCGAAGCGCTGTCACAGGGCGGGAAATACAGTGATCTCTATTTTGAAGACACCGCGGTGTCGAGCCTGATTCTCAGGGACTCAGCGGTATCTTCCTGTGTATACACCAAGGACTGCGGCTGCGGCATCAGGGTTCTGGCTGGAGACAAGACCGGATATGCCTATAGCGAGAGCACGGATATGCCCTCCCTGCTTGCGGCTGCCCGTTCAGCGTCCATGATTGCTGGGGACAACAGGCCGATTATCTCTATCCCTAAAGGATTCAAAGACTTGCCAAGCAGCAACCGCTACCCTATGCAAATTGATTGGAGAGAGAGCAAAGCCGGAGATTTCGTCCCTAAACTCCTGCTACTCGAAACGCTTATCCGCCGGAAGGACTCCCGGGCAGACAAAATCATCGCAGCCCTTACCTGCACGGTCTCCTCTCTTGCCATGTACAATTCCTTGGGAGAGTCTTGCAGCGATTTGCGCCCCCTTTGCCTTTTGAGTGTATCGGTAATATACAAGCAGGGCGAAAGGATTGAGAATAAGCGGGTTTCGCGAAGCTTTCGGAAGGGGGCCGAGTTTTTCTCGGACGAACTCATTGACGAACTCGCAACCCTTGCCACAACTGGGGTAGATGCCATGTTCGAAGCCAGACGGCCCAAGGGAGGGACGATGAACGTGGTGATGGGGGCTGGGGCTTCGGGGATTCTCCTGCACGAAGCGATGGGCCACGCCTTTGAGGCTGATTTTAACCGCAAAGGGCAGTCGGTTTTCTGCGATAAACTTGGAAAACAGGTCTGTCGCAAAGGAATTAACATTGTCGATGACGGGACTCTGCCCTACGACCGGGGAGCTCTGAATTTCGACGATGAGCTCGTTCCCGCACAGAAGACATATATGGTAACGGACGGGATACTGACCTCTTACCTTCATGACAGAATCAGCGCGGCTTACTACGGAGTGGCACCAACAGGTAACGGGAGGCGGGAAAATTTCCGCTACAGCCCCATACCCCGAATGCGCTGTACCTACATGGAAAGCGGAGATGACGGGACGGTGGAAGATCTCATCAAACTCGCCGGCAGCGGCATCTATGTAGATGATTTTACCAATGGGGAGGTCAAAATCGGGCAAGGCGATTTCACTTTCTATGTCAAGAGCGGCTTTCTTATCGAAAACGGAAGTCTCACTGCCCCGATTAAGGATGTAAACATCATCGGGAACGGACCTAAGGCCCTTCAGGACATTGAGGCGGTGGCATCTGATCTGGACATAACCCCGCTTGGCTGGACCTGCGGAAAGGGGCAGAGTGTCCCGGTAGGCTGCGGAATCCCTTCTGTATTAATTAGAAATCTAACCGTTGGAGGCGAATAGACCATGACTGACAGGAATATTTGCGAGTTTTGCCTTGACAGGGCCCTAAAATACGGTTCAGATGCCTGCAGGGTGAATCTGAACAGGGTTTCAAGTGACATTTTCGATACCCTGAACGGGGAAACAGACAGCGTAAATCATACGGCAGACCGGAGTCTAAGCCTGTCAGTATTTGCAGATGGACGCAATGCTGTCTTTTCGACCAATCGCTTAGAAGAAAAAGACTTGGATAACTTTGTGAAGAATGCGGTACAGATGACCAGACTCCTTGGTCCTGACCCGTTTAAGAAACTGCCCGATTCCTCACGATATTGCCAAAGCGCCGTCAGCGGGGATGAACTCGGACTGCGGGACCCCGCATACACAGAGATTGAGGCCTCCGTAAAGAGACAGACGGCACTTGCTGCCGCCATCTTCGGCAAAATACGGGATACTGAGTCTTACCGCATCATTTCTGAAGAAGGAGAGTACAGCGACTCGTTGAGCGAAAACCTGATTATGGATTCTGCAGGGCTGTACTGCTTTCAGCGCGAGACTTCCTTTGATTATGCCACCGAAGTAAGCATTGAAGACCCCCAAGGGCACAAATACAGCGCATATTCATGGGATTCAGCCACGCATAGGGCAGACCTGGACCCTTCGTGGATAGGCGCAGATGCCCTTCGCAAGGCAGCGGCGATGATTGGCTCTTCACCGGCAAAAAGTGGACGGTATACCCTCGTTGCGCACCGAGATATTTCAAGCAGGCTGTTTTCCCCCATTCTCTCTGCCCTGAATGGTTATTCCCTGCAGCAGCACAGTTCCTTTCTCGATGGGGCGCTTGGGCAAGTGCGCTTCGGGGAAAATCTGACTGTCATTGATGATGCGCAGAGGAAAGGGGAATCCGGCTCCAGGCTTTTCGACAGTGAAGGGGTGAGTGTCCCGCCGAGGGATACAATTATCAGCGAGGGTAGGGTGATGAAGTATTTTCTCAACACCTGCACGGCCGGGAAAATGGGGCTCCCTCCAACGGTGTCGGATTATAGCAGGGCAAGGCTGATGCCTTTGGAGAATTCTGCAGCAAGTTGCGGGGAGCTGCTTGCAAAATGCGGAAACGGGATTCTGGTAACAGGCTTTGTGGGAGGCAATTGCAATAGCGTCACTGGGGATTTCTCCTACGGGGTCAATGGCTTTCTTTTCAGCAATGGCAAGATTGAAAGACCGGTCAGCGGAATGCTGATTACGGGAAATATGATTTCACTCTGGAATTCGCTTATCAGCAGTGCAAATGACTGCCGCCCCTGCCAGGCAAACCTCATCCCCTCCCTCGCCTTCGAGGACGTAAGTTTCAGTGGATAAGCCTCTGTTAGAGCAGAATGCCAATAAGATTGTGCGCAGGAAGGTTTTGCAAATGCGTACAACTCTTTTTAACAATAACAGTATTTGCAAAACCGAAGCATATGACAGTAGACAAAAACAAAGTAGTAGCACTCAGCTACACCCTTACGGTTGACGGGAAAACCGCAGACCAGGCCACAGCAGAAAAACCCCTCGAATACATTCACGGTACAGGAATGCTCTTGCCGCGATTTGAAGAAGAGGTACACGGAAAGCAGGAAGGAGAAGACTTCCAGTTTACCCTCAGCCCCGAAGAAGGTTATGGCGTACATAAGAACGAATATGTCTTCGACCTGCCAATCGAAGCTTTTATGGTCGATGGCAAAATCCGCGAAGACCTGCTCGTACAGGGGCGCGTCATCCCAATGCTCGACAGTCAGGGGAATGTCCTCCAAGGTACAGTCGTATCCGTAGGCAAGGATAGCGTCAAGATGGACTTCAATCACCCGATGTCAGGCAAGACACTGAATTTCAGTGGTAAAGTGGAATCTGTCCGCAATGCCACCGAGAAGGAACTCAACGAAGGACTCCATGGAGAGTACCTCCCCCCTGAAGATCACGAATGCAAACACGGAAAGTGCCATAAGGAAGACGGGCAGTGCTGTCACAAAGGGGAAGGCTCGGACAAGGACGAGTGCTGCCACAAGAGAAAGGACCCTAAAGACAGCGATTAAGCAAAAGGCTCTAATCAGGTTTGAGTGCCGGAGAGTGTTTGGTTAGTAAAATGCCGGTTTTACTGACGAATCGCGTCAGCGGAGGGCGTTTGGTCAGTAAAAAGGCTGTTTTACTGACGGTTTGAGTGTCGGAGAGTGTTTGGTTAGTAAAATGCCGGTTTTACTGACGAATCGCGTCAGCGGAGGGCGTTTGGTCAGTAAATGGGCTGTTTTACTGACGGTTGTCTGTTTTTGGGCATTATGACGACACTTTGTAATTCAGGACAATGACTTAATTGTCTCTTTCTGCCAAATCAATGAGTTCAACGCCTATACGCTCAACAATACCTGTAACCAGTGCGTTGCCCATGAGGAAGGCGCGGCGTATGTCGGACGCTCCAAACGTGTGATTGTCAGGGAACATGTTAAGTCGCTCCAGCTCTATGGGTGTCAACCTGCGATACCTGCCGCTCTCCGTCTTTATGATGTGCTTGAAGCGCGATGGTCCCGCCCCGCCTTCTCCTGTTATTATAGTGCGGGATGGCTTGTCAAGATAGTCGGGGAAAGCCATTTTGCCTTCACTGTAGTTGTATTCGAAACCAGTTGTCTTGTTTACACGTTTCTCTGATTTTGACCCTTTGAGATATTCCCATTTCGGCAAATCCTCCTTTGAGACAAAATATTCTTCAGGCACTTGCGACTCGTCAAGAAGAATTTCACCCAAAGTAAGACAGGGACCGTGATAGTCCGCAACGGTGTCTATTGTTGTCACTTTACGGTCAATCACTATGCCTGTATTCTCAAAAGGAGAGAGCGACTTTCCTTTGTTGAAATTGTCTGAAACATTGACAATGTCGCCATCTATTGTAAAGGACTTTGGCTTCTCACCATCTTCTATTGTCACGGGGAAAGCCTTTGCCTCAGTGCCTTTTTCTGTAATCCATTCTAATGGGTTCTTTATCTTACCGTATATTTTAGAGCCTTTCAAATAGCCAAGGATATATGTTCGTCTCCGTCTTTGCGGCATTCCATAATCTGCGGCATTGATAACCCGCCATTCCACTGCATAGCCTAAATCGTTCAATGACGCAAGTATAATAGCAAAGTCCCGTCCGCGTTGTTTGGCAGGCGACTTCAAGAGTCTGTCTACATTCTCAAAAAAGAGATATTCAGGCTTATGCTTGTACTCATTCAGTATGCGGTAAATCTGCCACCACAGCACACCTTTCTTGCCTTCTATTCCGCCTGAGCGTTTAAGGGTAGTGGCAACTGAATAGTCCTGGCAAGGGAAGCCGCCAACAAGCAACTCACATTCGGGTATCTCGCTTGTCGGAACAGTGGCAATGTCCTCGTTGCTGTGGCCTTCTTCTCCGAAACGATGACAATATACTATTGACGCATCCTGCCTTTTGGTTGACGGCTCCCATTGGTTGTTCCAAATTGTCCTGTAACGTTTAGAAGCACGTTCCAATCCTATGCGGAAGCCTCCCACGCCGGCGAAAAGTTCTACCACCTTAATATCATTGGGCTTGGTCTTTACTTCGTCGGGTGTGAAAAGGTTAAGCTCCTTGAACCGTGGAATAGTACATTTGCGATAGGCCACGATAGGTTCGCAAAGTACATAACTGTCATTTTCTTCTTCTAAACGCTTATATTGTTTTGTCATTTTGTATTATCCTTTATTATGTCTGTAACGTATTCGCGGTTAAACCAGTAACACATCTTGTCTGCCTTTCCTCCGTTAGGGTTGATTGCAGCATCCTTGTAGCTGCCTTTCGTGCCCTTGGGACGGACATGGAAAAGTTTGTGGTCGCTTGCCTTTCGAAGCTATCAGACAAGCTGCAACATAATTTAAGTCCTTGGCTTTAGTGTCCATATTCGGGGCGTAATGGGCTAAAATTTCTCTGACACTCTTTCCAATCCATGGCTTGAACCTCATAATGATGATTTGCTCAAAGCTGTTGCCTTTCAGCTGCTCCGTAGTTAGAAGTCCATTTTGAATTGGTGCTATCTCTATATTGCTTACTGCACTTTTTCCACTGTTCTTGATGTATTCGAGAACAGTGCGCATGTAAGCAGGTTTTAGTGAGAAGGCACGCTTTGGTGCGAGTATGTCAGAAAAAGGTTGTTTCCTTGGCTTGTCTCCTTTCTGTCCTTTCCTGCAAGCTGCAAGATATTCAGTATCACCCTCAGAGAGCAAATGAGCCTCGCCGCGCTTTATCTTGTCAACAATAACTTGAAAGTCATGCTTGATAATTAAGAGGTCCTTCTCCGGCAGTTTCCATATAACAGTGTAGATGAATTTTAAATCCCACTTGCTGACTTTCTTCTGATAAAGGTAGAAAATAAGAAGCATAATGCGACATTTTAAATAGAAAAGCGATGTCTCAAAGTCATCATTGACTACTTTGCAATAGTCTATCATGTCGCATACAAGACGTTCCTTTATCTGTAGCTCGCCATTTTTTACCTTTTTAAGCCCTGTGGCTTTCAATTCCAAGCCTGCCTCTCTGAAGTCAGGACCTGGGTCACTGTTGATGTCGTAATGGAAGTAGTATTTCTCAATCATCTGCCCCAAACCTCCCTTGCCTTGTCCTTGGAGGTTCATGGCTTTGAATGACTTGTCAACAACCTCATTCAGAGAATGACCTATCAAACCCTTGCTATATTCAAAAATTGAAGCAATGCTCGTCTTGTCGTAACCGCGTTTTTCTTCCATAAGTGACAATTTGATTGCAAACTTACAGTTGAATTCAACCTGATAGTGCAACACTGGAGAAGTCAAAGTTATACATTATTACGAAATATTCCAGAAAGGTTAGTTGCCAAAGACTTTCCGAGGCCTGTTGTTAAGCTTCCATTCGACCTCAATAATGTACTTCTCGGACACACCGCCAAAGTCCGCACCTTTCGGGATGTACTGACGTACAACTCCATAGTGATTCAAACGCAATGTCTTAATCACACATGAATCCCCTCACCTCAAAGATAAGTTTTTTCCAAAACTTTCCCAATACTGTCCTTGGGATTTCCCGTCTCCGAATTCTAATGCGGATGCTTTCACTCTTATCCTAATTACTCCAAACTGCTCGCACATAGACAGTCAGTCAGAGAATGGGCTGTTTTACTGACGGATTGAGTGTCGGAGGGCGTTTGGTCAGTAAAATGCCGGTTTTACTGACGGATTGCGTCAGCGGAGGGCGTTTGGTCAGTAAATAGGCTGTTTTACTGACGGATTGAGTGTCGGAGAGTGTTTGGTTAGTAAAATGCCGGTTTTACTGACGGATCGCGTCAGCGGAGGGCGTTTGGTCAGTAAATAGGCTGTTTTACTGACGGATTTGGGCATCAGAGGGCTGTCGTACTGAAATCGAGGTAAAATAAGCCTGGGCAAATCGATAAATTCCAAAAGAATTGAGTAAATTCGTAGCGTGCGCGTTGCTGTAGTCATACTCAATTGGAACACCGTAGGCTACCTGCGGAGTTTCGTGCCTGGGATTTTGCAATCTCTCGGAGACGATGATTGCCTCGTGGTGGCAGACAGTGGCTCTACCGATGGGTCCCTGCAATTTCTGCAAGAGAATTACCCACAGGTCCGGCTCCTGCCTCTCGGGCAGAACTATGGTTTCGCCGAAGGCTACAACAGGGCGTTGTCCCAAGTTAGGGATGCCCAGTACTATGTTCTTCTCAATTCGGATGTCTCAGTTAGCCAAAACTGGCTCTCTGAACTCACCGGCTTCATGCAAAGCCACCCTGAAGCCGCAATATGCGGGCCCAAACTGCATGCCTTGGATATTGCAGGCGGTGAATATCGAAAAAGTGACCGATTCGAATATGCAGGGGCTGCAGGAGGCTTTCTGGATTATTATGGCTTCCCTTTCTGCCGGGGACGGGTTCTTAAACGGGTCGAAGAAGACAGGGGCCAATATGACGGAGCCCCAGCGAAAGTGTTTTGGATAACGGGAGCAGCCCTCATGATTCGGAGCAGCGTATGGAAAGAACTCGGCGGACTCGATGGAGAATTCTTCGCCCATATGGAAGAAATTGACCTCTGCTGGAGGGCCACACTAAAGGGCCACGAGGTCTGGTGCGTCCCCTCTTCCCTCGTATGGCACATTGGAGGCGGCACCCTCAACCCATCTTCTCCCCTCAAACTCAGGCTCAACTACCGCAATTCGCTCTGGATGCTTCGCAAGAACCTCCCTGCCTGCATCGGGGAGCAAAAGGCCAATAGGAGGATATTTCTTCGCAAATGCATTGACGGGCTCAGCGCAATCGCCTATCTGCTGACTCTTCGGCCAGCTTACTTCAAAGCTGTAATACAGGCACATAGAGAAGCTGGTAAACGAAAGATTAGCCCAGCCCAAGCATCTGTCAACGTCAGTGCCCAACCCGCTTCTGTACGTATTATCACCGCTTCTTTCCTGTTCGGAAAAGGAGTGTTTAAACATATTAGGGAGAAAGTCTGCATTGGAGTCAGTTTTGACAGTGAGCACAAATCCTCTAAAAATAACTCATGTTCGTATGAAAATTATAATTGATGGAGCAGGCGAAGTAGGTTCGCATCTTGCCAAACTGCTGATACGCGAAAACAACGAAGTCACCGTCATCGATAACGATGAGAAGAGACTGCAGGCCCTGAACGCCACCTCTGACGTAGGCTCTCTGCAGGGAGACCCCTGCTCCATCCCCACGATGAGAAAGGCAGGAGTAGGAAAATGCGACCTGTTCATATCCGTTTATCCTTATGTAGACCAGGAAGTTAACATCGTAGCCGCAATCTTTGCCAAAAAGCTTGGAGCGAAGAAAGTCGTTGCCAGAATCAATGTTGAACTCATGGATTCTGAAGCCAAAAAGATGATAAAGGACAGTGGAATCGACTACACTTTCTGCCCCGAAAGAATTGCAGCCGATGACATTGTCTCCCAACTCAAACACGGCTTGAGTTCGGACACTTTGGACTTCATGGGCGGGAAACTCCAACTCGCCACTTTCCGTATAGGTGAAGACAGCCCGATACTGGACATGCGTCTGGTCGATTTCGTCAGGGAGTTTTCCGTTGAGGAAGCCTCTCAATTCCGCGTTATAGCCCTCACCCGCGAAGACAGGACTCTGATTCCCCGCTTCGACACAAAATTCCGTTTTTCAGATGTCATCTATGTGATAATCAAGAAAGAAGGTATCAAGAAACTATCTTCATACCTCGGGGTCAGCGACATAGACGTGAACAAGGTGATGATTGTGGGAGGAGGCAAGGTCGGCACGATGACCGCAGCCTCACTCTATCCCGAAGTGCCGGATGTCAAAGTAATAGAAGTCAACCATGACCGTTGCGTGACCGTCGATGAAATACTGGACGATAACATACTCGTAGTGAACGGGGACGGACGGAATCCGGATTTTCTTGTAGAAGAAGGGATAAGCGGGTATGATGCGTTCGTATCGGTGACCGGAAATGACGAAGCCAATATCCTTGCCTGCGTCGCAGCCAAGAAACTTGGAGTGATAAGGACCATCGCAGAGGTTGAGAACCTGGAGTATGTATCCCTCGCCGAAGAAATGGGAATCGACCTTGTGATTAACAAAAAACTCTCAAGCGCCAGCCGTGTATTCAAGATGACCCTTTCGGAAAAAGCCCGTTTCGTACGTTACATGAGCGGTACAAAGGCTGAAGTGCTCGAATATACCGCTACTCAAGGCTGTGCTGTCATCAAAGCTCCGCTCAAGAACCTCGATTTCCCCGAGGGGGCTGTAGTGGGAGGAGTTGTCCGCAACAGCGAGGCCATCATCGCTGTGGGGGATACGCAAATTCAGGCGGGCGACCATGTGATTGTATTTGCTCTGCCCGGAGCCGTTGGAGCCGTAGATAAGATGTTTAAGTAAATCTCAATATGGAACTTGAAATAAGAAAGGCAAAAGTGGAGGAAGCTCCGCTCATAGCGCATAGCATTCTCTCTGCCATGCACATGGAAGAGGATGTTGAGGCGGCAGAAATAGAAGAAACCCTAAACAGGATCTGCGCCCTGCCCGACACCCTCTACAGTTGGCGAAATACTCTGGTCGCCACAGTGGACGGAGCCTTTGCAGGAAGTATAACTTCCTATGGAGGAAATACTTACAAAGAAGTTCGGGACTACACTTTCTCTCTTTTTGGAAGGAGGGTTACTCTTAACATGGATGACGAGACCGGTTCCAATGAGTATTATCTCGATTCCCTTGCAGTACTGCCCCAGTTTCGGACACACGGAATCGGGCGGGAACTGATATTGCAGGCGATGGAAAGCGGAGAGGCCCTCGGCTTCTACACTGCCTCGCTTATAGTCGAAAGCGGGGCGGAGAATCTTATCAGACTTTATACAAAATGCGGATTCACTGTAGATGAGTCAGCTCATTCCAAGGCCCGTCCGGAGCTTCCTGCCGGACACCTCTGGTGCTTCGGGATGGACTATCTCCGTATGATTGCCCCGTTACACTGACCATCTCTGTCACTTTAACTGGCTTGTCGTTTTGCCATGCATAGAGATTTGTCCATAGCTTTCCTCCTGCTTCTTATAGGAACGGGCGCCTTTGCCCAGTCCACGAGCAGAACGGCCTTCGGGGCAGCGGACAGGTATCTTTGGAAAAGACAGCATAGAGGGAAAATCGACACCACATACATCGGAGTCCCGGAAGAAAAATGGACTTTTAAGTTGTATTCAGACCAAAGCATCACCCAATTTCATGTGATAGAAAGAAGCGGTGGAGACTATTCCAGCGAGACCTTCGAGACAGTGCCGAGAATCCTTGCAGGTGTATCTGTCTCCTACAGGGGCCTGACCCTGAGCATGTCACACGACTGGACCAAGAAGCTGAGCGAAGCCTCCGCAATTTCACTGAATTCCTACGGAAACCGTTTTGTCATCGAATCCAACCTCACGCTGAATAATCATTTCCGAGGCTACGACAATTCCTCGCATTCGGCCTTGGATGTGGATGTATTCTACTTTGGCAATGGAAAGCATTTCTCTCCCCCTGCGGTTTTCAACCAGTCGAAGATTCAGAGGAAAAACAGCGGAAGCTGGATTATAGCAGCTTCGCTAAACTCGCGTGCCACATCAATCCCTACTCATGAAGATGTCTCATCGATGGACATTACGGGTCATACCATGGGTCTTGGAGGAGGATATGCCTACAACTGGGTGGAAGACAAGTGGCTGCTGCATATATCCCTGATTCCGACTATAGTCATTAACGACCACAGCTATATCAAAACGGATACCGGCAGACGAAGTTTGAACGGGTACATACTCAATACCTTGTCTACCGGTCATTTTTCAGCCATCTACAATTACAAAAACATCTTCACGGGCATCACGATTAATGTCCACAGTTGCTTTAGCGGCAATCCTGACGATGTCGGGATGAATTATCTGCGCATGCAGGGATTCGTGGTTTTGGGACTCAGGCTGTAAAGCCTCAATCCTGATTGCTTTCGCACGCCCTTGCGAAACCAGGCTACACTGATGCTTCCAAATAATCCTTGATTGCAGCCGCTGCCCTGCGACCGGCTCCCATTGCCAGAATCACCGTTGCAGCACCGGTGACTGCATCCCCTCCGGCAAAAATACCTGGCCGCGTAGTCGCACCGTGCTCGTCTGCAACAAGCCCGCCGCGTCTTGTAGTCTCAAGTCCTTGGGTAGTTTTCGAAATCAAGGGATTGGGAGAGGTTCCAAGCGCCATTATCACAGTATCGGTATCTATCTCAAACTCAGAGCCTTCAATGGGAATCGGAGATCGCCTTCCACTTGCATCGGGCTCCCCAAGCTGCATACGGATACAGCGAATTCTGCTTACCCAGCCTCTGTCGTCTCCCTCTATCTCAACCGGATTTGACAGCATATGGAATACAATCCCTTCAGCCTTGGCATGCTCTACCTCTTCCCGCCTTGCCGGAAGTTCCACTTCAGTACGGCGGTAGATGACATGCACTTCCGAACCTAACCTCAAAGCCGTACGGGCTGCATCCATGGCTACATTTCCACCGCCAACCACACAGACCTTCTTCCCCGCATGAATAGGGGTCAGGTAATCCTCCCGATATGCTTTCATGAGGTTATTGCGGGTCAGAAATTCGTTGGCAGAGAACACCCCATTGAGATTTTCGCCCGGAATCCCCATAAAGCGAGGCAAGCCTGCTCCCGTTCCTATAAATACAGCCTTGTACCCTGCCGCGAACAGATCGTCAATGGTCTCGGTCCTGCCAATAATTACATCGGTTTCAATCTTTACCCCAAGCTTTTGGACCTGATTAATCTCATGCTGAAGGACGGTATCCTTTGGAAGCCTGAACTCGGGAATCCCGTATGCCAGCACTCCCCCCACTTTGTGCAAAGCCTCAAAGATGGTCACATCACAGCCCCATTTTGCAAGGTCACTTGCACAGGCGAGACCCGCAGGCCCGGACCCGATAACGGCTACTTTAGGCTTGTGGGGGATTGATTCAGACATGTCCGAATTTGCACCCGGTGCATACCCGTTCTCTCTGCTCCAATCCGCAGTAAAACGCTCCAACGCACCTATTGCTACACTTTCGCCCTTGATTCCGAGGATGCAACTCCCCTCACACTGACTCTCCTGCGGACAAACCCTGCCACAGACTGCGGGCAGAGAAGAGTCTCTGGCAATCACATCGGCAGCTCCTTTCACATCGCCAGCCTTAATCTGAGCAATGAATGCCGGTATATCTATGTGCACGGGGCAGGAAAGGACGCAACGGGGATTTTTGCAATGCAAACACCTGCTCGCTTCAAGCTGCGCTTCCGCTAAATTAAACCCCAAGCTAACTTCGTCAAAATTGTGCTTTCTTATTTCAGGATCCTGTTCCCGAACTTTTGTCCTAGCCTGTTTCATAGCGCAAATCCGTATTTCTCATTGGCAGCCTTTTCCTCTGCCTTATATTGATTCTGACGACGCATGGCCTCATCGAAATCGACCAATGTCCCATCGAATTCAGGTCCGTCCACGCAGGCGAATTTCATCTTCCCGTCAATACTTACCCTGCAGGCCCCGCACATGCCGGTGCCATCCACCATCAGAGAATTGAGACTGACAGTGATGGGAATCCCAAGTTTCTGACAGGTCAGGGTGCTGAATTTCATCATAATCATCGGGCCGATGGACACACATTTGTCAAAGTGTTTGCCTTCTTCGAGGACCAGTTTCTCGAGCATTGCAGTGCCGACCCCCTTGAATCCGTATGAGCCATCATCGGTGCATAGATGAAGTTCATCGCAGGCGCCAGCCATCTCTTCCTTATATATAAGGAGGCTTTCGTTCCTGGCTCCAATTATTACTTCCGTATGTACGCCGTGCTCCTTAAGCCACTTGGCCTGAGGGTAAATGGGAGCAGTGCCTACTCCACCTGCGATAAACACCACGCTGAGCCCTTTAAGCTGTTCAGGGCTCATGGAACAGAATTCAGACGGCCTTCCGAGAGGCCCCACTACATCGGCAAAAGACTCGCCCACTTCCTTAGAGACAATCTCTGCCGTGGACACACCAACCCTCTGGGTTACAATCACAACGCTCCCCTCTTCCGGGTTATAATCACTGATGGTCAATGGAATCCTCTCCCCCTTCCCGTCATTTCGCACAATCAGAAATTGACCCGGTTTTGCAGCTTTCGCAATTCTTGGAGCATATAGCTTCATCCGGCATATCGTCGGGGTCAGCATCTCTTTGGATAGTATTGTATACATAACTCAAGTTTCGCAGTTAAATTATTATTCAAAGATTTGTGCGCACATGCGAAA
>CAZSMO010000023.1:0-33319 GCA_964608175.1 uncultured Muribaculaceae bacterium | reverse complement strand
GAAAGTTTGAATAGGATTTATATATTTTCGTGGACAAACGGGGGACAAAGATGAAGACATCGAAAGGTTAAGTTGTTTATATTCAGCCTAATATCGAAATGCCCTATCTTCTGCATCGGAAAATAGAAACTTTGCAGTTATTTTTTGACCATAACTATCCACGTGCCATTCTTGTCAGATAAATTTCGTGATATTAAACCTTTCTTGCGAAGTCTGGCGAATTGACTCTTCACAGCGTCAACTCCTCCACCGGCGAGAAGTCGGGCGTGATGCTGGGCGAGGCCATCTGTGCAGCTGCTTCAATCACCAGGAACGGCTCCGGCGAATAGTCCGCCTTCACCGACTGACAGCCGGTACAATGAAAATCCTGCGGGTCATAGGCTCGCAGGATTTTTTGTGTCTTTTTCTTTTGCGGCAGTTTACCACCGGGAACTCGTTCAGGCTATCGGGGCTCAAGCTAAAAAACTGTATTTGATAAGAGGTTTACATCAGTTTTTTTACCTTTGTTTTCCGAAAGACTGGCATTTGTGCCGGTTCTACAAGATGTGCCATGACGAGGCGATGGAGCACGGGAATGTGGAGTACTATGCGGCAAGGCTCAACATCACAAGCCGTTATCTGTTCAAGATTTGCAAGGAGAACAGCGGGCTTACACCAAAGCAGTCTATTGATTTCGTGATTGCGGGCGAGGCCAAGAAACTCCTGCTCACCAGTATGCTCTCTTTCCAGGAAATTTCCGACCGATTGAATTTCCCGGACCAAAATGCCTTTACCCAGTTCTTTAAGAGAACTGTCGGCGTTACTCCAAGTGAATTCCGGAAGGAGTATATCTGAAATAACTCAAAAGGGGCAACACCATTGCTGATGCTGTCCCTCGTGAGTAATCACTCACATCGGAGATTTGATTATAACATGTATCCAATACAATGAAAGTATGGGTATATAAAAGGGACCTAACCTCTAATCATTGTGATCATCATCTTGAAGGGCCTGGCGGCGTTGACGCTGTGGCGCGCACCACTCGGTATTACGAATGCCTCACCAGTCTTGATGGTGTGCTTAGTTCCCTCAACGGTCAGCTCCATCTCACCGTCGATGACTTGTATCAGTGCATCGTAAGGCGCGAAATGCTCGCTGAGTCCCTGACCTGCATCGAAGCTAAAGAGTGTTACGCTGCCTGAATCGTTATGGATGAGCTCTTTGCTCACCACCCCATCTTCTGCGTAGTCAATCGCCTCGTTCTCGTCAAATACTTTACCATTCTCAAATTTCATAGATTCAACCTCCTATACTTAAATTGTTGTCATTCTTTTTACTAATTGAAAAACAATGGCTTAATGGCTATTTAAAGATAACTTTTGATATCGGATAAGAACCTGTTAACTCATCGTATCAGCTTGCGGCCTCAGAGTGTCCATGTTTGCAACGGCTGTTGTTTATCATTCATGTGAGAAGTGTTTTCTTGCGAATTCCATGTCTTGAATGACTTCCACAGTGCCGAGGTAGTTGCCCGAATGGTCACGGACAGCCATGTAGTTGACGAGTGTCGGGTGTCCATTCTTGTTCATCCAAACAGGAACTTGGTCTCGGCTGCCATTCATGAAGTCGTTGATAATCTTGCGAACCATGGGCTCTACCTTAGGCGGATGACAAGAAAAGACCTCACGACCGAGAGCCATCTGAGGACGCTTGAATACCTTCGGGCTTTCATTGAAATAGCGGTTGATGTTGTCGGCATCGACAAAGGTGATTTCAAGTGGCAGTGTGTTGAGCATCGCCCTTAGCTGTTCGAGGGTAAACTCGCCGGTAGGAAGGACGATTTCAGGTGATGGGTGATGGGTGTGGGGTGTGGGGTGTGGGGTGTGGGGTGTTGATCTCTCGTATGATTCTGCTTTCTCCCATACCGCCGCCTTTACGCCGAGGCACTGGGCATAGTCCTTAGAGTCACGGTATATTTGCATCCACTCATCTTCGTTAAAATTGGCGGCACAGACGGGGAAAAGGATATTCGCTTCCTTGTAAATCATCTCTTCGGCACGCTGGAGAACTGCACGGACACGGTCTTTCCATTCGTCATCGCAGTTGGTTTCTTTTATCAGTGATGAGAATTCCGCACGTATCTCATCGTCAAGCGTCCACATGACTTGCGACGGGCCTATGATGCCATAGCGGACATTTAGCACGGGATAGAGCAGGTCGCCTTTCTTGGCATAGTGGATGGCGACTTCGCGGATGCGTTTCAGCGTCTCAATGCAATCCTCTCCACGGCTAAGCTCTGCACTTGCCTTGTCTATCAGTGTTTTCAACGCCTCGTTCTCATGGGTGAACGTCCGCAAGGGATGACCTTCTATGGCAATCAGTTCCGTGCTTTTATCTACATTATTTCTTGCAATAGCAATTGTTGACGGCTCCTGTGCTTTGGCTGCCTCGAAATGGCTCATAACTTCGTCATGGCGGTCATGCCTTTCGCCGTTGGTCGCACCATGAAAAAGGGCAGAATGAACATCGCAGAGTTGCTGCACCTGATGCAGTGGAGCGCCGCCTTGCAGAAGTTCCTGCTCGGCAGCCATTATCTCGGAAGCGTCAACGGAACTGAAATTCTTGACGAATTCGGCACGGACGGTTTCCAAAGACTCACCATTGTTCAATCTTGTGAGATAGCTTTTGAGAAGTTCGAGACGCTGAGCCTTTTCATCTGGAACCTCTACTATGTTGATTTTATCCTCAGAAAGAGTATCCTTAGCAGATGAAGACTCGCTTTCCGGCAAACCTATAACCTCAAAGCCGGCTTTTTCAAACCGCTTTACAATCTCGTTCAAGTCTAACTTGCGGAACTTCGCGCCCTTGGGAATGGTCATCAGTTTGCCGACGGAGTTCAGCACTGCATTCTTGCGTATCTCGCCGAAACCGAGCTCTACCATAATATCGGTAACATCAGGGAATTCCTTCACCAATTCGTAAACGCTCTTACTCAAGTCTAATGTCTTAGCCATAGCGTCATTATTATTCGTCATATTTCTCAATTCTGCAAATAAGAATCTTATAAATCACCTGAATCAGTGATGACAAGAAGCTTGATAAAGTGTCACTGAAAAGCTAGAGATACAAATAAAATCTGACAATATCACTCCTCTCGGAGGATTTCTAACTTGTCCTGACATGGTTTACAATCCGCGGGGCAGAAATGTAAACAAATTTCATGACGGGTCACTTCCTCTCTTCAATTATTTCGTGGACAATCGGGAAACAAAAATGAAAACATCAAAAAAGTAAAATGCTTTTATTCAGATAGTCGGAGGTTGATATGACGAAGTGGTCAATGTTCTTTATCCTCATACTTATCACCGATTGTATGGAGGCATTACTTTATCTTGTTCTCTTTGAGGAACTTTTTTATCAATGCCGCTATCTCTGTGTGGTGGCTCTCAAGGGCGAAATGGCCGCTGTCAACATAAGTCACCACAGCCTTTGGCAGGTCACGCTTGAATGACTCGGCACCGGCGGGAATGAAGCTCGGGTCGTTCTTCCCCCATACGGCGAGTAGCGGCGGCTGGTTGTCGCGAAGGTATTCCTGCATTTCGGGATAGAGCTTCACATTGTTTTGATAGTCGAAGATAAGGTCATCGTTCTCATCCTTGCGGCCAGGCAGCTGCATGTAGGCGTAGTCGATGGTATATCCGTCCGGCCCTACACTGCCTTCGGGGGTGCCACCCATATATTGCCCCCTGATTGTCTCCAAGGCATAAGCAGAAGAATACTGCTTGCGGAGCTCGGGTGTCGGATGAGCCCAATACTCAGAGCGTGCCTCCCATTTCTTGCCGAGCCCTTCCTTATAGATGTTGCCGTTCTGCGAGATGATGGCATCGATGCGCTCGGGATGCCATATAGCAATTCGCATGCCGACGGGTGCGCCATAGTCGAAGATGTACATAGCAAAATGCTTAATGCCGATGGAGTCAACGAATGCGTCGATGGTCTTGGCGAGGTTGTCGAACGTGTACTCATAGAACGGTTTTACGGGCGCATCGGTCTGCCCGAAGCCAGGCATGTCGGGAGCTATAAGGTGATAGTCGTCCATAAGCTCGGGTATGAGCTCGCGGAACTGCACGCTGCTTGAGGGGAATCCGTGCAACAAAAGGATTGCAGGTTTCTGCGGGTCGCCTGCCTCACGGTAGAATACATTTACATTGTCTACTTTCTGATAGCGGTAACTGATACCAAACTTCTCTTGTGCAATAGCTGTCATAGTGATTATCAAACTTAAAAGGATGAGTGTTGTCTTTTTTAATTCTTTTTATATATCGGGAATTATGCAGTACTATAGTTTCATGGCACTAAGCTATAAATTTTTAATAGATTTTTAACTTAGCCACCTGTATTAAAATGCGAGAGTATTATACCCTATCACAGAGGACAGCATCGAACTGTTGAGGATTCTCGATGCGATAAAGATGATGCGCGAAATTCCTGCCCTGTCTTCAGATGCTGCGTGCAAAGGCATAATGTCCATAATCCTGGGTCTCCCCCCCAGAAAGAAGAAAAGAGCTTGAATTATTGTCACTGACATATGTCCGCGCATTGCTCGGTGCGATTCTTGAGAACATTGGAGCTTCCTCCGCAATTGTCAGAAAGACATTGAATGGAGTTTCGACATACAAAATTCCCATTTCAGAGTCGATGCTGCCTAACAAGTCAAATTGGAACATCTATGAATCTTCACGAAAATAAAGATACTTTTACGGCTGCTATTCAATTAGCATCCGCTCCAAAGGAGGAAATCGAACAGTTCAAAGAAGATTTTCATACCTTATTGTCCTGCTCGCCGGAGTGCGGTAATAGTTCTTCCAGCAGCGTCGCTGTTCAGTCGCAAGGGCCATCCTCAAGGCCTCCAGAGTAGCCGACGGAAGGATGGTTGACAGTCATCGCCTTAGCTCTGCCGCCGCTGCTCAGCGCATAGCCTCCCGTCTGCACCTTGTAGCCGTCGATTACAATCGGCTCGCCGTCGCGCCACCGGCTGCCTCCTGGCAGGAAGTGAGTAGAGACTGAAGATGGGCGGAAGTAGCCGAAAATCCCGATTTTTGTAACCATGTGGATTAGGATATACTTGTTTCCAATCCGGCTGATGACAATTAAGCCTTTGAAAAACAGCAAGATTAAGAATTTTCTATCCGCCACAGAAGATGTTGGAGGATGAATCTCTTTGATTATCAGCATTATAGCCGCCACTTATCCAATGGGTGAAGGGACTCTGAAAAGGGGGACTTTTGTCATATGAGCGGGATTTTGGTATATAAACCTGCCTAAAATGTAATTATTTGATTTCTAGATATATAAAATATTTACTTGTCCCGTCACGGGGACAAGTAAATTATCTATACATCTAAAATTCAGACAAATACAATCCAAACATTTTTGCATCGTCGTGGAGGCTACGGGTACGCAATTTATAACTATGTGCGGGATTTTCGGAAAGTAGAATACAGAAAGCGTAAGTATACTCTCGGCAGCTCGCTCACGTAGGCTCTCGCAAAGCCCGAATCAACAAAACAGCAGGAGCAGCCCACGCCAAATATGGCGCAGGCATCAATTGCCAGCATGTGACTGATTCGTTTCAACTTGCGAGATTTACGTGAATCAAATGACAGCGTGATGCTTGACACTTCAGTCCTTGGAATTCCATCTGCAAAGACGCGAATACCAATCACAGAACTACGAAATAAATCCGTATATTGAAATCTTTCGGACAGTTTTTCTGCTGCTCCTGCCATATCGTTTCCCTTTGGCATAATTGGCGTAAAAATACGGCATCGTTATGCCAAATTCTGACATAGGATGAAAGAAACATCGGCGCATGCATTTTTCCTGCGAAGATGTCTGGAAAGGTGAAACACCGTGTCATGAAAGACTCCGGCAGCATGAAGGAGTTTTTGTTCCGAATTGAGGTGAAATGTAAAGTTTACCGCAGCTCCAGCTTCAGCATAAAGCGTTTGGCATCCAAGCCACCGCCATAGCCTGTCAGGGAGTGGTCGCTGCCGATGACGCGATGGCACGGGACGAAGACAGACAGCGCATTCGCACCATTGGCATTGGCTACCGCACGTACAGCTTTGGGCCTGCCTATATTAAGCGCCAACTCACCATAGGAAACAGTCTCTCCGTATGGAATTTTCAGCAATTCATTCCATACCTTTTTTTGAAAGTCGCTGCCAACGAATAGCAAAGGAACATCAAATATTCTGCGCTTTACGGCAAAATACTCGTCAAGCTGCTGCACGGCACGCTCTATCACTTCTGTTGAGCCTTCTATCAATTCAGCGTTCAGAATCCGTCTCAACCTGTGAACCACACGGACATGGTGTTTCTCCACCTGCCAGTCGCATAGACACAGCCGGTCACTGAATGAGCCTAGCAACAAACTCCCGCACGGGGTCTGGTAACGCTTGACCATAATCTCATTATGCTCTTTCATAATTAATTTGACTCAAGTTTCGCATATAATAAGGTTATTCAAAGATTTGTGCGCACATGCGAAACTTTATTTCCTGCAAAGATAGCATCTTTCCGGAAGTGGCAGCTCACAAAAACTTCAAGGCTCTTTGGTCGTTGGCGGCTAAGGTTCTGATATATAGCGAAAAACGGCTACGGCATAATCTTAATGCCGGTTCAAGCAGAAAACCTCCGAAGAAACCGGTATCGGGCAAGGCCTACAGACTTATGTTCCAGATAAGCCCTGCCTTGACCCAGGCATATTTCTGCGGAATATTGCCGTGATCGTAATATGTCTTGCCAAAGAGATTATCAACCGACACATACACGCCGTATGACTCGGTGGTCCAAGAGAGTTTAAGGTCTGTAACAGAGTATGGCTCATAAGAGACGAGCTCGCCGGTGCCCCCTCCATTCGAGAATTTCTCCCAACTCCCCTCTCTATCAATATAGCGCCAGGAAAGGTTGAGCAGAAGATTCCGCCAAAGGTGAAAATCCGCAGCTGCCGTAACCTTATTCCTAAGGTACTCCAGAGCATACCTCGACTGGATATTCGCTTCAGCGTTCTTGTCCTGGTTCAGATGTGCATAGCCGAGATTGAGCTTCCGAAGGAAGAAATCTTCCCGTCCAAGCAACTGAACAATATCAAAGCGAAGGGAAACTTCTTCTCCGAGAGTATTCACCGTGGTATAGTTTACCGATTGCCATACGGCATCATCGCCCAAAGAGACATCCCTAATCCAGTCTATCATATCAGTCCCGTGGTGATAGAATACACTGGCGGTGGCACTGACTCCGGTGCGAAGGTATTTGAGGCCCCCTTCCACAGACTGCATCTTCTCGGCCTTGAGGTTTTTATCCGCGCTATGGCCTCCGACCGAATAATACAGTTCCGTGAATGTAGGCATTCTAAGCGAGGAGCCATAGGAAGCGTACAATTTCCAATTGTCCCCTATCTTCCAGCTGGCATCTACCCCCGGATAAAACTTGAACCCCTCATCATTGCCGGTATTCTCCACGGCCGAGAAACCGGCGGAAAGGGTAAAACGCTTAAGTACCAAATTATGCTCAAGGTAGAGACTTATATTGCTGCGGTTGAGTCCCACCACATAATGACCGTGCGGCGTAGAGAGAGGCTCGCCCAAATTGGTGCTTTCAATGTCTTCATTTCGCATCTGAGCCCCGAGAGCTGTCTTGCCGAGGAAAGTCTCGAACCAGCTTCCTATGTCCACTCCCCACACATTGGTCCGGTGGTAATTGAAAGGGACTGCGGAAGGGTCATCTCTAAAAAGTTCGAACCGGTCGTCCGAGCGGTTCCAATACACCACAGGCCTAAAATGCAGCCAGCCCTTGGTCTCGGCCTGAACGGCTGCAAAAGTCTTGAAGGTATGCTCGAACTGTTCATCGTACCTTGCGCTATAGAAAGTATTTGAGCCAAAATCCTTATCGCTTAAGCCAAAATGCCAACTCACATCAGCCTGATCTGTCGTGAGCCTTCCCTGATAAAACGCCTTGGCGGCTTTAAAGTCCCCGTTGAGAGCCCCCGAAGCACTGCGACTCCAACCATCCGAGCGAGTCCAGCTCCCTGATATTTGGTTACTTATATTTTTTCGAATATAGCTGAATCCGGCTCCTCCATTGAAATAGCCGAAAGACCCGCCCTCCAAATGCACCGAGCCTCCACTGCGCGCTGCCGTCTTGGTAACTACATTGACGGCTCCGACAAGGGAAGACGAGCCGTAGATTCGCGCAACGGGACCTTCCAGTATCTCAATTCGCTCTATCTCACTCATATCCACAGGAAAATCGGCGGCATTATGCCCTGTCTGAGGATCACAGATATTGACCCCGTTGAGAAGAATCGAAATCTGGTCAAAGGTCCCTCCCCTCATGCTGATATCCGTCTGCGCCCCCAAAGCCCCTCTCTGTCGCACATCCACACCGACGGTGTATTTCAGAAGATCATTCACCGTCTCGGCCGGCGATGCAGCAATTGCGGCACTGTCGAGAATCGTCACGATACGGGCGCTCTGTCCAAGCTCAAGGGGAACTCTGGACGCATTCACAGTGACTTCCTCAAGGCTGTATACTTTAGTGGTATCATTATCCGCCCCTCTGCCATTCAGTCCGGCAAGAGCAAACAGGGGCAATATCAAAAGAAATCCAATATTCATCTGACTCCCGTTTTCCGGCTGCAAAATTAAACAAACTTCAAAACAGTTGTCCGTATATTTTGAGCAATTTGCAGGTGTATAGCGGGATGAGCGAGAGTTACTCACCCAGCGTAGCGACCATTACGGCCTTGATGGTGTGATGACGGTTTTCCGCTTCATCGAAAACTATGCTCGCAGGGCTTTCGAAGACTTCCTCGGTAACCTCCACTCCGTTAAGTCCGAATTTTTCATATACCTCGCGCCCGACCCTGGTCTCTGTGTTGTGATAGGCCGGCAGACAGTGCATAAACCTGCAGGCAGGGTTTCCGGTGCGCTTCATAAGCGAGGCATTCACCTGATAAGGCTTCAGGATGTCAATTCTCTCCTTCCACACTTCGTCAGGCTCTCCCATCGACACCCACACATCAGTGTAGAGAAAGTCGCAACCCTTTACTCCGAGATTCACATCATCGGTAATGGTAATAAGGGCTCCCGTCTCCGCAGCGATACGGCGGCACTGTTCCACCAGTCCGGCAGCGGGCTGCAGGGCTTTCGGGGCCACGATTCTCACATCCATCCCCATCTTTGCTCCTCCGACAAGCAGAGAATTACCCATATTGAAACGGGCATCCCCGAGATAGGCGAAGCTGATCCCTGACAGGGGCTTACTGCTATGCTCCATCATAGTCAGAAAATCCGCGAGAATCTGGGTAGGGTGAAATTCGTTGGTAAGTCCGTTCCACACAGGCACTCCGGCATACTCGGCCAGCTCTTCAACCGTTTTCTGCTCAAAGCCGCGGTACTCTATCCCATCGTACATGCGTCCGAGTACTCGGGCCGTGTCTTTCATGGACTCTTTCACCCCGATTTGCGAACCGCTGGGGCCAAGGTAGGTGACATGCGCGCCCTGGTCGTAGGCAGCGGTCTCAAAGGCACAGCGGGTACGGGTCGAAGTCTTTTCGAAAATAAGGGCGATGTTCTTACCGACAAGGGTTTTCCGCTCCCTGCCTGCCTTTTTGTCGGCCTTTAGACTTGCGGAGAAATCAAGAAGGTACTGAATCTCTTCGGGTGTGTAGTCGAGCAGCTTAAGGAAGCTGCGGTTTTTAAGATTTACCATTGTATATTATTTGCTTATTCTCGTTCCACATTCAGCATTTCCGAGCTGTCCGGCTTCGGTTATTATGCATTCGCCTCCGCTGTTTTCGACGAAGCTGATGGCGGCACGAATCTTCGGGGCCATTGAGCCTTCGGCAAACTGCCCCGCCAAAAGGTATTTGTAAGCATCTGCAAGGGAAACGCTATCCAAAGCTTTCTCGTCAGCCTTGTGGAAATTCACATAGACCTTGGGCACATCGGTGAGGATGTAGAATTCATCCGCCTTCATCCTGACAGCGGCAAGGGCACAGGCGAGGTCCTTGTCTATCACTGCCTCCACTCCCCTGCGGCCATCACCTTTCTCTACAACGGGGATGCCTCCACCGCCTACGGCAACGACAATATTCCCCTCTCGGGCAAGTCTTTCGATTAGGTCTATATTATTAATCGCCAGTGGTTTAGGAGAAGGTACCACCTTTCTCCACCCTCTTCCTGCAGGGTCCTCCTTATATATGGAACCATCGAGCGGTTTCTCTCTGTAATACGGGCCGACCGGCTTGGAAGGCGAATGGAAGGCTGTATCGTCAGCTGCAACTTCAACGCGGGTGACGAGAGATACCACACGGCGGCTAATTCCTGCACGCTTCAGTACCCGTTCCATTGCAGTCTCTATCAAATAGGCAATCGAGCCCTGGGTCTCTGCCCCGCAGAAGTCCATCGGCATTGTCTGAAGGCCGAAATCCCGCGCACCGGCTTCCTGACGCAGCAGCTCATTTCCTACCTGCGGACCGTTGCCGTGCCCGATTACCAGGGCGCAACCCCGATTTATCACCGGCAACAGACACTGGCATGCTGATTCCACATTTGCCAGCTGCTCCTCATAAGTGCCTTTCTGCCCGGCCCTGAGCAGCGCGTTACCTCCGAACGCGACCATTACAAGCTTATTCATCTCCCAACTTGTTATCCAAGGATTTACGCGATATGCGAAACTATGAATCCCGCAGTAGCGGCAAAGTGCTGCAACGCAACAGGCCGCCCATCTTCGATATTTCGCGATAAGGCACACATTCAACGGTAATCCCCTGTCCTTCGAGCCAGGACTTGAGACGGGCGAAGTTCTCTTCAACCACCACCACATCCTCTGAAATGGAGAAGATATTGGAATTCATCCAATACATTTCTTCCATAGTGAGGAAGAAGACATTTGAGGGCCCTCCAAACATCTCCACAAGGTGGTCAGCATCGCGCGGATTGAGAAAGCCATCCTTATAGATAATGGCTTTGCCACGCCCGACCGGCATAAAGGTACAATCCAGGTGCAGAATGCCCTCGTAAGGGTTAGTATCGCTTTTTCGAAGATTAAGCGGGATAATGGTCTTATTGGGGAAAATCATCGCAAGGTAATCCAATGCCAGCCTGTTCGTACGGGCGGTTTTCACCTCCGGATAATCGCTGAAGGCATACTGCCCCACGAACAGGGTGTCCCCCATGGGAATTACATCACCCCCTTCCACATGGACGGCCTCTGGGAGATTGTAAATCTGCTTATAGTGAATCTGACTGTAGATGTCATTGTAGGCATCTATTTCTTCCTGCCGCTCGGGAATAATGTTCGAGACAATAATCTTGTCATCGATGACAAAGCCGACATCGCGGGCGAAAATCTGATTGCAGTTCCCGACCGGAGCCGGACGATATATGGTGACACCATACTTTCGCAGCACGGCTTCGAATGCTCCCATTTCCCTTATAATATCCTCATCCTTGGGGTAGATACCCTTGAGGGCAGACTCGTAGGATTTGGCATCGAAGGTCTGCTCGGGTGTGGGGGCAGGACCGTTTGACTCGGGACGGCCAAGAATGACGGAACGAAGACGTCCGGTCTCGTCAGTTACATGTATTTTCATCTATTTTCCTTTTGAGTCAGATAAATTCCAGCCATTCCGACCACAAGTCCTCCCCATTGGAACAGACTGAGAGTCTCATTACCGAAAATCATGCAGAAAATGGCAGTAATCATCGGCACTATGGCCAGGAACACGCTTGTACGGGCCACGCCCAACTTCCCAATTGCATAGGCCCAGGTGGTAAAGGCCGTAGCCGAACAGAGCAGAGCCAGTGCAAGGATGCGATACACTACATCCCAGCTGAGATATACTCCGGCATCGAAGTGAGCAAGGCCTTTGGTAAGGAACATTGGCAGGAAAAATATCGAGCCAAGGAGGAACTGATTCATCACTATCACCGAGGGTGAGTACCGCTGTGAAAGGGCTTTGGTGAAGGCAATTTGGCTGACCTCCGCTGCAACAGCGACAAAAAGAATCAGGATGCCTATCCAAAAATGTTCTCCCGTGTCAGATCGGGTATAGATGACCATCCATAATCCGGCCAGGGTGATGAATACTCCCAGAATATTTGCCCAGCCGAACTTCTCCTTAAAAATCAGCATAGCAACCAGCATTGCGAAAATCGGATTCATTGCAATGACAAGCGAAGTGATTGTGGGAGAAGCTGTAAAATACTGCCCATAAGTCTCGGCCAGGAAATAGATAAAGGGCATGCATAGGGCCAGGAGGGCAAAACGCCAGATGTCTCGGCGCTGAATCTTCATCTTCTGTTTAGTGAGGAGATTCAATATCAGAAGCAGTAACCCTGCCAGCAGTATTCGAAGCGGTACAAAGAATTCCACAGGGATGGCCAGCTCCAGCAGGCGATCAATCCAGATATAGGATATGCCCCAGAGGATTACTGTGCAGGAGGCTGCCAAATATGCACTTAGCTTACGATTCATGAGATTGTGGTCAGTAATAAGACCACGAATATAAGCATTTTCCGTCTTGCCTGCAAATTAACATTAAGCCCCACCATCTCGGCGGGGCTTAATGATTAGTTAGTAGTGTATTACCTTAAGAAGGTTAATTATTGCCGGTTAGAATACTTACTTTCGTAAGTCGAGTTGTTTATCATTTCCGAGAGCAAAGGTAATACATATTTTTAATTTCGCAAAATTTTCAAAGAAAAATTTAGAAAAATTACACCTATTTTTAAAAATATTTATTAATGTCAGCAATGTCGGACATCAGCGTACCTACTCCGCGAGGGCATAAGTGAATCCCTGTGTCTTGTCCCAGGCACCGCGGGTGAAGTCGGGCACCTCGACCGGACGGCTTCCGTTCTTAAGGGAAATCTCCGAGAGCGCACTCACCGAGCACCACTCCGCAAGGTCATAGACATCCATATCGAGAGGAAGACCATTGTTGAGGCAGTAGATGAGGCGGTAGTCCATGATAAAATCCATCCCGCCGTGGCCGCCTACCTTCCTGGCAAGGGCTTCAAGTTCGGGAGTCAGAATCCTGCTCGGATACTTCGCCTGCAAGGCCTCAAGCTCACTCCCTTCGTAGACCTTCTCCGTCCCGAGTTCATCGTATGCAGCGGTCGAAGTGCCAAACTCGCGAAGGCAGTACTGCTCCACGGGGTATTTGCCCGCATAACCGTCAGTGCCGACAATCTGATACATACGGCTATAAGGACGGGGAGTCATCACATCGTGCTCGATAAGGACGGTCTTACCCTTGGCAGTACGAATAAGGGTTGAGGTCAGGTCGCCGTTGGCAAATTCGGTGCAAGCCTCCCCTGTCTTGCGCTCAACCTGCTTCTTGCCATTGAAAGAATCCGTGTCCATCGCCACAAGAGTCTGAAGCCTGTCCCCGCGATGGATATTCAGCACCTGACAGACAGGACCGAAGCCATGGGTGGGATACACATCCCCGCGCATGTTCTGATTGAAATCAAGCCTCCAGTTGTGCCAATACTGATCCCAATATGGGTCGAGATTATGCAGGTACGCCCCCTCACCGTGAATCACCTCGCCGAAGGCTCCTGCCTGAGCCATAGCAAGGGTCGAGAGCTCAAAGAAGTCGTAGCAGCAGTTCTCCAGCATGATACAGTGCCTGCGGGTGCGCTCGGCTGTATTGACAAGAGCCCAAATCTCATCGAGAGTGTGGGCTGCAGGGACCTCAATCGCCACATGTTTGCCGTGTTCCATGGCATAGAGAGCCATCGGGGTATGAGCCTGCCAGGGAGTGCAAAGGTAAATGAGGTCAATATCTTCCCTCTCGCAAAGCTGCTTCCAGACTTCCTTATCTCCGTAATACAGGTCAGGCACCGGAAGTCCCGCCTCGGCTACAATCCCGGCAGCGCGCTCCACTTTGTCTTTCTCCACATCACAGAGAGCCGCAATCGTGGCATTGGGCATATAGACATAGCGGTGAATCGCACCGGTGCCCCTGTCACCAAGCCCTATGAAGCCAATGCGTACATTCGCAATGGGCTCTGCAGTAAGACCTATTACATCCTCCTGCCCTGCCGGGCGCGAAGGTACCGCCACCTTTATAGGATCCGAAGAGGATTTGCAGCCGGCAAGGCACACCGCCGCCACCGCTGCAGACAGAAGCAAAGAAAAAAGTGAATGAGTATTCATAATATTGCAAATTGTTATCTTTCAGAAACCAGAAGGTAATCCACATCGGGAATGCGGCTCAAGTCGCTGTACAGTCTGACAGTGTTCTCTCCCGGACAAAGCCTGACCGGGAATTCATAGTACTTCGCGCCTTCGGACGCATAGAAAAGGAATTCCTGCCCGGGAGTATCTCCAAGAGACTTATCCGAATCCGCCACGGAAACGAAGGCATTTCCACCCTCCCTTGGAAACAGCTTCAGGGTAAGCACATAGTCCCCGCCCTTCCCGCTATGGATTTTCCACCGGATGTCGTTGAGCGGCCCATAGCCAAGATTGGAAGCCACCATGCCGCCGGAGGCAAGAGGATTTTCAGCATAGTACGCCGTCCCGACCGCCAAGGGATTGTAAAGCTCCTGATAGCTCGTCATATAGGCCGTTTCCGCTTCATACAGGGTTCTTTCGCTGCGCGTCTTGGCTTCGAGACGATAAAGCCGGCAGCCATGGGCAGGCACTTCCACATCCATGTACCCATCCTCCGCATCGGGAAGATCCACCCTCCTGTAGAGATCCCTGACCCTCACTTTCCCTTCCAACTGCACATCTCCAAAGCGAAGCCTCATATGCGCAGGCGTATCTTCGGAATTGTAGAAAGCCACTGCCCTGACGGGAGAATAAGCCTTCTCTATATCCTTGACAAGGATATAACGCCCGCCCTCCTTACTGACGACATAGGCCTGGAGGTGCAGGGGATCCTGATTCAGGGCAATCAATTCCGGGTTCGTGAGAAGAGACAGCGTTTCAGGCCTGAGCGTTGTCAGGTCGCAGCCGATCAGAAGCGGAGAGCACATCATACACCACATCCCGAAATGGGTCCTGTCCTCCTCCTCGCTCAGGGTTCTTCCAACCTCGAGCATGTCCATGTCGTTGTAACGCCCGTCAACAGCATAGGCCGAAAGATAGAGGTTCTGCCCGATGATATCCTTCACGGAACTCCAGTGGGGAGTAATATCCTGGGAAATCCTCCACGACGAAGCGACATCGCTCACCCATGTCCCGGGATAATTCCACCGGCATACATTCATCCTCACATCTCTGCGCCCGACTTCGTCTATGGCCTGGCGTATGGCGGTGTATCTCTGCCGCGGGTCCATGGACAGCCGGCCGGAATTATTGAAGCTTACAGCCCCGCAAAAGTCAATCTTGATAAAATCAATGCCGAGATCCCTGAAATAAAACTGCGCGTCCTGCTTCTCGTGTCCGTAAAGCCCGACTCCCACCGCGATGGTATCGTTGTCGCAGTAATTCCCGCAAGTGTTGAGCCCGGCATCGCTGTATATCCCCGCCTTCAGTCCCAAGGAATGGATATGGTCAATCACAGGCTTAAGTCCGTGCGGGAAACGGCCCGGATGAATCTTCAAAGCGCCGCTTCTGAAATCCCGGCCTCCGAAAAAGCCGTCGTCGATGTTGACATAGCCATATCCGGCATCTTTCAGACCGGATTCCACCATGGCATCGGCCTGGCGCATGATAAGGGAATCGCTGATATTGATCCTGTAGGTATTCCAGGAACTCCAGCCCATCAGCGGAGCATTCCGTGAAGTATCAGCCTGCCTGTTGCAGGAAAACAGGGCAAACAGGACGAAAAGAAAGGGTAAGAATTTCTTCATCATATGTTTATGCTGCAAATATAGTTATATCCCGTGGATTCTTCCCAGACATTCTTATTGGACATGCGGATCGAGAAGTCGGGATTGTCATGAAGAGTCTCGCAGGGATCGGGCAGATTGAGAAAGACATCGTATTCCCCGGAAGCGGAAGGCGAGTCAAAACTGACATCGACCGTGGTCACGCTATCCTCGAACCAGAAGCGCGGGTCGCTGTCTATCGGAATCACACTTTCCTTCCCAGAAATCTTTTCACGCAAAACCAATTCTGCATCCCGCGGATTCTGCGGAGCGGCAAAGCCATCGTTACGGATCTTCAGCACAAGCCGAATCTGCTCCCCAGGCGCAGGTTCAGCCGTGACATAGGCATTGTCGAGCACGAAGCGATAGCCCATGCGCCTTGTTATCGCGGTGAGAATCCCCTGCGTACGCCATTTACTGATAACACTCTGATGATAAGAGGAATTGAGATAGGTCATGTGGTGTTTCTCCATCATGTCGATGGCCCTGTCGGCATCGCTATAGGGCTGAAGGGAGCAGGTCTCCCCTCCCCAGATGGTGTAACGGCTCTCACTGTAGACATAATCCCTCTCGCCATTGTAGCCGTAGGTCCCTACATCGTTCTGCGAAGAGAGGAAGCAGTCGTTGTGGTGGCCTATGCGGGATTTCGCGGAGCCGTCATGGGCAGTGGCAAGGGTAAGCGAATCCGCAATGGCCCAGCCGTACATCGTCATCTTGGCCTTGGGATAGCGCACGAGCACCTGTCTGTCCTGCGGAAGGGCGTCAAGGAGCTGGTCGACCACCTTGCGACGCTCGGCAAAGTCCTCGCTTGTGCGCGGTTCAAAGACGAAGTTATCCGTATAGTACCACTCCCCGAAAGTCCCGATGAAGCCGGCTTCGAGGCAGAAAATCACATCGTAGTATTCCTGGAACAGGGGTTTGAGTTGGGCTATGTGGCGCGAAACGATCTCCGGCGCGGCATCCCAGGGATGGGCGTCGGAGGCATAACTGCGATTGTACGCAAAGCGCATCACACACTTGACCCCGCTTTCCCGGAGCGTTTGAAAACAGTCCGCAAGGGCATCGAGATACTCCTGCGAGATAAGCGACTCGATGAACGAGTCGAGGTAGAAGATGGTATAGACAAGCGAGCGTCCCTGCAGCCGCTGGCTTTCAAGCATCGACGCCGACAAAGCCGGAAGTCCCTGGCTCGAAAAGAATTCGAGGTGCACGAAGAAACCCCGCTCGGGATTGGCGATAATCTCATCCGCTTCCTCATATTCGAGTTTTGTCAGACCGGAATAGTCCTCCTGCATGGAGGCCTTGTTCTTGTCTGAACAGCCCGCAAGTGACAAAGCGGCAAGCGCAAAAGGCAGAAACCAATTAACTTTCATGACAAGTAAAAATAAGGGGTGGCGAAAGCACATAAGCGACGCCACCCCCCAGCATTAAAGAGTCAGATTACTTTACTTGACGACATTGACGGTAAGCTTGCTGGCATAGCCGCGAGGGTTGTCCTCCGTAGGGGTGGCATTGGGAAGCCAGCCGATGGAATTCCAGTTCTGCTGAATGTCTACGCCAAGGGTGAAGGTGTCGGCAAAGGATACTCCGGTGAGAAGCTCCTTGGTGATCTGAACCTCGTACTTTCCTTCGGTAACGGAGCCTGCTCCACTTGCCACACCGCCTGCGAGGATTGCGCCCCAAAGGTCGGCATCTGTGTGCTCAACTGAAGAATCGGTCCAGGACCAGCCGCTGGTGCCGGCCTCTCCCCACCATTTGAACAGGCTGGGATCCCAAGACTGGACAGTACCAGTGCCATCCCATGTAAGGATACTTGCCTCCAGCATAAACTCGGCATCAGCCTCGATCCACTCTGCATTGGTATCTGCAAGGTCTTTCCCTACACCATATCCGCCGGTCGCGCTGTTGCCGTCGGCGTTGAGGTACACATGGAACGGCAAGGCAGTAGCGGATTTAGGATCAATCTGGGAAGGATCGAACTCAATGTAGATGTTGAGATAGACCTCGTCGCAATAGACCTTGACGGTCTTCAGGGCATTGAGCTCGGTGCGGCCAGCGGCGCAGGTTGCTACAGACACCTTGGAAGCATCGAGAGCGTCCCAGTCGGAGTAACTGCCGTCGATGGCAATGGGGCTGACATACTCATCCGTGTCATCTCCACCTCTGTTGTTCTTCTTGCCATTGTCATCCTTGCTGCATGATGCGAAGGAGACAAGCGTAGCTGCGATTGCAGCAAAAGCTAATAACTTTTTCATTTTGTTTGAAATTGTTGTTGTTAATTGGTTTATCTGTTGTTTGTAATTCCGCTAACGGAAGTCTCGTCATAGGGGATAGTGTAAGGATATATCTCGTCCAGCTTCTCGGGCGTGAGCACTTCCCAGGTCTGCACTCCGCCAAAGCGTCTGTCGATATTCTTCCCGTTACGATAGAGGTCAATCGCACGCTGTCCCTCATAGCAGAGTTCGAGGCGACGCTCGTCCAAGACCACATCGAGCACATCGGTATAGCCCTTCGCGTTCATGTCGGCCTCATCCGCGAAAAGCGCGCTTCCGCTGAGTCCTGCACGGGTACGGAGGATATTGACATCCGCCAGCGCATTGGACACATCCCCCTTATGGGCATAGCTTTCAGCGCGATTGAGGATTACCTCGGCCCAGCGGATGAAGGCGGGAGAGGCGAGCATGGGGTTTCCGTCCTGATAGGAGAACTTGCTGCACATGAAAGCGGGATAGGTCTGGCGGCTGCCGCTTGCGACAGACTTGATATTGTCCCTGACATAGACGCGGGTGCCGCCGGTAAAGCCGTCGTCGTCAGTCGCGTCATTGGAACTGTCTCCGAAGCACCAGACGGGATAGCCGTTGCGAATCTCCTTGCGAACGGTGTAACTGACACCTCCATTGGTGAAACTGTAGGTATCGCTGGCTGAATCGTGGCTTATGCCGCTCGTAACGAGCGTGTTGCTTCTGAATGAGTTGACCTCGTCCTTCACCGGCCAGTAAATCATCACGCTGCCGTCATTGGCAGGAGCGCAGTAAGAGATGTAGGAGGTGAACCGCTGATCCTCGGGATATCTTTCAAAGAGATCCATCAGCGGATCGGAAGTATACATCTCGCACCAGCCGGTGGAACCGATGCCGTCGGGAGAATAGTACATCGAGGCAATCTGTCCCTTGGCAAGATACTCGTGATCCGTAGTTTCCATGCCGATGCACCAGAGGGTCTCGTCCGATGTGCGGGTGTTGGCAAAATAGTTCCCGATGTTGGACTCCAAATGGCTTGCAGGATCGCTGCCAAGCATCTCGTTTGCCAGAGAAATGGCATCGTCATAACGGCCCATATAGAGGTACACCCTCGTCAGAAGTCCGCGGGCTGCATCGTAGCTTGCAAAACCCTTATCCCCCCGGACGGTACCGTCCTTCATCAGCTCGGCGGCTTTCTGAAGATCCGCTACAATCCGATCGTAAACCTCGCCCACGGTCGCGCGGGTTGTGGTGGAACAGTCGGTGGAAGTGCGGATTACAATGCCCTCGTTGTCCCGCCCCCGTGAATAAGGCCTTGCATAGAGATCAGCCAGGGCGAGGTGGGCAACTGCGCGAAGGAAGTAGTTCTCCCCGAGAACCTGATCCGAAGTCCCTTCGGGAAGGGATTCGATATTGGCGTTGCAGCCGTAGATAATCTTGTAGGAGGCATACCAGAAATAGCCGTTGTTCATGGTAGTCTGGTTGTCAGTATAGGTAGTGGCCTCGTACAGGGGGTCTTCGGTTCTGCCGGAGAGACAGATGTTGTCTCCTCTGAACTCCGTCATCTGGAAATAGTGACGGACCCAGGTATTGCGGGTGTCCTCCGCACTGTTGTACATCATGACATCCTTGAGCATGGAGTAATTGCCGTCGGTAGTGTAGACCGCCGCATCCGGATTGCTCTTAAGCATGGAAGAAGTCATGGTATCGGAGCGATAGAAATCCATCTCGCAAGAGGTGAAGACCATTGCCGTACAAAGCGTAAGAAGAAATGCTATCTTGTGTTTCATAGTGTAACTCCTCAGAAATTAATGTCTATACCGCCAACGATGGAAAGCGGTACAGGATAGTTCATGGAATAGGTTCCGGCGAGTGACCAGTCGGTACGCTCAAGCCTGACCTCCGGATCCATACCCGAGAAACGGCTCAGTGTCAGAATGTTGTCGGCAGAGACATAGACTCTCGCTCCGCTCATCCTGAGGCTCTGGCAAAGCCGTGCGGGCAGCGAATAAGAGAGGGTCACATTCTTGACGCGGAAGAAGCTGCCGTCCTCGAGATAACGGGACGAATACATATGGGCGGACTTGTTGCCGTTCATCTGGGGCTTCGGATGCGTCGCCACATCCCCGGGTTCCTCCCAGCGGCTCCAGCCCAGTCCGTTGTCAATGGACATCATGTTGTAGTCAGTATAGGCCCCGTCGGAGTCCATGGTCACACGGGTGGAGTTATAAATCTTGTTCCCCGCGACAAAGCTGCCGGTAGCTGAGAGCGACCAGTTCTTCCACGAAAGCTCGGTGTGCAGTCCACCGCTGATCTTGGGCGATGCCTGTCCGCATACCTGATAGGTGGCATCCGTATAGACATTGGTAGTCTCTACGCTGCCGTCGGCATTGACCTTCTCCCAAAGGGGATCTCCATTGTCGGGATTGACCCCCGCCCATTTGGGCATGTACCAGGAGTAGATATCCTGTCCTTCCTTGACCTGCTGGGTAACTCCCCCGGCTGTCTGGAGGAAGGCGCCGTTAGGCAGATACTCCACCCTGTTGCGGTTGAGTCCGAGATTGAAACCGAAATCCCACTTCCAGTCACGGTTTTGCAGGATGGTCTGGTCAACGGCAAGTTCAATACCCCTGTTGCGCACCGTACCGACATTGTCCATGAAACTGGTGAAGCCGGTAGAGGTGGCCTGGGGCACAGCGAGAAGCAGGTTCGTGTTCCTGGTGTCGTAGAGATCGAGAGTGATGCTTGTCTTCGTGGAAAGTTCGGCGTCAACTCCGAAGCTCGTCATGTAAGCCTCCTCCCAACCGAGATTTGGGTTGGCCTGACGCTCCATCACCGCGGCGACGATGTTCTCGTACTGGGCGGAAAGGGAGTAGATGTCCTGATAGAGGAAGTTCTCAATGTTGTCGTTACCGGTCTTTCCATATCCGGCCCTGACTTTCAAGAGGTTGAAGAGGCTCTGTGAGGACATGAATTCCTCCTTGGAGGCAATCCACGCTCCTGAAACACCGGGGAAGAAGCCTCCGCGGGCCTTGGGTGCGAAACGGGAGGTCTCGTCATAACGGATGGAAGCCGTAGCTACATACTTGCCCTTGTAGGAGTATTGCGCCTGAGCAAGAGCTGCCCATGAACGGGTCTTGTAGTCGTAGCCCTCGATGCCGTACATCACGGCATTGCTGAGAGCCGTCTGACCGGCAGGCATGGAAACGCCCTTTGCCCCGCCGGTCTTGTTGTAGCTTTCGCCGTATTCCAGGCCAACGATACCGTTGACGGAATGATCACCGAAATCGTGATTGGTTTTCAGGAGATTGGTGGTGCCAAAGCTCGTCCCGACCCCGGCGGAATTGTAGACATAGCCATCCTGATAGGACGGATGCTTGGTCCTGGGGTCGATGTACTCGTCATAGACCCAGTTGGAGGAAGAGAAACGGTTGGACGAGGTGAAGATAAGCCAGGGGAGGATTGAGTAGTTGAACTGAATATCCCCGACCATGCTCTCGTTCGTCGTGTAGGCAAAGTTGTACTCCTCGTTGTGGAGCATGTTGTATTTGTCATGCGAATACCAGGTCTTGCCGTTGTCGGAGCGTATCATGCTGCTGATGTAGACCGGATCACCATTCTCATCGTAGGGATAGTCCCAGGGGAGAGCCCTGTATGCACACTCAAGAGTGACATAGGAAGATGTCTGGCGGGTTCTGGACCTCTCGTAGTCGAGCCGGAGGTTCATGTTGAGCTTGTCAGTGATGGCCGTGGACAGGTTCACGCGGGCGGAACCCCTCTTGAAGCCGGTGTTGATAAGGGAACCCTGCTCGTCATAGTAGTCAGCGGAAGCGAACCAGTTGGTCTTGCCGGACTTGCCCGAGGCGGAGACATAGTAGTTCTGAACCACCCCCGTCCTGAAAGCGGCATCCATCCAGTCGAAGTCGGTATCGAGCAGGGAAGAAGGCCTCTGGATGGAGAAGAGCGTCTTGGAATATATTTCCTTCTGGAAATAGTACAGCTCTTCGGAGTCCATCGGGGAAAATCTTCCGGTAAGAGCGTGTTTCACACCGGCGCTGGCCTTGAAGTTGACAGTGGTCTTGTCTTCCTTGGCGGACTTGGTGGTCACGACTATGACCCCGCCTGCTGCCGAAGCTCCATAGAGAGCGGTCGCGGAAGCATCCTTCAAGACAGTGATGGTTTCGACGTCATTGGGATTGAAGCTTCCTCCGGCAATACCGTCCACGACATAGAGCGGCCCCGCTCCGGCACTGATGGACCCAGTACCGCGAACCCTGATCTGGGCGCTTTCTCCAGGCTGTCCGGAGGCGTTCATCACAACCACACCGGAGACCTTGCCCTGAAGACGGTTGCCGAGGTCGGCAGTGGTCACATCATTGAGGCGTTCAGAAGAAAGGGTGACTACGGAACTTGAGAGTTCGTTCTTCTTCTGGGAGGTGTACCCAAGGACGACAACCTCGTCGAGCAGCCGGCTGTCCTCGCTGAGAGCGACATTGATGCTCGTTCGGCCGTTGATTTTTTCAGTGAGGTCGGAATAACCGAGACAGGAAAAGGTAAGGTTCGCGGAAGCGGATACCTCGATGGAGTAATGTCCGTTGGAATCCGTGACAGTGCCGCCTCCGGTGGACGGAATCACGGCGACTCCTTCAATGGGAGTCCCATCGGACGCTTGGGTGACAACCCCGCTAACTATCTGATTCTGAGCCGATAGCTTTAACGGGGGGGAGTGAAGAGGGCCAGTGCGGTGAACACTGACAGAAGCCTAAATGAAATTGGTCTCATTGTGTGGTATTCTTTTAAGCGATGTCAAAGGTACGAAAAAACTTCAGATAATGTTACCCCTTATCTCGCCAAAATTATCCGTTTGTACCACATTTTTTCACAATAATTTTACGGGGAAAATTCCGCATACGGACAGAATTATTTGAGAATTAATTCTTTATGCCGGTATGGGCGGGCAGCTCGCAGCCTGACTGCCGACACGACAACATATCCGCTTTTTTGCTACATTTGTGCTCACAAATGCTTTTTCAAATGACTGCTTCACCTTCTTCCTCCCATCCGCGCCTGCATTCCCTTGACATACTCAGGGGTGCGGACTTGTGGCTGCTGCTGTTCTTCGGGCCGGTCATCGCTGCCGTGACTGAAGCGGGACAAGGCCCTGTAATTGACTTCATAAGAACGCAGACCAATCACCCCGAGTGGTACGGGTTCGTGCTCTGGGACATCATCATGCCCCTCTTCCTCTTCATGTCGGGGGCGACGATCCCCTTCTCCATGGCCAAGTACCGCGACGGGCGTGCAAAGCCCGACAAGGCCTTCTGGCTGAGGCTGCTGAAGCGTTTCCTCCTGTTGTTTTTCCTCGGCTGGACAGTCCAGGGCAACCTCTTGGATTTCAACCCCAAGACCTTCCACCCCTTCGCCAACACCCTTCAGGCAATCGCGGTCGGTTATGTGGTGACCGCCATCGTCTACGCCTATGGCGGAGCCAAGTGGCAGGTGATCGTCTCGAGTGTCTGCTTCACCGCCTTCTTCCTCGTGCTGGCCATTGCGGGACAGCTTGACCCCGACCCGGTGAACAATGTCGTGATGCAAATCGACGAGGCGGTGCTCGGCTCTACCAGAGACGGGGTGACATGGGCGGCCGACGGGACATGGTCTTACGACCCGGAGTACCGCTACACCTGGATACTCAGCAGTCTGGGCTTCGTGGTGACCGTGATGCTGGGAAGCTTCGCCACTCAAATCCTCAAGCGCAGCGGCAGGAAGAGCATCTCGGCTGTCAATCTCGCGGTGTTCGGACTGATCCTCCTGCTTTGCGGAGTGCTTATGGGCACTTTCCAGCCGATTCTCAAGAAAATCTGGTCCCCCTCGATGCAGCTGTTCTCGGGCGGACTCTGCTGCCTGCTTCTGGCACTGTTTTTCTACTTCATTGATGTCAAGGGGCACAGCAAGGCTCTCGAGTGGCTCAAGTACTACGGCATGAACTCGATCGCGGCCTACTGCATCGGGGAGGTAATCGTCTTCTCCTCCGTATCCAGCTCCCTGCTGCACGGCTTCGGGCAGTGGATGGGACCCTGGTATGGCGTGCTTATCGCCACCGCCAATGTCACCATTCTCTTCTTCATCCTCCGCGCGATGTACAGGAAAGGGGTATTTCTCAAGGTGTAGGCTCAAAGGCATGCGGTCATAGCACTCAAGCTCCCTATTTGCTCAACAGAGTTCAACCCGACAGTTCAGTCCTTATTCTTTCTTGAGCTCTGTGGCGGGGCTGGTTAGGGCGGAGCGGCGGACCTGAATGATGACACTGACAAAGACGATAAACAGGGTCAATAATGCAGAGACAACATATACCCACCAGTAGCCACTGATGCGGTAGGCGTATCTCTGGAGCCACCTGCCCGAAAGCCAGACGGCAAAGGGAGTCCCCAAAATTATAGCGAATATACAAAGCTGCATATAAGACCTGACAAGTCGAGCCGTTTCGAGCGTAGCATCACTTCCAAAGACTTTTCGAATGGCTACCTCCTTGGCGTTCTCCCCGCTGAAATAAGTGCTCATGGCGACAAGACCGAGAAGTGAAATCAGCACGGAAAGGGCCATAAAAAGCTCCACGAGCCTAATTGACATCCTTATAGGAGTCAAGGGAGCGTTGATAATGTCTTTGATATAGCCGTGAACGCAGTCCTCGTAGGTGCCGTTCTTTTCCACCGACCAGTCATGGTACGCCCCCATGACCGCCGACTCGGCCTCCTTTTCATCACCTTGAACTTCAATGAGCAGCCCGTTGGCCCAAAGAATGTCTTCAGCCTTGTCTATGACAAAGGCCGAGCAGAGGTCAGTGTCAGAAGCCGATGCTGCGGATGTGGGAATATCCTCGTACACCCCTCCGACATACTGGCTTTTGGCACCATTGACATTGAACTTGTTTGCGTAATATTCTTTAGTTGAGTCACTGAGTTGGATCTGGTCAGCCAAAGACTTTGACATCCACACAGATCCGATGCGCGGAGCGGCAAAGTCCTCCACGACATGAAGCCCCAGCAAGTCGAAATACTCATCAGTGCCCAGGATTATTTTGGCAGTCGCCCCATAGGATTCGCCTTCGTCCCCGACGGTATTGAAACCCATACTCATATTCATAGAGCCTGGGAAGTTGGCCCCGTACGCGACACGTTTCACCTGCGGGAGCGAGCAGAGCCTGTCGACTAGAGGTTCCACATCGGAATAATTTCTCACATAGAAAGTCAGACGGTAAAGCCCCTCACTGCGCGCATTGAGCGGGCGGTCAGCCATGTGGTTCAGCTGCACCTCCATGAGTATCGCAAGTGCTATGAGCACAACTGAAACTGCGTTCTGGAAGACTATAAAGACCTTGCTGAAGGTCATCTTGCTTCTGCGACGGAAAGTGCCTTTAACCACATCTATCGGTTTGGCCTGGGAAGCGAACATTGCTGGAATGACACCAGACAGAACGCCCAGAAGCAGCACCGCAGCCAGATACACAGCGCACGCTCCTCCCGTCCAACTGACAGAGAGAGGAATGTAGTACGCCGCATCCTCAGGGCTCAGCATGACACTCAGCAGAAGATTGTTCATCCACGGCTGAAGCGCCACAGCGAGAAGCAAGGCAGCGGCAAAACATACAGCGGTGAAAAATACCGACTCCAGGATGTATTTGCTGACAATCTCTGCCCTCGAGGCTCCAAGAAGCCTGCGGGTAGCCATCTCCTTGCTTCGGCGGATGGAGAGCGCAAGGCTGAGGTTGATGTAGTTAAACACCGCACAGAGTAGAAGCAGCAACACCACAAGCGCCAGCATCCTCAGTACATGGAGATTTCCTCTTCGGAGCACCCATTGGTCAGTGCGGAAATACAGTTCGGGGACATTGTAAATGGGGAAATTTTCCTTGAAATCATCGCTCCAGAAGCTGTAGTTCTGTCTGCAAACCTCATTCACTTTGTCCTGAAGATGGGGCATGTCAGTGCCATCCGCGACCTTGATAAATGTAGTATAAGCCCCGATATTTGAGAAAGGGGTCAGGGAAGCCCAATCACTGAAAGCGGGGTTCTTGAGGATATCTGTCTGAGGCACAAGGGTATTTATGAAATCTTTAAACACTCCGCAGATGATGAGAGTGTCTGTAGAGAATGTGCTGCCGACCGTCAGTGTGGTACCGAGAACATTGCCGCCCTCGAGTTTCCGTGCAAATGATTCGCTCACAAGGCAGCGCCCCTTGATGCGATATTCCTGAAAGTCTCCCTCCAAGAGTGAATATTCAGGGAATATCTCAAAAAATTCGGGGTCAGCCATCGTCATCGAGGCCGCTATCCTTTCTCCCGCATCGGTCGTGGCGAACAAGTCGTTGTCGGGGCCTGATAGCCTGCAGGCGGCCTCGACCTCGGGAATTTTAGTTTCAAACGCCTCCTTGTCCCACCATGAGAGAGCTACATAGTCTTTATTACCTACCGCGTAAACTCTTTTGCCATTCGGATTCTCGTTAGCTACATTCCATTGCTCATAGACATAATTACCGATTAGGATCACGAATGTGATGCTGAAGATCAACCCCACAGCCTCTACGGCAGTGTATAAAGCGTTACGAGACAGAAATTTAAAATAGCTTCTCATTTTATAGTCTTCATTGTAAGATTGTCATTCTGAGGGAACGACGTGACCGAAGAATCTGTTTCATCTATAGAGATTCTTCGCTATCGCTCAGAATGACAGAGGGTTGGCTCAAAATGACAGGTTTATTCATTTCTTAAGGAATCTACGGGGTTGGAGGTGGAGACGCGGCGGGCGCATAGGGCAACGACAAGACTGATTATAATCAAAATGACAAGACTGCCACAGAGGTAGTACCAGGGCGTAACGCTGACCCTGCGGGCGAAAAGCTCAAGGTAGCGGTTGGAGGCTATCCACGCTCCGATGCATCCGAGCACGGCCATAACCACCGAAAGCTTCAGGATTCCGCCTAGGAAAATGCCGAGAATCTCACCGGAAGTCGCGCCGTTAATTTTGCGGATAGCCATCTCCTTGCTCCGCCCCTGAGCTTCATCAAGGACAAATCCAATGAGGCCCAAGAGAGCCACAAGCAGCGCAAAAACGGCGCCGGTCAATATGGTTGAACGAATCTTGCTTAGCTCTGTGTATGAGTCTTTTACCTCTTCAGAGCACGAAATGATATCAAGATTCTTCCCTTCGGATGCCTTGTTTATTACATCACGCAGCCTGGAAAGTGTCCCGGGGTCAGCCTCCCTCACTTTGAACAGAGTATAGGGAAGATAGCTTCCCGGACCGACTTTACCATAGAAAAGAGCTGACGGACGGGGATCGAGTTCTACTAAATTACCTATCACATAATCTTTGTATACTCCCGAGATGGTAAAGGCTCTGTCGGCGGGTCCGTGCCCTGTGACGCAGAGCCTCTTGCCTACGGCACCGTCGCTCCAGAGCGCAAAATCCTGCATCTTCCTTACAAAACTCTCGCTTATAATCATTTCCGAAGAATCCCTCGGGGCTCGTCCCTCTACGATGGAAATGCCCAGAAGATCACAGAATCCGGCCGTGACTTCGTATTGGTCGGCAATGTTGAACAGCTGCTCATCGACGGCTTCCGGAAGAGACACATTGTCTCCGCTGCTACCATGCCACGGAAGGCCGTAGGCGCAGGCGACTGAAATCACATCGCTCTGACTCTCAAGTGCTTCCACTATCCTTTTCTGGGCATCGCGGTCTCCGTCGAACGATGCCACACAGTACACATCCCTGACACTGTAGCCAAGGTCCGCCCCTATGACAAGGCGGTACTGTTTCACGATGATAAGGAGGGTCACCGCCATGAACACATTAGAGAGAACCTGAACTCCGAGAAGTCCGAGTTTCCACCCTCGGGAGTGTTGCGTGTAGTTCTTAAGGGCCTGATAGACAGGGAGCCTTGTGTAGAGCCGTGCCGGTACGACTATGGACACAATGAGTATCAGTAAGATAACGGCCACTATGACGATGATGCTCCCCGGAACAAGCATGGAAGTAAACGGTACTCCGAGGAGATTCTCAATCAGTCCCCGCCCCGCGAAAATGATAAGGGCGGCGAGGACAAGAGAGAGAAACATGTCCCTGACGGCCTCCTTCGAAAGCATTGCATAGATGTCCTTGGATTCTGCACCATAGCATTTGCGCACGCCCACCTCCTTGGAACGCTTTACCATAGAGGAGATTACAACGAGGATGTAGTTAAGAAGGCTCACAATCAGAAGCAATGCAGCGACTATGGATAGCAGGATTACTTCGGAGCGGACCGTCGGGTCGGAGGTGTGCATTTTGTCAAAGGGGCTGAGGTAGTACCTCAGCGAAATTCCGTTCTGCTCCAGCTCTTCCATGCTCTGATGAGCCTCCTGCATCTTGCGGATGGCATCTGTAAGGGAATGGGGATCTACGCCGGGGGCCAGTTTGACATAGCCTTTGTAGCGGTCGTTTCCAAGCCAGTTCATGGTGCTTTCCTTGGAGTAGGTCTCCATCGAAAGAAGTATGTCGTAGTCGAGACTGCCGTTTCGGGGGAAATCTTCATACACCCCCTCAATCGTAAGCTTCAGATTCGGCATATCCTCGTTCGCTATCGTCTCTCCGATGACGCTACTTATGTCAATTACGGCTCGCCGTCCTTTGTCATTCTTAGGGAGCGAAGCGACCAAAGAATCTGCCGACTCTTTTGCGGGGCGGTCGATCTTCTCGGCGAAGGAGCGGCTGACCATAACGCAGCCCCAATTCCCGAGGGCCTTGACTGGAGAGCCTGCGAGAATCGGGCGGTTAAACAGCCTGAAGAAATTGGTGTCGGCTATGGCAAGATTACCACTTATCTTGTTGCCGCTCTCATCAAGGTAGTTGTCATTGTCAAACAGCCCCGTGGTCCTCGTGCCGGCCTCAACCCCCGGTACCTCCGCCTCGAACCCGGGGGCCACTGCCCCGCTCACCTGCCCGTAGTCATGGTCCTCTCCCTGCATCGTGTAGCCGGTGCGTATGCAGTATACCCTGTCCACATCCTTGTAGAAACCATCATACGAGAGCTCGAAACACACCTTCGCTATCAGCACCATCCCTACCGCCAGTCCGAGTCCCAGCGAGAGAATTTTAATGAGCAAATCCAGACTCTTCTTCATAATAAAAACTTAATTGCTTATTTTTGCAAGAAACAGGTTATATGCAAATACTTGAACATCCCATATCACGCAAGGAACTTTCCTCAATAGCCGATAATTCTTTCGGTGATTTCGTAAAGTGCGTCTGTGATACCAAACTTGGAAGACTCGCCATAGACGCGGAACTCCATTCTGACCTTGAACGCCTGCTTCTCGAAAATGGCTCCGAGCAAGAGGATCTTTGGGGATTCAATCTGTATCCTGAAGAGACGGGGGAGGATTTTATAGAATATGATTCCCTCATCAATATTCGCTCCTGGCAGGGTAATCCGTCAAGAGATGTCCTGAAGGAGGAAATCCGGAAGGCTATTAGGGATACAGTTGATAAATTCATTGCAGGATAGATGCAGCACAAAAGTCTGGAGGCCGGTCGTTGGGCAGAATTAAGCTTTCCACAGCAAATGGCCAATATTGGGAGCGAATCCTTCAGGACACTCAAGGCCTTGTCGGAAGGAAAAGAGGGTCGTGCTGAATCTGCCTTCTCCAGGGCGCAGGAACTCATTGACCTGACCATCAGGTACGGGCGGAAAGGGCAGGGCGCTGCTGCAAGAGGCGCAATGCTCGAAGAGGTATGCCGTTTCAGGGAACTCTTCTGTGATGCTGTACTGAAGCGGGATCTCGCTGAACTCGCATTGCTAAACAAATATCTCGACCAATTTGCTTCCATAAAGTAAACTATTCCTTCTTGAGTTCTGTGGCGGGGTCGGTGAGGGCAGCACGCCGGACCTGCCAAAAGACAGAGACAAAGGCCATTACAAAGGTTATGACAGAGGAGAGGGCGAAAATCCAGCCATAGCCTTCTAACTTCACTATAAACTGCTCAAGATAGCGCCCGGAGAGCCAAACCGCAATGGGGATTCCTATAACCAGAGCAATAAGTACCATAAGCATATAATCCCTGATACTGCGAGACAGTTCTGTGCCGACAGTCCCGCCGAAGACCTTGCGCACAGCGATATCTTTTGCATTTTCTCCCGCATAATACGCGCTCATGGCAAGGAGTCCAAGCATTGCGACAAGCACGGCGAGAACCATAAATATCTCCATCATTCTCATGTTGTTGCGCATCGGACGGGTGCCTTCCTTGTAGAAGTCCCTGATAAAGCCGCTCCGCTCTTCGTATATGGGATGGCTCCTGGACCATTCACTTATGATTTCGTTCAATTTCCTTCGCACCACTTTCTCGTCCCCCATCGTCTCCAACACCCAGCCGCCGTAATACATCTGTTCCATCGGATACACACATACAAAGAAGTAATCTTCCTCCCCCGTGTTTGAGTTGCTGACAGGGAAGTCCTCAATCTCACCCGCGACGAAGTCCACGTTCCCTGATGTCCGTTCCCTGAGAGAAGGGATGTCAAGATTGTCATCCGAGAAGCCGGAGGCCTCATATGTCCTTTTGCCGAACCATGCCCCGTGGTTGAGGGGCGTGTGATAGTCCTTTATCTTATCGAAACCAAGAATGCTGAAAGCCGCGGAGTCCATGTTGTAGGTCCTGTAAAGCAGTTCCCTTCCGTCAGAAGTTAGAGCGTATTGTCCGCCCGGCAGGACACCCGGGACAGCCTGACTGAAGCCTATTCTCTTTACAAACGGGAGCGATGCGAATTTGTCCCTGAGTGAAAGTTGCTGCGAGGGAGACGGGCCTATTATCCTTGTGAAAAAGATTCCTTCGGTGTTGCAATGCATAGGACGGCTCATGGACTTACGATACTGACTTTCCATCACTATGGACATCGAGACGAGAACTACGGCGAAAGTACTCTGGGCGATGATGAAGACCTTGCTGAAAACTCGTTTCTGAGATGAACGGAATGTGCCTCTCACCACATCTATCGGCTTGGATTTCATCGCCGTAAGGGCCGGAATCGCTCCCGCTATGCAGCCGATGAGCACGGCTCCGAGAGCGTAAACGGCAATACTCCCTGGAGTGAAGCTGATTCTGATCGGTATGTCGGGATTGGACAGCAGGGTGTTCATTACCGGTGTGAAGGCTATGGCAATCAGAAGGGCGAAGATAAAGCACACCGCTGTGAAGACGATGGATTCCTCAATGTATTTCAGGAATATCCCCCCGCGGGATTCACCGAGAAGTCTTCGTGTTGCCATCTCCCTTGCCCGTTTCGATGTCAGGGCTGTGTTGAGGTTGACATAGTTGAAGAGCGCACAGACAAGAAGCAGCAGAGCAACAAGGGAGAGCATCCGAAGGCTCCCTATATCGCCCCTTCGAAAATGAGCACTATAAGGAGTGAAGAATACCTTATCGAGGCGGGTCATCGAGAGTTTCTCAAAGAAGGCGCTTCCATAAAAATTAGGGTAGACATCCCTGCACACGGCTTCCGCCTTGGCGTAGAACTCTTCTGTAGAGGCTCCTTTTCTCAGTTTCACGAAAGGTACGGTGTTGCCGTAATGGTCGAAAGGCTCCTCAATGCTATAAGAATTGAGCTCATTATCCTCCGAGACCAGGAAGTCAAAGTCCTGAAAGATGGTTCTGTCAAGATCCTCGATTATGGCTTCTATTGTCAGAGCTGTCGTGTGCAGGGTGACGCTTTGCCCGAGCTTGAGGGAATACCTTTCCGCAGTGCTCTTGCTGACAATCACACCGTTTCTGGAAAGCAAGGCATCGGATGAGCCTTCGATGAATTTGATATAGGGGAAAATGTCGAAAAGCTCCTTGTCCGCCGCGTCAATCCTTATACCTACCGTGCTTCCTTGCCATTCCCAGAATGCGGAGGAAGCGGAAGGAGAGTACCTTGCTATGGTCTCAATCTCTGGAATTCTGTCTTTGGCCGCATCAGTCCATCCCCAGGTCAGTCCGAAATAATTCGGCATCCCAAGTACATAGATATCCTTGTAATCGGGGTTTTGTCTCGCCACACTCCACTGCCCGTAAGCGTAGGAGCCAATGATGATTATGAAGGCGAGGCTCAGTATGAGCCCCACCGCCTCTACAAGGGTGTAGAGCAAGTTACGGGATAAAAACTTCAAATAGGATTTCATATAACTTGGAATATTATGAAATATTGGTAACTTTGTACTATCGATAACACTTCACATGAAAACGACATCAGTAGCATTGGGTCCTCATTTTGAGAACTTTATCCAGACAAGTATCAATAGCGGGCGCTACAACAACGCCAGTGAGGTTGTCCGTAGCGGCCTCCGGCTCTTGGAAGAGCGGGAACAGGAAATGTCGGAACTTCGTTCTTCCATTCTTGAGGAGCCTCGAGCCGCTTACGGGGAAAAGCCGGAAACATCTTCCCGCGATATTGGAGAATTTTGGATTCCAGCCAAAGATATTCCAATAGCCAAAGCGATTGCAGAGCGAATGGGCTGGCAGTTTCTCGCTCACTACCCTGTGACCGGACTTGAAATGTCGCTTGAGGATATTAGAGAGGGGCGAGTTCAGGAGTATACCAATTTCAAGGCCCTTTTGAAAGACTGCGATGACTAAATACAAATTACAAGTCACAAACAGATTCAAGAAGGACTTAAAGCTTTGTTTAAGGCGTGGACTCCCAATTGAGGAACTGGAAAATGTTGTAAATATTCTGCTGTCCGAGGGATGTCTGCCTTCAAGATACCGACCGCACAAATTGTCCGGTGAACTTGTCAATATATGGGAATGCCACATAAGAACTGACTGGATTCTCCTTTGGAGGCAGGATGACGAAAGTCTTATAATGCTCATGACCAACACAGGGACCCACTCGGATATTTTCGGCTGATTACAGCTCGTTCTTGAGGTCGGAGACTATCTGGCCGTCGAAGAGGTCGATGTTGCGCTCGGCTACTGCGGCGTCCTTCGGGGAGTGGGTCACCATCACGATGGTGGTACCGTCATTGTGCAGCTCGGAGAGCAGGTCCATCACTTCCTTGCCGTTCTTGGAGTCGAGGTTTCCTGTAGGCTCATCGGCGAGAATCAGCTTCGGCCCCGCCACGACGGCACGGGCTATAGCCACCCTCTGCTGCTGTCCTCCGGAAAGCTGCTGGGGGAAATGCT
>CAZSMO010000022.1:0-36605 GCA_964608175.1 uncultured Muribaculaceae bacterium | reverse complement strand
GTGAAGGATGTTGAGGAAAGGAAGGGATGCATGGCAAGGGGTGAAGGGTGTTGAGGAAAGGAAGGGGATGCATAGAATGGTAAGGAGAGTGGTGGTGAAAGCGAGGAAGTCGCAGAAGTAAGCACTAATGTACAGGGGAACTGAGTCAAGGAAAGGATGATAAGGAGAGGCGTGGGCAATAAGAGAGGAGGAGAAAGAAGTAGAGTAAGGTTACGATTGAGTTGGTGGAGTTTCCTTGCCTATGTGTTGTCTTGCGGGAGTGGGCTGAAGAAAATGGGCGGGAATGTGAAAGTATGTCGAAAAATGAGGGGTGCAGGTGTTGTTTTATTAGGATTATTGTTAAATTTGCAGTGTGCTCGCGCACACAAGCGGGGCGATTAAGATATGCATTGGGAAAGCGAGAGGAAGAGATGGGGAAGAAAATATGGAGGCTGTTGGTAAGAGAATGGGGAAGCGAGAGGGAGAGAATGGGAAAGAAAATATGGAGGCTGTTGGTAAGAGAATGGGAAAGCGAGAGGAAGAGATGGGGAAGAAAATATGGAGGCTGTTGGTAAGAGAATGGGGAAGCAAGGAGGTTAAGTGGGGAAGAACGCAGTGAGGATATGAGAAAGTGGAGTCGGAATGCAGGGCACTATGGAGGGGGACAGCAGGGAAGATGAAGATTGTGAGGCGGGGCGGTGTGAGAAGTCGTGAAAAATGGCGTAGGGAATGTTTTGTTGGGAGAGAAAACCGCAAGTGGGGAAGTTGAGCTGTGAGAAGAAGGTTGTGGGAGGAGAAAGCGTGATGGCGAGGATGTGGACACTCACGGGATTTGGGTGGGAGATTAATCGTATATAATTAATAACATGGACGATAAGACTAAATCAAAAGGAAGTTACGCGTTTTCGCTGGTGATGCTGTGCCTGCTGTTCTTTGTGTTCGGGCTGGTGTCATGGGTTAATTCCATCCTCGTACCTTATTTCAAAGTGGCATGCGAACTCCAGAGCGAGGTACAAAGTTACCTTGCGCAGTTTGCATTCTACATTGCCTACCTCGTGATGACGATACCGGCCTCCATCCTACTGAACCGCACAGGCTATAAGAGGGGCGCACTGATTGGACTCTGGATACTTGCCGCCGGAGCATTTCTCTTTGTCCCTGCAGCATTCAGCAGGACCTACAACCTGTTTCTGCTGGCTCTCTTTGTGATGGGGACTGCTCTTGCTATTCTTCAGACCGTCGCCAATCCTTTTGTGACGATTATCGGCCCGATTGAAAGTGCCGCCCGAAGGATCAGTCTTGTCGGGATTTGCAACAAGCTCGCCGGCATCCTTTCGCCGATTATCTTCTCTGCCCTTGTGATCCGTCCCTCCGACAAGATTACAATGGCCCTTGTGCAGAGCGGGGAACTCACGGGCGAGGCCAAGAGCGCAGCCCTCGACGAGCTCATCAAAGGGGTGATACCGCCATATCTTGTCCTCGGGATACTGCTCGTAATCTTCGGAATAGTATTCTACAAGTCTCGTATTCAAGATATTAACCCTTCCGAGAATGCTTCCAATGAGCCGGCAGGTGGAAGAAAGAGTGTGTTGAGCTACCCTTATTTAGTACTTGGCGTACTCGCCCTATTCTGCCACCTCGGAGCGCAGGCCCTCAGCGTCAATACTATTGTCGGTTTTGCCGACTCCCTCGGCTTCGGATCGAGTTACATTTTCCCCTCAATGACACTTGCCTGCACCCTGCTTGGATACTTGCTCGGAGTTGTACTGATACCGAAAGTTATCTCTCAACAGAATATGCTTAAGGTGGTTACCAGCATCGGGCTTATCCTTTCAATACTCGTTGTGACCTTGCCTGCGAAAGCTGCAATCTGGTGTCTGGTACTGCTGGGCATCCCAAATTCGGTAATTTATGCAGGGATTTGGCCCCTTGCCATCCACGACCTCGGGAAGTGGACCAACCTTGGCTCGGCGATTCTTGTGATGGCTCTTTGCGGGAGTGCGATACTGCCCCTTGTCTATGCCCGCTGCGTGGATGTGTCCGGTTCGCTTCAGGCTTCGTACTGGCTGCTGATTCCCTGCTTTGTGTATATGATATTCTACGCACTGTGGGGATACAGGATAAAATATTGGGGGAAGAAGAAGGCGTGAAGATGAGATGCCGGTGCCCTGAAGGGTGGAGTGAACGATTCGCTGACACTCAAGGCGATTGTGGCAGATGACACTTAGAACGATAGGTGAAATGACGCAAGGGGAGGATGGGAAGAAAGATATGAGAAGTGAATGAAGAGATGAAAAAAGAATAGACAGATATGAAAACACTGATTAAGAATGCTAAACTGATACTTCCGGATGGAATCGCAGGCGGAGCCGTACTCATTGAAGACGGGGTAATCCGTAGGGTTATAACGCTCTCGAGTGAGGATTTGGTCAGGAGTGTTGCCAGGGGTGGAACTGATGCCTACCCTCCCGAAAGCAGTCTACCGGCCTCAGATGAGGTGATTGATGCGCAAGGACTGTATCTCAGCCCCGGCTTCATCGATATGCACACCCATGGGGCAGGGGGGAGTGACTTTATGGATGGGACGGTGGAGGCGTACCGCAGGGCTGCCCGTATGCATGCATGCCATGGCACGACGCTGCTTTTCCCTACAACCCTCACCAGCACCAATGAACTCCTCTACGAATCCTTTGAAACCTATCGCAAAGCTCTTAAGGAGGTCCACGATGGAGCCGCATTTGGAGGAATGCATCTCGAAGGCCCGTATTTCTCGCCCCAACAGGCCGGAGCCCAGGATCCGCGGTATCTTCGTAACCCGGAGCCGCAGGAGTATTGCGAAATTCTTCGCCGTGGGGAAGGTCTTCTGAAGAGATGGAGTTTTGCCCCCGAACTCCCCGGTAGCGAGGCCTTTGCTGCCTGCCTTAAGAAAAACGGCATACTTGCCTCCATTGGGCATACCAATGCCACCTTTGAAGAATGTGATGCGGCCTTTAAGAGCGGGGCAACCCACCTGACGCATTTCTACTCCTGCATGAGCACTGTCACCCGCCGTCACGCATACCGCTACGCAGGGGTGGTGGAATACGGCTACTATCAGGATGGAATGACAATCGAGATTATTGCGGACGGCATTCATGTCCCGCAGTCCCTGCTTAGGCTCGTCCTTAAGGTTAAGGGAGTCAATCATATAGCCCTTGTGACCGATTCGATGAGGGCTGCGGGGATGCCGGAGGGTCCGAGCATACTCGGAGGCCTTTCAGACGGGCAACAGGTAATCGTAGAAGACGGAGTTGCCAAACTTCCCGACAGGAGCGCCTTTGCCGGAAGCGTAGCCACTACCGACAGGCTTGTACGGACCATGGTTGACATTGCCGGGTGCAGTCTCAATGATGCAGTGAAGATGGCCAGCCTGATTCCCGCCCGCATTATGGGAATCGACAGGACCAAGGGTTCCATTGAAGAAGGAAAGGATGCCGACCTTCTGCTCTTCACAGACAATGTCAGCATCAGGAAAACGATAATTAAAGGAAATACGATATATGAAGTTTAAAGATTTCAAAGTAGACAAGCTCGAGGTCAAAGTGTATGGCTCTCGTGCAGAAATGGGCGCTGAAGCCGCGCAGGAAGCTGTAAAATACCTCAAAGAATTGCTCTCGAATCAGCAGGAGGTGAATGCGATTTTTGCTGCAGCTCCTTCGCAGAATGAGTTTCTATCAGGGCTCGTCCAGGCAGAGGGGATTGATTGGCAGAGGGTTAATGCCTACCACATGGATGAATATGTGGGCCTTGCCGCCGATGCCCCGCAGGGCTTTGGCAACTTTCTTAAAGAAAGGATTTTCTCCAAGGTCCCTTTCAAGAGTGTCAATTACATCGGGAGCGTAGGCAGGGCCGAGGATCTGGTTGCCCGCTACGATGCCCTTCTTGCGAAGGTGCATATCGATGTGGTGTTCATGGGAATAGGGGAGAATGGGCATATCGCCTTCAACGATCCCCATGTGGCTGATTTTCACGACCCTGCCCGCATCAAGAAAGTGGATCTCGACCTCAAATGCCGTACCCAGCAGGTGCATGACGGCTGTTTCAAGACTCTGGATGAAGTTCCGCGTTATGCCCTCACCCTTACCGTGCCGGAGCTGTTCTCCGCTGACAGGCTTTTCTGCATCGTGCCTGCTGCTACCAAGGCGGACGCCGTCAAGGCTACAGTCGAGGGCCCTATAGGGGAACAGTGCCCTGCCACCGTGATGCGTCTTCACAAGGCCGCAACGATGTATCTGGACCCTGACAGCGGGAAGTATATATTGTAATGACAAGATTATCCCATAGAATCCAGGCTCTGCTCCTGACAATGGCCCTGTTTCTGCCTCTGCAAAGTAAGGCAGGGGACTTCAATGTCAAAGCCTTCTACGTTGATCACAGGGCGGAGGTAATGACCCTTCCTGCCCTTGAGCGCCTTGTCGACAAGGCCTCTGGACTGGGGATGAATGCCATTGTGATGGAGTGGGAGGCGACCTTCCCTTTCGAGGAAAACGCCACGTTGCGAAACCCCTATACTTTTACCTGCGAAGATGCTCATGAACTTGTCACCTATGCAGCAGGCAGAGGCATTGACATCATCCCGCTCCAAAACTGCTTCGGGCATTGCGAATACATCCTTCGCCACGAAAGATATGCCTCCCTTAGGGAAGATTCGCGAGACTTCTCACAGGTCTGCCCCCTTCAAAAAGAAAAGGCAGTCGAGGTATTCACTTCAATTTTCTCCGAAATTACGGCCCTGCACCCTTCCAAATACCTCCATATCGGCTGCGATGAGACCAGGCTTCTCGGGCTTTGTCCCAAGTGCGCCAGGCGGGTGGCGGAGATAGGAGAGGGTGGACTTTATGGAGAATACATCGCTCTGATGTGCTCGATTGTGGAAAGTCTCGGCAAGACCCCCGTGATTTGGGGTGATATTGTTGAGCGTTATCCCCAGATTATCCCCTCTCTGCCGCGAAATGTCGTTGTGGTGGATTGGAACTATGGTTGGAAACCGGCTTCCAAAGCCATCGATGCCCTGCTTGAGAGCGGAGTTGAAGTGTGGGGGGCATCTTCGATGCGCTGCAGCCCCGACAATATTCATCTCACTCAATGGAATGTTCACCTCAAGAATCTTCGCGACTACATCCCATTCTGCCGCGAAAAGGGCTTCACGGGAGTCATTCAGACCTCGTGGTCTACTTCCGGCAGATACGGCTACATCATGGACGACAAGCAGGTAGTGGACCTTCAGCCGATAAGGGAGGTCTATCCGGGGAGCGCATTCGATGTGCTGCTTGAAGCCTTCGCCAAAGCCTGCAGGCAAGATGAGGCACTTGATATAGACGCTTTTGTTGAGAACTACGCAAAAGAGCATTTCGGCCTTGAAGACCCCGCCCCGCTACGAAGGCTTCTCTCCACGCCTCAGCTCCCTGTGGATGGGAAGCATTTTGGCCCCGAAAGGATTGAAAGGGAGCTTGAAAAAGCCATCAAGACCCGACAGTCTCTTGCCTCTGCCCGTCCCCGCTCTCACAAGGACGAATGGGCGCAGTACTCCCTCATGCTCGATATTAGGATTAATTACCTTAGATACAACAAGATACTCTCAAAGGTCGAGTCGACCGAAAGCTATGACCCTGACCTTAAGACGGACCTCAGATCACTTCTCAAAGAGGCTGAGTCACTTCGTAAGCGTTTCTGTAAGGCTCAAAAGGGCTATCTCAAAAACACAGAGGCTCCTCTTGGTGTGTGGAGCTACCTCCAGGGAATGCAAAATCTCTACGATAGGTTATGAAAAAAAAGATAAGTCTGTTACTTATTTCGCTATCCGTGTGCGCGTGCACACCGGAGACTGCCGGAAATGGACATCTTACCATTGATGATATAATCAAGAAGGATACCACCTCCACCGATTCATCGGGAGGGAAGGATACCACCGTGGTAACCCCAACGGACACACTCAATCTTAGCGTCAGTGATGAGGCCGTTTCTACTGCTGATGTCACAACTCTCATGAAGACAAAGGCATACGCATGGCGCAAGGCCTCTATGAGGCAGGGCTGCCGCAACGGGGTGTATGTCTATACCGTTTCTTTCAACAAGTACAGTTCCAATCCCGCCAAACTTGCAGCCCGCATCGCGATGCTCGGCTACAAGGATGTACATCTAAGCCCGGGAATTGACAAAATCAGGGATGCGTCTTCTGACCTTAGGGCTTTTATCAGCGCCTGCAGCGGCTACGGAATCGATGTCTATGCAATACGCCTCAGCAACTTGCTCATTTTCTCGGATGCCTCAAGGGTGAACGATGATGTGAATATGATTGCCACCTACAATCAGAAGGTCTCCAAAGATGAGCGTTTCAAAGGTATTTCAGCCGATCTGGAGCCACACATTGCCCGTTCCACCAATTCCGATTATTATGTGCCCGCAACAGATTCCGATGGGAATCCCATCTACTGGGATTCATCCTCCGGCTATTACAAAGGAGGGCCGAACGATCTGCTGCTTGGCCTTACCCTCGATCGGATGACTCTCGCCTCTAGCCTTATGAAAAGCAAGGATTTGACTCTTGCCCAGACAATCCTTCCCAATTGGCAGCGCGAGTTCAATAAAGGCAACCTCACCTACGGCAGCACCGGGCAGTTCCTTGTGCCCTGTTCTTTTCTCATCACCATGGCCTACAAGACCACGGCTGAAAAAATCTGGAACAATTTTGCCGGACTTGATGTGGAGGCGGCCTCACGGTATCGCTCCGTTTCGGTATGCATCAAGACCAAAGTAAATGACCAGGACTCGGAAACCATCAGCCCCCGCACATGGTCCAATCTGCTTAAGGTCGGGGAGCAGCTCTCCGATATGGGGGTTGCCAAGTCGGGTTACCGAGGGCTCGATATGTTTACCTACGAGGGAATAGAGGAGATGTGGGAATGGACAAATGATGCAAACTAACAACTAACACTATTATATGAAAGCCAAGTCAACAAGTCTATTGTTTGTCTTCCTGCTGCTCTTCTCGGGAACCGCCTTTGCTTATGGCGGGATTACGGGAGTCGTGAGCGAAGTGGGAAGAGCTGGTAAAGCTATTCCCGTTCCTGGAGTTACCGTGATGGTCGAGGGGACAACAATCGGCACTATGACCGATGAAGCGGGGAAGTACTACATTGAGGCAGGGCGCAATGCCGTGCTTGTCTTTAGCTCCTTGGGCTACAAAGACCTCAGGGAGAATGTTGCAGGACGCTCCGTAATCGATGTTACCCTCGAAGCTGACACCGAGAATCTCGACGAACTCGTCTTCGTGGGTTACGGTTCGGTGCGAAGGAGTGACCTGGTGTCCTCCGTGGCTTCAGTCAAAACAGCTGAGATGAAGACCTACCCAGCAATTAACCCTGCTGAGATGCTTCGCGGCCGTGCCGCAGGCGTGCAGGTCAAGAGCAGCAGCGGAGCCCCGGGAGCAGTGCCGTCGATTACCATTCGCGGAAGCAGAAGTATCTCGGCCAGTAACTCTCCTCTCTATGTGATAGACGGGGCAGTGGCGAGTGATACCGAATTTGCGATGATGTCTTCGGATGACATAGAGTCCGTGGAGATTCTCAAAGATGCCGCTTCCCAGAGCATCTACGGAGCCCGTGCAAGTGACGGTGTCATCCTTATCACAACCAAACGCGGAAAGGAAGGCGATGCCAAAATCTCGTACAACGGCTATGTGGGAGTTCAGCACCTGCACCGTAATTTTGACCTCTACAGCGGAGATGAATGGCTCGCCCTTCGTGCCGAGGCAATGGCTACGGATAAGGGAATTACCGATGCCTCCACTTTGAGTATCAGCGAAGTGCTCAACGATCCCATTATGCTCGAGGTCTATAAGAGCGGGAACTGCGTTGATTGGGAAAAGGAGATGTTCCGCGATGCCCTCTACCAGAATCACGAATTCAGCGTGCGCGGTGGCACAGACAAACTCAAGGCCGCAGTCAGCCTTTCGTATCTTGACCAGGATGGAGTGATTCGTTTCAATTCCGAGTACAAACGCCTTTCTGCCCGAGTAAATCTCGACTGGCAGGCCCGCAAATGGCTAAAGGTCGGGGTCAATTCTTCCTTTGGCTGGACCGACCGCGATATTCAGCCGGGGAGCTGGTATATGTTCCTTGTACGCACTCCTCTCGCCCAGATTCGGGATGAGGAAGGTAACTACACGATGTATATCAATTCCGAGGGAAAGACCAATCCTCTCTACAATGCCCAGCACGATACTCACAACCTCAAGTCCAACAATTACCGTATCAACGCCTTTGCCGAAGCAGCAATCCTTCCCGGCCTGACCTACAGGCTCAATGCTTCCTACTACAACCGCGCCGTTGAGGAAGGTCGGGCGAGGGACAGTAAGTACCCGGGCGGAGGCGGTACAGCTACTCTTGAGGATTCGTTCACTATAAGCACACTGCTTGAAAATATCGTGAATTACACCGTCCCAATGCCGCAGGATCACGCTCTCACCCTTACCGCAGTGCAGTCCTTCGACAGCAGGCAGAGCAAGGGGCTCGGATACTCGGTGCAGAATCTTCCGGTCGATAAGGATTGGGATTTCATCGCCAACGGAGAAGCCACGGAACTCATCCGTGACTATGGGCAGAACAACCTTATCTCCTATATGGCACGTGCCCAATATGGCTTCAAGGACAAATATCTCCTCACAGCCGCGATTCGCAGGGACGGATCTTCGCGCTTCGGTTCGAAGAACAAATGGGGTAATTTCCCTTCTGTTGCAGCGGCGTGGAGGCTTGGTGAAGAGGACTTTATGAAGAATGTCAGCTGGGTAAACAATCTCAAGCTCCGCGTAAGCTATGGTATAGTGGGTAATCAGAACGGAATCGGCAACTACACCACCCTTGGGCTTGCCCAGTCCAGGGCAGGGGAATTTGGCGATGTGTACTATCTCGGCTACCTGCCCGGAAGCGAACTTTCAAACCGCAATCTTCGTTGGGAGCAGAGTGCCACTGCCAACTACGGCGTAGACTTCGGCCTCTTCGATAACCGCCTCAATGGCAGCGTGGAGTACTATAATACCCGTACCACTGATCTCCTTGTGACCCGCAGTATCAACTCGGCCCTCGGCTACACCAGCATGCTCGACAACCTTGGTGAGACCAAGAGCAATGGTGTGGATATCAATCTTACTGTCGACCTGCTCCGCTCCCGCGATTGGAACTGGAGCGTGACCCTCAATTTCAGTAAGTTCCACAACGAGATTGTCCGAATTGATGATCAGGTGGACTCCGACGGAAAGCCGCTCAGCCAGCCGGGTAACAACTGGATAATCGGAGCTCCAATCAATGTCTACTACGATTACGCCTTTGACGGAATCTACCAGTACGAGGACTTTGATGCGACTCAACTCTCGGACGGAAGCTATCTCTTTACCCTTAAGAACACCATCGACACTGATGGTGACGGAGTGGCGGATGCACCTCTCGAAAGAGACGATGCCGTTCAGCCCGGCAGCGTCAAGCTCAAAGACCTCAACGGCGACGGCAAAATCACCATCGATGACAGACAGGTCTACAAACGCGACCCTGACTTCACCGCTTCGCTGTCTTCAACCCTCTCATGGAAGAATTTTGACCTCTATATGGATTGGTACTGGCTCAGTGGAGGTTATGTGCTTAATCCCCTGCTTTGGCAGGACGAATATGGCGGGACTCTGCGCGGTAACACCAATGGAGCCAAGGTCGATTATTGGACTCCCCAGAATCCTTCCGATACATTCCCGCGGCCTATGTCCTCGGCTGAAATCCCTTATCTGAGGGTTTGCGCTTATCAGGATGCATCTTATCTGAGGCTTAGAACCCTGCAGATAGGTTACACTCTGCCCAAGAAATTCTCCTCTGCGGTGAAGATTGAGAAACTCCGTTTCTATGCTACTGCTACCAATCTCTTCACCCTCACCGATGTGAAGTCCTACAGTCCCGAGGTTATGGCTTCCTCCTACCCGGAGACCCAGCAATATGTGTTCGGAGTGAATTTGACTTTTTAATCTGAAGGCATCATGAAAAACAGAATAATCGTTTCCGCTGCGCTTTGCGCACTGATTCTTCTCCCGTTGTCTTCCTGTTCAGAAAATCTGCTCAATCTTGAGTCCAAGACCAGGGTGACCAATAACTATCTCTACACCACTTCCGAAGGCCTCCAACGGGCAATTGCCGGCTTGTATGTCTACGAAAGAGACAAACTCGTCAAACCCGACACTGACTCCAATGGTGAAGAAGAAACCCTTGTTTATCAAGTTATTACCCTTGATTACGACACCGACCTTACCCTTTTCCGTGCAGGAACAGGTGCGGACATTGCCCGTCTTAATACCATGACTTCCTCCTCTGAAGTCGTAGAGACCTTTTGGAATACCCAGTATAATATCATCGGCAAGGCCAATGAGATAATAGCCGGCTGCGAAAGTGTGGGTTTGGATGATCCAGATGTGGCGTATGTCAATGCCGAGGCTCATCTCTTCCGAGGCAGGGCTTTCTTTCAGCTATATCAGCGCTTCTCCAAGGTATATCTCAACCTCCAGGTTACCGAGGCTGACAATCTTGACAGAGACTATACTCCTGCCTCCAAGGAGGAAACTTTCAAGCTGATTGATGATGACCTTCAGGTCGCAATCGACGGCCTTTCATGGGAACGCCCTACACTTAACGGCGATTCGATGTACGGGCGTTTCACCAAGGCTGTGGCCAAACATGTCAGAGCCCAGGTCGCCATGTGGGAAGAGAATTGGAATAGGGCTATCAGTGAGTGCGAAGATATCTTCACTGATGGGGCTTCTGTCTACGGCCTTATGCCGACGGCTGCTGCTGTGTTCTCGAGCGATAATCTGCGAAACAAAGAGGTCCTCTTTGCCTATCAGTTCTCCCAAAATATCGGAGGCGGCGGGACTGTGAGCGGATCGAAACTCGTAGGACACACCGTTTCTGTCAACACTACCCCCCAGTACCGCAGTATCCCGGGGTGCACTTCGGAAGCTTCCCAGGGCGGCTACGGTTTTGGCCGCGTAATGCCCAATTCCTATCTTTTGGGCCTTTACGATCAGAGCAAGGACAACCGCTATGAAGGACTTTTCCATCACAAGTTTTACTACAATGTAGCTGATGGGGACAAGTACGGGCAGGAGATTTCACCGGATGATCTCGGAGATCTTACCTACGAAAGGTATCTCCACCCGATGAGCATCAAGCATGCGGACTTCTGGACCAATCAGGACGAGCCTAACCGCAATTCGAGCTTCCGTGACCTCATTGTCTACCGCCTGGCGGAGACTTATCTGATGTGCTCCGAGGCCTACTTCCACCGCGATGGAGGCAATTCTGCCAAGGCACTCGAATACTACAACGCAACTTATTACGGCGCAACGGGTGAGACCTTTGCTGGGCCTCTGACTCTTGATATCCTGCTCGACGAATATGCCAGGGAGCTTTATTGGGAAGGAGTCAGGTGGCCACTGCTCAAACGCCTCGGTCTTCTTTACGAAAGGGCTCACGAGCACGGAGGGGATACCATGGCAGAGGATCCGCACCTCTCTCAGGACTACGACCACATTCGTACCTACTTTGTCGAGGGAAAGCATGAGAACTGGCCGATTCCCGCCAACCAGATTCTGCTGATGGGAGGACAGTTCCCTCAAAATCCCGGATGGAATTAGCCTCCGTGTCACTCTGAACGAATAATCTTTAAGCGAATAATTATTAAACATAATCGATATGAAAAAGTCATTGAATTACTTTCTTGCAGGTTTTGCAGGCCTCGCCCTGCTCTTTGCCTGCACCAAGAAAGAAGATGAGCCCACGGCCAAAGAAAGCCTTAGGCTCGATCAGACCACTCTTAGCGTAAGTGCCGATGCCGGATCATCTGACATCGTGCTTTCAAGTACGGGGGTAACCCCCGAGGTCACTTCCGACTCTCCTTCATGGCTCACCGCCACGATAACAACCCGTGTGCTGACCGTCACTTACACTGCCAATGAAAGTGAAGAGCAGAGGGTCGGGAAGCTCACCGTCACCGCCGGCTCTCTTGACGCCCAGACTGTTACCATTACTCAAGCCGCCAAGAAGGCAAGCGGTCCCACCACCCTTGAGGTCGGAGCCCTTACCGAGGATGGCAAAGGAGTTGTCTACTATGTGAGTGAGGATGGCAATTCGGGTATGGCTATATCCATTGAGCGCACGACAGGCATTGCCTGGAGTACCCTGACGAGCCTTGTCGGGGCCGACAGCTATGTCAATGGAGCTACCAACCAGGCCACGATTCTCTCCGCCGTGAGTTCTCCCGAAGAGTCCTATCCTGCATTCTACTACTGCTCTCAGATGGGCGAAGGCTGGTATGTGCCTGCAGTAAACGAACTCCTTCAGATCTTTGATATCTACAATGGCATTGCTCACGATTCCGAAGGTTTCGAGGCCCGTGAGACCAGCAATCTTCTTGCCGAAGAGATTGCGGCCCGTGCCGCTTTCAACGGCTATCTTACTGCCCAAGGAGGAGAGGAGATGGATAATGCCACTCCCGGCAAGGGTCAGGCCTATTGGTCAAGTACCGAAGTCAATTCTACCGATGCCTACTATGTGAGATTCGGTAAGTATATGCTTGCACACGGAGACGAAGTTCCCAAGACCAAGACATCCCGCTATATCCGCTGTGTCAAGGCGGTAGGGGACTTTACCTATCCGGCCGAGCCTGTGGCCATCACGAGTGTCGTGCCTTCTTCCGTAACTCTCGAGGGAGATGCTTCGAGTGCAGAAGTTGCGGTTGAGGTGAAGAACGGGAACCTTTCTTCTGCATCAGTCAGCGATGATGCCGCTACCTGGCTCTCTGCCTCGGTGAGTGGCAATGTCGTCAGCGTCTCTGCAACGGCCAATGACACAGGAGATCGCAGAAGCGGAGTCGTCACAATTACTGCCACGGGATCTGCCGGAGAGACTACTGCGACATTTACAGTCGAGCAGAAGGTGCCCGTCAAGGCCGATCCGTTCAAACTTCTCGAGACTTATTCCGAGAACGGCAAAGTCGTGGGCGTTGTGTTCTGGGTATCCGATGACGGACAGAGCGCAAAGATTGTTGCCCTTAAGCGCTCTGCGAAGATTGCCTGGGCAGTAGAAGGCTCCGTGTCTAAGGCCGATAGCGTGATTGTGGGAGCTACCAGCAAATCCGATGGACTCGCCAATACTGCCGCTATCCGCGAATTCGTCAAGAACAGCCCCGATGATGTTCCCGCACTTACCTATCTCGATGGTCTGGGAGAGGGCTGGTATTGGCCTGCAATCGATGAACTTCAGGCGCTCTTCGAGGCTTACAATGGGACGAGTTATGCTGCTGCGACCAAGAAGGCACCAGCTTCGATTACCGATGCAGAGAAAGAGGCTCGTGCTGCTTTCGAAAAGGTGCTCACCGATAATGATGGCGACAAGATCAATGCAGCGGAAAGTGGCAATGGGGATCAGTATCTTGCCAGTACCGAACCGACATCTGATTATGTTGACAGCAGTAGCGGAAATGTTTCTCCTGCCGGCACGATAGTCAATTCATTCCGTTTTGGTAAGGCAAATATCAATAATGACACTGCCAAGAAGGGTACTTCCCGTATGGTCCGAGGGGTTAAACTTGTTACAAAATAACGATGAACAGTCTTTTTGACATTTCCGGCCGTGTGGTCGTGATGAGTGGAGCCTGCGGAGTGCTAGGAGAGACAATTTGCAAGTATTTTGCTGCCCAAGGCTGCAGGGTTGTGCTTCTAGATCTAGAAAGGGCTGCCTCCAAAGGCGGGCAGATAGTCTCGGACATCAAAGAGGCAGGTGGGGAGGCGATGTTCCTCCCTACCAATGTCCTCGATGAGGCTGCGCTACAGGACAATCTGAAGAGCATTCTTGGCTCTTACGGCACAATTGATGTGCTTCTCAACGGGGCAGGTGGCAATATGGCAGCTGCCAATGTTACTCCCGAGCAGAATATTTTTGACATCAACGTCGATGCCCTTAAGAAAGTATTTGAGCTGAATCTTCTCGGAGCAGTGCTTCCTACCAAAGTCTTTGTCAAGACCATGGTGGAGAAGGGGAACGGCTCGATTGTCAATTTCTGCTCAATGTCTTCGTTCCGGCCTCTTACAAGAGTCTGCGGCTATGGCATGGCCAAGTCGGCTCTTGCGAGCTGGACACAGTGGCTCTCTGGAGAGCTTGCTACCAAGTTCGGGGATGGAATCAGGGTCAATGCGATTGCCCCGGGTTTCATCCTGACAAATCAGAACAGGAGCCTTCTGACCAATCCCGACGGAAGCCTGACCGACCGTTCCCACAAGATACTCGCCCACACTCCTTACGGGCGCTTCCTCGAGCCGGACGAACTCTGCGGACAACTGCATTTCTTTGCCAGTGACGCTTCCAAGGCTGTCACGGGGACTGTAGCTGCCGTGGATGGAGGCTTCAATGCGTTCAGTATCTGATTGTTGTTTCTTCCTGCCACCGATTATCAAAATGAAATTAAAACAAAATTATCGCTACGCCCTGCTTGTCCCTACGAGCATGGGACTGCGTATAACCCCTGCCGCAGGCCAGCCGGTGCACTGCAGTGACAGTTTTACCCTCCAGGCCACCAGCGCCGAGACCAATGTAGCCAGCATCGTCTCTTACTTGGGACTTCCGGTGAAAGTTCTCACCGCCTTTGTGCAGGGAAGCCCTTTTTCCCTCTTTATCAAGTCAAATCTTCGCTCTCGCGGAATGGACTTCGAGGGGCCGGACATCCCGCAGGGAGGTCCATGGGGCTATCGTCACCAGATTAATGTAGCCGACAGCGGCTTTGGCTCACGAGGACCAAGGGTTTGGAACGACCGTGCCGGAGAAGTGGGGCGCCTGCTTGATGAGAAGTATTTCGACCTTGAGCGCATCTTCGGGGAGGAAGGCGTGCAGATTGTGCATCTTTCGGGCCTTGTCTGCGCCTTAAGTCCCAAGACGGCCCAGTTCTGTCTCGGGATTGCCCGCACTGCTCACAAATACGGCACCCTAATCAGTTTCGACCTTAACTACCGCGCCTCATTCTGGAAAGAACGCGAGGACGAACTTCGGGAAGTGTTTTCCGAAATCGCCTCTCTTGCGGACATTCTCGTCGGGAACGAGGAGGACTTCCAGCTCTGCCTTGGGATAGAAGGTCCTGAAGCGGGCGGAAAGAATATTGCCGGCAAGATTGATTCTTTCAAGGCGATGATAGATCGTGTCTCCGAAGTCTATCCCCATGCCAGGGTCTATGCCACTACTCTTCGAAGCGTTGAGGATGTGGGCAATCACGATTGGGGTGCCCTTGTGCGTTTCGAAGGGCAGTGGATTGAGATTCCGCCCCGCAGGATTCATGTGCTTGACCGTATAGGTGGAGGCGATGGCTTCGTAGGAGGATTGCTCTACGGAATATTGAAGGGCTGGGAAGGGGAAAAATGCTCCCAGTTCGGTTGGGCCAGCGGGGCACTTGCCACCACTTTCCTGACTGATTATGCCCAGCCGGCCGATGAGGAGCAGGTCTGGAGTGTCTGGAGCGGTAATGCAAGGGTAAAGAGATGACTTATTTTTCGAGAGGATCAAAAAGTGATGTAATAAGCCCCGAGGAGATTCGGCAGGCCCTTTACGGAGTTTTCGAGCGGCTTGGGACTCTTCATCGTGTACTTGCCATCCCTCCTGATTACACCCGTCTCAATAGCTATGCCGGCCCTATTGTGGGAATGGCAAACGACTGCTTTGGGGAGCGTCTTACCGATGTTCTCCCTGCCCTCGGTACTCATGCTCCAATGGAACCCTGGCAGATTGAGGATATGTTTAGGGGTGTGCCTTCAGGGAAGTTTCGCTTGCACGATTGGAGGCACGGGGTATCTTCTATTGGCATAATTCCAAGTGAATATGTGAAAGAGGTCTCCGAAGGCAAGCTCGATTACAGTCTCGATGTGCAGCTTGACAAGCTTCTGCTCGACCCCTCCTTTGATCTTATCCTGTCTGTCGGGCAGGTAGTGCCGCACGAAGTGGTGGGGATGGCTAATCACAGCAAGAACATCTTTATCGGCTGCGGTGGAGCGGACTTTATCAACAAGAGCCATTATATCGGGTCGACATACGGGATTGAACGCACTCTTGGCAGGGCAGACACCCCTGTACGGGCCGTCTTCGAATATGCAAGGACGCACTTTGCGAAGGCCCTCCCTATAGTGTATGTGCTTACTGTCAGGGACAAAGACCCATTGACGGGGCAGGTGGTCACCCGCGGACTTTATATCGGGGATGACTGTGACTGCTTCAGGCAGGCAGCGTCCCTTTCGCTCGAATGCAATTTCGTGATGGTGAGCGAGCCGCTGCAAAAATGTGTGGTATACCTCGATCCGGCGGAATTTCGCAGCACCTGGCTTGGCAACAAGGCGATTTACCGTACCAGGATGGCGATTGCCGATGGGGGAGAATTGATTATTCTCGCTCCGGGGCTTAAGGAATTTGGGGAAGACAAGCAGATAGATACCATGATTCGAAAATATGGCTACAAGGGAACTCCGCATACCTTGGAGTGCACTCGGGAGAATGCCGATCTTCGCTCAAACCTCGGGGCTTCGGCCCACCTGATTCACGGCTCCTCAGAAGGGCGCTTCGCGATTACCTATTGCCCCGGGCCTGCGATTAGTAGGGAAGAGATTGAGGGCGTGGGGTTTAAGTATTGTCCGTATGATGAGATGGCGCGAAGGTATCCTCCCGAGAGGCTTCGTGACGGGGTGAATACCATGCCGGACGGGGAGCAGATTTACTATATCTCCAATCCCGCCCTCGCCCTCTGGGCACACCCTGACAGATTTAAAAACTGAAATGCTATGATTTGTGCGGGTGGAAGAGCTTCGCAAGAGCCTGCACAAGTCCTATAATATCGAAAACAAACATTTCTTGCGAAGCAAGTGCTTATGACAAAATCAGATATCGGCCTTGTGGGGCTTGCAGTAATGGGCGAGAATCTTGCCCTCAACATGGAAAGCAAAGGGTTCAAAGTGAGTGTGTTTAACCGGACCGTTGAGAAGGTGGACCGCTTTATCGAAGGCAGGGGAGCGGGGAAGAATTTCTATGGGGCGCACAGCCTTGCAGAGCTTGTGGACTCCTTGGCTTCTCCTCGAAAAGTGTTCCTTATGGTGAAAGCCGGCAAACCCGTGGATGACCTTATAGAGCAGCTCATCCCCCTGCTTGACAAAGGGGATGTAATCATAGATGGAGGGAATACCCATTTTCCTGATACCGAGAGGCGCCGCGAGTATGTGGAAAGTAAAGGATTGCTTTACATTGGCACCGGTGTATCCGGTGGGGAAGAGGGGGCACTCAAGGGCCCGAGCATGATGCCCGGCGGCTCTCCCGCAGCCTGGCCTCTTGTAAAGCCCATATTCCAGAGTATCTGTGCCCATGTGGAGGACGGAAGTCCCTGCTGCGACTGGGTCGGCGAAGGAGGGGCAGGACACTTCGTCAAGATGGTGCACAACGGCATCGAATACGGCGATATTCAGCTTATCTGCGAGTGCTACCAGATAATGAAAGACTATCTTGGGATGAGCAACGAACAGATGCACGAGGTTTTCAGCGAGTGGAACAAAGGTGACCTCGACAGCTACCTCATTTCCATTACTGCCGACATTCTCGCAAAGAAGGACGGCGATGGAAACTATGTCCTGGATTATATCCTTGACACGGCGGGACAGAAGGGTACCGGCAAATGGACTGCCGAGGCGGCTCTCGATGCGGGGGTGCCTCTTACTCTGATTACCGAATCCGTCTTTGCCCGCAGTCTCTCGGCCCTTAAGGACGAGCGGGTAAGGGCTTCCGAAGTCCTTGCCGGCCCGATGAGGGTGAAGTTCGAGGGCGACAGGAAGGCCTTCCTTGAGAAACTCCGTCAGGCCCTGTTCTGTGCCAAGGTGGTCTCTTACGCCCAGGGCTATGCCCTTATGAGGGCAGCGGCGAAGGAATACGGCTGGAGCCTCAACTATGGCGGAATTGCCCTGATGTGGAGGGGCGGCTGCATTATCCGCAGTGTCTTTCTCGGGCGTATCAAGGAGGCTTTCGACAAGAATCCGAGCCTTGAGAACATCCTTCTCGACCCTTATTTTGCCGAGAAGACTGCGGCCTGCCAGCAAAGCTGGAGGGAGGTCCTTTCTCAGGTCGTTCTCGCCGGAATCCCTACTCCTACCCTTAGTGCAGCCCTTTCATGGTACGATGGCTATCGCGCCAGGAGGCTTCCCGCCAATCTTCTCCAGGCCCAAAGGGACTACTTCGGCGCCCATACCTACGAGCGCACCGACCGTCCCCGCGGCGAATTCTTCCACACCGACTGGACCGGCCACGGCGGCGACACCGTCTCCGGAACTTATAATGCGTAAAAAAATGCTATTTAGAAATCTCCGATACGGTTCGTGTCGGAGATTTTTATTTATAATGCCCTGAAAGAGAAATTACTGTCACTGTGACAATTTCGTCTTCAATTGAATAGACTATCCGATTTGCTTTATCTATCCGTCTGCTCCAATACCCCGACAGGTTACCTCGAAGACGCTCGACTTGGCCGGTGCCTGTTCTTGGGTGCTCTTCCATCTCTTGCAGGAGACGGTAGATTCTGAGGCAAGTTTTTGCTTGCCCCGATTCTCGCCAGAGCCTGAGCTGTTCAGTAGCTTGCGAAGTGAGTACTAGTGTGTACTTCATACTCCAAGGAGCTGTTTGATTTCATCCATGGAGTAGGCTTTGACTTCCCCGGATTTCTGCTGCCTGATCCCGTCCTCGAGCATCGCCATGTTGTCTTTATCCTCAAACCATGCATCTCCACTCGGGGAAGGATTGTCCTTTACTTCGACAGAAATGGAATCTGCCTTGTCTTTCAGAATTGATTCTGCATAGGCTTTTAGACTCTTCCCTGAAGCCACTGCCATAAGGGAGAGTTTCTGCCATGTCTCTTCCGGAAGATCAATGTTTTTTCTCTTTACGGTTTGCGTGCCAATCATAGTATAATTCTATTTTTCGCAAAGATATATAATATATTTAAGATATACAATATATCTCGTTAGGCATAAAAGAAGGAAGGTCAAAAAGGCCTTCCTTCTTTTATGTGGTAGCATCTTTATTTCCTGTAAATAAGAATACTATTTCCTGTTTTGCTAGTACTGGAATAGCAACGAACAGAGTTGTCATTTGTACCTCCGAAGCGCATATAATTGTGGGTATTATCTTCTTTAGAATAAATTGTTGCTTTTCCTGAGGAGTCTATTGAAATATCCCATAGCCCATTTGAATCAAGCGTTGTTTCCGTCTCTAAATAATTATCAGAACTGGAAGAAGCATACAAATACTGGCTGGTTCCAATAGGCAATGTGAAACCGCTTAAGCTGCCAATTGTTGCAGAACCAATGGTAATGATTTGAACACTTGAATCTGGAGATAGTGAGACAATGTCATTGCCACCATTGGTTGATTTTGTTATTGATGTGGCTGCCCTATAATTTGTTTGATATGCACTTGTACTCATAGCTACCGCATTGGCGGAGGATACAAAAATCACCTCGTCTCCCGCTGCCAATGGCGTGGAAGAACTCGTAACGAGAGTGTATGTAGTAGATCCGGAGCCGGATACTTCAGTCGCCCCTGACATGTCTATCGTTACCGGCGCAATTTCTCCGGCTTCAAACGCCTTATTATCAGGGACAGTTAGAGTTTTCGTGAAAGTCGAACCGGCATCTGTTGTGACCACAATTGTCAGTTCAGTCCCGCTCAAATCTACCGGTGCGCAGGAGAACCATATATCAGTGGTCTTGGAAGTGGTTAGAGTGAGTGATGTTGACAGATTTTTGTTTTCTGTCAGGCTACCGGTGTCGAAAGAATAATAATATCTTCCCGCAAGATTCTTGGTGGCGGTGATTGTGATGGTCTGAACCGTTTCGCCTTCACTAATGTTCAGGTTGCTAAAACTTAACTTGACATAAGCTAAAATGTGCTTAAAGACAAAGCTCACACTTGAAGGGAACGCTGAATCCTCGATTGTGGCTGTACTTGCAAGTATCTGGGCTTTTTCATCGACAGTCCCTTCGCCTGGCGTTTGTTCTGAAGGAATTACTACGGATTTTCTCACCTTATTACCTACACCTCCCTCTGTTGGTTCGTAGACGGCTGAGTAGGGGCACAAGGCATAGAAGGTATAAGGGCTAGTGATGTCTGTAGTCTCGAATCCGGCCTTGAAAGAGGCTGTCGTATTATCTGCAGATGCGGTGAAATCCGTTGATTGTACAAAGGCAGCCTTATTTAACGCAATTGCAATGCTTTCATCTCCCGACCATAGTGTAGGTACGCTTGTGCCGGAAGGTGTGCCAAAATAGGTTTTGGTGAGAGGATCCGCTGAGAAAGTTACTTCCTTTGCTTGCGGGGCATTTTCGTTTACCACAGGAGCTATCGCTACTTTGTTGCAGGCTATGGCCGATAGAACCACCATACTCAAACTGAGTAGAAGAGTTGATTTTTTCATAAGGCAAGGTGGTTTTAACTCCATGTTTCATCATCATCCCAGAACTTTGCATTCTCAATTGATGCATTGCCTTCTGGGGATTGGGTAAGAATTGCTTTTCCAAGTCGAATGTCAATAAGTTCGGTACGCGGAGAACTGTAATTCGAGCGTGTTGAGAAACCATTGTTTCCCATTTCATCTAATGGCTTTAGTTTCATAACTAATTATGTTTGGTTATACTTATCTATATGTTGAGGACTTTAACGCTTCGTTGATAGCCCCATGTGCTCGTGCACACTACAAATATACAAAATAGTATGAAAGAGCAAAACATTTATCGCTTTGCTCACAAGATTTTTTTCACTTTACAAAATCGGAATGTCTATTGATTTATTATGTTGAGAATACCTTAACATCCTACCAAGCATTCCTCATATCCGGGCCTGGCGGGCCGGTCCCTTCCATCCTGCGTTTCTGCCGCTGTCTGCGTCCCGCTCGCTTGGGTGCGGTAATAGTTCTTCCGGATACGAACTATCCCTCTAACCTCCAAGTTGCACTGCCGTTATTTTCCAAGCAGAAAACTGGAGCATCCCCCGTTGCCCTTCGCCGGCCCGTTCCGTCAGTAAACCGGCCCTTTTTCTTACGGAATGCCCTCCGCCGGCCCGTTCCGTCAGTAAATCGGCCCTTTTTCCGACCGGGCGTTCTCTTTCCGACGAAATCCCTCCGCCCGATTTTCTTCAGCTGCTGCCCCTAATGCTGCTTAATTATGAGCCTTCAAAAATCCAAAGCCTGTTGCATAATAATTGAAAAATGAGTTAGTTAACACCAGCAGCCGACTGTAAGTAGAGCTTGCCTGGTACTGTATGTTTGATTCCTTGGTGACGGCAGCGGCCATCCCTGCTAATCTCCAATCTTTCGAACATATGCATCCTCCAGTTTTTGGATTCTTTCATCATCACGCCTCGGCGTTTCGAAGGCTGTCGCCGAATTGTCAATCAACGCATGCAGGGTCTCGGCAATGTCCCCTGCAAGACCGATGCTGCGGTCAGCAATTTCGTCAGGGATGTAAAGTTCCTGCTCGAGGTTGAGGGTGATGTAGGCGGATGTCGGCAATTGGGCGGTGATCTGCATCAATGGTCTCTTTGTGAGAGTGTTGCGTCTGCCGATGCCAAGCTCCATGATGACAAGTCTCTTGTCTGAATATCTGTTCACGAAGTCTTGCAGCCGGTCGGACTTGTCATCCACCGCCCCGAAGGCGTTCGCAAATGTGCCTTCTATTTCGAAGACCCTTTCGGGGTCGAAGCCTGACAGCTCGAGATGGGTATCACCGTTGGAGGTCAGCACAAAATATGGCTCCCCTGCTACAACCGACCGCAAATCCCGCATGACTTGTGAGCTCTTGTAGTCTGTTATCCAGTACTTTCTGAGTCTGCGGAAGAATTCGTCCCGCTGCCCGCTCTCTTGAAGGACATGAAAGGAGAGTTGCGCCACCCTGTTGCGGACAGCTATCGGATGATCCTTGCGTATCTGTACGAATTTCTGCTCAAGCTCAACCGCCTCTACGCACATCGGTTCTCGCTCCCTTTCGCCCCACCGCTCAACAACTACGCCTACCAGTACAAACCGCTGGTTGAGAAGAATATTTGCAAGACCGTCCGGGTAGAGGACTACGCCGAGATGATGCATCTGAGCCGTGTGACCCTCAATAAGGCTGTGATGAATGAGTTCGGCGTGAGTGCGAGCCACCTGCTTAAGCAGAGGCTCCTGCAGGAAGTCAAACAGGCCCTGCTTTTCTCCGATGAGAGCATCAAGGAGATTGCCTGGCGCCTGAATTTCTCCGAGCCGGCGCATCTGATGCGGTTCTTCAAGCAGATGACAGGGCAGACCATCGGCGATTTCGTTGATGCATACAAGAGGGACGGGCACATCTGATACCTGCCGTACTTTGGCAGTCGCGCTTATTCATTTGCAGATGAAAGCAAAATGCAAAAATGGCTGCCGAAATAATCCTAAATTCAAGCGAACAGTGCAACACGCCAGGTTGACAGCAAAGGTATGCAATTTCCGTTTTACTCCAAGGGCGAATTCTTCTCTGACTTCTTTGGCGGAGCGTTGGTCACGAATCAAGATTTTCAAGAGGTGAACTCTGCCCTCGAGGCAAAGAAACGTGAACTCAACATGATGGGGGAAATCAAGTGGACAAAAGTTTCTGCCAACTATCTCGGAAAGTACATGCAGATGATGGATCTTTTCTTCTCTTTCATCAAGCAAAACAAAGTAAAGCTCCGCATTATGTTCCAAGAATCTGGACATTCTTACTCTCCGCTTCATCAGGAACACATCGCCAATCGCTATCATCTCCTGTACTACCAGTTCATCAAAGACGCTGACGGCATGGAGGACTTTGACATTTCCATGACAACGCTTCCCGACCACCCCAGGGACCGTCGGTCTATCCCATACCGGCATTGGCGCTTCCAGGCTTCTGAATTCAAGAGGAAAAGCGAATAAGGGGACATAAAAAAGCCCCGCCAACACTACTAATCCGCTCAGGTAGGAACTTAAGACTTCATGTTGCACGGGTCTTTTCTGACGCAAATATAAAATATAAGAATATTTTTCTTTTCGGCAAAAAACAGCCTTCATCGTTCAGTAAAATGAACGATGAATATTCAAGCGATAGGTCTACATCGACTGCGAGATCTTCGAGAAGCAGTTCCAGCTCCGTTACACCGACCACGAGACCAATCCCCTCCATAAGTTTCCGCCGTAATCTGCGCCGGACTCATCACTCAATTCCTCTGGCTCGCCACCGGAGGGAAGTCGCAAATCTCGGCGGAGAAACTTTCCGTGCTCGGGAGCAGGAAGCTCACCGCCTTTCCCGATGTGGACGGCTTCCCGGAATGGCAGCGCAAGCTCTCCGCCATCCCCGACCTCAACGTCACGGTCTCCGACATCCTCCAGCGCAACGCTCGCGCCGAAGACTTCGCCGCCCACATCGACATAGCCGACTGGCTGCTGCGCTGGCTTCGAGGCTGTGGACCTGAACATCAAGTCTGTCATTCTGAACGCCCTTCCTGTCATTCTGAACAGCCTGCCCTGAGCGAAGTCGAAGGGAAGTGAAGAATCTCCCCACTCAAGCACATTCCTCCAAGTCCAGAAATACTTCGACCCCAGCTCTTGGGACCAAATCGAAGCCTTCATCGATGACCTCGGGCTGGAATTCACCGGAAGAGCCAAAAGGGTTTAAAGATAAACCTTGTTATGCTTTTAAGAGAAATGCTTAACAAAGTATCTCTAAAGTCTTGTTTTAATATGCATGAATTGCTATATAGCGATGGATTCCAAGATTCTACGACTTTTCGTTCTCAACTCAAATGTCTCCTTTATCTTATTTCCGATTTCCTCGACTTTCTCCTCTGAAGGAAGGAAAACGAGTATATTACTCAAATCACTATCTGAAACATTTGGAATTGCCGCTCCCGTTCTATACATCATCATCTGTTTCAAAAACATCTCGCTGTGTAAATAGTACAGTAGATAATATGGATTAACCTTTGGAGAGCGGAGTACCCGAAAACCATTCGTACAAATAGCTCCATCATATTCCTCTGTGACCAAAGCGGTAGCATGCTTCCTTGTTCCTACAGAATTCCCGGCAATTCCAGTGATGATGTCACCGTCCTTCAGTTCATAAGTAGCTCTACTAGGAAGTTCATACACAGCGCACGATGTCGAATTTATTATCTCGAATGAATGAGTGTTGATGTCTGAAAGTTCAACATACTCCACGATTCTCTCCTTGTTTTTCAGCTTTGGACTTCTAGTCTTGACAATAGACACTATGTCTCCTAATCTAACAGAATTCTTCTCGAGGGAGTTAAGAATGTTTCTATTTGAAGGAGAGTAAAAATCATAATCAATTCTTCCTTTAATGTCTGCAAAAGAATATATATACGAATTTTCACTACTTACTTTTCCCTCGGATTTAAATGTTGAGTAATCTCGAGCAACTATTGAAAAATCTTCGTCTATGACATACTTCTCATCTTGAACAATGGCCTTCCCATTTTGGTCTCTCTTATAAATAGGAGTCGCATTCTTGTTCCCTTGGTACCCAAGCTTTGTAATATGGCTGAAAAAGATTGAGTAGTCGCTATACACTGTTTTGGCGTTTTTCTCAAGGAAAAGTAGTGAAGTCTTAACGCCAGTTCCATAAGGGATGAAAGTCTCTTGAGGCAAGCTTACCACTGCCAATATCTTGGCTCTTTGCTTAATATAATAACGAAGATATTCTAAAGACGGGTTTTCGAAGTGGCCATTAGGTAAAACTATAGCCATTCTTCCTCCTGGTTTCAATAAATCCAGACACCTTTCAATGAACAAAATTTCCGTAGGTTGTCCTGAAACAATAGACTTCGTTATTCCAAAACCAGCCTCGGTTTCATGCCATTTGTGACCGAGATCAAAGGTCATCAGAAGAGTGGTGTCAGTCACCTTTCCTGCTGTTCCGAAAGGAGGGTTCGTTAAAAGAACATCAAATCCTTCAAAATCCTTAGACCCTGAAAGCATGAGCTTCATTGTATCTATATCCGACAGTGAGTTTGAGCAGAAAATATTACTATTTACGTTCTCCTCAAGGAGTAATTTCATTTTTGAGATTTTAGTAATCTCCCTATTGATATCTACTCCATAAAGTTTGTTCTTGATAATATTCTCCCTTTCCTCCTTAGTCGCATCTTTTGACATGTGACGGAAGGCTGAATAAAGAAAACCTCCACTGCCACAGCACGGATCTATAACGTTCTCATTTGGGAGAGGATCCATCATCTTTACGCAAAAATCGATAACAGGCTGGGGAGTAAAAAACTGTCCCTTACCAACTTTCTCCCCATGGGTCAGGAATTTCTGAAAAGCTAATCCCTTAGCATCACTAGGAGAGTCCTTTAAAGAGATATACTGTAGTTTATTGATTGTATAGCCAAGAACTCCATTCGACAATTTGATTTTATCCTCTGGCTCAAAGACTCCTTTATATTCCTTTTTGGTTAAGTCAAAAAGTTTCGTGATTCTTTCTATAGCCGGAGTTTTCCGGCTTTCTTTTTTTAAATCATTGAACTCCTCCATTGAAATCTTGAACATGTCAAGATTCTCTTTTTCATCGTATATCTTAATAAAGAGGATTTTAAGAAACTCATTTAAAGTTTGTTGTGGAGACAAGCCATCATTGGCATAGATGTAGTCATGAATCTCCTCAAAGCGTTTAAGGAGATTATCTTCTGGGTTAAAATCAAACAATGTTGCATCCATAAAGCATAATATCTTTGTCATTTACATGACAAAGATATTACACATTTGTGTAAGATGCAAATTTATCTGTTATCTAATTGTGAAAAATCAATTTCCCTTGGAACAGGCTTCGTCTGAGCGATACACTTATCAAGGTCGTCATACCAAGGCCTAGAAAGAGAGTGGCGCTTGAATCCATCTTTTGCTACAAGAATATCAACATTATAGTTCTGCTGAAGATGATTAGGAGCTACAGCTTGGGGGTTCAGGTCGTTGCTATTGACAAAAACCAATTCATGTTTTCCCGTACGTAAGAAAAGATCCATACAAAGTATATTAAACTCACTGACCAATGGTCCTGTTGATTTGATTCCTAGTTTGTCAGTTCTCGATGAAGGCATGTGGGTTTGAATTAGTCTGATAGGAGCCTCTCTGTTATAGAAAGCTTCTGAAGTGAAAACGCTGTCAGGGAAAGAATTAACCCATTTTTCTATTTCCGCTTTTGTTTTCCAGAGGCCTGTAAGATCAGGGAAGAATGCTCCTGGATTATTTTTGTCCCATCTAAATTCTGGGAATTTCTCTCCTGGATGCTTCGCTTCCCATGAGGCCTTCTTTTTTAAGTATGTCTTCTCGCCACTCTTATAGTTCGAGTCTATCTTCTTTTTTCTATTGATTGAGAATTTGCACAAAAAATCGACGCATTTCTTCTTGCGTTGCTTGGCATCTGTAATATCTTTCGAGACCAAGCCCCTGTCTTCAGCATTAGATTTTGCACTCTTACATTCGACCACATATCCGACGTTCTCCTTAGACCCTCTTTTTCGAATATAGAAGTCACCCCTTGCTTCATCAGCTTTCGCATTATTTCCGCCTTCGGGTTTTTCCTTAATACGGAGAACTTCATACCCCTTTCCCTCAGCATATTGTTTGAATAACTGTTCACCTAGTGAACCTAAGATATAACCTTCTGCTCCCTGACTGATACTAAGGATGTCGAAGAACTCATCAATCTTAATTCCGAATCTCTTTTGGATAAATAAATCTGGTCTGTCCATATTGAAAATAATTTAGAATATTGTCATAATCCTTTTGACATTAGCAACAACTTCACATAAGCTAGGATCGCTTTAGTGAAATAATTCATAAGATAATGTATTATTGACTTGCTTTTAATCTTTGCAAATATAAGTAATCTGTCCAACTTCTCAACATAAAGTCTAAAATGAAGTTAATACTGAATAGTTTACTAATTGTAGATGTATAGTATATTTCATAGTATATGGTCTATTATACCTTTAGGGTTTGCAGTTAAACTCAAAAGCTTTACTTCTTCTGTCCAGTCTGTCCCATACGTCCCACTTGTCCTTTTCGTCCTGCGTCAAGTATGGGACGGGACAGAAATCAAGGATTTTACATAACAATTCCGTAAATTTGTCGCCACGATAACTCTTTCTATGTCAGAAGATAAGATAGCATATTTGTCAAAGCGTGACCCGAGGTTGACGAAGGTCATCGAGGAAATCGGCCCCATCGGCATCTTCCCGAAAGAAGATCCTTTCATCTTCCTGACCCACGAAATCACCGGCCAGATGCTCTCCAATAAGATACGGGCAGTCATCCTCGGAAGACTGTACACCCTGTGCGACAATGAAATAACGCCGGAACGCATTCTGGCACTTGACATCTCCGAAATGAGGTCATGCGGGATGTCGCTCCGCAAATGCGAGACAATCAAGGATTTGGCCACCGCGATAGTTGAGGGGAAAATAGATCTGTACGGAATGGATGACTTCTCAGATGAGGATGTAGTCCGGACACTGACCAGCATCAAGGGTATAGGACAATGGACTTCCAAGATGTTCCTGATGTTCTATCTGCGGAGAGAGGACTTGGTCCCTTATGAGGATGGAGCCTTCATGCAAGCCTTCAAGTGGCTCTACGGCTACAAGAATCCATCGACGGAGACCGTCAAAAGGCGCTGCCGCAAGTGGAGCCCTTATTCCACCTTCGCCTCCACATACATGTACATCGCTCTCGACAAAGGTCTGACGAAGATTCCGGTAGAAGAGTTCTTGGGGAGAATGTGACATCCTGCTCTTAATATGCTACAGACCAGCCGTTTCCGTTTGGGAATATTCAATAAGGTCAGCCGTCAGACTGCCGTCGGCAAGCCTCCGGCAGACATTCTTTCGATAAATTCAAGGTGTCGTTTGAGAGTAAACGAATATCAGCGATAACAAGAACTTGAGTCAAGCCTTTTCAGGGATAAGGTTCTGTCATCCCCTCAGTTGCAGCGAATAAAACCAAAAGCCAAGTTGTCCAATCTGTCCTTATTGTCCCAATTTATCAAGGACTTGCTTTTTTGTTTGAAACTATTTTGCGGAATTAAGGAAGTTTACTAAATTTATCGTGTCTTTAAGTTGGTATGCTGAATGGAAAGAGCTCGCCATGAAGCCGGCAATGTTAAGACAAGGAGGTTGATTTGTACCACCTTAAGAGGGCTTGACTGACGCATTATAACCACCTTTCTGGAGCAGTCTGAATTTAAGCCTTATATTTCAAGCTCCAGTGAGGAATTAAATATGGAAGCAATTAAGAAGCCTTCTATCAATGCACCCAAGACCTATGACGGCCTGTTTAAAATCGGTTATGTCGCAAACTATCGAAACGGAGCCTATCTACAAGAGCTTCAAGAAGTACTAAGCGGTACAGAACAGGAGCCGACATCTCAAGAAATTCGCGATAAAGTTAATGATGCGGATATAATTTCACTAAACTCCAATGCCTATGAAACAGATGCATATGGGCGCAAAGTCGCGGAAAAAGACATCCGGTTCAAGGCTTTTTATTCCGGTTATAAAACGTCCGATGGTGAAGATGTTTATGGCTGGTTCGAAAGAGATTCCAACACAGATAATTTCACAGGCGTTTCCTGGGGTACACTTAAAGAGCTTCGTGCATATGCACGTATTCGTGAAACCATGGCTCACAGCTTCAAGATGGGCGATATTTACTTCGAAAACACCGAAGACTGCAATGCTTTCCTGAAGGATATCGCTGAAAGTACTATTCCCGAGTGCTGGAAATTCAAGAACAGACAGTCTTCGCTTCAATATCCAATCTTAAAAGTCTATTTGGAGAATATCCTCATCAAACTGAAGAAAGAGAATAAAGTCTTGAAGAGCCCTGATGGCAAGTACATCATATTCAATACCAACTTGTTGGATAAATTTTTCCATGCACTTTATGTCATAGCGGAGGTCAGACAGGCAGATGACCTCGAGGTTTACCTGCGTCCTGTCAGGACCGCTGAGGAGAGCTATTCCACTTTAAGAAAATACGGTTTTGAAAATTGTCATCCGGAACCACCTGTTTTCTTTGATGATGTCAATAAGGTGGTTTTCAATACTTCATCGGACTGGCGCATAGACAAGGAGTACAATTCACTTTCCCATATCATAGAGAAACGCATAGACCGTTTTCCTCTGAATATGAGAGGCAAAAGCACAGACTTTCTCGCCCGCAAGCTTTATGACGGTATTGACTATGCGCTTGCTATAGCACAGCGCAACTACAAATATATTGTGCCAATCTATTACCCGAGATTTGATGATATCTCATTTCTCATGCCCATATTCCTTGAAGGAGCGTACTCCGCTTCGCCAGATTTTGCTCTCGTACTCCAGACAGACCGAAAGAACAAACTCTACATGGCGAAAACGATTCTTAATCTTGAAGAGGGCTATCAGGACGCTCGGCTTATCGCCAAACCCGATGAATCGTGGCTTAACCCTGTGACCATCAAGTAGTCAATCGAGAAATTATATAATATAAACCCAAAAATAATAAAATATGAGAACCTCTTATTTGAACCTTACCGTAGAGCAAATCAATCCTGCCATTCTCTTTGCTGAGCGTTTTATTTGTGGGAATTATGACACCAGTGATGACGATGAAAACGACAATGATGAGAATTGCGATGACTATGACCCGGATGAAGATCTTCACATGATGTTTGATGATGAAGATTACAATGAACAGTATGAATCATAGCCATTGCTGACAGAATTTCTCACGAGATGGCGGACTGCAGTTGCACCTCGCCACAACACACACAAAAAGCCGGAGTCGTCAAGACGCCGACTTTTGCGTTATTGTATTGTCCTTCTTCTAGAAGATTTCTTCGTTGGAGGAGCTGTCGGAGTCGTTGTAGGAGTCGTAACCGTTACCTTCGGAAGAGTTCTCACCTTTGAAGGTGAACGGTTTGCGGCCGTCGCTTCTGCGGTCTGAGTCGTGACGGTCACCATCACGTCTGTCGTCACGGGAACCTCTGCGGTCGTCCCTGCGGTCAGAGTCGCGTCTGTCGTCACGTGATCCTCTGTGGTCAGAGTCGCGGCGGTCACGGCCACCTCTGCAGTCGCCGTAACGCCTGTCATGTAAGCATCCGAAGAAATACGTCTTTCCGTGGGCGTGTGAGCGTTGTAACTTTGCGCATAAAAACACAATGCAATATGCTTACACGTGAACAAATCGAAGAGATCCAGTCAGAGAAGAAGGACAGGGGGATCTCACTGAAGGAGCTTCTGAAGGAGAAAGGGATATCCGCGAGCCAGTACTTCTGGTGGTGCCGCAGGTATGTCAGGGATGACGAGCCGAGTGGCTTCATCCCCGTGTCAGGTGTTGCCGTCCCGACCGGGAGAGGTTCAGTCCAGGCGCAGCCGGCCCCTCAACCCGGCGGGCAGCATCCAGCCCCCGCCACGGAGAGCTGGATGAGCATCGAGCTGCGCACCGTCTCCGGGGCGGACATGAGGATCCAGGGCGGGCTTACCCCTGCGATGGTACAGGCGATACTGAAAAGCGTGTAGCCATGTTCAGCATAGGGGACGGCACGAGGCTGTGGCTCTACTCGAAGCCGACGGACATGCGCAAGGGCTTCAACATGCTGAGCGGGATAGTGAACAGCGGCACGGGCCAGGACCTGTACAGCGGTGACTTGTTCGTGTTCGTGAACTCGTCCAACAACATGATGAAGCTTCTGCGCTACGAGCCTGGCGGGCCGGTCATATACAGCAAGCGTCTTGACCACGGGAGCCTACGTCTTGTGGAGCGCGCCCGGGATGGTGACCCCACGATGGCCCCCTTTGAGTGGAGCCGCCTGGAGGCCACCATACGGGAGGTGATAGACGACCCGAGGCGGCGGCTGCGTCAGCTGAAGGCGTTGCGTGACCTCCGGATGGAGGGGGTTTCCTCGGATGAGAAAACCTTCTGAAAATCAGCGTGATAAACTGAAAATAACCGTCATTTTCCTTGCATAACCGCCAGCTTTTTCTTATCTTGTACTAAGAAAGAACGGGCATGATGACTGAACAGGAACAGCACAGGATGGACCAGCTGGAGGCGGAGAACGCCTCCCTGAAGGAGCAGCTCCTCGCCGCAAAGCGGACGCTGGAGAAGTACGCGAAGATGCTCTTCGGCCAGAAGACGGAGAGGCGTCCGCTGCCGGAGGAGCCGATGGACCTGACGGGCACGCTGTTCGAGCAGGAGATGGACCCGGAGGAGCAGGCTCGCCTCGACGCCGCTGCCGCGGATGCCGCCGCCGAGCAGGAGAAGGCGGTCGTCCATGTCGCCGCCCACGAGCGCAAGGTGCGCAAGCCCATAGACACCAGCCGCCTTGAGGTTGAGGAGGAACACATATACCCGGACCTCGGCGACGCGGAGGACTACACGGAGCTGGCCCCGGAGGTCACCGACAGCCTGGTGCTGGTGCCCCGCAGGATGTACATCCATAGGATCATCCGCCATAAATATGTACTCAAAAGCGGCCTCCAGGCGGCGGACCCGGACAGGCAGGCGTTCAAGATTGCGGCCTTGCCGCCCGCCCCGCTCCACAAGTGCATGGCCGGGGCGTCGCTTCTCGCGGACATCGTGATCAGCAAATATGTGTATCACCTGCCGTTCTACCGTGTGATAGAGGGCTACAGGGAGCTGGGTGTCAGCATAAGCCCTTCGACCATGAACGACTGGTTCAAGGCGGTGGTGGGGAAGCTCAAGCCGGTGTACGACCTGCTGAAGGCCCATGTCCTCGCCTGCGACTATGTGCAGGTGGACGAGAGCACGCTGCCCGTGATTGACGACGAGAGGCACAGGGCGGTGAGAGGGTATGTGTGGAGCGTTGTGGACGTGATGTCGGGTGACCGGTTCTTCTTCTACGAGCACGGCTCCCGCAGCTCGCGCGTGGCGATGGGCCTGCTGAAGGGCTTCAGGGGCGCAATCCAGAGCGACGGGTATGCGGTGTACGAGCACTTCGAGGGGATGGAGGGGAAGAGGCTGCTCGGCTGCTGGGCGCATGCGAGGCGAAAGTTCATAGAGGCGAGGGGCGAGGACTCCAGGCTGGCGGACGAGGCCCTCTTCTACATAGGGAAGCTCTACGGGGTGGAGAGGGAGGCGGACGCTCTGGACGAGGAGGACGGGAAGCCGGACTACGACCGCCGCAGGTCCATGAGGCAGGAGAAGGCCTACCCCGAGATAAAGAAGCTTGAGACGTGGATGGAGACGAACCTGTACAGGTGCCGCCCCAAGTCGCTCATGGAGACGGCCATATCATACACCTACAGGATACTCAAGAAGCTCTCGCTCTACGTCACCGACGGCCGCTACAGGATAGACGACAACATGGTGGAGAACAGCATCAGGCCGCTCGCCATAGGGAGGAAGAACTACCTCTTCTGCGGGAACGACGACGCGGCCCAGAGGGCAGCGGTGACCTACTCCCTGCTGGCCACCTGCAAGGCACGTGGGGTCGACCAGAGGGCGTGGCTGGAGGATGTGCTCCGCAGGATGCCTGAATATGAGCTCGGGCAGAAGGACTGTTCCGACCTCCTCCCCGGCAACTGGGCCGCAGCCAATACCCACTCAAAATAACCCGGACTGACATCGCAGCTTCAAAAAGGCAGCTGGCTTAATAGCTATGCCAGTTGCCTTTACACTTTGTCAATATGTACTTCTTCGGATGCTTACCCTGTCATCACGTGAGCCTCTGCGGTCGTCTCGTCCGCCTCTGCGGTCCGAATCACGACGGTCGACGACGCAAGTGTTTATTCTGTTCCAAATAATAGAAGCGTCTCAACGATATATAGGACATACTATGATTATATAAGTCAAGTAAAACCTAAGAAGTGGAGGAAGCCCAAGACTGTAAAAGTCATTGGCCTGACAAATCTTAAGCCATCGATTGAGTATGATACTTACATCGTCACGGATGGTAAGCAAAGATTTTACATCTACTTGACCGATGTATCAGATAATAGTTTAATAAATCGAACTAACGATTCGTTAATAAATAATTATAACAGTTTGGTTAAATCTATTGAAGACAATAATATTGCCCACGAAAAGGCATATAATGATATTTTATCCGCCATTGAAAAACAGATTTCTATTAACAAAAAGAGGCTTTATGAAATAGAATATAAATCTGACTCGTTGGAATTTGAGTATATTATGGAGAGAGTTAATAGGGATAAAGATAGAGCACAAGAAAATTATGAGAGATACATGAAATGGCTGACTTCTTTGCCTAAAGATATACAGAAAATTGCAGAAAAGTTTGTCATATATAGCAGTCGTTTAACTGGTGGAATTGCGGGTGCTTACGATTATGATATGAATTTTGTCAACTTCACACCGAAAACAATAAAGTATTTATATTGGTTTGGAAGGGTCAAGAATTCGGTTGGAGATTATATTTCTTGTGAGGCAACAGGAGCCTCTACTTTTTCAGGACGTTTCGCCGGTCCTGTCTCGCCATATAGGACAGGCTTTGCTGCTTGGGAGTATGTAATCTTTAATGGTGAATCAGACAAAATGGTCCTTTCATCTGTAAAACTTATTTATACGGATGGATCTTCTCTTACAGTTGATAGCAAAGTTTTAAAGTATTTTTCTGATTATCCTCCTGAAGATATCGACAAATTTGGTGCTTATTTTCGCAGCCCTTACGAAGGCTTGAGTGATGAAGAATTAAAACATCACAGTGATTTTGCGTCTGACCTTGAATACTATAGGAAAAGTCTTTTAAGAGAAAAATATCCATGTGAGGTAAAAATAAAACATTGGGAATCAACCAAGAGAGACGTTATCCATTATGGGCTCTGGAATGATATGGTCCCTGCCATGATGCCTGGCATCTATGGTCGTGAAAAAAATAAAGAGATTCAAAATGAGTTAACTGAATACGATAATACTAAAAAGATTGGTGAGACTTTACAAACGAAATTGCGCGTCTTTAAAGAAATGAATTTAGTGGAAGACTAATTTCCTGGATATTAGTCTTTCTAATAAGCAAATGTCCTAAACGCCCCAAACGTCCCATAATTTGAATGGACAGGACAGAAGTGTAGAAGTCTTTCATTTTGTATATTCCCGTTCAACGGTGTACGATGGTGCACAGGTGAACGATGGTGTACAGCTGCTTTGAGGTTAGGATCTCTGAATATGTCAACATCGCAGGGGGTCAGAGATCCTTGGTACTGGTTCCAGGAACATTCAATAAGGTCAGCCGCCAGACTGCCATAGGCAAGGCCTCCGGCAGACAGTCGTCTGGTTCTCCTGGTGCCCTCCTTCCCGGCAAGCCGGTCAGGAAGGCACCTGCTCGCTCGCCTTCGCTCGCTCGGTGAACAGTCAAGCGGTACTCGTCCGGCAGTTCGGCTGCGCCTCTCTGCCCGACGACCTTCAATTTGCTCCCCTTGCTGTGAGAGAGTGTCCGGCTGCGCTGACCACTCCCTCACGGCCGCTCGGTACGCTGTTAAATACCAGAGCGGTGTGCGAGACAGCGTCGGGCAAGCCCGCCGCAGACTCGCACCTGTCAATCCCCCAGCCCCAGAGGGGAGATTATCGCACGGGAGCGTCGGTGCCATCACGAGCGTCGATGCCCTGAATCCGCGAACATTAGACATAATCCCATCGGGATTGTGGAACAGCCGCCTAGACCTTCCGTGCCACGCAACAAGGACATCAAGTCTCGAAAGAAAGAAGCCCGCAAGAGCGCCGTGCAGGGCGTCAGCTTCCACAATCCGGATTATGTTAAGTTCGCTACAATCAATAAGTTGCGTAGGTCAGTACAGGAAACTCCCGTGCGAGGCGGCGGCAGACAGGCGGCTCCCCTCAGAGGCCCCCGGCCTCCAGGCCCGTCGGGGAGCCGCGCACTTTCCGCTCCATCGATTTAGCTTCAGTGAGGTTTGGAGGTCCGCTGCTGGGTCGTCCCTGCCTGTCACTCCTTGCGTCGGCTTCGCCTTCCGCAAAGAGTTCCTCGCCGGGTCTCCAAGGTACGGCTTCGCCGTGGTTGTTGTCCGTGTCCGCAATTCCCCTCGGGACTGCAAGGCTGCTCCAGCGCACGGCCTTGCCATATCCGCCCGTCTTCGCTTCGCTCAGACCGGCGGGGCTACGGCCGGCGGCTTCCGCTCGCCGATGCAGACCCTTCGGGGCGGACACGGGGCAGCCGTCCCGGCCGCTGGCGCAGACAGCTGCTATGGTCGCTGACGCTCCCTCCGCCGCAGACTGCGCCGGAGTTGTCGTTTATGCATGGGCTTCGCCCAGGAGCGTCGCGAACAAAGTTCGGAGGTTGCCGTGAGCCGTTCCGGCTCAGGCCGGGGAGGCCGTCTGGCTTTCCCTCGATGTCAGTCTCCTGCGCTCCGCCGTCAAGCCCGCAAGCGGTCTTGCCGGTGCGTCCGCTCCGGAGCCTGCCATCCCCACCTTTCCAGACCGCCTCACCGCCCAACGCTCCACTTCGTTCCGCGCCCTTGACCGCCGTCAGACTCGAAGCCTCCGCACAATGCCACCTCCCCAGTCCTCTCGGCTTCGAGACTGCCGTCGGGCAAGGCCACCCTGAAACGCTCGCAAGTGGGGCTGTGCATGGCCGCTCCGCGGCCCTGAGCGTCCTGCCTCCGAAAGACCAGAAGTAAAGGATGTATATATATTTTTCAATGCAGCGGCTGTCGCCGCTGCCGTCTTCCGTATTGAGGTTCGTACTCGTCCGCATTTCCGTCCTGTCAATTGCCGATGTCCTTTTTTGCTGCTTATGAGTCAAAGAGTTCAAAGGGGGCGGGGTTCGCCCCTTCTGCCAGTGCCGAATCTGAGTGTGTGCCAGAGAGTGCCAATCGGCTTTTATTTTCAATTGCACTATTTACTATATCGTTAATTATTACTATTTTAGCGTTTGTTATCTAATCTATTGATTAAGCTATGCCAAGATACACTCCATCCATACTTTTCGAGGACTGCTTCGGCTCTGTGGGAGAGGTTACCTACTACCACAGGAACGGAGTCTGCTACTGCCGCAAGAGGGCAAGGCCGGAGTTCAAGGGGACCCAGCTCCAAATGGCTCACCAGAAAGTGCATCTTCGGGCGATAGCGGCCTGGCAGTCTCTGGACGGAGCCACGCAAAGGGAGTGGAACGTCTGCGCCGTGGGTGTCCGTCCTCACAAGCCTCCGTTTGACGGCAAGGGAGGGATTTCAGGGTACAATCTCTTTGTTTCGGCTTATCACGGTTTCGCCACACTGGGTAACGAACACACGCCTTCACCGATGAAGTGGGAGCCGTTCCCGCCGCTCTCGGTCGAGGGGACGGACTCGGCCACGGTTGAGGACGGCGACCTTACGCTTGGCTTCAAGATGTGCATCGAGGGAGAGACTTTGTCGGCGCGATACCGGCTTCTGGTCAGGGTGCAACTCGCCGCCCAAGGCGGGGGATTCCGCCCGGGGCTGCTGCGCTCTTTCGTGGCCACGGCAAACTCGCCGTCCGGAGAGTCGGTCGC
>CAZSMO010000021.1:6972-37124 GCA_964608175.1 uncultured Muribaculaceae bacterium | reverse complement strand
GCCCTTAAAATGAGTGTTCGCGGCATTTCAAGGGCGGAATCTTCGGCCGGAGGATCATTTCCCGGTAAATTACTGATACTCATGTATATAAACTTTCGCACCCTCCCTGCAAAGCAGGGGGTGCAAAAAATATATATTACTAGATATCAGACAGTTATCGGGGAATACGATGTAGCGTAAGCATACGAAGAAGTACGTATTGACAAAGTGAGATTGCTACTGGCATCGAACTTATGCCAGTAGCGTAAGCATCCGAGGAGGTTGCTCAGTTGGACATTTAGTAGGATGATTTGAGGGTCGAAATTGTCGGGTGGACAAAAAGTAGGATAATCAGGCAACAGCAGGACGCGAGGAGAGCCATTTCACAGAGCTCTCCCCAGCGTCCAATCTGTAGCCGCCGGAGGTCGTATATTCCGGCGGCGGTGCCGTAAATCAATAGTTCCTCAGGATATATTCGTCCAGTAGTTTCTTTCGGCTCTCCCTGCCCAGGCCGCTGTGAACCCTGACCTTCGCCTTGAGGTCGGAGAACAGCCCCTTCAGCGCATTGTTCGTGTTTGGAAGGCCGAGATTGGGGTTGTCGTAGAACGTCCAGAGCAGAGGCATCTTCCTCTTGACGCTGAAAATATGCGCTACGAAGCCTCGGTCACATGTACGGTGGCGTTCTCCTCTTGATTCGTCCGTCGTGGACGCGCTCGTCCCGAACGGCTCTGTACTTCTCATGCCACTGCTCGAACGACCCGATGAAGCTCTCTTTGTCCATGTCCGTGATGCCGTTGACGAGATCAAGCAGTGCCTTGGAGGCCTCAATGTCAGGGTCTTGTGTGATATAGCAACGTACCATCAGCATCTGATGGAATTGGCACAGCTGGACTGGTATAGGATAGAGGGCTTTGGCCAGACCTTTCATCCCGTCGATGACCGCTCCGTATATCTTGAACCCATTGGTTCTCAACCACTCCACCCCTTCCATGTAGTCGGCTATGGTCTCGTGAGTGACATATTTGCGCCACAGGACTTTGCCTCGAACGGCATCCCTTATGACCATCAGTCCGAAGTTCCTGCCCCAGTACGTCGTGTCCATCTGGATAGTAACGTCCTTGTACTTTGAGATTTTCTGCACGTAGCGCATGCCCTTCAAGTCGCGGCGAATTGTCTTCTCGTTTACTCCGTACTTCAGGGCAAGTTGCTCAAGCGTCTGCTTGCCCTCTACATAGTCATCTATCACCTGGGATTTGTCGCGGCGCTCGCCGCCAAGGAATTGACACCCGCAGTCCTTGCATTTATACAATTGCCGACGGCCTCTCAGGCCATTCCTGACCACATTTTTAGAACCGCAAAAAAGCATTTTTTTAGCATATCAATGATAATCTTCGCAAAGTTAAGGTTATCATTTAATTACAAGGAAATGTCCACCCCGCCCATTTTCCCGGTTTCTGTTTCCGGTCTTTCATCCATCTTTCAGTGCCTATTCTGTCAGTAAAACGCCCCTTTTTCATACGGGGAGTCCGTTATTGAAGATAGTAAAAGTTAAAACTTCGGAGACACCCTGCGACACGACAATAAGGCCTTTAACATCTAGCGCAGATTTTGGGGTTACCTGCAAAGCATGGTTTCGCAAGTTGATTGTGACAGAAACGAGATGTATTCAGAGTTCCTCATTTAGAACAGCAATCAGCCTCCAAGGTCACTCTGTGGCACATCAATGTCCTAAATGAACTGATTAGTGCCTCATTTATCCGCGGTATCTCCACTATAGACACTTCTGTGGCACTTCCTTGCACTAAATGTTTGCAGGAACTCCTCCTATAGCCATGAACATAGATATCTAAGTCATTGTATTTTATCCCCTCTTGTGGCAAGATAGGGTGGATGATAATGTTCAGTGCAAATAAATGATATTTTCCCAATCAGTTATACCATATTGACTTTTCAGCCATCCCGGCGTTCTCTTTTTTCGCTCTGGCTATTTTGGAAGCAGGGCTAGCTTTTGCAGGATGGTCTCGCCAGACGGGCTGATTTTTACCAGCGCCAGTACCTGCCTTGAAGCCTGACTTTCTTCGCCTTTCAGAGCTTGCTCAAGCACTTGCCGTAGTTCATGCCCTCCAACAGAGAGGCCTTTTCAAACGACTTCAGCAGGCGGAATCTCAGGAGGGTGGAGAGGTAGTCACGCTCCTCGTCTGCGGCCTGGACTACATCTTCCAGTGCCTCGTGACTCCAACCGTTACCGAATTGATATCTTCAAAACTTTGATGATAAGGTTTCTTGTGATGCAAGGGATGCATGGCAACGGAAACCGGCACAACGATGAAAGCTTGGCTTCCTTGCCTGGGTCAAGACATACTCTGCCCCTTTGCGCTCTTTCCCGTCAAATTTGCATGTAAGCCCGCGTGGGGAGGCAGGCTCTGTAATGAAGTCGATTAGATAAATGATGTTCGCGGACTCAAACATCCAAGATTTTTTCGTCCCCTTTTAGGAAATCCATTACGTTAAGTATCAGAATTCCATCCTCATCTCTGTGGGTGGGGGTATATCCGCCTACGATGACAATCTTTTTGAAGTTGTCTCCAATCCGTTGCAGGGACGCTGTCTCCTGCCGCCTCTTTTCCCCATCAGGGATATTCCATGCTGACTGTATGTAATATCGTTGATAACCCATATTGCAAACAAAATCCACTTCCAGTTGCCGTCTGACACTGTTCCCTTTTTCATTTCGCACATAGTCGTAAACGGTACCCACATCAATTGAATATCCTCTTACGCGCAGCTCATTATATATAAGGTTTTCCATCAGATGCGTCTCTTCCACCTGACGAAAGTCGAGCCTTGCATTGCGAAGCCCGAGGTCGGAGAAATAGTATTTGGCAGGCGACTCTATATATTTCCTGCCTTTGATTTCATATCGCAATGACTTCTCAATAAGGAACGCATCCTGAAGAATAGAAAGGTAGGATGATATCGTGTTTGCCGTGATGTTACTGTGCTTTACGGTACGAAAAGTATGCTCTAGCTTTGTCGGGTTAGTGAACCCTCCAATTGACGAAGCTATAACATCTATCAGTTCAGAAAGCTCTACATCATTTTTTATCGTATAGCGTTCTTTTATATCCCGCAGATATGTGCTTTGGAAAACACTCTGCAAGTAATTTTTCTTTTTTTCCACATCTTGGATGATTGCCACTTGCGGAAGCCCTCCATAAAACATAAAATCACGTAATGCGGCACTTTCCTCTCCCTCATAAACGGAAGCAAACTCATGGAAATCGAGCGGGCGTAATTGTATCTCATCACCACGGCCGCGAAACTCTGTGATGATGTCCTTGGAAAGAAATCTGGCATTGCTGCCGGAAGCATACACATCTGCATTATCAATATGCAGCAGACTGTTCAGGACATCCTCAAACGCTCCAACCATCTGAACCTCGTCCAAAATAATATAATACATCTCCTTATCCTTGACAGATTCCCTTAGGAAGGCGAGCAGGTTATCCGGATTGCGAAGGCTCTTGTTCATCCTGTCGTCCAAGGGGACACGTATGATGTGATCTTCCGGCACTCCCTCTCTTATGAGGTAGTCATAGAATAGTTTAAAAAGCAAATATGTCTTTCCACACCTCCTGATGCCGGTAACTGCCTTAATCATTCCATTGCCCATGCTGGCAATGAGCCTCTTCAAGTATAAGTCGCGTTTAATCTCCATATTTTACAAAGTTTTTTTGCAGTCTGCTGCACTTTTACTTTGTAAATATAGATGATAAAAGCAAATAATGCAAGATTATTGCAGGTGTTCTTTTATGGATTTCTTTCTTTTTGTTGGACTCCGCCTCTATAGCGGTAACGGAGAAATTCCTATAAGTGCATTTGTGCCGGTTTATTAAGCACTCGACTTTCTCGTGGCTTTCCAAAAGCCTGCTCCACACACTGTAAGAATCCGGCCAAATGCATCTTTCAGTACGGGTAGTCGAGCGGCATCGTTAACAGCGACATGCGGCAGCCCCTGTCTCATGCGTGAAGTTATCCAAGTTATTACAGTTGTAAAATCTCAAGTGTAACTTTTGAATTTTTTTAAGTATGAGTGGAAACATTACAAGGCAAATCACGCAGACTATCCTTAAAATAATCCCCGGTGCTTATTCCGTCAGTAAAACGCCCCTTTTTCATACGAAATGCTTCCCCGGCATCCATTCCGTCAGTAAAACGCCCCTTTTTCATACGAAAAGTCCGTTATTGAGGGTAGTAATGGTTAAGATTGAGAGTTATCGCGTTTTGCAGGCATATGTACTACACAGGCTCATAGAGTGCGGTACTGCCCACAGGACAAACAATCATAAGACGCGCATATTATATTACACTTTGCTTCAGAAGCTGTATTTCACCATGTTGATGATGCGGTGGCCGAGGATCCAGTGGTAGTCGGAGTACAGGCCGCGCTCATCGTAGGTGCCTTCGCCAAACTGGGCGGCGGTAAGGTCGTATTCGAGTGATATGCTGAGCTTTCCGATATTCCACGCTATTGTAGGGGTGATTCTCGCTGCCTGGCGGATATTGGTCGCGGCTGCGGAATTCAGCAGCAGGCTTCCTGGCAGAATGTCTTCGGTGGTTCCGAGGTCCTTCATGTAACCGGCCATGCACATAAACTGCACCTTCTTCCCATACTGCATCGAAAGCCACGAAGCAAGAGTGCGCATGGGAGTGTACTCGTATGTGCGATTGAGCTCATCGTATGTGTATACGGCATACCCTGTAAGCATATTGAGCTGGCTGGCTCCACAGTTAAGGGTTGTCTTGCCTCGCAATTGGAAACTGCCATTTGTGTACTGCCCAAATACGAAAGCAACGGGAGCATAGAGATCCCCCTTCACCTTGTAAGTGTTCCCTGTGGCATCCGTCTCGGTGCGAATCGGCTTCATCGTAGCCTCCGACACTCCGGCACTCAGGAGCACCGGTCCCTTTTTGTAGGATGCTCCGAGATAAACTTCTGGAAAGCCGTATTTGTACGGATTGACCGATTTGTATCCGGCCTGGACATAGGCCCCTTCGTTTATCATTCCCTGCATGTCCATCGGGAGGTACTGGCTTAAGTAGAGGACGCTGCCGTCAAGAGTCCAGCCATTTTTCATAAACTTAAGGTTGAACTGCGGACTGCGGTTGAAGGGATTGAACGGGGCTCCGCTCTCCAAGTTGGTGGTATGAGGAAGATTTGCAGCGATGGGATGCCAGGTCTGACCTATAGTAAGGCTATACTTCCAGTTATGGGACAAGTCTTTGGCGAGGGTCACATAGGCGTGGCGCAAACGCATCTGAGCGATAGTTGCCGATGAAGATGTCCCATTCAGACTATAGAAATCCGCCTCGATCTTACCTGTCATCGACAGGTTCCCGATTCTGTAGCCCTTGATGTCGAGCCCGAGCCGGCTTGTCAGGGCAAGAGATTTCCAGTTAAATCCCTTATTGAGGTCCTCTTTGTCTTCGTTAAGGAGCTCATCCTTCGGCATATAAAGATAGAGGTCGTTGGTCCCTCCATTCATTTCACGGCTGTCGAGCAACGTGTAGTTGCGCACAAAGCCGTAGAGTTTCAGCTTTGCAGGGGTCTCCTCCTGCGCAAAGACCGTCCCGGCGAGTGATGAGACTGCAAGGGAAGATAGAGCGACCTTAAGAAGAATTCCTTTCATGGCACTATATTCCGATGAAAATCAGTACGCAGTATCCAAGGACCAAGCCGACTACACCCATAATGATTCCGACCTTCGCCATGTCTTTGGTCTCCACAAGTCCAGTGGAAGATGCAATGGCATTGGGCGGAGTACTGATGGGAAGTATCATTGCAACCGATGTCGAAATTGCCAGCCCAATCAGCAGGGCTTTGACACCACCGAGGGTTTCGAGTTCCGCTCCCATAGGGGTTCCCGCAGCCCCGACTGCAATAGCAGTGAGGATAGGAAGAAGCAGGTTTGCTGCAGAGGTGTGCGAAAGGAAGTTGCTCACTGCGTAACCCACGAGTCCCGAGACGACAAGTACCGCGAGTGCAGACATCGAGCCAAAAGGAATAGCGTTGACAAGAGTTGCAGCGAGTCCTGTCTTCATAAGGGCAGTGCCAAGGGCAAGACCTCCTGCCACCATCCAGAGTACATCCCAGTTAATCTCCGCAAAGTCGGACTTTGAGAAAACTCCTGTCGCTACAAACACTGCAAAAGGAATCAGTGCTACTTCGTAAGAGTTGAGATTAGTAACGCTCTCCGGAATCATCCAAAGTACTATGGTAACGATGAAGGTAATAGCTACCACCCAGAACTTGAAGTTCTTCTTGGGTCTTCCCTCAATCTTAAGGACAACCTCCTTGCTATTGAACGGGAAGAAGATTAGAAGTACTACCCATGCGATGAGAATCATGACAATAACATAAGGGACCATCCGCAGGCACCATTCTCCAAAGCCCACATCTATTCCGAGCTGCTCCTTGAGGTAGCCGAGGGCGATGACATTAGGGGGAGTGCCGATAGGAGTGCCTATGCCTCCAATGTTGGCTCCAATCGGTATCGCAAGCGCAAGCCCGATTTTGCCTTTTCTCTCTCCTTCAAGCCGTCTGAGCACGGGGGCAAGGAAAGCCAGCATCATGGCGGCCGTGGCAGTGTTGCTCATAAACATCGAGAAAAGTGCCACCACAAAGAGTATCCCGAGAAGGACCATCTTGGGATTCTTCCCAAAAGGAGCGAGAAGCACCCTTGCGAGCACCACATCGAGTTGCACCTTTGAAGCCGCTATTGCAAGTACGAAACCTCCCATGAAGAGCATGATGGTGGGACTTGCAAATGATGCCATGAGGTCCTTGTAGCTTACGAGCGTCCCTACCGGAGTCCCGCTTGGGGAAGCCTGCAAGAGGCCTTGAATTGATCCCGTGGAGACGCAGAGGATGAGTAGGACCATCGTTATGATGGAAGTGGCCCATGCCGGCACGACCTCTATAATCCACATGCATGCCGCGAAAACGAAGATTGCGATTGTCCTCTGGTGGACAAGCGTGAGTCCCTCTATGCCAAACCACGAAGTGGGCATGAAAAATAACAAGGCGCTGATAATCAGTACCAAGGGGATAATAATGCAGCTTTTGACGCTGAATTTTGTGTTTGCCATTACGTGTCTTTTTTCCTTCATTTCACCGCATCCTATCGCAGTGAAATACACAAAAACGCTATCCCTTCTATGGAAGCGGTGCAAATTTACTCAACTTTCGCAAGTTATCAAATTTTGGAAAGGTACGACTCTGCCTGCTGGCAGAAATTGATGACTTCTCTGCCATTTTGTCAATGATCGAGAGTCTGTTGAGGTGAGGATAGTCTCAATTTTTGTGTATAATAATTGATTATGATTTGAGAATCAGAGTTGGAAAGAAAAATCATATTTGGATTTATGATTTAGTTGTTATACTTTTGTCGCCAATACGAAGATAAAGGATGGCAAGACATTTCGCGAATATATTCTAGACTATGTGGACGAATGGGTGCTAAAGTCGGGAATAAATTTGAGATAAACTTCAACACAAGCGCGAAAAAACGGACCATTGAGAAAACATATTCAGTCAAAGAGGGATCAGATGATTTGGATAGCACTGAAGCTTATTTTCATGACTACATAATTACTGCTGAATCATCAGATAAATATCGTCTTCATGTTTATACAACTGGGAATTTAGACTTTATAATGCTTCCTTACGCCAATTAAAGAGCGATATGATAAAGAACCGGTTATTAATTTTGCTGATTTCTGTAGTGCTGTTAACTATGTGTTCATCAGAGGAGAATGGGCGCGAAGATAATCATGACGGTCTGTATAACACATGGTCAATAGTTTTTGACAGCCCGATTGACTTGGCAGGGGAGGGAGTATCATATACGGATCTCCTTACTCCTTTGAATGTTTATGGATGGCATGGAATTCAGAAAATAAATGAAGCGAATCTGACTACCTACCCTTTTTATCATAATGAAATCAGGCGAGAGTCCGCAAAGGAATGCAGTATAGTGCTCTACCTCCCTTTCCCATACAACAATTCGGATAAGATTCTTGAGACTCCTCCCACTGAGGGTATTTGTAATGCGTATGTGGATAAATATTGGATGCGTTGCATCATTGAGGATGGTGGCGTACGAATTATGGAAGTTAGCGATGAAGATTTCATGAAAAGCCCCAAGCTTTCTTTGTCTCAAACTGATAGTGGAAGAGCAGAGATGATATTTGAAGCGGATACATTTTACTATGATTGGGACAGTGGAAAATATGTTGATGGGCAGCTTAAGGTAACCATGTTCAGTGCCCACGGACCTTTGGGTACCAATCACTAAAGACATCCCGCCGGTCACTTCAGATCAGGTCAGTGCGGGGGTGTATTATGGAGGCCTAAGTGGCTGGGAATTTTCAGTTGAAGCCTATTATAAGCGGATAGACAATGTACTTGAGTATGGCGACGGGGTGGTAGTGATAGGCGGCTCTTCGAATTGGGAAGAAAGGGTCAAGATTGGCGGGGGACGCTCCCGCGGGGTGGAATTATTTGCGCAGAAAACCTCAGGAAAACTGACGGGCTGGCTGTCTTATACTCTTGCAAAAAGTGAACGCATCTTCCCTGACGGGAGTGTCAACAACGGGCGCTGGTTTCCATACAAATACGACAGGAGGCATAATCTCAATCTCAATGCCAGCTACAGGCTTAATTCCAAGCTCAATCTCAATTGTGCCTGGACCTTCCTGAGCGGGATGCCCATTACCCTTCCTGAAGGAAAGACCATTGTGCCTTCCCCTGCAGACAGTTACAATAGGGGGAATACTGTGGATTTCATTTCCTCAAGGGGGGAACTATAGACTTCCTCCAAGCCATCACCTCGATGTTTCGCTTGCACTTCACGCTCGCAAGGGAACCTGGACCTTTGGGGTATACAATCTGTATGCCCGTCTCAACCCCGATTTCTATTATCTGACAAGCGTAATCAATAATGAAACAGGGCAGACACGGCTGATACTCAAAACAATCACTATCCTTCCTTTCATCCCCTCTGTTTCTTATACTTGGACTTTCTGATTATGAAGCGCTTTACTACTCTTATATTGATACTTCTCGCTCTGTTTTCCTGCAAACGCGAGTTTGATGTTACCCCTGCAGACGGGGATTCGGTGCCTGTCGTGAATGCCATTTTCGATGCAAAGGACACGGTTCACAGGGTTGGCGTATACCTTGCTCAGGGGCAGAAAGTCGAGGATGCCTCCGCCGAGGATTTGACACTAAAGTTGAACGGGGCAGTAATCCGCTCGGGAACTGCCGTTGCAGGGAGTGTCAATGAGATTGATGCACGGTTTACCTCTGGAGACAGGCTTACGATTGAGGCTACAGTAAACGGGATTGCCATTAGGGGCGAAGCCGTTGTGCCAGAAGCTCCGAATGTCACGCTCACCGACACTCTTTTTGTGACTGATACCCTTGATGGGGATAAGTTAAGGTGCTACTTTACTGTTAATGACAAGAGAGGGGAACAGAACTATTATCGCATAGAGGCAACAGAAGAGTATTCTGCAGATCACTACAACAGGTATTCGTCGGAGGCTTTTCATCATTTTTATAATCGCTTTAGCGTTGAGGTAAACACCTCCAACGATCCGATTATCTCAAGCGGCTACTCAACAGGTCATCTCGATATCTTATCTTCGGTGGTGTCGGAGAATACCTGGTCTGTCTTTTCTGATGAGGCATTTGATGGGAAGGCGGTGACGCTGCAAGTCGATATTCCTGTATCGGAAGTATTAAGCAGCATGAAGGAATTGATTAATCGTGAGGATTATGACGGATTCCGTGAATGGGGAAATGTCCAAGGGGCAATTCTGCTTCGGGTCTACAGTATCTCGAAGGATCAGTACGACTATCTTAAGGCTGTCACTCAAATTGCTTTCTATGGCGGGGAGTTCAGTTTCCTCGTAGAACCCACCCCGCTTCCTGTCAATGTCAGCGGAGGACTTGGACACATCGCCGTTGACATGCCTGCTGTCATTCGCATACCAGTCAGTGCGGGGTAATCCCAATCGTCCTTTTTGGCTCAGGCGTAAGTCACGTCTGTCTGGGATAACAGCGCCTGACAGACACATTCCCCAAATACCTATCTTTTGCGATTGACTTTTTTGTGAGTTCGGTGTAGCTTTGGGCCGCAATGACGATTAGAGATTTGAAACTGATGCAGAGTGCTGAGGTTCTCACCGTTGGCGGTGAAGGAGACCTCCGACAGCACTTTCTTGATATGGGGATTATCCCCGGGGCAGTTATTACCATGATTAAACGGGCTCCGGCGGGGGACCCTCTTGAAATCCTCGTTCAAGGCTATTCACTTACCCTTCGTGGCAATGAAGCTGCCAAGATTGATGTCAAAGTAGTGGATGCTCCTGCGGCAATGAAGGCTTCAACCCTCCCTGACGAAAAGGACTTCGCCTACAACGAATCCGATGCGTCCGTCAATCCTCACCCCGGCTTTGGCGAAGGGGGGAATTACCACCAGAAGGGACATGACTACCCTCTTCCTGAAGGTACTCTTCTTTCCTTTGCCCTTGCAGGTCAGCAGAATAGCGGCAAGACAACCCTTTTCAACCAGCTCACCGGCTCCAACCAGCATGTTGGGAACTTCCCCGGAGTGACGGTGGACCGTAAAGACGGGCCCATCAAAGGTCATCCCGGGACGAGCGTTACGGATCTCCCCGGCATTTATTCTCTTTCGACCTATACCCAGGAAGAGCTCGTTTCGCGCAACTTCATTATCCGCAACCATCCCAAGGCCATCATCAACATCGTGGATGCCAACAACATAGAGCGCAACCTCTATCTCACGATGCAGCTTATGGAGCTTGATGTGCCAATAGTGCTCGCGCTCAATATGATGGACGAACTTCGCGGCAACGGAGGCTCGGTGAGGGTGAATGAGATGGAGAAAGAGCTCGGGATGCCCGTAGTGCCGATAAGTGCCGCGAAGAACGAAGGCGTTGAGGAGCTCGTGGAGCACGCAATCCATATTGCCAAATATCAGGAGAAGCCCGTAAGGCAGGATTTCTGCTCTCCCGAAGATCACGGCGGGGCAGTGCACCGCTGTCTTCACAGTATAATGCACCTTATCGAGGACCATGCAAAGAATGCCGGAATCCCGATTCGTTTTGCGGCGAGCCGGCTCGTGGATGGCGACGAGGAAGTGCTCAATGCACTCAAACTCTCTCAAAATGAGAAAGAAACCCTTGAGCACATTATTCTTCAGATGGAGGAGGAACGGGGCCTCGACCGACACGCGGCAATGGCGGATATGCGCTATGCCTTCATACACAGGCTCTGTGCAAACACTGTCCGCAAGCCGGGTATCAGCAAGGAGAGGATCCGTTCCAACAGGATAGACAAGATCCTTACGGGTAAATGGACGGCGATTCCTGCCTTTATCCTGATAATCGCCCTTATCTTCTGGCTTACCTTCGATGTGCTGGGAGCCTGGCTTCAGGATCTCCTTGATAAAGGGATCAGTGCTCTTGGCGACTGGTTCGGGGGAGTTCTCGCATCGTGGGATGTGGCTGCTCCGGTACAGTCTCTCGTGACCGATGCCATCTTTGGAGGTGTCGGGACGGTGCTGAGTTTCATTCCGATCATCGTTATACTGTTTTTCTTCCTTTCACTCCTGGAGGATAGCGGCTATATGGCGCGTATCGCTTTCGTCTCCGACAGTCTGCTTCGCAAGATTGGGCTTTCGGGGCGAAGTATCGTACCTCTGCTGGTAGGTTTTGGATGCACAGTCCCCGGGGTTATGGCCTGCCGTACGCTCCCTTCGGCACGGGATCGCAGGCTGACGATACTGATGACCCCCTTTATGAGTTGCTCCGCGAAGATTGCCATCTACTCTTTCTTCGTGGCGGCTTTCTTCCCGCATCACGCGGGACTTGTAATGGTAAGTCTCTATGTGTTGGGTATTCTCGTTGGCGTTTTGGTCGCCCTTGTGCGTAAATGGCTCGGGCGCAATACCGAGGCGGCTCCCTTTGTCATGGAGCTTCCGACTTATCGTATCCCCCAGCCCCGCAATGTCGGTCACCTGCTTTGGGACAAGACCAAGGACTTCCTGCAGAGGGCTTTCACCATCATCTTCCTTGCAACTCTGGTGATCTGGTTCCTGCAGTCCTTCGACTTCAGGCTGCATTATGTGCCGGATGCGACGCAGACGAGTATGCTGGCGACCGTTGCCGGATTTATCGCTCCGATTTTCGCCCCGCTCGGACTTGGCGACTGGAGGATAGTGACATCCCTCATCTCCGGCTTCCTTGCCAAGGAAAGTGTAGTGGCCATGATGGAGCTCACTGGTGTAACGGGAGCCCTTACCACCCTTACTGCCTTCCCGATGCTGATTTTCTGCCTGCTCTATACTCCCTGCGTGGCGGCAATCGCTTCGATACGCCGTGAGCTTGGACGCGGGACTGCGGCCTATGTGGTGGTTTTCCAGTGCGCCATTGCCTGGGTCTGCGCCTGGCTCGGTTACTTAGTGTTCGGACTGTTTATGTAGGGTTACAAATGTTAAGTGATTTAGTATTAGCGAGTTATCCTTTTTGCTTGTCCTTGTGCAGGGACAAGCACTTGAGCTAACAATTTGATAATAATTGAGTTAAGTTTCGATGAACTTTGCGACAATAGCAGTACTTGCAGTAGTCGTGGTACTTGTGGTTCTTGTCATCGTCAAGATACACAGGAAAGGCTCTCCCGTGGGCGGCTGCTCATGCAGTTCCGGGTCCAAGTCCTCCTCCTGCTCTTCCTGCGGCTCCTCCTCCACCTGCCCGTTCTGCAACCCCACCGACACCATCAAGCCTGACAAAAGCAATTGACCCCCTTGCCGGGTTGCCCATCGACAGTCTCAAGCCCGACTCTCTTTCATCGGTGGATGGTTGTGCTATCTTTTCCTTGAGAATATATTGAAGGGAAAACGCCGTTGCTGCTTCTTTTCTTCTATCTTGGAGGTGTCGATAACGGTGTCCCACCCTCCTACAAGTGGGCTCGTGTGGCGGTCTATACCCGTGTACTGCAGCGATGCGTCTTCGTAGCGTTTGAATTTGTACACTGCATCATTCATCAGGGCACTGTTAAACACTCCAAGGCTCACTAGCAGGCTGAAATCCTTGAGCGTCAGTCCTGTCACCTTACGGAACAGTTCCGGTTCGAGCTGTTCGATTACATCCTTAAGGCTGTATTCCCTGAAATCCGTCAGGTACATAAATACCGGAATTCTGGTTGCAAATTTTATAAGTCTCTCCTGGATCTTCTTTCGTTTGCTCTTATACTCCTTCTCATCTTCTGACAGTTCTTGCTTTTCGGAGAGAGTGAGTCCTTCTCCTTTATCCTTTTTGGTCTTCTTTACCTTCTCCGACTTATTGATGACTGTCTCGATATCCGCGTTGAGATTGCGGAAACCTTCGATATTTTCCAGCGCTTTCATAGCCTCGGGACTATCCAGAAGCCGTTGGAGGGTTGCGTTGTCCACATTCACAAGCACCGCACTCTCCCAGCGCCTGGCAAGCAGGGTCGCTGTCGTGCCGCTCATTGCCATGTCAAGCACTCCCGCCGCGTCGATTTCTTTCATAGAGGAGCCGTCGTACGCGAGGATCGGGAGGAATTTGATGAACTCCGCCACCTTCTTTTCGGGATTGCTCTCGTGGACATTGAGCTGACAGCTATACTCCTGCACAAGCCGCAAAGCCCTGTTCGGCGCGAAATCGAAAATATAGCACAGGGGCTTAAGTATGACTTCCTTGCCGTATTCGTCCCGGGTTGTCCATGGAGACTGTACCCTGAAGGCTGCTTGGAAATAGGTCTCTGGCGAGGTCGTGTTTCGCAGCATTAGGATCCCTGTCCACGGGCGGATGGTAACTCCCGTGGAGAGTTTCCCGCAAGAGAGGGTGATGGTAAGTGTCTTTTGGGGGTCGCCCATCGCTTCATAGACTGGGTCTACGGCATCCGCTCCCATGCCTGCCTCGTTTCCGGCAGCCACGACTATCTGATAGTCATCGAAAAAGCGGTTTGCCCTCTTTCGCAGTAGCCTGGCCATGGCTTTGCAGGAGGCTACGCTCGGAAGAAACCAGTATGTATGCAGGAGATAGCTCAGAAGTCGGCTGTCAGAGAAGGGCATCGGCGGTTTTTCCTTGCCTAACTTCAGCGTTGAGACAATCGTCTCGATGTATGCACCCCTTATGAGATTGAGCCATTTCTGTACATACTCTTCATGGGCAAATCCGGTCTCATCTGCTCTAAAGAACTCATTGAGATCAAATTCGTCGAATTCACCCTGAGAGGCTATTTCCCTGATGCCATCGGGCATTTGATAGGTGAGCATTACCATTTTGGGGAGGGAAGCGTAAGGGTTGGGCCCCGGACCTTTCCACGCTTCTTTGGCCGCCTGTTCATCGGAATAGGTCCAGTTGTAAATCTGTTCCTCGATAAACTCCCCCGTAGAAATGGCTCTGAAAGGGGTGCCGGAGAGGTAGAGGTAAGCGCCGGTGTGAAGCGGCATCAAATCCTCATCGTAGAGTTCTCTGGATTCAATCTCACGAATATTGTCGGCATCTTCTTCCATGATGTCCCGGGTCTCCTCTGCGCCTGACAGTGCAGGGTCTTTCCTGTCGTAGAAGCTTTTGGCATTCTTCCCCCAGGCTCCGAAATGATATTCGTCAAGGATAATGCAGTCCCAGTCTATGGTCTGTATCCATTCGTTGGTCGCTTTGATTCCTCCGGCTGCGTTCTTTCCGAGGACATCCTGAAACGACGCGAAGCAGACGAGGGGCTTAGTCTCATCTACAGTATTGAATTCCCTGTCCTCTTGCTTTTGGCAGAATTGCCAGCCTTCGAAGTCTTTGTGAGTCAGAAGGTCTTCCTCCCATGCGGTCTTGGCGGCGGGCTTGAAAGTCAGTACAAGGAGTTTCTTCCAACCCATTCGCAGTGCCAGTTGGTAAGAAGTAAATGTCTTGCCGAAGCGCATTTTGGCGTTCCAGAGGAAGTGCGGGGTGAGTCCTTTGTTGGCGGGGTCCTTCTTGAAGGAGGTGAAATAGGAAGCGGTTTTCTCCACTGCCGCCTTCTGCTCGGGGCGCATACGGAAGTCGCAGATTCTCTCAATGAGGTTGTCTTTGCCTTCCCTAGCCGCTTCAATAGCTTTTTCAATTGTTTGAGGGTCAGTGAGAAACCATTCTCCGACAGGGTTTGGGATGTGACTTCTTCTTAAAATAGCATGTACGGTAGAGTCAGTGAACGAGCTTCCATCGGAGCGCATCGCGCTGCGGACCAGCACGATTTCCTTGTCAAGGTGTAACTCATGCCCCTGCTCTCCCACACGAATCTCTGCGGGCCTGAGGGTGTAGCCCACCTTCAGTGCGCCCTTGTATTTGGGCACTTCAGGAAGGGTAAAGGCGTAGATTACCGGCGTCTCCTCGACCCTTCCTCTTAATAGTTCTTCTGCTGCCATAGCATTCATTTTTAGTGCTTTGAAGGACTGACAGAAATATTTTGGCTCCCTTTTGGCGAATTAAAAATATTTCTTACCTTTGCAGTGTACCAACGTTACTAGGAAAAACAAAGACAGACACCTATCCCTATTTTGGATGTCTGTCTTTTTTATTACTTAACCGAGGGGAGATTCCCTCCCTCGGTTTTTTAACCTATAGGATGTCAATTATTTCTGTCAGTATTTCAAAGAGCGTGTATTATTGCAATTCAAGGGCGTTTCGGCCCTCAGTAATCCTGTTTCCCACTCTGTAATCCTGTTCTCCCTCTGTCATCCTGAACGAAGCGAAGGATCTACTCCATCGGGCGGATCATGGACTCGATGAAAGCGATTTCTTCTGCTGTGAGCTTGTACTTCTTGTAGAGCATCTCGTCCGTCCACGGGTGCGAGAAGTCCTGGAGGGGGACGAACTGGTAAGCAGTTTTGGTGATATGGTGTGAAAACATCAACTGTGCAACGAGAAAACGAAAGAATAAAGTTTTCATATATGTCACCATATTCTTTGCTTCTTCCTCTGAATCAAAGCTATCTATTACCAAATAAGTCTCATTGCAGATTGTCTCTGGTGGCAAGATTTCTATTTTGTTGAAGACTTTTCTTTTGCCATCTTTCCCTGGGTTTCCGGCATGATCATAACCAGCATAGGAAGTGATGACATTCCACTTATCAATCATCTCTTTCCCAATGCTTATCTCTGATTTTGGATATGGGCCTTCACCATTCTGCCAATGAAGTGTCAATTCTCCATATGGGAGCGGGCGATCAGTTGTCGCTAGTCCGAAAGGTTTACGACTTGATACTACATCTGATAGCACAGGCTCTTGTAGTAATTGAATTTTGCGGATTATGCTTAATGCTTCGGCGTGTCTAATAAAAACATTAAATTCGTTCAGCTTTCTTGTACTTTCAACAGTTCTTCCATTACTGATGCTGTAGACATGACAAGATCCAGATTTATCCCTGTCCCATAAGAAATAACATACACCACCTGCTATATCAACACCAGGAAAACAATCATTTGCATCTTCGTAATCAACGATTACGCGAAAATGATTATCGTTAAGAGTTTCGGCCCTAAATTCATCCAACCCTTTCCCTCCACCAAACCATCTTGAAGGGATAATCATTGAGAGGTAATGCGGTTTTAGCTTTTTGGCCTGCTCTACAAATTTGTTATATAGTGGAGTTGCACTTGACTTATTTCCCCCATCCTTAAGTTGATACGGCGGATTGCCTATGATTACATCGAATTTCATATCTGGGAAAAATTGTTGAAGACTGTCTGTGTGGATGAACATGTAAGCATATTGCTCCGACTCGGGGCCTCGGTCGTAGACCGCCTGGGAAGCTCCGCACCAGCGACACTTGCCGTTCACCCATGTGTGTAAGTTGTTTCTATACAGGATATTGCCCTCTGAAGTGTCGAAATGCGACACGCTGTATTCACCATTTGCGGATTTGCTGCAATAGACGCTGCGGCGGGAGAGGTATGAGGTGAGCTCCGTGATTGCCAGGCCGAAAACCTGCTTGTGAAGGATGTGATTGATGCGCTCCTGGCGGTCAGGAATCTGATCCGCCAGCCCGACATCCAGCCGTTTCACTATCTCCCGAAGAAAGACCCCCGTTTTCGAACACGGGTCGAGGAAAGTGGTTTCGGGGCTTTCGAAAAGCTCCTGTGGCAGCAGGTCGAGGACTTTATTCGCCAGTTCAGGAGGGGTATACACCTCGTCATTGCTGAGGTTGGCGATGCAGTTGAGCACGTCGGGATTGTAGCTATTCCTCTCCATAGGTCTTGGCATTTATGTCGAGAAAACAGACCGGCGGGAAAGTCTTAATGGGCTCATCCGAGAAAAGCCCATCACTCTCGTACTCGCCCACGAGGTAGGAGAATTCGTAGTCCCTTCGGTTGAACATCCCGCCGCCTATCGGGCTCCACTCCGAGATGATTATCCACTCCTCGGGAGCATCCACTCTCTTATAGCTCAGTGCATCCCCGAGGATGATGTTTTTCGAAAGGATATACCTGACAGCCTCAACGCACGCGGCTTTGATTTTCCCTCCGAAAAGGGCTTTATAGCAATCAGTGAAGAAGTTAAGTAGCCTTTTCCGGCAGGCTTCGGCGTTGTCAGGCAGAATCTCTATGCCGTAAATACTTGATACCGTGAGGACTGCGTTCTCTTCCCATTGGAGTTGGGTGTAACTGCTAGCTTCCACCCGAGCCCTACACACTTCGAGTTTTCTTCGCAGTATCTCAATGAGGAAATTACCATCCCCGCACGCTGGCTCCAGGAAACGCGAATCAAGCCTCTGAGTCTCCGCCTTCACAAGGTCAAGCATCGCGTTAACTTCGCGCGGATTGGTAAATACCTCTCCATGTGAGGACACTCTCTCCTTGGACTTAATCTGTGCAGTTGATTTGTCCGGCTGCCCGGCACCTTTTTCTTTCGTCTGTGCCGATACCCTGTCGGTCAGCCCTGTGCCACTAGACCTAAGCTTACTCGTCGACACGGTCAGCCCTGTGCCACTAGACCTAAGCTTACTCGTCGACACGGTCAGCCCTGTGCCTGTTCCTTTAGACTGTTGCTCTCCGTCTGCAGGTCCCACCGGCCTGGTTTGTGACGTGGCCCTGCCTGCTCTCCCGCTGGCTTAGTTTGTGTCGTTGCCCTGCCTGCCTGCCTGCTCTCCCGCTGGCTTAGTTTGTGCTGCGGCCCTGCCTGCCTGCTCTCCCGCTGGCTTAGTTTGTGACGTGGCCCCATAGGTCTCGCCTGGACTTCGGGCATTTCTTTTTTCGCTCATTGCGCACTTTATCCGTGGCAATTGCTCTTATCCGGCGCAGGCTGTCCTTTGGGCACAAAAAGGCCTGGACTTTACTAATCCATGCTTCAGAGGCCCTAGGAAGCCCGCAACAAACAGATAAGTCAAGCCCACGCCAAAGCGCAGACATTCACTGACTTATCCGGATTCGTGCTTTGAAATTTCCTAGGTTCCTGAAGCAACCGAATAAATAGCAAATGCGCTATGTTAATATTTCTGGTTTTGAATCCGGCGTCCCGCCTTCACAAAACTTATGAACCGTCTTTCCTTGCTCTACTCCCCACATAGAAAGCCTTTGCCTCCTGGTGGAATGAGTGAATCAGGTTTCTTGTTACATCCCCGCTAATTTAACGATTATTTTCGATATACCACCATTTGAATTTGTTTCCCTATAATACTCTAATATATAGGTATTTAACCTTTTGCGCCCTATCACATAGTGGAGGGGCGCAAATAGCTAATTCCCTGTGTAGTAGTCACATACAGGAAAACGCCTATCCGTGCGAGCCCATCCGAAGTACAAAGAGGGGGTGCTCCATGCACTCGTGCGCCTTCCCCGTCCGAAATGCAAAGAGGAGGTGCTCCATGCACTCGTGCGCCTTCCCCGTCCGAAGTGCAAAGAGGAGGTGCTCCATGCACTCGTGCGCCTTCCCCGTCCAAGGTGCACCATGGAGAGGTGGAGAAAGGGCCGGAATCCGGCAATAGCCGCCCCATTGTAACCAAAATGTAATGTCTCTGCAATAAAGGAGTAACATCCGCTAGCTAACATTGCAGCATGAACATTTATTTGATTTTTGTCATTGTGCTGCTAGCCTTTGCAGTCGTGGACCTGGTCGTCGGCGTAAGTAATGATGCGGTTAATTTCCTAAACTCTGCAATTGGGGCTCGCGTGGCGAGGCTTAGCACAATTTTCGCCGTTGCAGCTCTTGGAATCTTCGTTGGAGCCGCCACCAGCGGAGGAATGATGGATATCGCAAGGCACGGAATCTTTCACCCTGAGATGTTCTCATTCAAGGAAGTGATGACCATATTCATGGCCGTGATCCTTTCCGATGTGCTCCTGCTTGATGTCTTCAACAATCTTGCCCTGCCTACCTCCACCACGGTCTCAATGGTCTTCGAACTGCTTGGGGGTACGGCTGCCTTTGCGCTTCTAAAGCTCACGCACTCTGACGGCGCTCTTGGGATAGGGGACCTGATGAACACCGAAAAAGCCCTTGAAATCATCTTCTCGATATTTCTTTCCGTGGCTTTGGCATTCTTCTTTGGAGCCATTATCCAATACATTTGCCGTCTGATTTTCACCTTCTCGTACAAGAATAAGCTCAAATGGAAGATTGGGCTCTTCGGTGGGGTGGCCACCACGGTGATAGCGTATTTCATGCTATTCAAAAGCATCGCCGGAATGTCAATAATGCGCCCCGAATGGGTAAGTTGGCTTGAAGCCAACACACTGCCGGTTCTTGGGGTCTGCTTTATAGCTTCCACACTTCTGATGCAGGGGCTTTACTTTCTCAAAGTGGACGTATTCAAAGTGCTTGTCCTATTGGGAACCTTCGCCCTCGCTATGGCATTCGCCGGCAACGACCTGGTGAATTTCATCGGAGTCTCAATGGCAGGGCTTTCCTCCTATCAGGACTTCGCCGCCCATCCTCTCGCTGACCCCTCCACCTTCATGATGGACTCTCTCAACTCCTCTGCACGCACCCCTGTGGGATTCCTCCTGATTGCAGGAGCGATAATGGTCGCTGCTCTTCTGTTTTCCAAGAAGTCCCGCAACGTCATTAAGACATCTGTAGACCTTTCGCGTCAGGGCGAAGGGGAGGAGATGTTTGGCTCATCCAAGATTGCCCGCTCACTCGTCAGATTCTCAACCGCTGTCGGGGCATTTTTTGACGATGTGACTCCGGATGCGCTTAAGGCTTGGGCGAATAAGCGCCTCGATACTTCTCAAATACGACTTCGCGAAGGAGCTGCTTTCGATGAAGTCCGCGCCACGGTCAACCTCGTGGTAGCCAGCCTGCTAATTGCGCTTGGCACTTCACTTAAGCTCCCTCTGTCAACTACTTATGTCACTTTCATGGTGGCGATGGGGACTTCGCTTGCTGACAAGGCATGGGGACGCGAAACCGCAGTCTATAGAATTACGGGGGTCGTGTCTGTCATTGGCGGGTGGTTCATTACGGCAGGTGCTGCTTTCGTTATGGCTTTTGTCGTGGCACTTCTGCTGAATTGGGGTGGAGCTGTTGCCGCCTTTGTCCTTTCTGCCATAGTCGCTTTCCTTCTTATAAGGAGTGTAACAACTTCGCGAAACAAGGCTAAAAGCCCTGCTTCAGACCGGCTTTATGAAGAGATGTCCCGCGAGAGCGACAAGGAGAAACTCTCGGAAATGCTGGAAGAGCATATCTCGATGAGCGAAGCGGATTGTGTGCTCTATTGCAAGCAGACTTACAGGCAGATAACCGATGCGTTTATGGAAGAAAACCTCTCTACTCTTCGCAAATCCGACCGTTCCATGAAGCGCCGCAGGGAAGAGCTCAAGAATAACCGCCGCATTGAGATGGTGACTCTGCGCCGGGTGGACCACGAAGTGGCGATGCTGCAGAGCACTTGGTTTCATCTTGGGAGGAATTCCTGCGACAATATGCTCTATTGCCTTCGAAGGATAGAAGAGCCCTGCCGCGAGCATGTGGACAATGGCTTTCCCCCGCTTAGTGTGGAGCAGCTGAGGGACTTTGTGCCGCTTAGGGATGCCGTGCTTTATCTTGCCGACCGCACAGCCAAGATTCTTCAGCGGCGTGCAATAGACGAAATTCCCGCAGTGCGAAAAGAGGGGGCAATGCTCAAAAAGACTTTTGAATATGCCCGTAATATGCAGATACAGAGGATGCAAAACTCCAAAGAAAACCTTACAGTAGCCTACCTCTACCTCAATATGCTCCAGGAGTCCAGAGAATTGACTTCTCACATGAGGCATCTGCTCAGGGCTGCGCAAGGTTTGTGGGACAGGCAACTATCCGAGCCTTCGGAAGATGACGATTAGGCTTTTGGAAGGGTGAAAAGGAATTCCAACCCTCCGGTCTTGCCAATACGGACGGAAATTGTCCCTTTGTGCAGCAGCACTGCGTTCTTGACAATGGCGAGCCCGAGCCCTGTGCCTCCGAGCTTCCTGGAGCGACCCTTGTCTACTCTGTAGAACCTCTCGAAGAGGTGTGGCAGATGCTCCGGAGCCACCCCGACTCCGTTGTCGGCAAAGAGGAATTCGTACCTGTTAGGAGTCTCATCCGTTACCTGCACCGTGATGGTGGAGCCGTCTCCAGCGTAGGCTATAGAGTTGTCGGTGAGGTTGCGAAATATCGAATACACCAGCGACTGATTGCCTTGGACCGTGACATCAGGAGCAACCAGAGGCAAAAAATTCATCTTGTGCTCCGAAAGCTGCATCGCGGTGTCTTTCGAGACAGTTTGAAGCAGCGCTGAAATATTGACTGGCTCGGTGTCGTAGGATTGAGGCGCATCATCGAGCTTGTTGAGAGTGGAAATATCGCTGACAAGGGCAGAAAGCCTCTGGCTCTGGGTATAACAACGGTCAAGAAAGGCCTGGCGAGTTTGAGGGTCGAGGTCGGGGTCGCTGACGAGGGTCTCAAGGTAGCCTTGGATGCTGCTTACCGGGGTCTTTAGTTCGTGAGCCACGTTCTGGGTCAGCTGCCTTTTGAGACGGGTTTTGTCCTGCTCACTGTCGTTGAGTCGGTCTTGCAGCGAAATGCGTCCCTGCTCCAACGAAGTTTTGAGAGTACGGTAGCGGTTTCGCATTGCAATCAGTGCGAAAATCAGGATTAGCACTGCGGCGGATAGTATGATGAGGGCTATAATCATACCCAAGAAGTTTTGCAACTGACTAAAATTTGTGCGAATCCTATCCCTCCCAGAGATAACCGTAACCGTGGCGCGAAACTATATGTGAGCCGTAGGAGCCGATTTTCTTGCGAAGCCGGGCGACAGCCACATCCACACTTCGGTCTGTGACTACCACATCATCGCTCCACACCTTGGAAAGGAGTTCTTCGCGGGAAAACACTTGCCCATGGTGGGAAGTTAGAAGACAGAGTATCTCAAACTCGTTGTGGCTGAGGACTACGCGTTTCCCGTCAATGATGGCGGTCTTGCCAGCCTCATCGATGCGAAAGCCTTCGGGAAGAAAATCTTCAGACGATGCAGCGGAACGTTTGAGCACTGCCTTTACACGCGAAAGCATCTCTCTAATGGAGAAAGGCTTGGCGATATAGTCGTCAGCTCCTGCTTCGAATCCGGCTACCTTGTCGTCCTCGCTGTCGAGGGCTGTGAGGAAGATGACGGGAATACCGGCCGTGCAGGGGCTCTCCTTTAGGCGAGCGGCCATATCGAATCCGGACATTCCCTCCATCATCACATCAAGTAGGATTAGATTTACGCTTGGAAGTTCCTCCAGAGCTAACGCCTTCTCCGCCGACTCGGCAGAAAGTACCCGGTAGCCGGCTTTGCTTAAATTGTAGCTTAAAATCAGGCGAATATCCTCTTCGTCATCCACCACAAGGATAGTCTTTTTGCAGCTGTCCATGTTATTGTCTTTTTGGAGAAACTTCTTCCGTTATCTAATCAGGTTTCGCTGGAAAACCCAGCGAAACTCAAATTATTTGTTCCGTATAACGGTCTTGCCGTCCACGCAATCGACCTCGATGGTCGCATCCTTGCGAATCCTGCCCTCGAGAATCTCTACGGCAAGCTGATTGACAAGCTCACGTTGGATAAGCCTCTTGACAGGACGGGCACCGAAGTCGGGATCGAAGCCGTTCTCTACCATCTCATCCTCAAAGGCCTTAGTATAGGTGAGGGTGACATTCTCTTCCTCAAGCTTCTTGGTCAGGATAGACATCTGAATCCTTACAATCTGACGGATGTCATCCGGCGTAAGCGAATGGAACTGGATAATCTCATCGATACGGTTCAGGAATTCGGGTCTCATCCGAAGCCTGAGATCTTCTTCCTTGAGGTTGGAAGTCATGATAATCACCGTGTTCTTGAAGTCCACAGTACGACCCTTGTTGTCGGTAAGACGCCCATCGTCCAATACCTGAAGCAGGATATTGAATACATCCGGATGCGCCTTCTCAATCTCATCAAGAAGCACCACCGAATAAGGTTTACGGCGTACAGCCTCGGTCAGCTGACCGCCTTCATCATAACCCACATATCCCGGAGGCGCTCCGACGAGCCGGCTGACTGTGTGAGCCTCCTGATATTCGCTCATGTCGATACGCGTCATCATGGACTCGTCATTGAAAAGGAACTCCGAAAGTGCCTTGGCGAGTTCGGTCTTACCAACCCCCGTAGGTCCGAGGAAGAGGAATGAACCGAGAGGTCTGTGTTCGTTGGACAGCCCCGCACGGCTTCTTCTCACGGCATCGGACACGGCCTTAATGGCCTCGTCCTGTCCGACCACCCTCTTATGGAGCTCACTCTCCATGTGAAGGAGTTTTTCTTTCTCGCTCTGGAGCATCCTGTTGACAGGAATCCCCGTCCAGCGAGCGACAATTTCAGCGATATCTTCTGGAGTCACGGACTCCGTGATAATCGGGTCTTTTATCTCTGACTGCTTCTTCAGCAAATCGTCAATTTCTTTTTGAGTCTGGGCCATCTTGCCATAGCGGATTTCCGCGACTTTTCCGTAATTGCCTTCCCTCTCGGCCACGGTAGCCTGCTGCTTGAAATCTTCGAGTTCGGTACGGGCGGTCTGAATCCGATTCAGCAAGCCCTTCTCCTCGTCCCATTTCTTCCCAAGGGTCTCCCTCTCGGCAGTTTTCTCGGCGAGTTCGCTTTCGATTTTTTCCATTTTCAGCGAAGTCCCTTCCCTCTTAACAGCTTCTTTTTCAATCTGTAACTGACGGATTGCGCTGTCAAGTTCGGCTATGGGTTCAGGCACCGAATTCATCTCCAGGCGGAGTTTTGCTGCGGCTTCATCCACGAGGTCAATAGCCTTATCCGGCAGGAAACGGTTGGTGATATAGCGGTGCGAAAGGTTCACAGCTGCAATCAGCGCATCGTCTTCGATACGGACATGGTGGTGATTCTCGTATTTCTCCTTCAGTCCGCGCAAAATTGCAATCGACTCTGCAGGGGTGGGCTCGTCAATCATTACCTTCTGGAATCGCCTTTCGAGAGCCTTGTCCTGCTCAAAGTATTTTTGATACTCATCAAGGGTGGTCGAACCGATGGTCCTGAGTTCGCCGCGGGCAAGGGCAGGCTTGAGGATGTTTGACGCATCCATGGCTCCCGAACTCCTTCCGGCCCCAACGAGGGTGTGAATCTCATCGATGAAGAGGATAATCTCCCCATCGCTGTCCACGACTTCCTTTACAACGCCCTTGAGCCTTTCCTCAAATTCCCCCTGATACTTTGCACCTGCAATCAGGGCCCCCATATCGAGGGAATATATCTTTCTGTCCTTCAGATTGGAAGGTACCTGACCATCCACAATCTTCTGTGCGATGCCTTCGGAGATAGCCGTTTTACCGACACCGGGCTCGCCCACGAGAATTGGGTTGTTCTTTGTCCTTCGGGACAATATCTGCAGCACGCGGCGAATCTCTTCGTCACGGCCAATCACGGGATCGAGTTTCCCTTTCTCAGCCTGCTCGTTGAGGTTAACCGCATATTTGCTTAAAAATTCGTATTTGTTCTCCATAAAATGTCTTTTTACTTTTCCTGTTTCCTTTGGCCGCTCGTGGCGTGGCGTTTTTCGCTCGCTTGCGTTCATCATTTGTCAGCTGCTTGCGACCGGGCGGACACCATCGATTGCCAATGTTTTTGCCCGATAAGCAGCCTTTTTCCCTCATCCTTAGCGAAGCAAAGGGCTGTTTGAACGTAAAACGGCCGCCCGAACGGACGACCGCTATGAGTCAAATTATATTCCACTGACAAAATGTCAGGCTTATTCCTCTTCGGGATTTGCCTGAATGGGCGTTGACGGGAAAGAAGGCTGCGCACCGGTATTTTCAATCTGATCACTGATGTCAACCGAGGTGCTCTTCGTCCTTGAAGGATAAGAAGCCAGGATGGAGAAAACGGCGACTACAATCACAAGTCCCCAAGTGACTTTCTCGAGAATATCTGCGGTCTGGCGTACGCCAAAAGTCTGGTTTCCAGCCACAAAGTTGCTGGCCATTCCGTCACCCTTGCCATTCTGGAGCAATACTGTAAGGACTAGCAGTATCGCTGCAATTACTATAAGTACTACAAGAATTGTAAACAGTGCTTTCATACTTCTGAATCGATTTTCTCAATAAGGGATGCAAAGTAAACACTTTTTTCCGGATATAGCAAACTTAGTTTCGAATAAATTTCTTTTGCCTTGTCTTTATAGCCCTGATCAAGGTATATTTTGGCGAGGGCTTCGGTGCAGTAGTCCGAATAATCCACCTTCTGCACTGGAGCTTCCTGCTTTGCCCGAGATTCAGCGGCGAAAACGGAGAAGATATCGCCCTCTCCACGAACCTGTTCGTACTGTTGGGGCGTGAAGTAGTCACCTCCAACTACAAAAATCTGCCGTTGGGCTTTGGAACTCTCCCTAAAGGGTAAATTCTCCTCCTGAGTACCCGCTTGCTGTCTGCTCTTTTCGTACAACGCACAGATTAGACTTCGCGATGCGATGTAAAGAGCTTGGGCAGAATAATCCCCGATGTCCCATTTGTCGGTCTCGGACATCCTGTTGCAGAGTTCCTTGCGCGCAAGGGCAAACCACGGGTACAAGCTGATGACTCCGTCCAGTTCCTCAAGCGTGAGCTTACTCAAATCTATAGTGTCGCCCTTTACCATTGCGCAACGGTTGCGTTAAAGACATTCTCCACAATCTGGTCTATAATGTCGGCGCAGAGGGTGGATTCCACTGCATCGAGAGAATTATTCGAGTCATAATCCGCATAAGCCGAGAAAGACTTTCCGCTAAAGTCGTCCTCGGGATATTTGCGGTTTGTGAAATCGACTTTTACCGTGACTGTGAGCCGGTTCTGGGTAGCAACATCTCCTGCGGCAACCGACGAAGCTCTCACATCGTAGCCTGTAATCTGACCCGAAATTTCGAGGTCTCCGTCCTGATCTACCTGTTCCAGGCTTGTCATCCTTCGAAACTGAGAGCGCAGGGCTTCAGTCAGGTCGTTGCTCAGCGACGGGTTGACCTTTGGAGCCTTGTACTCAAAGAAATCAATAGTAATGGTATGGACATCACTCTGAATAGAAGTACCAGAGAATGAGTATATTCCGCAAGCAGTTGCGCAGAATAGACCGGTTGCAAGGACAGGTATGAATCTGTATAATCTCATTTATTGCTTTCTCTGTGCCCTCCAGCGGTAAATCGTCCTTTCGGAAACTCCAAGTTCTTCGGCCGCCGGCTTCACCTTGCCGCCGTACTTCGCAAGGGTCTTCTCATAGAGCTCATCGTTGCTCTGCCTGATACTCTTGGCTGCAGGCTCTGAATCGATGGGCGTTTCGATAGGGGAAGGGGCCTGGCTTTCCTGCCATTCCGCATCCTCATCTGCACCGGCAGACACGGCAGGACGGGCTGGTCTCTCCCCTTGTGGAGCCGTCTCGACCATACTTCTTAATCTATCCACCTCTGACTTCAGGTCCAGAATCGCCTTGACGATGGCTCGCATGTTGTCATCGTTTATAGCTGAGCCGCCTCCGTCTGAAATTGCCGCCGGCAGTACCTGTTCTGCCTCTTTAGGCATATGGGCACGGAGCTGACCGGCACTGATTTCGACCTTGTCGGAATTGGGTGTGACAGGGGAGGACTCCATCACGGTGAGAGCCTCGGTGAAGTTCTTGAGCTGACGGACATTCCCTGGCCAGCGGTAATTCTTCAGAATCGAGATTCCTTCAAGGGTGAGAGAAATCTTACGAAATCCGGATTTGGCCGAAAAGTCCGAAGTAAACTTTCTGAACAGAAGATAAATATCGTCTTTTCTCTCGCGTAGGGGCGGAATTTTGATCTGGAAGGCATTCAGGCGGTAGTAGAGGTCTTCGCGGAATTTGCCTTGCCGGACGGCATATTCGAGGTTGGAATTTGTGGCTGCAATCACGCGCACATCGGTCTTTTCGACTTTGGAGGAGCCGACCTTGAGATATTCTCCGTCCTGCAGCACCCGCAGTAGCATGGCCTGGGTTTCCTTGGGAAGCTCGCCTATTTCATCGAGAAAGAGGGTCCCTCCATTGGCCTCCTCGAAATAGCCTTTTCGGGCGGCAACTGCACCGGTAAATGAGCCTTTCTCGTGCCCGAACAGCTCTGCATTAATGGTCCCGACAGGGATTGCACCGCAGTTGACTGCCAGGAAAGGGGCTGTGCGACGGCGACTCCCATCGTGAATAATGCGCGGGAAAACATCCTTGCCGACACCGCTTTCTCCCGTTATCAGTACTGCAAGGTCGCTGGGTGCCACGACACACGCCATCTCGATTGCAAGATTCAGGGCGGCATCGTTTCCGATGATGTCGTATCGATTCTTTATTCTTTGAAGCTCTTGTGTATCCATTTATTAATTCTTTGACCGGGCATAAAACTCTGCTTCGGTCTGTCTGTGCAAACGCGAATTCTGACAAAGTTAATCAAAGAGTAGCGAAAAATGCAGGTTTTGCGGAATAATTTTTGAACATTAAATTATCTTTGTGCAAATAATCCTTAGATATCCGAAACATTATGAAGATTCGCTTCTTTACCTCACTGCCCCTTGCTGCCTGTGTGAGTGCAGCCCTTCTTCTTGCTTCCTGTTCCTCTCAGAAACAGATGCAGAGCAAGGTATCGGACCTCGAAGTCGAATGCACCCCCAAGGTGCTTGAAGCTTTTCGCGACACCATCCGGGCCAATGTCGAACTCACCTTCCCCAAGAATTACTTCAAGCCAACGGCTATGATGGTCGTTACGCCGGTGCTCGTCTATGCAGACGGACAGCGCACGGGTAAATCCCAAATCTTTCAGGGGCAGGATATTAAGGCCAATTATCGGATGATTCCTCTTTCCGGCGGGAAGTCCGGCATTGATGTCGAATTCCCCTTTGTGAAAGGGATGGAGCAGAGTGCGCTCGAGCTGCAGTGCAAGCTCATCCTGGGTGGAGACAAGACAATCGACCTCCCGGCACTTAAGGCTGCGGATGGCTGTATAGCTACCTATAAACTTACTGATACTCGCGGAGAGTATTCCATTAAACCCGACGGCTTCAATCAGGTGACAAGTCTGTCGACCCAGACGAGTATTCTCTTCGATGTCGGGTCTGCGGCGGTTAAGAATAACTCCCAGAACCGCAATGCCATCAATGTTTATAAGTCTTATCTCAAAGACCTTGAGAATGATCCCCGTTACAAGGTGACAGGGGCTTCCATCGTGGCTTATGCCTCTCCTGAAGGTGGGGTAGAGCTCAATGACAAGCTTTCCAAGGACAGGGCCAAATCCGCTGTCAATACCTGGGGGAAACTGTCCGGTGGGGTTACTGACAGCATTTCGGTCAGCAGTGCCGGTCAGGACTGGGAAGGCTTCAAAGAGGCAATGGAAGACTCTGATATTGAGGATAAAGATTTGATTTTGAGGGTGCTGTCTATGTATTCCGACCCTGCTGTGCGCGAGCAGGAGATCAAGAATCTCTCCTTTATATACGAGGACATTAAGAAGGAAGTCTTCCCCGGACTTCGCAGGGCTTCCTTTGTGATAAATGCCGACCACCTCGGCTATTCCGATGAGGAGCTTGCGCAAATGGCGCAGAATCAGCTTTCGCTGCTTTCTGAACCCGAAATCCTCCATCTCGCTTCAATCACGGACAGCCTCGATGCCAAGAAGTACTATTATCGCGTGACTACTGAACGTTGGGGATCCAATACCGGGTATTATGACCTTGCCGTGCTTGCATTGGATGAGGGTAAAATCGATGTTGCACTGGCATATCTTACTCACACTGATGAAGCCGACCCTGATGTGCTCAATCTACTGGGGGTCATTCAGATGCGTCGTGGCGACCTCGATGCGGCCCTTTCTTTCTTTGCCGATTCCGGGACTGCTGATGCTGTCAGAAACGAAGGCACGGTCTATATCCTTAAAGGAGAATACGGCATGGCTGCCAAGATTCTTCGCGGGACCGGAAGCCGCAATGAGGCCCTTGCCGAGATTCTTGCCGGCAATTATGAGAAGGCTTTGAAGCTTTCCTCCGGCAATGCACCCCGCCAGAGGTATATCGCTGCCGTGGCTGCCGCCCGTCTTGGGGACAAGGCTACGGTCAAGGCCAAACTCGACAGCCTCGCCTCGTGCTCCTGCCCCGCGGCCAAGGCCTACACCGAACGCGCTGCCAAGGACGCTGAATTTGCCGATTACAGGTAGATTTCCCGTGCAACCTCATCAAAATTTGGCGTGTCGGAGTACCCCCCCCCTTTGGGAAGTCTTGTCTCTGTAGTCTACAGTGGACGTTGTCTCCACGAGAGCGTTTAAGTCCTTCCACTTGGCGTGCAGGTCATCTTCCTCCCCACCATATTACTGGGACCGCCAAAACACAAAGACTCCAAATCGCTACTGCAGCGGTTTGGAGCCTTTTTCTTTTAACGCGCAAAAGGAAGTGCCAAAAAGGGGATTTTGAATTACTTTAACTTCTCAAGTTCTCCGATGGGTATGCCAACGGAGGCTGAAATGGTCTCAAGATGAACTTGACAAGCTGTGAGTTTTAAGGATGATGTGTTAAAGATTGATAAGAAGATCATCTAAATTATCCCTATTGGGTAAATCATTTCGTGTGTTATCTC
>CAZSMO010000021.1:0-6872 GCA_964608175.1 uncultured Muribaculaceae bacterium | reverse complement strand
GACAGTCCGAGGTCTACGGCTTCTGGACTCTTAGTTGTCGTGAATGTCTTCTCTTCCGACTCTGCGAGGAAGCCACTGTCTGATGAAGTTGGTTTGTTGTAAGAGAACACGGCCTTGCATGTGTAGCTCGTCTCAGGGGTCAGCCCTGTGAGCCGGACAGAGCCGGAGTCCACGTCTGATGCCTCGCTCCATGTGAAGATTCAACCCCATACTCCAACTCGGTGTAGGTGGCCGATATCTTGTCGAAATTAAAGTATGCCTCCACTGTCGCTGACACCATCCCCTCCTCCACCACCTTCCCTGTCACCGCCACATCCTTGAGGTTAAGGCTTGGATTCTTGGACACATTGCCCTCATCCGGGTCGACATTTTCAAGATAGGTGCACGATACCATACCGGAAACGATTCCGGCGGAGAGCGTCAGCAATGCTAATGCTTTAGTGATTTTCATAATGCAGTTTCTCTGATATATAATTGCCCCTGCACGGGGTTGTCCTTTGTCTTTGTGATTTTCTGCCCTGTAATCGGACCCCACCATGACAATACACTGCCGATATCCTTACTGAGAGGAACGGATGGTATAGCAACGTCAATGCCGCACACTGCGTTGTCCTGCAGTGCTAAATAAAAAACTAAATTATTGTGAATTAGAGATTTACCCCCCCCTTAGAAAGCAGAGAGGAGGTCGCGGTTAATGTAGGTCAATCGCTGTATGACAGGCATAACGGTACAGATATACCAAATTTCTATTGAAACCCAAACACCTTTTTTGCCTCTCAAGGCCAAACTCCAAGCTCTATGGTATCAAGATACGGAATCGTTAGGGGATGCCATTTGCGTAGTGTTGCACTCTAACGGCACCTCCCGAGACAGCGATGGTCGTAGCGAGTGCTTGTCACTGCTTACCCTCGATGTCCCATGCAATTCGCTTTCCGCTGGGACTAGAGAGGGGTTGACGCGGCTTATGTCGGGGAAAAGGGGATGCAATCCGCAGTAGCACCCCACACAGGCCATTCTATAAGGGGGCCTCGCGGAAGGTCGGCAGGAAGGGATTGCACAAGGAAAGCAGGACGGCCTTGAGTCCTCCCTGCCCCGAGACGCTTCCTTCGAGAGTGAAGTTCATTAAGAAAATGAAATAGGCCGAAATGAATTTGTATGCTCTGTTCGGACCTTTCGCCATTTGCAGGGTCATAGTATGATTCACGTGTTGAAGCATAATATTTTTTCAAGAACGCAAAGTAAAAGTATTCAAAAAAAGAAAATTATTTCGTTCAATTTCGCAAAGTTGCTTACCTTTGCAGCAAATAAAACATCTCATGAGATATCTTAAACGTATAGCTGATAATGAACTTTTACTAAGGCTGGAAGCCTTTGGGGCGGTTCAAATCAAAGGCCCCAAGTGGTGCGGAAAGACAACGACGGCCGAGATGCAGGCAAAAAGTGTCATCAAGATGCAGGATCCTGATAAGAGGAATGGTTATCTCGCCACGGCCGCGACAAAGCCGTCTCTGCTTTTGAAAGGAGACAAGCCTCGCCTGATAGATGAATGGCAGGTCGCTCCAGTCTTATGGGATGCTGTGCGCAACGCTGTGGACACAATGCAAGAAAACGGGCTATTCATTCTGACGGGGTCAACCGTCATAAATGACAGTGAAGGAGAGATGATGCATGCAGGTACGGGCAGAATCTCCCCGATGTCAATGTATCCAATGAGTCTGTTCGAGTCCGAAGAATCAACCGGAAGCATATCTTTGAAAGATTTATTCGCAAGCAGAGACCTTGACATTGATGGGAAAATATCAGAGATGTCAATAGAAGACCTGATATTCGCCGCATGCCGAGGCGGCTGGCCGGCATCCTTGCGTCCGATGTCACGAGAGGCTAAACTACTGATAGCGAAAGATTATTTCACTGTGGTATGCGATACCGACATTTCCCTCGTTGACAGTCGCCAGAGAAACCCAGCCTTGGCCAGGCTGGTCATGCGTTCCTATGCAAGGAATCTCTGCACCCTGGCGAAAAAGACCACAATGCTCAAAGATGTTTCTGTAGAGAAGGAGGGAACTTCCATGCCCACTTTCGATGATTATGTCAGCGCGTTGGAAAAGCTGTATGTCATTGAAGACATTGAGGCATGGAGTCCTGCCATAAGATCCAAAACAGTTATCCGAACAGGCAGAAAGAGGTGTTTTACCGATCCCTCTATCGCTGTCGCAGCGAACGGACTCTCCCCTGAAAAGCTTGAGTTAGACCTTGAGACATTCGGATTCATATTCGAATGCATGTGCGTCCGAGATTTGAAAGCGTACTCACAAGCCTTGGGTGGCAAAGTCTCATACTATCACGACAGGTTAGGTCTGGAAGCTGATGTCGTGCTGCACCTTGACAACGGACAATACGCGCTGATTGAATGCAGGCTCGGGAGCCGAAATATTGAAAACGGAGCAGGACATCTTCTTAAGCTCAAACGTTTGGTTGAGGAGCAAAAAGACAATAAGGGCAGACAGAAACTTCGCTCTCCTGACTTGCTCATTGTGCTGACAGGAGGAGAAATGGCGTATACCAGAGCCGATGGAGTGAAAGTGATTCCATTAGGGTGTTTGAAAGACTGATCCAGCCTTCTGAAACAGGATACAGCCTGGTAAACACAACTCCTTTGATTGCGGCTGACACAAGTTCAGTATCAGCTGTATCTTCGTTTAACGCATCATCCTGTTTTTAAGCGTTCATAGCTCTTGAAACCCATGCAATAGATTATTTGACGATGTTGCTGCCGACTTGTCCTGACATAGGTTTACAATCCGCGGGTCAAAACTGTAAACAAAAATCAGTACGGGTCAATCTTGTTGACTTCATTTCTGGAGTTCGTCTTTTTTCCCGTCCTGCCAAGAGTTCAGGGGCGGCATATGAGCGGGTGCTGCCGAGGGGCTTCATCGTGGAGCTGCCGTTGTTTGCAAAACCCAAATCGATGAGGATAAGTGTTGTTTTGTCCCAAATAATTGCTATATTTGCAGCCCCAAATTTTTGGGGCTATTTATTTTATTAACAATTTATGCCTACAATTCAGCAATTGGTTCGCAAAGGACGTCAGGAGATTGAAGTTAAGTCAAAATCTCCTGCGTTGAATGCTTGCCCTCAGAAGCGTGGCGTATGCGTGCGTGTCTACACTACGACACCTAAGAAGCCTAACTCTGCAATGAGAAAGGTTGCCCGTGTGCGTCTGACAAACGCCAAAGAGGTCAATGCCTACATCCCCGGAGAGGGCCACAACCTCCAGGAGCACTCTATAGTGCTTGTGCGTGGAGGCCGTGTCAAGGACCTTCCGGGCGTACGTTACCACATTCTCAGAGGCGCATTGGATACCGCAGGAGTGGAAGGCAGGACTCAGTCCCGCTCGCTCTATGGTGCCAAGAGACCCAAGAAATGAGGATGGTTAATCTTTTAATTTTTCACATCAAATGAGAAAATCGAAGCCTAAAAAGAGGATTCTGCTTCCTGATCCCAAGTATCACGATGTCGAGGTTACCCGTTTCGTGAACAATCTTATGTTGCAGGGGAAGAAGAGTATCGCTTATTCAATTTTTTACGATGCCATTGACATGGTAGGCGAGAAGATGAAAGATTCTGACAAGGCTCCTCTGGATATTTGGAGGCAGGCTCTCGCAAACGTGACTCCTCAAATCGAGGTTAAGTCGCGTCGTATCGGCGGTGCCAACTTCCAAGTGCCTACAGAGCTCAGGCCGGAAAGGAAAGTCTCGCTGTCCATGAAGAACATGATTTCCTTCGCCCGCAAGCGTTCCGGCCACTCTATGGCAGAAAAACTCAGCGCAGAAATCATCGCTGCTTACAACAGTGAGGGTGGTGCATTCAAGCGCAAAGAGGATATGCACAGAATGGCTGAAGCCAACAAAGCCTTCGCGCATTTCCGTTTTTAATCAAAATCAGTTAGTTAGTGTAGATGGCTAAGAGAGATCTTAACTTCACAAGGAATATCGGTATCATGGCTCACATCGATGCCGGTAAGACGACCACCTCCGAGCGTATCCTGTACTATACGGGGAAGACGCACAAGATTGGAGAGGTCCATGATGGTGCTGCCACTATGGACTGGATGGTGCAGGAGCAGGAGAGAGGTATCACCATTACTTCTGCTGCTACCACCGCCTTTTGGCACTACAACGGGAAGGTCTATCAGATTAACCTGATTGATACTCCCGGCCACGTGGATTTCACCGTTGAGGTGGAGCGTTCGCTCCGTGTGCTTGACGGGACCATTGCGACGTTCTGTGCAGTCGGGAGAGTACAGCCGCAGTCTGAGACGGTCTGGAGACAGGCCGACAAGTACGGCGTCCCCAAGATTGCATACGTTAATAAGATGGACCGTGTCGGAGCGGACTTCCTGGCTTGTGTGGAGGAAATCAAGACCAAGCTTGGAGCCAAGGCGGTGCCTATCTGCCTTCCCATTGGGGCAGAAGATGATTTCCAAGGCATCGTTGACCTGATAGATAAGAAGGCTATTTATTACAATTCAAGTGACGAACTGGTGAATTATCACTACGGGGAAATCCCTGAGGATATGGTTGATGAGGTCAACCTTTGGCGAGGCAGGCTCGTCGAAGCTGCGGCTGAATGTGACGATTCCCTCATGGAGAAGTATTTCGAGGACCCGGATTCCCTCACTTCGGACGAAATTATAGCAGCTCTGCGTAAGGGTACGATTGCAATGCAGATTGTACCTGCCACCTGCGGTTCTTCGTTCAAGAACAAAGGAGTCCAATTTCTCCTCGATGCAGTAATGCGTTACCTGCCTTCCCCGCTTGATAAGGGTGCCATTGTGGGAACCAACCCTAAGACCGGCCTTGAGGAGGATAGACATCCTGCCGGCGATGACCCGTTCTGCGGGCTTGTGTTCAAGATTGCTACGGATCCTTTCGTTGGACGCCTTGCGTTCCTCAGGGCTTATTCGGGCACTCTTGATGCCGGTTCCTATGTGCTGAATGTCCGCTCCGGCAAGAAGGAAAGGGTGGCGCGTCTGTATCAGATGCACTCCAACCACCAGAATCCTATCGATTTTGTCGCTGCAGGGGATATTGCTGCAGCTGTTGGATTTAAGGATCTCCGTACGGGTGATACGATTTGCGATGAGAATCATCCTATCGCGCTCGAATCCATGGAGTTCCCTGATCCTGTTATCGGTGTGGCTGTGGAGCCCAAGACCCAGGGCGATCTTGATAAACTTGGAATTGCGCTTGCTAAACTTGCCGAGGAGGATCCGACCTTTACGGTCAAGTCCGATCACGAAACCGGACAGACGATTATCAGTGGCATGGGTGAACTTCACCTCGATATCATTATCGACCGTCTCCGCAGGGAGTTCGGCGTGGAGATTAACGAAGGCGCACCCCAGGTTAATTACAAAGAGGCGATTACTACCAGTATCCAGCACCGCGAAGTTTACAAGAAACAGACGGGTGGACGCGGGAAGTTCGCTGATATTATCGTAGAAATCGGTCCGGCAGATTCCGGCGTGACAGGACTTCAGTTCGAAAGTGCAGTCAAGGGAGGAAATATCCCCAAGGAGTTCATCCCGAGTATCGAGAAAGGCTTCAAATCAGCAATGTCTAATGGTGTACTTGCCGGTTATGAGGTTCAGTCTCTGAAAGTTACTGTGCTTGACGGGTCCTATCATCCGGTGGATTCGGATCAGCTTTCGTTCGAGCTTGCTGCCCGTATGGCTTTCCGTCATGCTTGTCCGAAGTGCCATCCCGTTATCCTTGAGCCTATTATGAATCTGGAGGTGGTTACCCCCGAGGAATATATGGGTGATATCGTAGGCGATCTTAATCGTCGTCGCGGTCAGATTAACGCTATGGATTCGACAGCTAACGGGGCGCGTATTATCAAGGCTTTCGTTCCGCTTGCCGAGCAGTTCGGATATGTGACTGTGCTGCGTACTCTTTCTTCAGGAAGGGCTACGAGTACGATGTCGTTCGACCACTATGCCGAGGTTCCTGCTGCAATGCAGAAAGAGATTGTAGAGAAGAGTGGCTACAAGCTTACGGACGATGACGATGAGTAATAATTTTAACAGTTAATATGAGCCAAAGAATCAGAATTAAACTCAAGTCTTTCGATCACATGCTCGTTGACAAGTCAGCGGCGAAGATCGTTGAGACTGTGAAGTCAACAGGGGCTAAAGTCAATGGCCCCATTCCTCTTCCTACCGGGAAGAAGATTTTCACGGTCAACCGCTCGACTTTTGTCAATAAGAAGTCGCGTGAGCAGTTTGAACTCGATTCCTACTGCAGGCTTCTCGACATTGAGGACAGCAACGCTAAGACCGTTGATTCCCTGATGAGACTGGAGCTCCCTGCCGGTGTGGATGTAGAGATCAAAGTGTGACGATAGACTCGGCAGCCAGCCTTCCGCCGAGTTACCACAGTGGTTTTTGTGACATATTATTAGCAGTTTTGTGTCCTTTGTATACACAATCGCTGGATTTTGTTGTCCCGAGAATACGCGAAAATGCTTATCTTTGTCACGAAGTTGATTGAAATGTTTTGAAGCCTGAAGTTTTCGTACCAATGACTTCGCTATATTGCGTCCGGTAGTCTTTACGGCTCCGGATTGGTTCGGTCCCATAGCTCAGTTGGTCAGAGCACCTGACTCATAATCAGGGAGTCGCAGGATCATGCCCTGCTGGGACCACGAAATAATCCGCCATCGGAAGATGGCGGATTATTTCATCTAAAGAGTCCGGCACTTCCTCTTGATAGGGGGATCCCCCTAAAACCCCGCCGCTCCAAGCCTGCTAACTCACACGGCCACCGCACCGGCTTTCCGCTATCACGCCTGGCGCGTGAAGGGATACC
>CAZSMO010000020.1:0-42834 GCA_964608175.1 uncultured Muribaculaceae bacterium | reverse complement strand
CGACGAATTCGCCGTCCTTGATTTCGAATGACACCCCGTTCAGGGCGATTGTCTCGACTTCTTCCGTCCGGAAGACTTTGGTCAGATTGGTAACTTTAATCATTTTTATAAGTATTTAATTGTTAATATTTTTATAGATTCTTCACTTCGTTCAGAATGTCAGAGGGTTCGTTCAGAATGACAGATTGGAAGTAGATTCTTCGCTTCGCTCAGAATGACACTTTTTTATTCTGATTTGAGGGATTCGACTGGGTTGGCGGAGGCGGCGCGGAGGCTCTGGAGTGTGACCACGATGGCCGTGATGAGAGCCACGACTATGAGTGCCACGATGAATATCCACACCGGCACCGGAGCCTGATAAGCGAAATTCTTCCTCCAGCCGAGGATAATCCACAGGGCGAGGGGCACAGCCACTACAAAGCTCGCGGCCGCGATTGTGAGATATTTCTTGTTTATCGCTGCGAGAATGCTCTCCACCGTCGCCCCGTTCACCCTCCGCACGGCGATCTCCTTTCGCATATACTGCGTTTCGAAGAACACCAGTCCGATGATGCCGATGATGGCGATGAGAAGGGCTATGAAAGAAGCCGCCGTAATGAGCTTTCCGAGGGACTCCTCACTGTTGTACATGTTCTCAATCCATTCGTCCAGATGCCTTACCGCCACCTGGTCCGGCTCCCTCACAGGGTCGAAGGCGCAGACCGCCTCCTGGATGTATTTTGACACCTCCTTGGAATCAGCTCCAGGCACCGTGCGGACGTAGATGAAGCTGAAAGGCCTCCACGGGTTTTTGCCCCAGGAATACAGTGCCATCGGTGACAGGGGATGCTGGAGAGATTTGAAATTGAAATCCTTCACAATCCCGACAATCTCGGTCTCTTCGCTCTCGTGTCCTCCCATGAGGCTTCCGACCCTGAACTGAGGATATTTCTCGATGAAATTCTCATTGACAATGAAACAGCCATTCTCGCTCTGCGCATCAGAAGGCAGGAAATCACGTCCTTGGACTATATGAAGATTGAAGAATTTGACAAAGTTATCGTCAACGGGCAGAACCTCCAGGTATATTCGCTTTCCATCCTCGCCAGAGCGCCCCCAGCCCATGATCTGATCGTTGACAATGAGATTGTCGGAGAATGTGACATCAGTTATCGAGGCGTTCTGGAGAAGCTTGTCCTTTAGAGCTTCATTCTGGCTTCCGGCCCTTTGTCCGCACCAGACCTGCAACACATCTCCCTTGTCGAAGCCCATGTCCCGACCTATCATGTATTTGGTCTGCACACTGACATACAAGGCCATCAGGATGAATATGAACGACAGCACGAACTGCACTGCAACCAGCACCTTTCTCAAGGCGCGGCCTCTGACGCTCTGACCGTAGGACCCTTTGAGGACGATTGCGGCCGGTTGCGATGTGGAATACAGGGCCGGCGCTATGCCAGCCGCTACAGCGGTGAGGACGGCGAGGACGAGTGTCAAAGCCAGGATGCCCGGATTGTCAGACGGCTTGATACTGTCAGAGACGTATGAGGCCCAGAACGTCCCCGAGACTACATACATCAGCAGGACTGCAAGGGCGAAGGCCACTATTGCGATGACAACAGCATGCATGAGCTGCCTTCGGATGAGCGAGCCGCGGTTCTCTCCGAGCACCTTCCTTGTGTTGATGTCCTTGATCCTGAATGGAATCTCGGCGAAGGCGAAGTTGATGAAATTGATGAGGGCTATGAGTATCAGGAGGATGGCGATGGCGAGCAGGGTCAGCGTGATGGCCTTGTTGGCCGTCGGGGTGCCTGCCCTCACATCCCTCTCGAAATGCGCCTTGTGCAGGTTGCTTAGGCGGAAGCCGCTGCGAAAGGCGGCGAGTTGCTCTTCTGTGGCGTCCTCGGGGTCGCCTTCACTGATGAATTGCAATATATTTTCAAGCATGACCTCGGCTGTCTCGGCCGCTTGTGACGGGTCTTTCAGCTTGACAAAGGCACCGTATGACCACTCACTGTTGTTGTCGATACTTTGCTTCCCGATGTTCTCCATCAAGCCGTAGTGGAAGCTGGAGTTACGAGGCGTGTTTTTGAATACCGCTACAATTTGAACTTTGTACCCGCCGGTGCCTTCCGTCAGGGTTTTGCCGACCGCGCTTTCATCCCCGAAGAACATTTTGGCGAAAGCTTCGTTTATGACCGCCGTACCAGCCGTGGAGAAGTCTTTTGGCGAGCCTTCGACCCATTCGAAAGGATAGATTGTAAGGAATGTGCTGTCAGCCTCTACGCATGGGACGGTTATCGCTCCGTCCTTGTTCTCTTCTGGATAATAGACATTATTATTACCACTACGGCCCATTGAATTGGCGGTGCCGACAGCTTCGACGTTGGGGCTGGATGTCTTGACTATCTCAATGATGGGTCTCGAGATGAAGGATGAGTACGCTCCCCCGTCAATCCAGTTGTTCTCAATTTTGAACACCTTGTCGCTTCCTGTGAAGTTGGCGTCGTACCCCGCGTCCCAGCGCACCTGCACCAGGAGAATCATCGCCGCGGCGAACGCCACCGCCATTCCAAGTATGTTTATGAGCGTCGAAACGCCCGTCTTCCTGAAAAATTTCATGTCTTATTCTTTCTTAAGTTCTTCTGAAGGGTTATTGTGCGCTGCCTTAAGGTACTGCGAAAGTACCACTGCCGTGCACAGAAGTGCTACAAATACCAATGTCAGAAAGAAAACATCCGGTGAAATGGAAACCCTGTGGGCGAAGCTGCTTAAGTATCGCCCGGTCGCGAAGTAGCCGACGGGAGCTCCTATGATAAAACACGCTCCTACGAGTTTCAGATACTCCATCACTCCTTCCGCGACTATATCATCAGTCTCTGCCCCAAACACCCGTTTGATGGCGATTTCTCTGCTTTTGTACTGCACATCCATCAGCACCTGCCCCCACACTCCCACAAGGGAGAGCAGTATTGCCACAAGCGAAAAGAGCGCAATACTGTGCCGGAGCCTTTCCTCTGCGCTATAAAGGGTTTTGCCGATAGAATCGAAGAAGAGGACCTCAAAGGGAGAGGAGGGATTGATCTCATGCAAGGTCTTTGTTATATCTGCGGCGGCTTCGTACCGTTGGGTGCCGGGGAGCAGTCTTATGTAGGCGTAAGGCATTAGAAATCCTGATTCTGGCCCCATTGCAACGAAGGCAACGGGAGAATCTGCCTTGCGCATGGATGTCAGGTTGAGCCTGCTTACAAAACCTACAACGGGGTCGAGACCGTCATTTCCAAGTTCTGCTCCATTCTCCTTGAGATCTTCGCTTAGGAGCATCCGCTCGCTGTCCCCCTCCTTGAAGTCTCTGCCATCGACAATCTGAACCCCGAGCACATCGGGGAAATTCCAGCTGCAATATATGGTCGAGAACATGACATCTCCCCCTCCAAAATCAAAAGTCTGGGTAGAGTAGACATCTTTTCCACCTGCAAGTTCCATCGCATAAGCCACATCACCAACCGATGGAAGTTCCCTTAGGGATTCCCTGATTCGAGTCGAATACTTAGAGAAGTTTTCCCCGCCGATATCTGCAACGGCGAGATTGTCCTTGTCAAAGCCGCAGGGATAATTCTGCATATAGCGGTTCTGTCTTTGGATGAAGAGTCCGAAGATAATCAGGGCTATCGAGACAGTAAGCTGAACCCCTACAAGAGCTTTCCTGAATGTCCTTCCCGAAGATGAAAGTCCGTAAGTCCCCTTGAGCACCAGAGCGCTCTGCCTCGAAGTTGAGTACACTGCGGGCCAAATCCCTGCCGCAGTCCCGCTTACAGTCGCTGCTGCGAGTACAAGCAGAAGTATCCTCCACTGCGAGGCGGAAGTGTAATTGATTACTCCCCTGGCACTAAGCCCTTCCGCCACGGGCGAGAGCAGCAGTGCCGAGAAGACAAAAGCACACAGGGTCCAGATTACGGCTTCGAGGATGACTTCGCAGCGCAGTCTTGACAAAGAAGAGCCGAGTATCCTCTGAATTGTGATACCTTTGATTCGAATCGGGGTCAGTGCAAGGTAGAAATTGGTAAAGTTAATCAGAGCGATGACAAGGATAAGAACGGCGACTGCAAACAGCAGGGCGAGCCTGCCCTTGCTTCCGCTCTTGTAGATATTTCCTTCCCCGCGAAGATATATGCTCCGAAGTGCGGTAAGTTCAATAGGGCTGAGCCAGTCTTCGTATTGTGCGAAGTCAAACTTGGAGTTGAACTCTTCCGAGACTGCTTTCGCGTTGGAAGCATCGTCGAGAAGAAGATAGCATACAAAATTGGCTGCGCCATAGCTGCCTTTGGCAAAGTCTCCGAGGGAGAGGTAGATGTCGTTACCAAGTTGGGTATTTGTGGGGAAATCATCATACACTCCACCTATCACGGCTTCGCCTTCAGAAAGCATGTAAGGGGCATCAATCCTGAGTATCTTTCCAAGAGCACTTTCACCCGGGAAAAGGGCTTCGGATAAGGATTTAGGGATGATTACCGAGGCTTTCCGCTCCAAGGCGCGGCTGTCGCCTTCGAGCATTTCGACCCCGAAGACATCGATAAAGCCTTCGGAAACAGGGGTGAGAGTCCGTTTGCCACTCTTTTCTCTTTCTTCATCGGAGTAGTATACATCACCATAGAACGGCATCACAACGCACCCTGCCTCAATATGGGAAGACGAGATTACGATATCGTCGGCAAAACCCCTCGGGAGGACATTGCGAAAGATGGTTTCATCATCGCTTTTGTCCACTCTGAATACCCTTTCGGATGTGGGATGACAGCGGTCGAAGGAGAGCTCCCAGTCGAGTTGCAGAGCAAGTACCGAGACCGAAAGCAGGGCACACACCAAGCCCGCAAAGTTCAGCACTACTGCTGCGGGAAAGCGGCGAAGAGTCGAAATGAGGTTTTGAATAATCATATCAGAACACCAGTACCTCGCTGTCCCCAAATGTGTCGTAGGAGGAGGTGATGACTTTCTCTCCGCTTTCAAGTCCTTCGAGAACTTCGTAGTATTGAGGATTCTGCCTCCCGATACGGATTTCCCTCCTGACGGCCTTGCCGCCGTCGGGACTCACGACATAGATCCACTTCCCACCTGTCTTCTGGTAGAATGTTCCGCGAGGGATGATGATCGCTTCTTCGCTCTGGCCGAGTTGAAGATTAAGGTAATAGGTCTGACCCGCACGGATGTTCTCCGGTTGCGGTCCCTCGAACTTGAAGTCAGCCTGGAATTTGCCGTCCCGTACTTCAGGGTAGACCTTGCGGATGGAAGTGCGGTACTTGACATTCTGCCTTTCGAAAGTAGCTTCAAGGCCGGTTGTCACGCGGTCGATGTAGTGTTCGTCTATTTGTGCCTCAATCTTGTATGAGCCCACGGAGTTGACCTGCCCGATTTTGGCCCCGCTTGAAACGCTCTGCCCCAGCACCACATCGAGAAGGCCCAACTCTCCGCTGATAGGAGCTTTAACCACAAGATTGTCTTTGCGGCGGCGGATCATAGCCATGTTCTGGCGCATATTGTCGAGACTCTCCTGCATCTGGACGATTTCCACGCTGCGGTAGAGGCTGTCCTGGACACTGCGCTCCTTGATAAGGTCGTATTTTTGCCGCGCGAGGTCGTAGTCTTCTTCGGCTTTGAGATAATCTTCCTTGGATATGAGATTTTCTTCGTAGAGGGACTTCTGCTGCTGGAATGCACGCTGCGAACGGCGCACATCGATGCTTAGCTGCATTTCATCCTGCCTGACCGAGAGCTTCTGCTGCTCCATCGAGATTATGGTATTGCGAAGAATGTTCTCTTTCTCGGCAAGTTCGGCCTCCGAATTGAGAATCTGCATATCAAGGTCATCGTTGGCAAGCACAAGAATAGGCTCTCCTGCCTTCACGCTGCCGCCCTCTTCCACAAGGATTTCACTTACGACTCCTCCTTCCCGTGGGCTGAGCTGTACGGTTACGCTCGGCTGTACCCTTCCGCTGATGCGGATATAGTCGTTAAATTCGCCAAGCACCGCAGTACTTACACTGACACTGTCCCTATCCACCCGAAGGGTCTTGCCGTTGGGTCTTACGATAAGGTAAATGATGAATGCAAGAAGGATCGCCCCACCCCAATACGGAAGGGCTTTCTTGCTGAATACCACGCTGATCCCGCGCTTGCGCTCTATCTGTCTGTCCATTTGATTGTCATTTTTATTAAGCCCACTTGAAAAAGTTTAAAATTATGATTTATAGCCTTGTAACCAAATTGCAATCATGGTTGATTTTCTCGAGAATGGTTTTTTAAAGTGGACTCTTTATCGGATTCTTATGATATTGTGGTGTCTTCCAAGAATCTTTACTGGTCAATGTAATTTACTCCTTTGTAATACCTTACCACGGCCCTTTTGATCAGATATGCAAAGAGCGAATTCATCTCATCTGTCTTGGCCTTGAGGTAATTATTCTGCGCAGTCTGGAACTCAAGCGGGGAAATCAGTCCCTTTTCGAGTTTTCGAAGGTTCAGAGTGTAAGCCTCCTGCTGTACTTCCGACTTCTGTTGCGCCTGAAGGTAAGCCGTTTCGCTTCCATCCCTATCCCTGATTGCCCGCCTGACCTCCGATTCCACATCTCTGCACTTCTGGTCGTACTCGGCCTCGGCCTTTTGGAGGGCATTGCGTTTACGGGCGATATTGGAGTGGCCTTGGAGGCGGTCGTAAATCGGGATACTCAAAGCAAGTTCCACATATTCACCGCCGTTATTTCGAAACTGGTCAGAAAAGGAACTCGTCTCTGTGCCCTGATAAGTATAGTAAGTCGTGCTCCAGCCCCCGTAAAGATCAAGCCGGGGAAGAAGCTGTGAGCGGGCAGTCGAGAGTTCAAGACGGGAGTTATCCATCTGCAGCTGGTATTGTTTCACGGACGGGTCGTGCTCAAGGGCAAAACGCACAACCGAATCGGGCAGGGATGGAACGGTTTCCCGCTCGTAGCAGTACCGGTCATAGCTTGTTTCAACTCTTAGCGGCTCATCCAAAGGCCAGAACATCAGATCCGACAGCGTCGTCGTCTGGGCATCAAGCCCGTTCTCGGCGGTGATAAGGTCGTACCTTCTGTCTGCGAGGTCGGCTTTCATCTGAATCACATCGGCATGTCCCTTCTGCCCGAGTTCTTCCTGCCTTTGGACCTTGCGAAGAGACAATTCCGCTGCGCTTACCTGCTCCTTGTAAATATCAACCAAATGGCTGTAATACACTACATTGTAGTAGGCTTCCATCACGGCGAGGCAGATGTCTGCTTCGACCTGTTTCTGCTGGGAATCGGCAATCAGAAGTCCCGTCTTGGAGATTTTGATGTTGTTGACTGCCGAGAAGCCGTCGAAAAGAGTTATTCCGGCCGAGACGGAGTAGCTGTTGTGGAAGGAGGTCGTGTTGAAGTAGGTGTTGGTCTGGGGGTCAATGCTGCGCCCGAAATTGTAGTAGGCGTAGGTTGAGGCATTGATTTCGGGAGTAAGGGCGGTGAGGATGGCATCTCGCCTCTGTATCTGCGCATCCCCCTTCTCCGCCTGCCGAATCCGTATCTTCGTGGAATTGGAGATCGCGTACTCCATGCAGTCCCTAAGGGAGAGGGTCTTCTCCTCCGCAGTTCCGCTCTCTTCCTGCCCTATTGCCGTTGTATCCTGTGCCACCACGGCGGCATTTCCGCTCTCTTCCCGCCCTATTGCCGTTGTATCCCGTGCCACCACGGCGGCATTTCCGCTCTCCACCTGCCCCTGTGTCGTTACAGCCTCATCAGGCCTGCTCGCAATTCCGTGCTCCACTTGCCCCAGGGCCATACACTCCGGCCCAAGGGCAGCCACGCACAAACAGCTTATGAAAAAAAGTATCATCTTCATCTCATTGTAATCTCGCATCCTGCTCTACCACGACCATGCCAAAACATTTAATTACTTACGAATGAGATAATTATTATTATCGATGAACTTAAAACAGTGTAAAGGCACTTTACAGTCTTTACACTTGATTATCCAAAAATCGCGTTTCCCGATAAATGATTTATATATAGGTACTTATGTTTTACCACCCCCTTTCGGCAAGGTAGGGCGCAAAAAGATAATACTCTGTATTACAGCTCTATACAGGGAAACGTCAGCCAAGGTGGCAGGCCATACAGCGATATGCCAGACGGAGGCGACAGCTTTATACATAGATACGCCAGCCACGACGACAGCTACATACAGCCAAAAGCGGCGGAATGTCAGTCAAGGTGGCAGGCCATACAGCGATATGCCAGACGGAGGCGACAGCTTTATACATAGATACGCCAGCCACGACGACAGCTACATACAGCCAAAAGCGGCGGAATGCAAGCCGGAGCACCATCCACGGCAGTCCACCATGATGAAAGCATGCTCTATCTGAATGTCAGCAGAAAGGCGGTTTCGTCCGGGGTGCTGTGGAGGAGTTCGAGGGTGCCGCCATTGGTGCGCATGAGTTGGCGGGAGAGGGAAAGCCCTATACCGGAGCCGTCCTGCCTTGTCGTGAAGAATGGGACGAAAATCTGTTCGCTTACCCTTAAGGGGATAGGCTCGCCATCGTTAGAGACTACAATCCTTACTTCGTCTTCCGGTCCGGCCAAGGCGGTAATCCCGATGTGTCTTGCCCCTGCCTGCACGGCATTTTTAATCAGATTGATTATGACCTGGGAAATTTGCGACTCATCGGCGTAAATCATCAGATTCCTTGAGCGCGCCGTGTAATGAAGCTCTGCCCCTTGGGAAGCCGCAAAGTCAGCATTAAGCGAAGTAAGCCTCTCCATAAGCTCATCCACGAGCAGAGCCTTCCGCTGTGCCCTTGCCACCCCGCTGAGCTCGCGGTAGGTGCTAACGAAATTCATCAGCCCCTTGGAAGAGTCGGATATCGTCTCCAATCCCGCTTTCACATCGAGGTCGCTCCTGCCGTCAGAGTCCATCGACCTGGCGAGCGCATCACTGAGGGAGGCAATCGGGGTTACCGTGTTCATTATTTCGTGGGTCAGCACTCGGGTAAGCTTTATCCAAGACTCCTGCTCGTTACTCTGCCGCTGTCTTTCGAAAATCCCCCGGATGCGGTTTAAAGCCCGGTTGAACCTGTTCTTTTCCTTGAATCTGAAATTAAGTTCCCCATCTTCCATGGCATCCATCATATAGGAAACCAACTCATAGTCTTTGCGCCTCGTAATAATCCATACTACAAGGGCCACAACCGCTGCGAGTATGGCAAGTACCAGGATGAAAAGCCAGATGGGGATGGTCATTGCGTGTTAATTAGGCAGAGTGCTGCTTATAAACCATATTTTTTCAATTTGGCATAGAGGGTCGGGCGACTGACTCCAAGCAGTCTTGCCGCTGCAGAAATATTCCCTCCACTGCGCCGCATCACATCCTCAAGACGGGACTTCTCATCGGCAGAAGTCTCCATAACAGTCCCGACTTCTTCATCCCCGATGTCCGCAGCGAACAGCATTCTGCCATCAGACAGGATTACGGCCTTCTCCATGCAGTTTTCAAGTTCGCGCACATTGCCACCCCACCTCCTCGAAAGAAGCAACTCCCTTGCATCGGGACTGATACCGTTGAGCGGTCTATGATAGCGGATGGCAAAACGCTGCATGAACAATTCCGCAAGAGGGATAATATCATCCCGTCTTTCCCGAAGCGGAGGTAAACTGATATGTATTGTATTGATCCGGTAATACAAATCCTCGCGGAACTTCCCCTGCCTGACAAGCGAAACGAGATCGGCATTGGTGGCACAAATAAGTCTGATGTCGACAGGAACCGCTTTTGCCGAGCCCAAAGGGATTACGCTACGACTTTGCAGGGCACGAAGGAGCTTTGCCTGAAGGTGCAATGGAATGTTGGCAACTTCATCGAGAAAGAGTGTCCCCCCATTTGCCTGTTCGAAATAACCCTTATGATCCGAAATGGCATCGGTAAAGGAACCTTTGAGATGGCCGAAGAGTTCGCTCTCGAAGAGGGCCTCCGGAATTGCCCCTGCATCAACCGCCACGAAGGGCTCGTTCTTACGAAGACTCGCCGAGTAAATATACCTTGCCAGCATATCCTTCCCGGTCCCATTTTCTCCCGTAATGAGTATCGTGGCATCCGTAGGCGCGACCTTTGCCACGGTAGAGCGAATCTGCTCCATTACAGGACCTGTCCCCCAGAAGAATTCAGCCCTGTCGGGGGATTTGGCGGCGGAAGCTCCCCGCATTGCCTTGTCCCTGGCGGAGGTTAACACCGAGATTAGCCGCCCATTGTCCCAGGGCTTGACGATAAAGTCGAACGCTCCCCTTTTCATCCCTTCCACAGCGAGGCCTACATCGGCGTAGGCCGTAAACAGTACCACTTCAATGCCCTGGTATGCCTCTTTGATGTGACTGAGCGTATAGAGCCCTTCCCCACCGGTGTTGGGGCCGGCAGAGAAATTCATGTCAAGCAGCACTACATCGGGACGAAGTTCCCGGATTGCGGAATCAAGGGTGACAGGAGAGGGAATAGTCTTAATACGTGAGAAATACGGAGGCAGGAGGATTTCGAGCGTCCGACGAATCCCCCGATTGTCATCAACTATTAAGATTGTTCCCGATTTTGGCATGGCGGATACTATTTCTCCGGATTGCGGTCTTTGTAGGAGAACTTATGTCCCTGAAGCATATTCTTGGGGTCGAGGGCCTTATCGAGTTCTTCCCTAGTCATCAGGCCTTTCTCGAGCACAATGTCGTAGAGTGAACGGCCGCTTTCGAGAGCCTCTTTGGCACACTTGGTGGAGTTCTTGTAGCCAATAATCGGATTGAGAGCCGTGACTATTCCAATGGAATTGCGGACCATGTCGTAAGTATGCTCCTTATTGATTGTAATGCCGAGGATACATTTCTCTGTCAGCGTATTGAGCGCATTCACCAGCCAGGTCTGACTTTCGAAGGTGCATTCAACGATGACCGGTTCCATAACATTGAGTTCCAATTGTCCGGCTTCAGCTGCGAGGGTGATGGCAAGGTCGTTGCCTGTTACCTTGAAACAGGTCTGATTCACGACCTCAGGAATGACGGGATTAACCTTACCCGGCATGATACTCGATCCCGGAGCCATTGCAGGGAGGTTGATTTCGTGTAAACCGCAACGGGGTCCGGATGCCATAAGGCGCAGATCATTGCAGAGTTTCGAGACCTTCACCGCAATACGCTTGAGTGCAGAAGAATAGGACACATAAGCACCGGTATCAGGAGTGGCCTCGACAAGGTCAGGAGATGAAATGTACTCTTCACCCGTGAGCTGACTGAGATTAGCAGCGCAGAGTTTTGCAAAGCCGGGAACGGCATTCAGTCCGGTTCCTATGGCCGTACCGCCCATATTGATTTCGTGCAGGAGTTTGACATTTCGCTCAAGATTGAGAATCTCCTCTTCGAGATTGTCTGCATAGGCCTTGAATTCCTGCTCAAATGTCATCGGCACGGCATCCTGAAGTTGGGTTCGTCCCATCTTGATGGCATCCCCAAACTCCTCTGCCTTGTAGCGAAGAGCAGAAATCAATCCGGTCAGGGCTCCAACAAGAGTTTTGTTGAGTCGAATGAATGCCACGCGAAAAGATGTCGGGTACACATCGTTTGTCGACTGCCCGCAATTGACATGGTCGTTGGGCCAGCAGTACTGGTACTCCCCTTTCCTGTGACCCATTATCTCAAGGGCACGGTTGGCAATCACCTCATTGGCATTCATATTGACCGAAGTTCCCGCACCTCCCTGCATCATATCCACTGGGAACTGGTCTATAAAATTGCCGTCAATAATCTCCCTGCATGCCTGCTCAATGGCAGAACTGACCTCATCTCCTATAACTCCAAGGGCGTGGTTAGTCTGAATCGCAGCCAGCTTGACATAGGCAAGGGCGATGACAAAATCGGGATAGTCAGACACTTTCTTGCCGGAAATACGGTAATTGTTGATAGCGCGCTGCGTCTGCACTCCGTAATACGCATCGGCAGGCACCTTAAGTTCGCCAAGAAGGTCGGACTCAATTCTGAACTTTTCTTCAGCCATGATTTTACGATATTATTATGGCGCAAAAATAGTAAATTCATTTCGCTATTGAAAAGAAAATATCCGATTCCTCCCTCTCGAGTTTCACCGGGCAGCATAATCTTTGATTAACGCAAATTCCACGTCGAAATTTATATCGACCAAAGTAAAAGGGCAGGAGAAAATCGCAATTATTAAAATAATTTAATAATTACAAAGGGAAAATCGAAAAATATTTCAAGAAATTTTGCAAATTTAAAAAATTGCATTACCTTTGCTCCCGGAAATGATAAACAACTCGACTTACGAAAGTAAGTATTCTAGCCAGCAATAATTAACCTTCTTAAGGTAATACACTACTAACTAATCATTAACCCCCGCCGCGATGGTGGGGGTTAATATTTTTGCCCGCCCGTGGGTTTAGTCTCCGAATCGGCAAATCAGACAAAGCGGCTTATCGCCAGGTCGAATACGGATGTTCAGACAGATATGAATTATAATAGCGGGGATTTCCACTGACTTCCTCGCCAAGCCAGGCGGGAAACTCAAAGCATTCATCTTCGGCTTTGAGTTCCACTTCAGTCAGGACAAGACCCTCGTTTGCGCCGTGAAACACATCCACTTCGAAGATATGCTCACCACAGCGAACCAGATTCCGAGTCTTGTCAATTACTCCGGGAAGACAGAGTTTCAACAGTTGTTCCGCATCACCGTCGGGAATTGGAATTTCCCATTCGAAGCGGCTGATCCCCTGCTCGTCTCCCTCTCCTTTCACTGTCAGAAAGCCTTCCCCGTCGCGAAGCCTGATACGCACTGTACGGGAGGGATCAATAGAGAGATACCCCTGCGTAATTCGGTAGGATTTGAAAACATACGGGGAGAAATCTCCCTTTACCAAGAATTTTCTTTCGATTTCCTGAAGCATAACATCAGACAGCCATTAAACTGTTGCTATTCAAAATACTCGTGCTCATTTGCGAAATTCGGGCTACTTTCTTGAGACGAACTCCAACAAAGCAGTAGCAAAGTTCTTCCAGCTCAGTCTTTCCTTAATCGAAGCAATCGATTTGGAGCAGTTTTCTCCTACGGAACGGTTATCCATAAAAGTTTGAATGCCCTTTGCAAGGGCCTCGGGTGAAGCTGCTTCGCATACAAGGCCCGTACCATCCCGAAGGATATCTTCAGCAAGGGCTCCAACCGGTGTAACAAGCATAGGCACTCCGAAATTGAGCGCAACGGCCTCGATTCCACTTTGAGTTGCACTTCGATACGGCAGGACTGCGAGATCCGCTGCGCAGAAAAACTCTGCCACCCGTAAGTCCGGAATATATTCGAGGTAGAGACTGATTCTGTCACGACACGGAAGGGAGTCGATTATCTTCCGGTACTCCTCAAATGAGGAATACGGCTCCCCTGCTACTATAAGCCTAAAATTACCCTTTAGATAACGGCAGGCTTCCAGTAGAATATCAAGCCCCTTGTATCTACGTATTAATCCGAAAAAGAGCAGGTTGAAACTGCCTTCAGGAATACCGAGCCCCGAAAGGGCGACTTCTCTGGAAACAGCCTCCCCAAAACGGGAATAAATGGGGTGAAAAAGAGTCAAGGCTGCAATAGCGGGACAGAAGTCCTTAAGTGTCTTTCCGACCTCATCACTAAGACAAACGGCGGCATCGCAGGAGCGAAGAAAATACCTGGTCAGAGGCTTGTCGAAAAAATGTCCCTCGTGAGGCAACAGATTGTGAATCAGTGCAACACGTTTGGTTCTCTTTGGTAAGTGCCGAAGCACAACTCCAAGAGAGGTCCCGAAAAACGACATCCACCAGCTTACAAGGACTACATCCGGCTTCCAATCTGATATCTCACGGGCAGTCCGGTGCCAGGAATGAGGGTTAACCGAATCCAAAAGGCGTTCTTCCCCAGTTTTTGCAAGGCCTTCATCTACATACTGGGTCTTCCCTGGGAACAAAGCCGAAGGGTACATTCTCAAGAAATTAAAAGCCTTAACATCAGTTCCTTCACGCGAAAGCGCATCGAGAAGGCTGTCGCTAAATTGCGCAATGCCTCCGCGATAAGGATAGAAACAGGATAAAAAGGCGATTTTCATAGGCTTGAGATAAACTCGCGAAGGTCCTTTCCATCTCCAATGCAGGGAGAGAATTCCTCGAGAATATTCAGCTTAAATCCAGCCTCATGCAAATCTTTCGCAGTGTTGAGCACACACACATCCCCCGCCAGGCCACAGACATCTGTGACATCAATTCCATCGAGCATAGTCAGAAGCCTGCCGCGAGAGGCCGGATTCTGCAAAATAGAATACTCCTCCCTGTCTGCGGAATCTCCTTTGGTAAGAAGTGTAAATCCCTGAGGCAGACGATAGAGTGCTTCCAGCAGGTTCTGCCATATTGCCGCGCCTTTGGAATGCTGCAGGCAATGCACCGGCCATGGACCTCCTTCGCGGTCAAAGGAACAGTGCCTCCATGGGTGCCAGTCAGAAGTCACGGCTGCCCGTACATATTCTCCGCCATACTCAGCTGCATACTTTGCAAGAGCGTTCATCGCTCCCGCTGCGCCATTTACCGGCAGCGACCCATTGATAAAATCGTATTGCGGGTCTACAATCAAAAGCAATTTATTCTTCATGATACTCAAAGAATTGCATGTGCCCTATACTGTTTTAAGCTTTCCTTAGGCGGAACCCAAGTCATTTCATTCTCAACGGCGACCGGTCGTAAAGCAGATAACGCCGAGCTTTGCGAATCCATTTCTGTTCCCCATCCTTAACCGCCTCACACACAATATCCATATCGATTCCTCCCCGCAGATATTCGCTCACGACGGGATCCGATATTAGGGTATGTAACTCGCCCTGCACCTCGAATTGGGAATAGCGCGAAGCGAAATAGCCGGCAAGCGAGAGAAAATGCAGAAAAGAATGATAATGTACTTTGTCGAGGACCATAATCTGATAGCCATTGCAAATTTCCCCTTTGTAGAGCCCGTAAGAGGGCACAAAGGTGCAGTGACGCATAACGGCTTCCTCGGGACAGGGAGGCGCAGAAAGACAGTCGTGCCTAATCCACGGAGCCCCGACCAACTCATAAGGGCGTGAAGTGCCAAGCCCGGGATTGAGACTTGTCAAAGTCCATAGCGAATGGCCGCTGTACATATATGGAGTGAGCGGGGTCGGCGCATCCGAAGCCGGAGGTATTAGAGCCGATGTATCAGCAAGGGTTGCGGATATTATGTGAAGCGGAAATTTAGCTCCAAGTTCATCGGCGTACAATTGACAAAGTTCACCTAAAGTAAGGCCGTGGCGAAGTGCAGCCTTAGGAATCCACTCACCTGCCCCAAAGGCTGGCATCCCACTTTCTACGGCAGAGCCGGCTGGGTTGGGGTGATCGACAATATAGACTGCAGGAGGAGTTTCGAGACGGGCGCAATAAGTCAGCAGTCGCATCACATCGCGAGTCAGCGCAGCATGCCGGCATCCCAAATCCTGAATATCCACGACTACGGCATTCACCATCTCAAGTTCTTCCTGAGAAAATGAAAGTCTGCTATCCTGTCCTCCGCACGTAGTCGCAAACGAAAGTTTCCGAAGGTTGCCCCTTGAGCGAAACACCTCAAAACTGTAATGCCCTGTCTTGGGGTTGAAGGCAGAATCCGACACAAAACACGCCACAGAGCCAGTGAGAAGACTTTTGTCGCTCTGGCTCTCGAGGGGTGTTGTGCGAAAACTGAACATGAATTATTTCACGAGAATCTCTTTGGCAAAAGCCACGACTTCGGCTCCAAGCTCGTCCGCGCGCTGCTGGGTGGCAGCCTCGCTATACACCCTAATAATGGGTTCAGTATTGGATTTTCGGAGATGTACCCATTCGCGTCTATCCTCAAAATCAATCTTGACTCCGTCAACGGTATTGATTTTCCCGTCTTTGTATTTTTCTTTCAGAGCCTCAAGCACCGGCACGACTGCCTCGGGGGAAGGCAGGTCAATCCTGCTCTTGGAAATGCAGTATTGAGGGAGGGTAGCCTTAAGCTCACTCGCGCTAAGCTTCTTTTCGGCAAGGCTGCTTAAGAAAAGGGCAACTCCCGTCATGGCATCACGGCCATAGTGAGAAGCGGGATAAATTACTCCCCCATTACCTTCTCCGCCAATCAGAGCCCCTACTTCATGCATCTTCGCAGTCACATTGACTTCCCCTACCGCAGAGGCGAAATACTCTCCGCCATGCGCCTCGGTGACATCGCGAAGTGCCCGCGTAGAACTCAGGTTACTAACTGTCCTTAAGGGTTTAACCCCCTGTTTTTGAGCCCTGTCAAGCAGGTAATCGGCAACGGCTACCAGAGTATACTCTTCGACAAAGGGTTTCCCTGTCTCACAGATAAAAGCCAGGCGGTCAACATCAGGGTCGACACTGATTCCAAGGTCAGCTTTCTCCTTCACCACCGTATCACAGAGTTGAGTGAGATTTGCGGGAATCGGTTCAGGGTTATGGGCAAAATCACCGGTCGGCTCTCCATTAATCGTAATACACTCTACGCCAAGCCGTTTGAGAAGCCTCGGCATTATAATCCCGCCCACGCTATTGACAGGGTCGAGGACCACCTTGAAATGAGCTTTCTTAATCGCCTCTCTGTCAACGGCCTCAAGGGCAAGGACCGAATCGATATGCTCATCGGTAAAGTCGTGGTCCTCTATATCCCCCAATTTGTCCACGGGGGCGAAGTCGAATTCATCCGAGGCGGCGAGATCGAGGACCCTCTGTCCTTCAGCCGCGGTGAGGAATTCACCCTGTGCATTGAGCAGCTTGAGGGCATTCCACTGTCTGGGATTGTGGGAAGCGGTGAGGATAATCCCTCCATCGGCATTGGCAAAACGGACGGCAAGTTCGGTGGTAGGAGTGGAAGCGAAACCGCATCTTACCACGTCCACGCCGCAGGAAACGAGAGTGCCGACTACAAGTTGCCCGACCATTTCTCCGCTTAGTCTGGCATCCCGCCCGACAACTACCTTCCAACGCCCCGAATCAGCTTTGGGTGCAGTGTTACGCTCAGAAAGCGTAGAAGCATATGCGTACGTAAACTTAACAATATCAATAGGGGTAAGTCCGTCTCCGACAGGCCCGCCTATGGTCCCCCTAATGCCGGAAATCGATTTAATCAGTGTCATAGCGCACAAATTTACAAAACTCCCGGCATAAAAAACACTTGCACAGGAAAGAAATAATTTTTACCTTTGCAGCGCTTTTAACAAAACACAGTCAGACAATGAAAAAAGGAATTCATCCCGAAACCTACCGACTTGTAGCTTTCAAGGATATGTCGAACGATGATGTGTTCATCACCCGCTCGTGCGTGAACACCAGGGAGACCACAGTGATTGACGGTGTCGAGTATCCCCTTGTCAAGGTTGAAATCTCGAACACCTCCCACCCTTTCTACACCGGCAAGACCAAGATTATCGACTCCGCCGGACGCGTCGACCAGTTCTACCAGAGATACAAGTCGAGGAAGAAGTAACCCTTCTCTCAAAGGCACGACGGCTGCGACCGAGTCAGGTTGTGGCCGTTTTTTTAATCCAAAGGGCATCATGCCGGAAAAGGGAGCACAAAAAAGGTGCAGGAAAATCCTGCACCAAAACAAAGAGCCACATAACAGGCTTGAACTGTTGACCTTCGCGTTACGAATGCGATGCTCTACCAACTGAGCTAATGTGGCAAGCGGACTGCAAAGGTACTAAAAAAATCAGACAACTTGCCACAAGTCTAAAAATAAACTAAATTTGTAGGGTTTGGGGGCTCTCGGGAAAGAATTTATGCAGATACAAGATCCATTGAGGCACAAAATTGTCCCACTCACGCCGGAAGAGGAAGTCAGACAGTGGTTTATCGCGACCCTGCATGACTCCCTTGGAGTACCGTTAGGTCTTATGGGCAGCGAGGTGTCATTTGATTACTGTGGTAAGAAATATCGGGCCGATATCGTGGTATACTCGCGCCAGGGAACTCCTATCGCAGTGGTCGAATGCAAGCGGCCGGAAGTGAAGATAGATGCCGAGGTAGTCAGACAGGCAATGCGCTACAATGCCGTCCTTGATGTCCACTATATCTTCCTCACCAATGGCAAATCCACCTGCCTGTATCTCCGGCAGGGAGACATTTTCGTCCCCTCCCCGAGCATCGTAAAATATGATGAAATGAGATGACGTCACTTCCTCAATATCTCGACAGACAGATTTTTCGCATAATCAGCGATGTAGCACAGGAGCGCAAAGTGCGCGCCTTTGTAATAGGGGGCTATGTGCGGGACTGCTTCCTCGGCCGGCATCGCAACGACATAGACATTGTAGTCGAAGGCAGCGGAATTGACTTCGCACTCGATGTGGGCAGGAAAATCGGCAGCCATGTCTCCTATTTCAAAAACTTCGGTACAGCCATGCTGCACTACGGAGGAGATGAAGTGGAATTCGTAGGTGCCCGCAAGGAGTCCTACCGCAGGGAATCCCGCAAGCCCATTGTCGAAAACGGCACACTCGAGGATGACCAGAAGCGCAGAGACTTCACTATCAATGCAATGGCCTTTTCTCTTTGCAAAGACAACTTCGGTGAACTCGCCGATCCCTTTGGAGGCATCAGAGACTTGAGTGAAGGGATTATCCGCACGCCGCTCGATCCCCTCACCACCTACTCCGACGACCCGCTCAGAATGCTTCGGGCAATCCGTTTTGCCACCCAGCTGTCGACCCCTGAACACGAATTCCGGATTGTGGATGAGTCCCTCAAAGCCATGCGTACCCTCGCGGACAGGCTGAGCATCCTTTCGGTGGAACGCATTACCGATGAACTCGACAAAATGCTCCTCTGCCCCAAACCTTCCCGCGCCTTTTTCCTTCTCGAAGACACGGGTCTGCTCAGGCGCATTCTCCCGGAAGTCAGCGCGCTCAAGGGTGTTGAAACGGTGGAGGGACGGGGTCACAAGGAGAATTTCTCACACTCCCTTATGGTACTCGACAATGTCGCTGCCGCGGATGGGGCTGCTCCCAAGCTTTATCTTCGCTGGGCGGCCCTTCTTCACGATATCGGCAAGCCCGCTTCCAAGCGCTTCGACCCTGCCATCGGCTGGACTTTCCACGGACACGACCTGATTGGGTCTAGGATGATTCCCGGAATATTCAACCGTCTCAGAATGCCCCTGGATGCCATGAAATATGTCAAAAGACTCGTCTGGCTGCATCTTCGCCCAATTGCTCTTGCAGATGAAGGCGTCACCGATTCTGCAGTCAGGCGCTTACTCTTCGATGCAGGCGATGATATTGATGATCTCATGACACTCTGCAAGGCAGACGTCACATCGAAAAATCCCGCCCGCGTCGCAAGAATCAGAGCCAACTTCGCCCTTGTGGAGCGCAAACTCGTGGAAGTGGAAGAGAAAGACCGGATTCGGAATATGAAAAACCCCATTACAGGGGAACATGTGATGGAAGTTTACGGAATTGGCCCGAGCAAGGAGATTGGAATGCTGAAAGAGGCAGTGAAAGACGCTATTCTCGATGGCGTAATTCCCAACGAATTCGAAGCAGCCGACAAATTCATGCGGGAAAAGGCCGCGGAAATGGGACTTAAGGAAATGAACTGATTATGTCTGATTCTTCCATACTTGTAATCTACACCGGTGGCACTATCGGGATGCGTACAGACCCCGATGGAGCCTTGAGGCCTTTCGATTTCAGCGGCATACCCGGTGAAGTACCCGAGCTCAGAACCCTTGCCGGGCGCATCGATGCCATTTCATTTGACCCGCTCATCGACTCCTCAGATATTGACCCTTCGGATTGGATTAGGATAGCCCGGATGATACAGGCCAACTACGATGATTACGATGGCTTCGTGGTGCTGCATGGCACGGACACCATGGCTTACTCGGCTTCAACCCTCAGTTTCATGATAGAGAATCTGAGTAAACCGGTAATTTTCACCGGCAGCCAGTTGCCCCTTGGAGTACCGCGTACGGACGGAAGGGAGAACCTTGTCTCGGCAATCGAAATTGCCGGCGAGAAAGGTCCCGACGGCAGGGCGAAGGTTCCGGAGGTAGCGGTGTTTTTCGGCTCGCGTCTAATGAGGGGCAACCGCACCGTCAAGACAGGGGCTGACAGCTTCGATGCCTTCACCTCCCCCAATCTTGAGCCACTTGCCCTTTCCGGCATTAACATCCGCTACAACGAACGGCTAATCCGTCCTTGGAATGGGTCCCGTACCATCTTTCACACCCGACTTGACACAAGGGTATCAATTCTGAAGATGCACCCCGGCATCACCGCGAAGATTGTCAGGGATATCCTGCTCGAAAGCGATTCACGTGCAGTGATTATCGAGACCTACGGTGCCGGCAACGCGACTTCCGCAAACTGGTTTATAGACCTTCTCCACAAAGCCGGGCAAAACGGGAAAATTCTCGTCAATGTGACCCAGTGCCTCTCAGGCAATGTGGATATGAGCATCTATGCCACAGGCAGGGCGATGGCACAGGCCGGAGTTATCTCCGGACATGACAGCACCACGGAAGCCATGCTCGGCAAGCTCTTCTGCCTGCTGGGAAGCGGGATATCTCCGGAGGACTGCAAAAAGTTCCTCGGGGAAGATATTCGTGGAGAAATTCGCGTTTAATTTTTCAAAAAGGCAAAAAGTTTGCATTTGCACAAAGAAACAGGTAGATATATGACTGCAATGATTAAAAAATTTATAATAAGCCTCTTATTCGGGCTTGCCACTATGTCTGGAATTGCATTTGCCCAGACAAAGGAAGTCAACACCCTTGTGGATTCGGTGACCCTTGCCAAGCGGAATGCCCGTCGCAATATGATTGTGCGCGAATGGAATACCGATGCCAAGACCAAGACCAAATGGCTCGACCATGTGACCGTATACGATGGAGAAGGCCGTAAAATAGAGGAGATTGAGTACAACCAGTACGGTCAGTCCTGGCGTGAAACCTACAAATACGACCCCGTGACCGGCAAGATTAGCGAAGACATCCGCTACGACGGCAAAGACAAGGCTACGCTCATCCGCAAGTACGAGTATAACCCTGACGGAACCAGGAAGAAACAATACAACTACAAGCCTAACGGCAAACTCAAGACCGTCAAGGTATACGAGTACACTTTTCAGCAAAGCCAGTAATGCTGCAAGTCAAGGCACTTCCTGTATGGAATCGAATGGGACGCATCAGCCTCGGTGAGATGGACTCAATCAGGCTGATGAATCGCATTGATACCAAGTTTGTCACTTCACTTGACAAACTCGTCACCATCCTCGAAGATGCCGCGACTGAAGGCTACAGGGCCTGTGAAATAAGTGGAGAGGTAATTACCTCCTATTATTCAGTCTACTACGACACTCCTTCACTCGAAATGTATACCCGCCACGAGACTGGGAGGGCAGTGAGGCAGAAAATCAGGGTAAGAACCTACCTCATCTCGGGCGACACTTATCTCGAAGTCAAAAACAAAAACAACCGCGGGCGAACAAGGAAGAAACGCACTCCACTACCCGAAAGCGAACAAATGGACTTCAGCTCCGATGCCCCCGTTTCAACTTGGCTCGAACAGCACGCCTGGTACAAGGCAAGCCAGATTCGCCCGACCTGCACCACAGAATTTGACCGTATAACCTTAGTCAACAAGGCCAAGACCGAGAGGCTTACAATCGACACCCATCTTCACTTCCACAATTTCACGACTGAACTCAATGCCAATCTTGACGATGCGGTGATAATCGAGCTCAAGCAGGATGGAAGAGAGTTTTCTCAAATGAAGGAAATCCTCCGCCGCCACGGAATTCACCCCTTCAGCGTCAGCAAATACTGCGTTGGAGTGGCGCTGACAGACAGCAGCGCCCGTAGCGGCAGACTGAAACACAAAATCCACGGCATCCAAAAAAGAATACAAGGACAAATCACACGATACAGCGATGAAAGCATTATCTAAAATTCTGACCCTTACTCTCTCCCTTCTGCTTGTAAGCACAGCTGTTTTCTCCCAGAGCACGTCAGTCCTGCAGAGTCTCCCTGCAGACAGGGCGGAAACAGGCAGCAGCGAAGACTTCCCCGATTTCGACCCCGAGATTGCCAGGGCCAACGGCTACAATGTCAGTCAAGACTCCTCCACCGGCGAATACAGCGTTGCCAGTCCCCTGTCGGCTGTCTGGAAAGATATTCTCAAATTTCTCGAGAGATTTTTCTTCAACCTGCTAGTCAGCTGGATAATCGTCCATTTCCTCTATTTTAAGCGCAATGGGCGGAGCGACTACTATTTCACCTTCCTGATATTCTCCTCTGCAATGTTCATCCTGCTCTTTGTGATGAACAACCTGAGTCTCCAGATAGGCTTCACCCTAGGTCTCTTCGCCGTCTTCGGAATAATCCGGTACCGCACCGAAGCAGTGCCTGTAAGGGAAATGACCTATCTTTTCATCATCATAGCGCTATCCGTAGTCAATGGCGTTGGAGCCGATCTTCCGCTACTTGAACTCGTAGCAGCCAACCTCGTGATGGTGCTGCTGATCTGGGTACTCGAGCAGGGCAGTCTGTCCCGCAGCAAGACCTCCAGCAAACTCGTCATCTACGATAGGATAGAACTCATCGCCCCAGAGCGGAGAGAAGAACTCAAGGCCGACCTTGAAAAACGAATTGGTGTCAAAATCAAAGAAATAGAGATAGGACAGGTGGATTTTCTCAAAGACTCCGCCTATGTCATGATTACTTATTATCTGCCTCATGGCGAAAGCAATACCATAGACAAAATCCGTAAACCTTCTGAATTTACAGAAAGCAAATAATGGGTGAACCCGGGCTAAAATACGAATTTAGGGGCGAGGCCCTTTCCTTTGAGGATCAGATAAAGCTTCTCAAAAGCCAGGGGCTTATCATCAGCGATGAGAAAAAGGCACTTCGTATCCTTCAGAATGTCTCCTATTCCCGCCTCAAGCCCTACCTCGTCCCCCTTATGGAAGAGCGGGAACCCCGCAGACGCTTCAAAGAGGGAGCCGGCATTGATCGCGCCTACGAATTCTACGGCTTGGACCGCAGGCTCAGGGAGTTGATTTTCCACGAAATGGAGAAGATTGAAATATCCATTCGCGCCCGCCTCGCCTACGCCGCTTATGCTGACGATTCCGGATACTGGTACCTCCAAGCCAAATACTTCAAAAACGCCTATTGTCACAGAAATATTATCAAACACCTGACAGGGGAAGTCAAACGCTCGGACAACGACTCCATCAAGCGCTTCTACAGGAAGTACTCCAACGAACTGCCTCCTTGCTGGTTGGCCTTTGAGGCCACCTCCTTCGGCACACTTGTCAGCCTGTATGAAGCCCTGAAGCCGGGCTCCATACGCACCGGAATCAGCTCCGATTTCGGGGTCCCGGATGCAGTATTCACTTCCTGGCTTGACCACCTCGTGTATGTGCGCAACATCTGCGCCCACCACAACCGCCTTTGGAACAAAAACCTCGCAGTGACTGCAGAGATTCCGAGAAACCATAGGGATATCTTCCCTGACATCCCTGCCGAATCCTCCTGCAAGGTTTACCTCACTCTCTGCATCATCAAATACCTCCAGAACACAGTCAAGCCGACCAACAGTTTCGCCGGAAGGCTCAAGACTCTGATTGGCCGCTTTGACGATGTGGATATCTCCCTAATGGGCTTCCCCGCTGACTGGGACAAAGATTCCTTTTGGAAATGAATCAGGAAGAAAGCTACCTTGAATACATCGCCGGAGTGAGGCGATACTCTCCCCGAACGGTGGAGGTGTACAGGCGGGTATTGGATAACTTTCGCAGGTTCTGTGACAGTGATGATATCGCCCCATTCTTAAACAGGGACATGCTTCGAAGTTACGAAGCCTCTCTCGTTCAGGGACGGGAACTCTCCCCTGCAACTGTCAATCTATACCTCAGTGTACTCAGCGGTTTTGCCCGCTTCCTTTCCTCCAAAGGGGAATTAGCCTCAAATCCGGTTCACGGGCTCTCCCGTCCGAAGAAAGACAAGCGTCTGCCCCTTTTCTACCGCGAAGAAGCGATGGAGGAATACTTCAACCGGACTCTCATTTACTCCATTCCCGAAATAGTCGAGACAATTAGAGCTGTTCCTGGGGACAAGGAGGACAAAAGTATTTACGGAAGTATCCTTTCACGGCTAATCATCGAGATCTTGTATTCGACCGGAATCCGCCGAGCGGAACTCATCTCGCTTCGAGTCAGCGATGCCGACCTCTCCCGCAGGACGCTTTCCGTGCTGGGGAAAGGCAACAAAATGCGCTCCGTACCGATGACCGATACTTTATGCATGGATATTTCGCTATATTTGCAGGTTAGGGGAAAGTTGGGAATGGAAGGAGAACGGCTTCTCTTAACCCCGGCAGGGAAAGACCTCTATCCGGTCTTTGTGGACAGGGTTGTGAAGACTGAACTTTCGAAGGTATCTCAAATAAGCGTTCGAAAGTCCCCGCATGTACTTCGGCACACGCTTGCCACGGAGCTGCTCGATGATGGGGCACCTATCGGGAGCATCAAAGAACTTCTCGGACACTCTTCCCTAGCAGCGACGCAGGTATACACGCATAACTCAGTCGAGAAACTGAAGAAAGCTTATATGGGAGCCCACCCAAGGGCAAAGGACAAAGATGCCACAACTCGATAAAATAGTAATTCAGGACTGGCGCAACATCGCTTTGCAGGAGATCTCTTTTGCAGCTAAACTCAATTGTATCTGGGGCGGAAATGGAGAAGGCAAGACCAACCTTCTGGACGCAGTCTATTGCCTTTCAATGACAAAGAGTGCATTTTCCACGCCGGAGCGCTACAATTACCGGCGAGGCTGCACGGCCTATGCCATCTCCGGGATTTTCAGCAGCAGTGAAGGCAAAGACTGCCGATATACCATCAAATGCTCTGAAGATGAAGGGAAAAAATTACTAAAAGACGGGAAGCCCTACCCCAAGCTTGGGGATCACATAGGAGAAATCCCCATTGTGATGGTCTCTCCTTCAGACTCCTCCCTCATCAGCGATTCATCCGAAAGCAGGCGGCGCCTCTACAACTCCTCAATCTCTCAAATTGACAGGGAGTACCTCGATGCCGTGCAGCGATACAACAAGATTCTAACCAACCGCAATGCTCTTCTGCGCCGTAGCGGTGGACTGATTGGTGATGAACTCTTCGAGGCCTTCGATGAGAAACTCTCCGAGAAAGCTGCCGTGATTGCAAAGGCCAGACAGTCCTTCACTGATGCGCTTATTCCCCTGCTCGGCAAATACTATGAAGCTATTTCTTCAGGCAAGGAAAAGGTTGGAATAAGATACCGCAGCGACCTTCAGAAAGCTACCCTGGACGAATTGCTGAAGCTCAATGCCGAGCGGGACCGCCTCCTTGGATACACCACCGCTGGGGTTCAACGGGACGAGCTGATTTTCACCCTCGACGGCGACCCGCTTCGGAGAGTCGGTTCGCAAGGACAGCAGAAATCCTTCCTCATTGCCCTGAAATTTGCCCTGTGCGCCCTGCTGCGCCAAGGCAGCGGAATGGCCCCAATCCTGCTCCTTGATGACCTCTTCGACAAACTCGACCCGGACCGCACTGCCAATCTGCTCGAGATGGTACGCGGCGAAGATTTCGGGCAGATTTTCATCTCGGACACAGAACGTACAAGGGTAGAAAAGTGTCTGAACCCGTACGATGCAGGTGCGATATTCATCAAGGCGGAAGGAGGCGTCTTCAGCGTACAATGAAAGTCGTAAAGAAAACTGCCGAGCCGATGAATTCTCTGGTTCTTCGCGTCATTACCGCCACAGGGCTTAAGGCAAGCCATAACAAATACCGAATTGACCTGGCTTGGATGCAGACCTCCGGCGCAGGAGAATATACCAGAAACATCTACTTTCGCGGCGGTACTCTCTACATAAGCCTGAACTCCTCCGTAGTGCGCAGCATGCTGGCTGTGCAAAATGCCGCACTGCTCGCCAAACTCAATGCGGCTCTTTGCGAAGACGAGCTCTTCATAAAAAAAGATGGGGACAAGCAGCCCATCAGGAAACTGGTCCTGAAATGAAGCTGGTAATCGAAAAGTCTATCCCCTTCATTAGAGGGGTGTTCGAGCCTTACGCAGAGGTAGAGTATCTCGATGGGCTTCAAATCACCCGGGAAGATCTCCTGGATGTCGATGGGATGATAATCCGGACGCACACAAAGTGCAACGCTGACCTTCTCGAAGGGACTCCAGTCAAGATGATTGCAACCGCAGCCATAGGCACCGACCATATCGACATGCCCTACTGCAACTCCCGCGGCATCCATACCACCAATGCGGCAGGGTGCAATGCAGGAGCTGTGATGAATTATGTCTTTTCGGCCCTGTTCGGCTGTGCCGCCCGCAAGAGTCACAATATAATGGGAGCTACAATCGGCATAATCGGCCGTGGACATTGCGGAGCGAGGGTTGAGAATGTCGCCCGCAAACTGGGCTTCAATGTCTTGCTGTATGACCCGCCTAAGGAAGCGGAAGAAGGGTCGTCACAATTCAGTTCCCTGTCCTATCTCCTGGAGCATTCGGATATAGTCAGTCTGCACTGCTCCCTGAATGAGGCAACGCGGAAGATGTGCAATAGAGACTTCTTCGCAAAGCTCGGCTTCGGGGCCATTTTCATCAACACCGCCCGAGGAGAAATCGTAGATGACGAGGCCCTCAAGGAAGCCATTCCCAAGCTTGGTCCTGTAGTCATAGACACATGGAATGGAGAACCGGATATTGATCTGAACCTTATGAATATGGTGGATATCGCCACTCCGCATATAGCAGGTTATTCGTACCAGGGCAAGATCAACGGCACAAGGCTTGCGGTCCGTTCCACGGCCCGCTTCTTTGGAATTAGCGACCTGTTCGATTTCTTCCCCACTCCTGACATAGAGAACATGGAGGCAGTTCGGATAGACCTGACGGGAATGGGCCAGGGCCAGTTAGCGAGCACTTTCCAATACAACTACCCCATATTTACGGATGACTTCATCTTAAGGATGAACCCGTCCGGTTTCAGGCAGATTAGAAGGGACTATCGCTACAGAAGAGAATTCTTTGTCGAATAAATGATAACACTATGACTCAGGAAGAACAAATCAAACGCTTTAAGGAGGGCTTCCCTGCCTTGGACATCGTAGAGCCGGCTACGGTAGGCCGCGGCATCGAAAGCTTAGACGAAAAGGCTCTTGCAGAGAGTATCCACTACTCAGAAACTGCCTATGTCAAAGGCAGATGCAAATTCGTACCCGCCTCGGGAGCCGCTTCGCGCATGTTCAAGGATGTCTTTGCACATCAGGAGGATGCGCTCAACACCCTGACAGACAATCTCGATAACTTCGCTTTCTACGATGAAAAGGTCTTTGGCAAAGCCCCTTACAATCCTCTTACAACGGCTGACCTGCTGCTCTACTCCAACGGGGGTGGACTAGGCTATGGAGCCAAGCCCAAGGGCGTGCTCAAATTCCATCGCTACCGCGATGAAGTACGCAGTGCACTTGCAGAGCACCTCGTGGAGGGTCAGGCTTATATGCGTTCTGCAGATGGCAGTGTATACCTTACTTTCACCATTACTGAATCTCACCGCAAACTCTTTGAAGAGGAACTCGCCCGCCTGAAACCCGAGTACGAGAAAAGGTATGGGGTCAAATACACTGTCCGCTTCACCTGTCAGGACCCCGCTACGGACACTATCGCCGTTACTCTGGACAACAAACCTTTCCTCAAGGAAGATGGGACTGTCCTCAAACGGCCTGCCGGACACGGAGCCCTCATTCACAATCTCTCTCAAGTAGATGAGGAATTAGTGAGTATCAAGAACATAGACAATATAGCTGTCGAGCGGATGCTGGATACGACTGCCAAGTACAAAAAGGCTTTGATGGGACGTGCCTTGCAGCTTCGCGACCAGGTCAGAGGCCTGCTTATCGAATTCGACCAGCTCACAGGCGTAGGAGATCCCTCCCTGGCACCCGACATACCGGCTTACTTTACAAGCCGATACGACCCTTATGCCACGCCCGAATGCCAGGCCCTTTGCAACCGGATTGAGGAATTCCTCATAGAACATTTCTGCATCAGTATGCCGGAGTTTCGCAGCAGCAGGGAACGCGCTCTCGCCCTGCGCGCAAAGCTCAATCGCCCGCTCCGAGTCTGCGGCATGGTACTCAACGAAGGTGAAAAAGGCGGCGGTCCCTTTATCGTAAGAGATAAAGACGGAAGCACTTCCCTGCAGATTCTGGAAAGCAGTCAGATAGCTGACAGGAGTCTGATGGAGAAATCCACCCATTTCAACCCCGTAGACATAGTCTGCTGTCTTCGCGATGTATACGGAGAGAAATTCAATCTGGAAGATTATACAGATCCCGACACCGGATTTATCAGCCGGAAAAGCTACGAAGGGAGGGAGCTCAAAGCCCTCGAACTCCCGGGACTTTGGAACGGGTCCATGTCAAATTGGCTGACTTCTTTCATCGAAGTGCCCCTCGAGACCTTCAATCCGGTCAAAACGGTATTCGATTTGCTAAAACCGGCACATCAGGGTATCGTAAAATGAAATAATATTGACTATCTTTGTGCCGCCAAATTTTAAATCCAAATAACATGCAAAGTAAACTTCAGGAACTCACGGATAAACTCTACGCTGAAGGTTTAGAGAAAGGCCGCGCCCAGGGAGACAAATATCTTTCCGATGCCAAAGCACAGGCCGAAAAGACGGTCTCCGATGCCAAAGCCCAGGCTCAGGAGATTGTCTCAAAGGCACAGAGCGATGCCGCCTCCCTTTCGCAAAAAGCTGAATCCGATGTGAAGATGGCCTCGCAGCAAGCGCTACAGAGCACCAAAAAAGACATTGAAGACCTCCTGCTCCACTCTCTGGTAGACAGAAAGGTCGACAAAGCTTTAAGCGATACGGACTTCGTCAGGGAAATCATCAGTGCCGTAGCCGGGAATTTCTCTACAGAGCAGTCCGGAGACATTGCCCTCGTGCTTCCGGCTTCACTCAGGAGTCAAACGGAAGCCTGGGTCAAAAACGAACTTTCTGCAAGCCTGGGCAAAGGAGTAAGTGCTTCATTTTCAAAGAAGATAGCTGGTGGATTCACAATCGGACCTGCCGATGGAAGCTGGTATGTGTCACTAAGCGATGAGAGCTTCAAAGCCTTGATTGCGGAGTACCTGCGTCCCGTTACCAAAAAGCTGCTTTTCGGTGAATAACTACGAATATATCATAGCCTGCCTGCCGGTACTGACGAGCGACTGGAGGGGGGAACTGGATACGGATGCCATCACGGAGGAAATTCGCAGCCAGTTATCCGCTTCCGATTTGAAGCTCTTTGATTTCGTCTCGAATGGCTTCGATTCGGACAAACTTGATGCCGACTTTTACCGCCGGGCTCTTTCAAGCCGTAACCATTTCATCTCCGGATATTTCGCCTACGACCTCGATGTGCGCAACTGTCGCGTTGAGTATCTCAATGAGCAGCTTTCCCGCCCCGCCGGTCAGGATGTCCTGAAGCTAGGAGAAGAGGAGCGCGACTTCGAAGACAGGAGCGCCGTTATGGCCGTACTCGAAGGGCAGGACATTCTCGAAAGAGAGAGAGGCTTGGATGCAATGATGTGGGAGAAAATCGATGAACTCACAGTAATGGACATCTTTGATATCGATGTCATACTTGCATTTGAATGCAAGCTGAAAATCGTCTCCCGCTGGCTCAGGCTAGACCCCGAGAGCGGGCGTGCTCTCTTTAGAAAATTGGTTGAAGAACTGAAGTCAACGTATAATAAAGGATAACTAGTAATGAATACAACAGGTATAGTAACTGGGATTGTATCGAACCTCGTGACCGTCAAGGTCGATGGTCCTGTAGCCGAAAACGAGCTCTGCTACATTGACCTTGCCGGGACCAGGCTCCTCGCCGAAGTCATCAAGGTCAGTGGCGAAAACGCCTCGGTACAGGTCTTTGAAAGCACCCGTGGACTAAAGGAGGGCGACAAGGCAGAATTTCTGGGGCGAATGCTCGAAGTCTCCCTTGGGCCAGGCCTCCTGTCCAGCATCTACGATGGTCTTCAAAATAATCTGACCACCATGGACGGGGTCTTCCTCAAAAGAGGAGAACAGACCGACCCGTTGGACCGCAGTAAACTTTGGGACTTCACTCCCCATGCGCAGGTCGGGGACAAGGTCGAGGCAGGCAGCTGGCTCGGTGAAGTCAAGGAGGGCTGGCTCCCCCACAAGATAATGGTGCCTTTCGCCTTCAGCGGAGAATACACCGTCAAATCCATAATTGATGCCGGCAGCTACAACATCGACACGGTGGTCGCTGTCCTGACAGACGAACAGGGTGAAGACCATGCTGTCACAATGGTGCAGCGCTGGCCGGTCAAGGTGGCCATCAAGGCCTACAGGGACAAACCTCGCCCGAGTCGCGTCATGGAGACTGGCGTGAGGGTAATCGACAGTTTTGACCCCATCGCAGAAGGTGGCACGGGCTTTATCCCAGGGCCCTTCGGCTGTGGAAAGACCGTGCTCCAGCACGCGATTGCCAAGCAGGGAGAAGCTGATGTAATCGTCATGGCAGCCTGCGGAGAACGTGCAAATGAGGTGGTTGAGATTTTCGCCGAATTTCCGGAGCTTATTGACCCCCATACCGGCAGGCACCTGATGGAACGTACCACCATTGTGTGCAATACTTCCAACATGCCGGTGGCTGCCCGTGAGGCTTCAGTCTACACTGCAATGACCATCTGCGAATACTACAGAGCCATGGGTCTCAGATGTCTGCTGCTTGCAGACTCCACTTCCCGCTGGGCTCAGGCGCTTCGCGAAATGTCCAACCGCATGGAGGAACTCCCCGGACAGGATGCCTTCCCAGTCGACCTTTCGGCCATCATATCCAACTTCTACGCCCGCGCCGGAATGGTGGTCCTGCCAGGCGGCAAGACCGGAGCCGTAACCTTCATCGGAACCGTTTCCCCTGCAGGAGGCAATCTCAAGGAGCCGGTCACGGAGTCTACCCGCAAGGCCGCCCGCTGCTTCTACAGCCTCGAACAGAACAGGGCAGACCAGAAACGCTACCCTGCGGTGAACCCTATCGATTCGTATTCAAAGTATTTGGAATATCCCGAAATCATCTCCTACCTCAATGACAAGGTCGAACCCGGCTGGGTGAATCTCGTCACCAAGGCCAAAAACTATGTCCGCCGTGGACGTGAGATGAAGGATCAGATAGATATCCTTGGCGATGACGGAGTGCCGATGTCGTACCATATCGCATTCTGGAAGAGCGAAATGATTGACTACGCTTTCCTCCAGCAGGATGCTTTCGACGAGGTCGATGCCCTCTGCCCCATGGACAGGCAGAAATACATGCTCAACCTTATCATGGACATCTGCGAACGCGATTTCGACTTCGAGGACTACGAGAAGTGCCGCGAGTACTTCAAGAGTCTCATCTCCTGCCTGCGTCAGATGAACTATTCCCAGTTCGAAAGCGAGCAGTTCAACTCCTACAAAACGAAACTTAACAATCTTCTTGAAAGCAATGCCAAGCAGTAAAGCATATCAGAAAGTTTACACCCGCCTGAGCGCAATTACCAAGGCCACCGTCACGCTCAAGGCCCCCGGCGCGTCCAATGACGAACTCGCTACCGTAAACGGCCGGCTGGCACAGGTGGTTAAGATTAAGGGGGACAATGTGACCCTGCAGGTATTTGCCGGCACCGAAGGGATCCCTACCAATGCAGAAGTGACTTTCTTCGGGACTCCGCCCACCCTCAAGGTGAGTGAAGAACTCTCGGGCCGTTTCTTCGATGCCTACGGGCACCCCATTGACGGCGGACCCGACGTGGAAGGAGAAGAAAGGGAGATTGGCGGACCTTCCGTAAACCCTTACAAGAGAAAGCAGCCCAGTGAGCTGATTCCTACCGGCATTGCCGGTATCGACCTCAACAATACCCTCGTTTCCGGGCAGAAAATCCCTTTCTTCGCAGATCCGGATCAGCCTTACAACCAGGTAATGGCGGATGTGGCTCTGCGTGCCGATGTGGATAAGATTATCCTCGGCGGCATGGGGCTTTCCAACGATGACTATCTCTTCTTCAGGCACGCTTTCGAAAGTGCAGGTGCCCTCGAGAGGATTGTCTCCTTCGTCAATACCACCGAGAATCCGCCTGTAGAGCGACTGCTCATTCCCGACATGGCCTTAACGGCTGCCGAGTACTTCGCAGTAGACAGGAATGAGAAAGTCCTCGTACTGCTCACGGACATGACTCTGTATGCCGATGCCCTCTCCATAGTGTCCAACCGTATGGATCAGATTCCTTCCAAAGATTCTATGCCGGGCTCGCTTTATTCCGACCTCGCAAAGATTTACGAGAAGGCAGTTCAGCTTCCTACCGGTGGCTCCATTACAATCATTGCCGTGACTACGCTCAACGATGGAGACATCACCAATGCGGTCCCTGATAACACCGGTTACATCACTGAAGGCCAGCTTTATCTTCGTGCAGACACTGACTCCGGCAAGATTATCATAGACCCGTTCCGTTCCCTTTCCCGTCTCAAACAGAATGTCCAGGGGAAGAAGACCCGCGAGGACCACTCCCAGGTCATGAATGCAGGCGTGAGGCTTTATGCCGATGCCCAGAATGCCAAGACCAAGCTCGAAAACGGCTTCGACCTTTCGGACTACGACAAGCGTTGCCTCGCCTATGCGAAGGATTATGCGACCAAACTCTTAAGTATCGATGTCAACATCAGGATTGATGAGATGCTTGACACAGCCTGGGGGCTCTTCGCCAAATACTTCAGCCCTGAAGAGACCGGCATCAGGCAGGCTCTGATTGACAAATATTGGAAGAAAGCCTAAAGATGGCAATTAAGTTTCAATACAACAAGACCTCTCTCACTGCCCTTGGAAAGCAGCTCAAGGTGCGTCAGGCTGCGCTTCCGACCCTCAAGAACAAGGAGTCGGCGCTTCGCGTGAGCGTGATTGCAGCCAAGAGCGAGTCCGACAAGTACGCCATTGAAGTCGAAGCGGCACTTCAGCGTTATGACTACCTGGCAGCTTTATGGAACGAATTTGAGCCAGGGCTTATCCGTATTACGGATGTTTCCCTCTCGACCGTAAAGGTAGCAGGAGTGAAAATCCCTCAGTTAGACGATATTTCCTACGAGCTCAAGCCTTTCAACGCCTTTACCAAGCCCGCCTGGTATGCCGATGGTGTGAGGATACTCAAGGAAATCACCTACCTGGGCCTTATGGGTGAAGTGTACGAGCAGAGACGCAGGATTCTCGACTGGCAGCGCAAGAAGACCACCCAGAAGGTAAACCTCTACGAGAAGGTGCAGATTCCCGGTTACCAGGAAGCCATCCGCAAGATTAAGCGATATATGGAGGATGAGGAGAATCTCAGCAAGGCTGCATCCAAGATAGTAAAAACCCGTCACGAAGAGGAGGAGGAAAGCTGATATGGTAGACAAAATGATCAAGTACTCCTTCATCCTCTTGGATAGGGATAAGGACAAGTTTTTGGAGAAGCTTCAAAGTCTGGGTGTAGTGGATATCACTCGCTCGAAAAAACCTGTCGACGAGACCTCCATAGGGCTTTTTGATAAGATTTCCGAGCTCAAAACCCGCATTGCAAGGATTGAGAGCGGGGTGGATGACCATCTGCGGTCCCTTCAGGCGGAGAAGAAGTCTCTTGAAACGGAAGCAAAGAATGTCAGTGTGTGGGGAGTCTTCGACCCTGCTGCCCTCAAAAACCTCACTGACAAGGGTTTGAATTTTGCTTTCCATAGCGTAAGTGAACGCAAGTTCGACCCTTCATGGGCGGAAAACTACGCGCTGCAGGAGATTACCCGCCTTGATGGCAATGTGTACTTTGTCACGGTAAATGGAGATGACTTCCCTCTCAAACCGATTCCTGCCCCCGGTAGGAGTGCAGATCAGATTGAAAATGAAATAGCCTCCCTCGACAAGGAAATAGCCCGGTATACCGAGACTCTTCAGCAGCGGAAAAAGGATATACCAGCGCTTCAAGCCCAGCTGTCATCCCTCTCGGTAGAGCTCGACCGCTACCTTGCTTCCACCAAAGGAGAAAATGCCGCCGAAGGCTACCTCTGTGTATTCGTGGGCTTTATTCCGGAAGAATGCAGGGAGACCCTCGAAAAGGCTTTGGAAAGTGAGCCGGTGTACTGGGTCAGCGAAAAGGCCAAAGCCGAGGATAACCCTCCTATTAAGCTCAGGAACAATGCCTTCGCAAAACTCTTCGAGCCCATCACGGGGATGTATGGGATGCCGGTCTATGATGAATTTGACCCTACCCCCTATCTCGCAATCTTCTTCATGCTCTTCTTTGCAATCTGCATGGGAGATGCCGGTTACGGACTCGTACTCATCCTCTTCGGGCTTGCCGAAGAAAAGGGCTGGATTAAAGTAGGAATGTTTAAAGGCCTCGGCAAACTTATAATGGTACTCGGTGCAGCCACTTTCTTTGTGGGAATTGTGCTTGGAACCTTCTTCGGAATTGACCTCGTCGCCGCTACCTGGGTACCTGCCTGGCTTAAAAGAGTGATGATTAAAGGCACAATCGCAGGCTACGATGCCAAGATGGCCGGTGCCGTCTTTATCGGGGTCTTCCACATCTGCCTCGCCATGATCATCAAGACAGTTGGAGCAATTCGCCGAACAGGATTTAAGAACAACCTCGGCACTCTCGGCTGGACTACTCTGATTGTGGGAAGCGTCATTGTGCTGGCCTTGGGAATGCTCAAATTCATTCCGGAGCCTGTTGCAAAATGGATTATTATCGGGATTGCTTCAGTGTCCGCCCTTGGAATATTCATTTTCAACAAGATAGGGCGCAATCCCCTACTCAATGTCGGAGTTGGGGTGTGGGACACTTATCAGATGGCCACCGGCCTGCTGGGTGATGTACTCAGTTACATCCGCCTGTATGCCCTTGGACTTGCAGGAGGCATGCTCGGAGCCGCTTTCAATAACCTCGCCGCCTTGCTTCTCGGTACCAACCCGACCTGGCAGTGGCTCCCTTTCGTGATAATCCTGCTCATAGGTCATATCCTCAACCTGCTGATGTCCTGCCTGGGCGCATTCGTGCACCCCTTGAGGCTTAACTTCGTGGAGTTCTTCAAAAACAGCGGTTACGAAGGTAACGGACTCAAATACAACCCTTTGAATAATAAACAATAAAATAACAAATTCAATTATGCTCAATCTAATTCTTGGTTATCTCGGACTCGGGCTGATGCTCGGTCTTGCCGGAGTCGGCTCATCCATTGGGACTACCATCGCAGGCAATGCCGCTGAAGGAGCCCTCAAGAAAAACCCTGAGAAGTCTTCCAGCTATATGATTCTCTCGGCTCTACCCGCAACCCAGGGACTTTACGGTTTCGTAGCCTTCCTGATGTGGCTCGGAAAGGACTTTGCAGAGCAGGGGGCCCTCCTCTTCGGAGTAGGAATCTCCGTTGGCCTTGTCTGCATGATCTCTGCAATCCGTCAGGGACAGGTCTGCGCAAACGGTATCATAGGTATCAGTCAGGGACACGATGTCATGACCAACACCATGATCTACGCCGCTCTGCCGGAATTCTACGCGATTCTTTCGCTCGTTGCAGCGCTGATGATCTAATATAGATTTGCAAGGGCCCGTATTTTTCGCCCCTGCAAGAGACTGATTTCGATGGGGAGCTTGCCAACAATCTCTCCATCGATTTCCATTATATCGGCAGAACGCGCATCCAAAGGGACAACTTTGAAATTGTGACCCCTGACATAGAGGATGTTTTTGGATTTGTCCAGGGTGCCGTTCAACACACGCGGAATCTCACGCATGACGGTGGAGAGCTTGAGCTTTGGCACTATCACTGCATCGATAATGCCATCGGAGGGATTCGCCAAGACACATTGCCGCATCCCACCCCCACAGTAAGGCCCATTACCGAAGGCAATATCAAGGACTTCGCCAGAATACACCAGCTCATCATCCCGATAGAAATCCACAGCGTAGGTACGCGAATGCAGTGCATTGTAAATCAACGAGTTAAAATAAATTCTGGAACTTCTTTTACCCCGTTCTTTCTGCGCATTAACCCTTTCGCAGACGTGGGAGTCAAAGCCGATTCCACCGATATTAGCCATATAGGAGACGACTCCACCCGATAGCGTAACCCTCACCACATCTTCCTCCACGCAGGTCTCCTTCGCCACTATGTCAACGACTTTCATCACATCGCGAGGTACCCCGAAAGCCTTAATCCAGTCGTTGCCTGACCCGATTGGGGCCACGGCAATGAGAAATTCAATGGGATTGGTCCCAGTCTGTTCACACCACTTCAGAACCCCGTCAAAGACCTCGTGCAGGGACCCATCGCCTCCTACTGCCATTATCTTGCGATAGCCCTCGCCGGCGGCAAGACCTGCGAGTGCTGTCGCGTGCTGGCGGTGTGTAGTATAGACCGTATAGAAAGGAACGCCCAGTTCTTTGAGTTTGTTTTCTGCCGGGACCCATTGTCGCATCGTTTTGCCCGATCCTGCATGGGGATTAACAATTATATACCATTCGTCTTTTATACTTGGCATAGGGACAGGTTTAGATTCGATTAAATACAAAGTAAATGCTCTTTGACAAATTTTCCAAATTATATGCCTCTAAAATGACTTATGCAGAGTCAAGAAGCAAGTGCAACATTACAACAAATTCTTGAAAAACTCATCCTTGAGCGCATGGTTGCCCGGCGAACGCTCTTTCCTGTCCTTCGCTCGCTCATGGGCAATCTTCCAGCTGTACCTTCCATGGCTGTTGCTGTTGCGATGGATTTCCCGCTTACTGTGGATTTGTTGACACCTATGCGTTGAGCAATAACTGTGATGGTGTCCCCTTCTTGCAGACCCAGATAGATTGCGTATCTTTGCTCTCGGGTCAATTGTTTGTACTTCATGCAACACAAAGTTAATTGACTTCCGGGAACCCGCCATGGGTTCCCTTTTTTGTGTCGCTCCTTGACCCGCTCAACGTTGGCAGGCTGCCTGCCAACGTTGCACTTCTATGTTGAATCTTCACTTATCGCAAAGAAGTATGCCAAAAAATTGTATCTTTGTAGTCTATGGGAAAGATAATCGCGATAGCAAACCAGAAAGGAGGTGTCGGGAAAACCACTACCGCCATTAACCTGGCAGCTTCACTTGCAATTCTCGACAGGAAAGTCCTCATCATTGATGCAGACACTCAGGCCAATGCCACATCGGGGCTCAATTTCGACCCCGAATCTGTCAAGGGCTATACTCTGTATGAAGTAATAATAGGACAGGTCGCTGCAGCAGACACCATCGTACAGACCGAGCTGGCGAACTTGAAGCTGCTCCCCTCCCACATCAATCTGGTGGGAGCCGAAATCGAAATCATCAACGAACCCGAGCGGGACCACATCCTTCAGAAGGCCCTCGCCCCTATCAGAGATGACTACGACTACATCATTATCGACTGCGCTCCGTCGCTTGGCATCATTACCGTCAATTGCCTGACAGCTGCAGATAGCGTGATGATTCCTGTACAGCCTGAGTTTTTCGCTCTTGAAGGCATCGGGAAACTGCTTCAGACCATTCGTTTGGTCCAGAACGGAAGTAATCCTTCGCTAAACATCGAAGGCTTTGTCATAACCATGTACGATGGCAGGACCAAACTGCACTCCCAGGCAGCGAGCCAGCTGAAGGAGCTCTTCGGGACGATGGTCTTCGATACCGTCATCCAGCGCAGCATTCGGCTTTCCGAAGCTCCGTCCTACGGCAAACCTATTATCCTGTATGAGGCCAACAGTACCGGAGCCGACAATTATATCAGGTTGGCTCGGGAGGTTCTGGCCAAAAATGAAGGCAAACAATGAGTCAGCCAAGCAGAGGATTAGGCAAGGGGCTGAGTGCCATCCTTTCCGGAGCACCTACTGCGGATGAGCTTCGAGGAGCTGCACGTCCTGCTTCGGTCTCAAGCGTTGAGATTCCAGTCGGGCAGATTGAAGCCAATCCCTATCAGCCGAGACAGTCTTTCGATGCAGGGCAACTTGAGGGCCTGGCCTCTTCGATTCGTTCCCTCGGGATTATCACCCCTATTACGCTTCGCAAAATTTCTCCTCTCAAATACCAGATTATCAGTGGAGAACGGCGTTTTAGGGCAGCTCAAATGGCCGGGCTCAAGACTGTTCCGGCATACATTCGCGAAGCTGATGATCAGGGGATGCTGGAGATGGCCATTGTGGAGAATATCCAAAGGGCGGATCTCGACCCTATCGAGGTGGCACAGAGTTATAAGAGGCTAATGGACGAATGCGGGCTGACCCAGGAGTCAATGTCCGAAAGACTTGGAAAAAGCCGCTCCTCAATCGCCAACTGCCTAAGGCTTCTCAATCTCCCAGCCAAGGTTCAGCATGACCTCAAGCTCGGGCAGATTAGCGTAGGCCATGCCAAGGTCCTGCTCGGTCTGGACGATCCCGCCTTGCAGGTGAAATACTGCGATATGGTGATTGCAGAGGGGCTTAATGTCAGAGATCTCGAGAAGAAGATTAAGCCGGCCAAGTCTCCGGGCGCACCGGCGAATCAGACGGCTGCCGTCCCTGCTCCTGTCGTCCCTGAACTGCACAGAGAGCTCTGCCTTGAGATGGCAAAATACTTCAAGGGCAAAATCACCATGAAGCGTACTCCGAATGGCAAGGGAAGCCTTACAGTCAACTTTGCATCCGACAAAGAGATAAGCAATTTCCTAGATGCTCTCAAAAAGTAAGCTCTGCTGTACACTTGCGCTTTTGCTTGTGAGCGCACTGTTTCTGTGTCCCAATGGCAGGGCACAGTTCAAGAGCGAAGCTTTTTCCCAAAGTTACAACGATGACAGCCCTGCCCAGGCGGATAGCACGGACAAACTGTTTTCTTTCAAGGATTACTGGGGAGGCCTTACCCACAAACAGCAGACCGACCTCTTTACTATGTTTGAGGGTTCGGCCGTACTGATTGGGGGGCTGCAGATTTACAACCGGGATTATTGGAAACTCCCTATAGTCTACGGTGGTATAGCCGCGGGCGTAGGGAGTGGAATCTACCTCAATACCCAAGGCAGGCACGACTATGCAAGGTATGCATTCTGGGGAGCCGGACTTGTCTATTGGGGAGCTCTCTTCGATGGGGTAATCAGCTACAGGCCTGACGACTACCCTTCCCCCGGCAAGGCAACTTTCTATTCCCTCCTGGTGCCTGGACTGGGCCAGATTTACAATCACGAAGCCTGGAAACTTCCCATCTACTGGGGCATTATGATTGGCGGGTACAATTACCACCGGCTCTATAAAAGGAATTTCGAGCGCTTCCGTACCATCTACAACAACGAAGACACGACTTATTTCTCCCTTGAAACCTCCAAATATTACAAGAATCTCTATCGCCGTTACCGCGACTACGCTACTCTTGTGATAGTGGCAGGCTACCTCCTGCAGGTCATCGATGCCAATGTCTTCGCATACATGCACAATTTCGAGATTACCGATGACCTTTCGCTTGACCTCTCCCCCACCGTCATCGCTCCCGACAATTCCCTCGCAAGTCTCGGTGCCCCAGCCCCTGCTCTCGGCCTTTCACTCGGACTGTCATTCTGATTTTTTTCGCCCTTTCAGTATTTGGGAAACTTCCTGCAGGTCAGCCTGTACTGAAAGTTCGTAGCGCGATGGCTGGCTGTAGCCTTGGAATACCCTGACTCCAAACCTGGCTGCAATGCATTTCCACCTCCCATACAGGGAGAAAAAGTACCCCTTTCCGTAGTAAGCCACCACATTGAAGCTCCCCGGGACATCTCTTTCGCAGACATAGACCCTCTGCTTCCATGCCGGTGCGTCGAAAAGCCCAAGTCTTGCACTAACAGTAGTTTTCTCCTTCATATACCCCGCTTCCAAATACGACAGGAAGCCCGTTGCCTCACACCGGACCACATCCGAACGCCAGTTTGCCTGATATTTGCCTTTTGTGAGTTTGAAAGTAAGCCTGCAGTCAAAGCGATTCGGAGTCTTCCCAGCATAGAATCTTCCATTAATTCTCAGCGTCGGCTCGAAAAGTATCCTCTTCCAATTATAGCTTGGGTGCCACATACTGACTATCTTAATCCGATCCTGAGCCTTTTCCTCCTTGTGTATCGCTTCAGAAGTCAAACTGAAATTTCGATTCTCATAGCCCAACGCCAGCGCAGCCTCGTTGGAGGAGAGCCTTAGGAGCACGCCTGCCTTTGCGAGGTAGGCGCGATTATACCATGCCCCGCTGCAAAGAGCAGACTTCCCATCAATTGAAGCCAGTTCGCCGAAAAGAGTCAATTTCCTTACTGTCCCTCTCCAGTCCACCGAATAGGACATCTTTTCGCCATGACAGGCCTGCAAAGACACGCTTCCCCACCGGCCAAGATAGCCAACAGAGAAGAGCTGCTCGCCTGAAACAGTAGCAAAAAGACTTGACGAGAGATTGGCTTTCCCAAATTCTACGGCTATCCCCCTCTTTGCAGAAGCAGCATTGAGTGAATTAGACGGGGCAAGTCCTGAGGGGGTCCTCCCGAAAGCTCCTACAGTGTACAAGGTCGACATTGAGAACCCAGTCCAGGACAATAGTCCCTGCCCAAATTTTGCATTGAAATCCCCTACTATCAGGCGTTTAAGCAGTCCATCCCCTTCCATTGCGAGATTTGCGCAGGCGATTTTTCCATTCTTTTCAGACACTGCTCCCGCATACTTTCCAAAGGCGAAAGCTCCTTTAAAGCTCTGACTCGAAATTCCACTCTTAAGCCTGTATCGCATCCGACCTTCGCCGGTGAACTTTTTTCCTTTATCAGGCTGCATGCCTCCCTCAAATCTGACAAAAGGGGCCAGGGCCTTTGCATATTCCTCTCCAATGCCATCTATGGCAGAGAACTCAGCAAGAGAGAGTATGTCTCCGTCGTGGGTTATATACTCAACAATTGCGCAGGCCTGATAGAATGAAAACAGCCCGCAGGAGAGGAGCTTCCGTCTTCCCGCATGATTAATATCAATCGGATGGGCGGACAGCCGTTCAAAGTGATTCAATACATCCTCATTCAAATCCTCAATGGAAGCAGCTCCAACGATACGGACCACCCGGCTTGCAAAATCATCCGCAGATTGAGCCAATACGGGCAGGCAGAACAGTGTCGCATACGCAGCGACTAGAAGAAGACGTTTCATAGTGTAAGTTTTCCGCAAGATACTTCCCTTTCTCCACAATTCCAAATACTTGCCGATTAAGATTAATTTCTTATCTTTGCGCGCAAATCTTTTCTCAATGAAAGACTGCATTACCCTTCACGACAAGAGCTTTGTCCCATACATCGAGGGCAAGGACATTGAAAAGGCCATCAGACGGCTTGCCGACGAGGTCAATTCCACTCATCGGGGCGAAAAATCCCCCGTAATTCTCCTTTGCGTCCTTAACGGGGCGATTATGTTTACAGGTGAACTGATGAAGCACCTCGATTTTCCCCTTGAACTGATGACCATCCGTGTAGCCTCCTACAGCGGGACCAGTTCCGGCGGGCACATCAGGGAGATTACCGGCATCACAGGCAGCGTCAAGGGCCGCAAAGTAATTATCTGCGAAGACATCGTTGATACAGGTACTACCATGACCTACCTTGTCGGCAGGCTCAAAGATGCCGGTGCAGCAGAAATCGAGATTTGCACTATGCTCCTCAAGCCCACGGTCTACAAGCAGGACCTCAAACTGGATTATGTGGGGCTGGAGATTCCAGACCGCTTCATAGTCGGCTACGGCTTGGATTATGACCAGCTTGGACGCAATCTCAATGATATTTATGTACTTAAGGACAAATAGATGAAATACTACATTATGTTTGGCCCTCCCGGGGCTGGAAAAGGCACACATGCTGTCGCAGTTCGCGAAAGGTACAATCTTTGCCACTTATCTACGGGCGAACTCCTTCGTGAACAAATCGCTGAAGGTACAGAACTTGGTCTGCATGCCAAATCTCTCATCGATAAGGGCAATCTCGTCCCCGACTCTATAGTGGAGGGCATGATAGAGTCAAAGTTTGACAGCGTAAATGGAGTTAGTGGCTTCCTTTTGGACGGCTTTCCCCGCACTCTCACCCAGGCCAAGGATCTTGACGAGATGCTTGCAAAACGCGGTGAAGAAGTCACTGCAGTGATTTCTCTGATGATTCCAGACTCTCTGGTTCACACCCGCATCAAGGGCCGCGCTGCAATCGAAGGTCGGGCCGATGATGCTTCCGATGAGATTATAGACAACCGGATTCGCACCTACCACAGCCAGACCGAACCCCTCATCGACTACTACAGGGCCCGCGGCAAATACCATGAGATTGACGCCGATGCCCCTACAATCGAGGAGAATCGCAAACGCGTGCTCGACTTGCTGGAAAGTCTGCAGTAGTTTTGGAAAGCTGTCGCGAGGCAGTATAGGAAACTCCTTGAATAAACGCCACCAGAGTTTTTGGAGCCACCGCGAGCTTGCGGGTGTCTGCGGAACTCCTTGAATAAACGCCACCAGAGTTTTTGAAACCACCGCGAGCTTGCGGGTGTCTGCGGAACTCCTTGAATAAACGCCACCAGAGTTTTTGGAGCCACCGCGAGCTTGCATTTCCCTGTAAGTTATTAATAATTAACATATTAAGTATTATAGCCCTACTCTAAAAGGAGGG
>CAZSMO010000019.1:26099-43257 GCA_964608175.1 uncultured Muribaculaceae bacterium | reverse complement strand
ACACTCCCTTGTCGTCCCAGCCGTGCTCGTCATCACCGATAAGCAGACGCTTGGGGTCGGTCGAAAGGGTGGTCTTGCCGGTGCCGCTGAGGCCGAAGAAGATAGCTGTGTTCTCGCCGTTCATGTCGGTATTGGCGGAGCAGTGCATGGAAGCAATGCCCTTGAGAGGGAGGAAGTAGTTCTGCATGGAGAACATACCCTTCTTCATCTCACCGCCATACCAGGTGTTGAGGATAACCTGCTCTTTGGAAGTGACATTGAAAGCGATGCAGGTGCTGCTGCGCAGTCCGAGTTCCTTGTAATTGTCAACGGCAGCCTTGGAGGCGCAGTAGACGATGAAGTCGGGCTCCTGCTCGAATTCTTCCTCATTCTGAGGACGGATAAACATATTGGTCACGAAGTGGGCCTGCCATGCAACTTCCATGATGAAACGGACCTTCATGCGGGTGTCCTTATGGGTGCCGCAGAAGCCGTCCACTACGAAAAGTCTCTTGCCGCTGAGCTGCTTGCGGGCAAGATCGCGAACCTTTGCCCAAACCTCTTCGCTCATCGGGTGGTTGTCATTGGGATACTCTGGGGTGTTCCACCAGACAGTGTCCTTGGAGTTCTCATCCATGACAATGTATTTGTCTTTGGGGGAACGGCCCGTGAACTCTCCTGTCATCACATTGATGGCACCGAGTTCGGTCACCTGACCTTTCTCAAAGCCCTCAAGCCCGGGCTTGGTCTCTTCGTTGTAGAGAACCTCGTAAGTGGGATTGTACAGAACCTCCTTTACATCGGAAATACCGTACTTGCTGAGATCAATTTTTGACATGATTTATAGATAAATTAGTTGTTTCTGCAATTCGGCCGCAAATTTAACATAAAAAATTGTATACGCAAATCGCGCCGAATTGGTATTTTTGCAAAAATGAAGCCAGTTGATATACTTAGAAGATATTGGGGCTACGAAAGCTTCCGCCCGATGCAGGAAAGCATCATAGATGCAGCCCTGCAGGGACGCGATGTGCTTGCCTTGCTGCCAACCGGCGGGGGGAAAAGCGTATGTTTCCAGGTCCCGGCCATGATGATGGACGGCCTTGCCTTGGTGGTTACCCCTTTGATAGCCTTGATGAAAGACCAGATCAGAAATCTCTCCGACAAGGGCATCAAGGCGATTGCCGTGCATTCAGGGCTCAACAGACGGGAGGTGGATTTGGCTCTTAACAATGCTGCTTACGATGCCGAGTGCAAGTTCCTCTATCTCTCGCCCGAGCGTCTTTCGACAAGACTTTTTCAGAGTTATGTGGAGGTTCTGCCCATCAGCCTGATTGTGGTCGATGAGGCACACTGTATCTCCCAGTGGGGCTATGATTTTCGCCCTGAATACCTCAAAATAGGAGAACTTCGGGGTAAAGTCAGCGCCCCTGTAATGGCTCTTACCGCAACGGCCACCCCGCAGGTGTGCGGGGACATTATGGAGAAACTCCATTTCAGGGAGAAGCTTCTGCTCAAGACTTCTTTCAGCAGGGCCAACTTGAGCTATGTGGTAAGGCGCACGGAAGACAAGCGGGGACAGCTCCTTGGAGTGTGCAATAGCGTAAAAGGCAGCGGAATAGTCTATCTTCGAAGCCGAAAGGGGTGCGAAAGTCTGGCGGAATGGCTGCAAGGGATGGGAATCGATGCACGCGCCTATCATGCCGGTCTCTCGTCTTGTCGCAGGAGTGTCCTGCAGGATGACTGGAAAGAAGGAAAAATACGCATTATGGTGTGTACCAATGCATTCGGTATGGGGATTGACAAGAGTGACGTGCGACTTGTAGTGCATTACGACTTGCCGGACAGTCCTGAAGCCTACTTTCAGGAAGCTGGTCGGGCCGGACGGGATGGAAAAGATTCCTATGCGGTGCTCCTTTGGAACAGTAGGGATATCGACAGGCTTGATGAGCTTCTCGAAGCTGCCTTTCCTCCCTTGGACTTCATCGAAGATGTCTACCAGAAAATCCATATGTTCTCGAATATAACCTATGAGACGGGGGAGGGGAGGGAAATTCGTTTCGATGAGCAGGCGTTTTGCACCCATTTCTCGCTTCCGCTCAGTCGCGTCCATTATGCCCTGTCCTATCTGCAAAGTTGTGGGCATATCTTCTATAGCGAGGATGTGGATATCCCAACGAGGGTTAAGATAATTCCCGAGCGGACCCAACTCTACGAAATAGATCTCGGTGACTCTTTGAAAGTCAGGCTTATAGAGGAACTGATGCGACTCTATACAGGGATTTTCTCCTTTGCCGTGCCGGTGGATGAAGACAGACTGGCGGCAAAATTGGGAGTGAATGTGCCAAAGCTGAGGCAATTGCTTTATGATCTTTCAGTGCAGCATGTAATCCGCTACATCCCTTCGGACAATTCTACAATTGTCACTCTCCTGCATTCGAGGTTGCGCCCCGGGAACATGGATTTGCAGCCGGAGCGTTATGCCTTGCTTCGAAATCTTGCTGGAGAAAGGGCATCCGGAATGGCGGACTATGTCAGGGAAAATGATTGCTGCCGCTCTTCTTTCCTCCTGGATTATTTTGGGGAGAAGGATGCTCCTGCCTGCGGAATCTGCGATGTATGCAGGCGCAGGAAAAAGGAAGGCAAAGCCAAAATTGCCGCCTGGCTCTCGGGACATCCCGATGCAGGCATAGAACAGTTGAGGGTGTTCTGTGCCGACCCCTCACTCGGTCTTGCGAAAGACGATCTTGCTGCTGTATTGGAACAGTTTGACAGGAAAATTTAAACCTCAACTACCAGTCCATCGCAGGCGGGGTGTACAGAAGGCGGGAGTTCCCTGTCGAAGTCGGCATATGCAGGCAGCAGGTGGGAGATGTGGGTGATATAGGATTGCTGCGCCCCGACCCTTTCGAAGAAAGCAAGGGCTTCAGGCAGAGAAAAATGCGAAAAATGCGGTTCTCTTCTGACGCAGTTGATTGTGACGGCCTTTACCCCGCGAAGCTTTTCAAATTCTTCATCGTCAATAAGATTCATATCCGTCAGGTAAGCGATGTCCCCAAAGCGAAAACCGAGCACCGACAGGTCTTTGACCTTGTGGTGCCAGCCTTGAATCGGAATGACTGTGACGGAGGGGACTGCTATTTTTTGATCCGCCTCTTTCACCCGATAACCCTTTCCGCTTGTCCAAGTCAGACTGGGCTGTGCGGCGTTTGAAAAGACCCTGAAAGGGTGCTTCCCATTGATACGATAAAGCCTTAACTCGGGGGAGCCGGGATATTTGGGCGTGGCAAAGGCGTAGTCGTAGTCGTGGCGGATAGCCTTCTCTACGTATTCCTCGCACCAAATGCCTACTGCTTTCTTTTCGATGAGGTTGTAGGAGCGGAGTTCATCAATTCCGCTGGTGTGATCCTTGTGCTGGTGGGTAAGGAGTACGGCATCAAGGTGGTCCACTCCGGCACGCAGCATCTGCTGGCGGAAGTCCGGGCCGCAGTCTACCACGATATTCAGGCCCCCATACTCAATGAGGACCGAGGCACGAAGCCTTTTGTCGCGGGGGTCCTTCGAAGCGCAGACTCCGCATTTGCAGCCTATAATCGGTACTCCCTGGGAGGTTCCCGTACCTAGAAAAGTCATTCGTGTTTTCATAATTCGACATCCACTATCTGTCCTATAAGAGAAGGGTCATAGGGGCGGCTTACTCTTATGTAATTGCCTGTGTACCCGCTCATCATGCCGTCTTTTTCCCTGCTTTCGAAAAGCACTTTCTGCCTTGTACCCTTTTGGGAGCGGACAAAATCCTCATGCAGGGTAGCGCAGAGTTCTTCTATCTTTGCCACTCTCTCCCTTTTCACCGCCTCGTCAACCTGATCCTGCATCTCTGCCGCCCGCGTTCCTTCCCGCTTTGAGTAAGGGAAGCAATGGATAAAGGCGGGTCGCAAAGCTGAAAGAAAGTCAAAGGTTTTCCGGAACTCTGCTTCGTTTTCGCCGGGAAGTCCCGTAATCACATCGATTCCAAGAAACACCCCACTGCCCATTTTTGAACGGATATATTCTATTTTGCGCTCAAAAAGAGCAGTGTCGTAATGCCTTCCCATTCTTCGAAGAAGTTCATCGCTACCGCTTTGGAGCGGAATATGGAAGTGGGGCTGAATCTTGGTTCCGGAGGCAATCCAATCCACCAGTTCTTCACTGAGCAGGTTGGGCTCTATACTGGATATGCGGAATCTTTCGATGCCGTCAACTTTGTCGAGCGCCTGGAGCAAACCGATAAACTTGAGCCCCAAGTCCCGTCCCCAGTCTCCCGTATTTACCCCTGTGATTACCACTTCCCTGAATCCTCTGGAGGCAATTTCGCGGGCTAGGCAAAGGCACTGCTCGAGGGGCAGACTACGGCTATGGCCTCGTGCCAGCGGGACGGTGCAGTAGGCGCAGAAGTTGTCGCAGCCGTCCTGAACCTTGAGAAAGCTCCTTGTCCTTTCGGTACTGCTGAAGGCGGCAAATACCCTATTTGACTGCTCCTCAATCCCTTCTTTAGGCGTTAACAGACCTTCCGAGACCAGTTCGTCCACGCACTCCCTTACCAAATGTCCCTTTTCCCTGCTTCCAAATATCTTCCAGGCACCTTCGAAGGCTTCCGGATGCAATTCGGCGCTGCAGCCCGTCACGATTATCCGGCAGTTTGGGGAGATTCTCTTGCAGCGGTGCATCATATTGCGGGATTTGGCTTCAGCCGTGGAGGTGACAGCGCAGGAGTTAATCAGGTATAGGTCAGCCTTTTCCTTCCATGGGACTACTTCTGCCCCAGCCTCTATGAAGCCTCTTTCGTAGGTGGATGTCTCGGCGAAATTGAGCTTGCAGCCGAGTGTGATGAATGCAGCTTTCATACTTCAACGGTTACGGAGGACTCTCCTGTCTGAGAGGGCAGGGGAGGGTTGAGTTTGATTACTTTTATACTGAAATGCCTGAGCTGAGGAAGGTCTCTTTGCAGGGCGAATACTATCCTTTGGGCAAGGGTCTCGATAAGATTGCAGGGAACGGACATTTCCTCTGCTACAATTTTGTAGACCTGCTCGCAGTCCACAGTCTCACTTATTTCATCCGCTGAAGGGAGACTAGGCAGTTCGCAGGCGAAATCCACGAGATAGTCTCCACCCTTCTCCCTTTCGAAAGGATAGCAGCCGTGGTGGGCGAAAAACGTCATGCCCTTAATCTCAAGTGTGGATTTCATCTCTTTGCAAGGATAATGAAGACACAGGGCCTTCTGCCGATACAGGGGCTGTCCTTTTTCCACTCGGCTATGCTTTTCGTACGGATAAACTGATTTTCCAAAGTGAGATCGCAGGCTATGCACAGACGGGTATCATCCCTTAAGATAGAGAGCAGGTCGGCAAGAAGCGCACCGTTGCGGTAGGGGGTTTCGATAAAGATTTCGCTTCGGTTTTTCCTTGCACTCTCGGCTTCGACCTCTTTTATCGCGCGGCGTCGCTGCTCCGTTTTGGCAGGAAGGTAACCATTGAAAGCAAAATCCTGTCCATTGAGTCCACTTCCCATGAGGGCCAGCATTAGAGACGACGGCCCAATCAGGGGGCGGACTTCGATTCCTCTCTCCTGGCAGAGCGAAACTAAAGCGGCGCCAGGGTCGGCTACGGCAGGAAGCCCGGCCTCGCTGATTAGACCCACATCGTTTCCATCTTCAAAAAGGGGCAGGAGTCCGACTGCATCCGCATCTCTGCTGTGTTCGCTGAGCTCGCGAAGAGTGAGGCTTCCGATTTCGCCTTTACGCCCCGCTGCTGAAAGAAAGCGACGCGCACTCCTTTCGTTCTCCACTACATAAGTGTCGATTCTGCCAATTAGGGACAGGACGGTGGGTGTCAGACAGGTCTGGGGCGGAATTTCTCCAAGAGGAGTTGGAATTAAATACAGTTTGCCGAATGTCATTGAATCTGGATTGTGGTAATGGAAGAGCGCCTGCGCGCTTCCTCTGCTATTTCTTCATTGCGGTTCTTTCGGAAGATTTCGCCTATGAAATCCCTGATGCTGTTGAATTCCCGCTGATACGATACGCCAATGCCGCTTCGCTGGGTGTTGTCGAGATAGTTGGTATAGTCATCAGCGGAGTGTGAGAAAAGTTTGGTGCGGAATCGTCCGGCTTTATCAAGCTTGACCTCTATGTCTATGTCACCAACGACATTGTCTGAACTGGTTGTACTGTATTGACGGTTTCCAACGGTCCCGCTGACTACGACCCTGTTACCGAAGAATTGGGTTGAGACATTGAGGTCCACGATGTTGTTGCCGGCCTCGTTCTGGGTGTACCCGAGTCCGACATCTACAGGGATTCCGACACTTTGGAGTATGCTGTTGAGCTGGCCGGAAGCAAATGAAGCCAGACTGGAGTACAGCAGCGAGGTGCTTAACTGGTTGGTGACACCGCTCTGATTGGAGGGGACGAACGAACCGGTCGCAACGAGGGCGAGGAATTGTTTCTGGACTTTGTCTTCGGTGTTGAGCTCACTCTGGACTAGGGCCGCGGTTGTCGGATCGAGATTCGGAATATCGACTCCAAATTTTAACTGAGGCTCGCGAAGCTTCCCACTGACGGTTATGGTGCAGATTACATCCCTTCTCGTGGACACCGAGGTTGTGTCCGATATCAATGGCCCGAGGGAGGCTTTAACGGTGTTGTTGGCAGTGATGTCCAGATCAGTATCCATTACGTCCCCTGAGAAGCGAAGCGAACTGCCGTTGCTGATGCTGAAATCCTTACTGATAAGACTTGCTGCGCTGAATTTGAAATCACCTTCGTTTACAGTATAGTCCCCTCCAAGAGAAACGCCTTCAGTCTCACTGTCGTAGTCCAAATTCACCGTGCCGGCTCCGTTTACTGATATGGCAATATCTCCTGTACCCGCAAGTTCAGCACCGAGACTTACTTCCGGGCCTGTGGTGAGAGATACATCTGCTATGAAGTGAAGTCCGCGATTGTGCTGGACCTCTGCCAATTCCTGTTCCCGTCTCTTCCGCTCGGCCCTGGCCTGGAGATAGGCGCTCTCCCTCTGGTCTTCTTCAGCTTCACTGTCCGTGGACCTGAGGTAGAAGACGGTAGAGGTCTCGCTCGTACCCAAGTCCCCGATAAAGATTTTGAGATTCCCGCTTCCCTGGGTTGAGAGATTCGACTTGAGCCGGTATTCCCGCCCGTCGTTTCCCGCCATGTTTGCATTCCCGCTAAGTCGTAAGTTGCCTTCGAAAAGTTCGGATTTTCCCGAAGGGCTTACTACGAGCAGATTTCTGAGACTGGCAGTCAGCGCTTCAGGGCGACCGCTGAGCCTCGCATTTCCGCCGGCATTGTCATCGAGGGTGAGAGAGCGTATCTCCAGTCCCTTTGAGTCTCCTCTCAAATCGGCTCCGAGCTTGTATCGGATTCCAGTTGGAATTAGGGTAAAAAAGTCAGATACAGTGAGATAGCTGCGAGAGATATCGAGATTACGAGAAGTAAAGTCGTAGCCGACATAGACTTTGCCATCTATGCTTCCACTTTCAAGCTCTGCTAAGTCTTTGACGAAAGGAGTGAAAAGAGCAGGGTCAAAGCCCGAGAAATTTATCGTTGCCTGTAAGTTTTTGGCTGCCGATGTAAGGTCTGCACTGGATTCTTCCTTGCGTACTTTGATATCTTCAAGGCCTATCGGGTTCCTGTGAATCAGATTGAAATGCAGACGCTCGTCCTCATCATCGTAGATGGCGTTGACTGACAGAGTTCCTGTCTCAGAGCCCCCGAGACTCAGCATATCCGTATAGAGATTGACTTCCAACCCGGTATTATCTCCTATCGGAGTCCGGTAGCTGCCATCTCCACTCAGATGTCCACTGATGGACGGAAAAGTCTCGCTATGGATGAAATTCCTGAGGGAAGACAGGTCAAAGCGGTCGAGCTTAAGTCTCAATTCCGAAGGAGTGACGGTCGAAATACCACCGTTGACATCGAGACTCTGTTCTCCACTGTACATCCCAATATCTTTCAGATTCAGGCTTCCGGAACTGTCGTAGCTGGCACTGCCTCTCTTTATTCTCCAAACCGTATCGTTAAAGCCCACCGCAGATTCTCCAAATGTGCCTCTAATGCAAAGGTCCTCATGGGGAGTTCTTTGCAGGGCTATTCCTAGGGAAATGAGGGCTTTTTGGATTTTGTCCCCGTTTGTAAACAAGTCCAGGCTGAAAGTATCGGCAGCAGCGGTTATTCCAAGTTCGATATCGGTGAAATTGAGGTTTGGGAGCGAGGCTGAAGCCCCGCCTACATTGCGCAGGCGAAGAGGTCCTGAATAATTGTCTGCCGCGAGATGGATGTCTTTGAGGCGGGAATCCCCGATGCGGAGTACATCCGAGTCGAAGTCGAAAGTAAGCCGGCCTCGCTTGCGAAGTTTCAAGGAGAAATTAGTCCCTCTGGCGATATAGAGGTCGGTTTTAAGCGGGAGCAGGAGATCTTGGGTGTCAAACAGGACTGCATCAGCCGAGAAACTCTGTCCCTCCCACTTCGAACTGTCGTAAGCAGTCATCGTTACAGAAGGGGCATAACGGCTGATAACTGCTCCTTTGAGAAACTCGGGGAATGAACTTACCGGCAGGGAAGAGCGGTATTCAATTTTGCCGAAGCTCGGGCTAGTAAGCCTCATTATATGTGTAGTTGCTGCATCGCTTTCCTGCGCGCTGTCTAAGAAAACGAGAGAGAAATCCCCGATATTTCCGTCCTGGGTAAGAGTGGAATAGCTGACATCCGAAGCTTTTAGTGAGCCTCGGATGTTCCTGCTAGGGTCCAGGGATGCAGCCAGGTCGACCTTCCCCTTTACGAGGGACCCTCCTCCGCGCCTGTCGATAAGAGTCTTTTCGAGGTCGAAATTCTTGACATCGAGCTTTGCATCAGAGGTGTAGGTTCCGTCTTTGGAGATTAGCCGGCCTGTGAGTTCGAAAGTGGCGTTCGGGTCATCACTTGTGATTACAGCATCGTAGCGTCCGTCTTTGTAGCTCCCTTTCCCTTGAATATTCTGATAGGGGTAACCGCCGAATACCAATTTGCCAAGAGATAGGGTATCGAGTTCTACTTCAGTTATCTTACCTTCGTATCGACCGCTGCCGTGTGCGGAGAGAGTACTCTGCCCGAGACTTGGGGTGTTCAGGAATCTGCCAAGGTCCACTTCATTGAGGGCGACTTTGCCATCGAAACTGAAGTCTCCCTTGCGGTCAAGCTCCCTCGTAGCGGCTTCAAAGGAGATACTGCCACAGTTGCTTGTCAGGGTTCCTTTGCTGTCCAAATGGTCAATCCAGCCGTTTGCACTGCCACTCAGGTCAGCCTTTACTCCTTTGGCGTAGTCTGAAATATCAATATCGTTTAAGCCTAAAGCCGAGAGAAGTTTCTGAATCTCTTCGGTGGAGAAATTCAGGCTGCGGATTGTCGCATCGATGTTGCTGTCGTCTGCGGTGCCGAAAAGGCGGTGCATGGAGAAATCCACATCCCCGCTGATTCCGCTATAGAGCTCATTGAAGGATAGGGAGTTTATTTTCAAATCGTTGGCTATACCATTTCCGCTTGCCTCTCCAAGGTCAAAGACCAAAGGACAGCCACATAGAATACCGACTGCATAGGCCGATACGGTTTGCATTGCAAGGCGGCTGGGCTTCAGTTTGAGATTCATTTCTACCTTGTTGAGGTAGTCTTCGAATGCATCGGCTTCGTTGTATTGCATGCTGTATCTGACGACATTCAGATCCGACAAGTCATCCCAGATGTGGGCATCCCGTATTTCTATCAGTCCTTTTGCAATGCCCATGTACCCTTCGGCCCAAACCCGATAGCCGCATTTGTCCGTGGCTTCCAATTTTCGGATGTCTGTGTGGAAACGCCCATCGGTGTAGCCGAAATTCTGCATTTTGGCCTGCGGAATGTCCAAATCCATATCTGCCCAATTAATCCCGTGACCTGAATAGGGCTGCAGACCCGGAGTGAAGTTTTTCATCCTGAAGCGGGAGTTCTTGAGCGAGACTCTGCCGATGCTGAAAATGTCGAAAACTTCCTCCGGCTCCATACTGTTGTCCGTATTTTTTATGCGGAAGATTCGGTTGAGGTTGAATGTATTACCGTCTTCGTCCGGGGCAAAGAAAGCGAAATTGACTTCCAGACCATCAGCCATTAGTCTTCGAAGGGTCAGGCCTCCTTCCCTCTGTCTTGTTATGCGGAACAATTCGCGGAGGGAAAAGTTTGCGGAAAGCCGCTTGGCGTAGACCAGGGTGTCGCAGGGAGTGAGCGGTTCGGTCTCAACGAGGATAAGGTCTTCGATGACGAGAGTGTTGAAAGGTACGAGCCGGATGTCCGAAAAACTGACCTTCCCGCGCAGGCTCTTTTCAGCAGTTGAGACAAAGGCATCGGCGAGACGGGTCTGTACGTAGTGGTTGTGGAGCACAAGTGCAAGTACCGCCACAAGCAGCAGCAGTACTTCGAGTATTCTCGCAATGACTTTCCAGACCCTTTTTCCTGACATAAGCCCAATCCCGCGAATTTACGAAAAAATTGCCTAACTTCGCGGCGCTATGGCAGATATTATTCTTGGAATCGAATCATCCTGCGATGATACTTCAGCTGCAGTCATCCGTGACAGGGTGCTGCTCTCCAACGTGATTGCAAGTCAGGATGTGCACCGGGCCTATGGGGGTGTGGTGCCCGAACTGGCCTCCCGAGCCCACGAACTCAATATCGTACCCGTTGTCAGCGAGGCTATTAAACGGGCGGGAATTGATAAGGACGATCTCAGTGCAATTGCCTTTACACGTGGGCCAGGCCTGCTCGGTTCGCTGCTGGTGGGGACCTCCTTTGCAAAGGCTCTTTCGGTTTCTCTGCAGAAGCCGCTCGTTATGGTCAACCACCTTCAGGGGCATGTTCTGGCAGGTTTCGTGAGGCAGAAAGATGTGCCGGTGAGGGAGCCGTCATTTCCTTATCTGTGTCTGCTTGTCTCGGGTGGCAACTCACAGATAGTGCGGGTGGATTCTCCACTTGATTTTACTATCCTCGGGCAGACCATTGATGATGCAGTGGGGGAGGCTTTCGACAAATGCTCCAAGATGATGGGCCTGGGCTATCCCGGCGGGCCGGTCATTGACAGACTTTCGAAACAGGGTAATGCTGAACGTTTTCATTTCGCAAAGCCCCATGTGGGTGGTCTTGATTACAGCTTCAGCGGGGTGAAGACATCTCTTCTGTATTTTGTGCGGGACGAAATGGCCGGGGATCCGTCATTTCTGGATAATAATAGGGAGGATATCTGCGCCTCTTTTCAGAAAACCCTCATCGATATTCTGCTTGATAAGCTAATAAAAGCGGCAAAACAGACTGGCATCAGGGATATAGCTATAGGAGGCGGGGTGTCTGCAAACAGCGGACTTCGCGCCCGGATGCTTGAAGAGGGCAGGCGCAGGGGTTGGAATGTCTTTCTGCCGGAGCTTAAGTTTACTACTGACAATGCGGCTATGATAGCTGTTGCGGGGTATTTTCACTACCTCGCAGGCGAGAGATGCCCTCTCGATGTGGCTCCGGTCTCGCGGATTTCAGAATTTCAGTGCGATGCGCGAGATTGATCTTTCAACTCCTCTTTCACGGCCTTTGGATGAAGATACTCTATCCAAAGAGCTTCGAAAGCTTTTCCACAGGAATGATCTTCAAGGACTTATCGCTCGCAGGAGTATAGATGCAAGGGGCAGCGCTCCTCTGTACAGGTACAAGGTAGAAGTCTATTTTCCTGAGGAGCAAATTCCCCATCTGCCTCTGCCTGAATACAGGAACGTGCGGGCTTGTGAGAGTGTTTTGGTTGCAGGCAGCGGTCCTGCAGGGATGTTTGCCGCTCTCGAGCTGCTCTCTTTGGGGTTCAGGCCTATTGTGCTGGAAAGGGGAAAAAATGTACATGAGCGAAAGGCCGATGTGGATAGGCTTGTGTGCGAAGGAATTCTGGATCCTGATTCCAATTACTGCTTTGGGGAGGGTGGCGCAGGGGCTTTCTCGGATGGGAAACTCTATACGCGGTCTACCAAGAGAGGGGACAATATGTCTGTCCTTTCCCAGTTCGTGAGTTTCGGGGCTTCGCCCACTATCCTCTATGATGCGCATCCCCATATCGGTTCGGACAAATTGCCGGCGGTGGTGGAGAATATCCGCAAGTGCGTGACCGAGCATGGCGGAGAGTATTATTTCTCGGCCAAGGTTGTGGATATTAGGGCTTTGGAGGACTCTTGCCTTGAGGTTGCCTGCGAAGATGGCAGGAGGTTTCACTCTCGGGCAGTAATCCTTGCCACCGGTCACAGTGCCGATGGAGTGTATAGGATGCTGTCTTCAAAGGGGAGCGAATTGCAGGCAAAAGGTTTTGCCATTGGAGTTAGGGCCGAGCATCCGCAGAGCCTGATCAATAAAGTGAGATTTCATTCGGACGGGCCCCTGCTTCCTGCAGCGGAGTATTCCTTTGCCCTTCAGCAGCAGGGAAGAGGAGTGTTTTCTTTCTGTATGTGTCCGGGTGGGGAGATAGTCCCTTCATCAACGGAAGAAGGGACCATTGTGCTTAACGGGATGTCTGATTCGCGGCGCGGCGGCCCTTTGGCAAATGCAGGAGTGGTGGTCCAGATTAATCCCGAGGACATTGGGGGGACATCCCCATTCAGGCTTCTGGATTTTCAGCATAAGGTGGAGCGGGATATGTACCTGCTTGCAAGGGAGTTTACCACCCCTTCGGCTCATCCCTTTACCGCACCGGCGCAGAGGATGACGGACTTTTGCAGGGGCCGCCTTTCTCGAACTCTGCCGAAGAGTTCATATGCCCCGGGGCTTGTCAGTGCTCCACTTCACGAGGGACTCCCGTCCTTTGTCAGTGAGCGGCTTCGCGCTGCTTTTCCCCGTACGGGGATTCCCGGCTACTGTACGGATGAGTCTTTGCTCATAGGGGTGGAGTCCCGCACTTCATCTCCAGTCAGAGTACTCCGGAATCCTTTGAGCTTTCAGGCTGTTGGTTTTGAAGGACTTTTCCCCTGTGGAGAAGGCGCCGGATATTCAGGAGGCATAGTTTCCTCCGCAATCGACGGCATTCGTGCCTCGCGGGCGGTAGCGAGGTATCTGTTTGAAGGCTGACCCGACAAGCCTCCTTTGCCACTCGTTGTATCTGTCTCTGTGTCAGGGCTCGCCCTTTCATTGTTGAAAACCTGTTGAAAACTTCGCTCCAAGATATTTGCAGGGGAGGGTAAATAAGCCTATTTTTGCTCTCGAGTTAACAGTTATTACCATTTTCATGAAGAATTCTCAAGCTATCTACGATGCCAGATTCTTAGGCAAGGGCAAGATGCTGGTCCTCGGGCTGCAACACATGTTTGCGATGTTCGGGGCTACGGTACTTGTTCCACTTCTTACGGGGTTGTCGATGTCGGCAACCCTTCTTTTTGCCGGTATCGGTACCCTAATCTTCCACCTGATGACCCGTTTCAAGGTGCCTGCCTTCCTTGGTTCGTCCTTCGCTTTTCTCGGTGGCTATGCCACAGTCGTACAGATGGGCGGAGCGCAGGGTCTGACCGCTGCCCAATCCTTGCCCTACGCCTGTATTGGGGTTTTCTTTGCGGGATTGATGTATTTCGTTCTTGCCGCCCTGATTGCAGCATTCGGAGTTAAGAAAGTGATGCGTTTCTTCCCTCCTATTGTGACAGGTCCGATTATTATAGCTATAGGACTGACGCTTTCGGGTTCGGCGATTGCCAACTGCAATTCCAACTGGTGGATAGCCCTGCTTGCAATAGCGGTTATCATAGTTTGCAATATCTGGGGAAAAGGGATGATTAAGATTATCCCGATTCTAATGGCTGTCATCGTTTCATATGCAGTAGCGGCCTGTTTTGGGCTTTGTGATTTCACTGCGGTCAGGGAGGCTGCATGGATTGGAGTTCCTTTCAGGATGAAAGACACCCCGATTGATCTGCTTGCAAATCATCCCGACTGGGGTTTAGTGCTTGCTGCGATTATTGCCATTCTTCCGATTTCGCTTGCTACCATGATGGAGCATATCGGGGATATGTGCGCAATTTCTTCTACTACAGGATATAACTATCTCGAAGACCCCGGTCTTCACCGAACCCTAATGGGAGACGGACTTGCCACGATGGTGGCTTCCCTTTTCGGGGCTCCGGCCAACACCACTTATGGGGAGAATACGGGAGTTCTCAACCTGACTAAAGTCTATGATCCGAGGGTAATCCGCATAGCCGCAGTGTTTGCGATTATCCTTTCGTTCTGCCCCAAGTTTTCCGCGGTCATTGCCTGTATGCCGGCATCCACCATTGGGGGCGTTTCACTGGTGCTCTATGGTATGATTTCAGCGGTAGGGATTCGCAATATCGTTGAAAATCAAGTGGATTTCTCCTCCTCTCGCAATGTGATTATCGCGGCCCTCATTCTCGTGCTCGCAATAGGGATTAAGTATGGGGCAGGGGATAGCATTCCGATAGGCTTTACCTCTCTCTCCGGACTTGCCGTTGCGGCTATTGTAGGGATAGTGCTTAATGCCGTGTTGCCAGGCAAGGATTATGAGTTCGGGAAAAATGACAAAGGCGACACTTCCGTCAATTTCGGGAAGCTGTCTTAGATGTACAACCCTTTATATATCACTATATGTCTTACAAAACATTAGTCTTCGCGGCCTCTTTTGCCGCCCTGTGCGCCTCAGCTATGACTATGAGTGCGCAGACCAACATTCAGGTGTTCTATGATTTCGGTAAGGACCGAAAGCATGTCACAACCACCATTGAAGGCTTCTACCAGGATAAGTGGGGGAGTACTTTCTTCTTTGTCGATCACGATTTCAGTTCACGGGATACGGACAACAAGGTCTATGCTCCAAACGGGACCTACATGGAGATTTCGCGTTCGCTCAATTTCTGGAAAGACAGCAAGCTTTCGCCACTCAGTCTGCATGCTGAGTACAATGGGGGAGTGTACAATGGCTACACCATCAACAACGCTTTTCTCTTCGGGGCTGATTGGTTCCTGCATTCTTCCGATTTCAAGAACACCCTGACTCTCTCCGCCATGTACAAGACCATTAACTATGCGGGAGGCCTGCGTCCCGATGGGACCAAACGCAGTACAAGCGTGCCGTTTCAATTCACTCTTGTCTGGGGGATGCAGGACCTCTTCGGGGTGGAAGGACTCCGTTTCAGTGGCTTTGCCGATTTCTGGGGAGAGGATCATACGGTGTATCCTTATGATGAAGATGCTGATGGCAAGCGCGATTTTACCAAGGGCGAAGACAGCCAGTTTGTATTCCTTTCCGAACCTCAACTATGGTACAATGTGGGGCGCTTCTTCGGGGTTGACAACCTGAATCTCGGGGGCGAGGTTGAGATCTCATACAATTTCGGCACCGGTAAGGGACTGTTTGTGCGGCCTTGTCTCGGTGCCAAGTGGGTATTCTAAAGAGTTTACTGTACAACTGCTATGACAAAGTTTTTTAATAAACTCTTTGGCTTCGACCCGCTTAAGAATAATGTCAGGACCGAAATTCTCGCGGGACTTACCACATTCCTTACGATGGCCTACATCCTTGCCGTGAATCCGGGCGTGTTCTCGGCGCTTCAAGGGCAGGGGATGAATATAGATGCCGTATTTACAGCAACTGCTCTTGCCGCCATAGTCGGCACCCTTGTGATGTCGCTCTATGCCAAGAAGCCTTTTGCCCTTGCCCCAGGGATGGGGCTCAATGCCTTCTTTGTCTATACCGTGTGCCTTGGGATGGGCTATAGCTGGCAGTTTGCGCTCACGGCCGTATTTATCGAGGGCCTGCTCTTTATAATTCTGACCCTTACAAATGTCCGAAAACTTATCGTGGATTCCATCCCCCGTAGTCTTCGCAGGGCAATCAGCGTTGGAATCGGCTTGTACATTGCTTTTATCGGCTTGAAATCCTGTGGAATCGTGGTTTCGAGTGAGGCTACCACCGTTGCACTTGGAAACCTGCATGACAAGGCCGTGCTCCTTTCTCTTGCCGGACTTCTGCTTGCCGCCGTGCTGGAAATTCTTAAGGTAAAGGGGAGCCTTCTGATTAGTATCCTGGTGATTACTCTTGCGGGCATTCCGCTTGGGGTGACACATTTCGGAGGTATCGTCTCGGCCCCGCCTTCGATTGCACCCATTTTTGCAAAATTTGCCTGGAGTCAGGTGCTCTCCTGGGATATGCTCATTGTGGTGTTCACTTTCCTGTTTATTGATATGTTCGATACCATCGGGACCGTGGTAGGAGTGTCCGAGAGGTCAGGGATGGTGGATAAGGACGGCAATGTGGACGGAATCAATAAGATTTTGCTTTCTGATGCCGTGGCGACTGTCGCGGGGGCTCTTTTCGGAACATCCACCACAACTACCTATATCGAGAGTGCTTCCGGAGTAGCTGCTGGAGGTCGTACAGGACTGACTTCGTTTACAGTCGCAGTGTGTTTCGCACTTGCGCTGTTTTTCTCTCCTTTGTTCCTGGCGATTCCTGCTGCAGCTACGGGACCGGTGCTTGTGATTGTCGGAGTGATGATGACAGCGCCTGTGAAGGATATCGACTGGCATGATTTCTCTGAGTCTGTCCCCGCCTTTCTTACAATGCTGCTTATGCCTTTGACTTACAGTATTTCCGAGGGAATCATGTTGGGAATGGTCAGTTATGTGCTGATTAATCTCTGCTGTGGCAGGGCAAAGAAGATTTCGGTGACTCTCTGGGTCCTCGCCGTCCTCTTCATCTTAAGGTACGCCTTTATGTAGGCTATGTTTGCTTTTTGGATGCTGCCTTGCGGTGAGGCTATATCCATTATTGCATTTATCCCCGAGGGTTCTGCCCTCGGGGTTTTTTACAACCCTGCCAGTTGCTGTTCGGCTTCGTCCGTCCCTGTCTCATGGTCTTTTGCCATCTCCTGTCTCCCGATTCTTTCGTCCATCCCTGATAGTGGTTTATTGCCATCCCAGTTTCCTGACTTTCCGTCCATCCCCGATAACGGTTTTTTGCATCCCAGTTTCCTCCCCTTCAGTACATCTCTGATAGCGTTTTTGCCATCTCCTGTCTCCCGATTCTTTCGTCCATCCCTGATAGTGGTTTATTGCCATCCCAGTTTCCTGACTTTCCGTCCATCCCCGATA
>CAZSMO010000019.1:1491-25999 GCA_964608175.1 uncultured Muribaculaceae bacterium | reverse complement strand
CCATCCCTGATAGTGGTTTATTGCCATCCCAGTTTCCTGACTTTCCGTCCATCCCTGATAGTGGTTTATTGCCATCCCAGTTTCCTGACTTTCCGTCCATCCCCGATAGTGGTTTATTGCCATCCCAGTTTCCTGACTTTCCGTCCATCCCTGATAGTGGTGAAAATCGTTTAGAACGGGGACCCCTATTCTATGCGTTTGAGAGCGGTGGAGGTGTTCTAAATCATGGCAAACTGCTGTGATTTAGAACGTGGTGCCCCGTTACGAAGCCCTGTAGAGGCACCTCGCGTCCTAAACGAATTTCACGAAAGAGACCGCGTGAGCGAATTGGCGACCGGCGCTCAACGAATTTGACGAAAGTAAACGTGCGAGCGAATTGGCGACTGGTCCTAAACGAATTTCACGAAAGTGAATGCCAGCGGCTAAGGGTTAATCATCCTCACGGGTTGCTGGTGGGATATATCCATAGGTTCGTCTACATAACGGACTTTGGCAAAATCGATGGCAGAAAGGTCTATGCAGCGTATTGTACTGTTGTACATCGTTTTGAAATAAATCCTGCCTTCCGATAGGTCGGAAGCGCTTGTCCATTGGGTCGCACTTGGGATTTCAGTTGGCTTTTCTCCTTTCCGAGTCTGCATACCTATCGGCAGGTCAAAATTGTTGAGCAGGTGGAAGGCTTGAAATACTGTCTCACGGCTACTATCCAGAATTGGGGCTGTGCTTTGATAAAAAGCAGCTCTCACAAAACGGGATGGGGGAGTGAGGTCCCCAGGGAGTCCTATCATTCCGCTGCCTCCACCGAAAGGCTTCATTATCATGTCCCCGATTTCGTACTCTCCAGTGTTGCCGCTTCGCAGATTTACATAATTATTGAGATTGGTAAGTTGCCAGTCCAATGATGGGGAATTGGTGATTACACCAAGAGGATTTTCGTAAAAAATGCATTCCTTCCCGATTATCTCGAGTACGACCTGTCGGCCACCTTTTTCGGTGAACCGCCAATGCGCCGTTGAGGAGCCCGGATAGATGGCATGGATGTGATTTGTCTTGATGAGTTTGATTACTTCGTCCACAGTGCAGCAGGCAGAGAGGACGAAGGAAACTAACTGCAGGTCGGAGATGCTATTTGCTCTTTGCGCTTGGTTAAAATCTTCATATTCACCGTAATCTGGGAAATAAAACAATCCTGCAGAAAGACCTTCCTCATTGAGACCTTCTACTACGAATTCGGCTTGCTGTACGGCGAGCCCGACATAGCCGTAGCGGGCTGTCCATGTCCTGCCGGTAATCCCATCCGGAGTCATTGAGGTCCATTTGTACCCCCGTGGCACGATGATATAACGACTGTGGTTGTCATTGCCTGACCATTCTACTGTGCGGGCAATTACAGTACTGCCATCTGAAGATTTTAGGGTGATTCCAGTACAGGCAAATACTGGGACGGGTAGAAGCAGCATTGCAAGGGCAAGTACTGCGAGCGCGTGTAGTCTTGTCTTTTTCATGGCTGTGTGTTTGATTTCCCTAAAGTTAAGGTTTTTTTCTGAAAAATCGTCACATCTGTTGCAATTCTGATAGAATAAGGCTACCTTGCAAAAAATTAGCTCAAATACTGTGAAAACTTCAGAACTTATTCTTAATCAGGCTCGTGCCGACATCGGGATTGGTCTCCCTTTTGTCAGAGGCGTTGAACGGGCAGTTCGTAACTGCTGGCATTTCTGCACAGATGGCAACTCCACGGACTTTATTTTTACCGGTGATGAAGATTTTATCCATGGGATGAATCTTATATTCTTTGTGGCAAGGAAATACCATATAATTGTCCTCGCCTTTTGCCTAATGGATACGCATGTTCATTTTGTGCTCTACGGTGAATTTGAGCAGTGTAATGCTTTTATTCATGAGTATGTCAGGCGAACATCAATTTACGTGAGACGAACGCGGGGTGATGCGCACAAATTTCGCGAGATTCCAATAGCCGTCCAGAAAGTGGAGGATGAAAGATATCTTAAGTCGGTGATTTGCTATGTCGTTAAAAATCCTGCTGCTGCCGGATTGAATTTTACCCCTGGTGACTATCCTTGGTCCAGTGGAGCACTGTATTTTCGACGTTTGGATTATTGGACATCTCCCTCGTGGGGTAATATGAAGCAGAGGGATTCTCTTTCCGTGCGTCAGTGTAAAAAACTGTTTCTTACGAATGAGACGCTTCCTGCCGGTACCATCTTAATCGACAATCTGATTTTCCCTGGGGAATATGTAGAATACAGACTCGTTGAAGACATTTTTCGTACGTGTAAAAGTTTTTCTTATTTTATGGGAATGACGAGGGAGAGTGACGTGGAATCTCGTGGTGGATCTGTTTCCAGATTGTCAATCCCGCTTGGAGAATTGCGCCAATACAGGGAAGAAATATCGCGGGAATTATTTGGAACAGATAATCTTAGAGCTTTGGATACAACAAGTCGGGTAAAACTGGCTAGAATCCTTAAGTCGAGGTATAATAGCTCCGTGAAGCAGATATGCAGAGCCTGTGGTTTAGTGTATGACCAGGCAAAATCTCTTATTTAACTGTTTTAGCGGTGAAATTGACTTTCGTGATAAACGTTCAGTCCGGCTTGCCGGTGAAAGTTAAAGATTTGTGAAAAACGTTTAGAACTGGGAGTCCTATTCTATGCGTGTGAGAGCGAGGAAGGTGCTCTAAATCACGGCAAACTGCTGTGATTTAGAACGGGATGCCCCGTTACAAAGCCCTGTAGAGGCACCTCGCGTCCTAAACGAATTTGACGAAAGAGAACGCGTGAGCGAATTGGCGACTGGCGCTCAACGAATTTGACGAAAGAGAACGCGTGAGCAAATTGGCTACCGGCGCTCAACGAATTTGACGAAAGAGAACGCGTGAGCGAATTGGCGACCGGCGCTCAATGAATTTGACGAAAGAGAACGCGTGAGCGAATTGGCTACTGGCGCTCAACGAATTTCTCAAAGGGCTAGAGTGTTAGAGTGAAGTCATCATCGGTAGGAGCGTGACGGCTGGAGAGGTACCACGCGGAATGATTATGAAAGGCCTGAACGGGATAGTGGAGACTCTCGCGTGAGGTTATTCAACCGGATAGGCGTTGGAGGCAGTTGCACCAGGCTTAAAACACCAGTACAAAGAGTCCGGAAGCGGCAGCGGCACCGGCGAGCGGACCCACAACGGGAATCCAGCTGTAGCTCCAGTCGCTGCCTTTTTTGCCTTTGACCGGCAGAATGGCGTGTGCAAGGCGAGGAGCGAAATCTCTTGCTGCATTCATGGCGTAACCTGTGGTCGAACCGAGAGACATGCCTATAGCCATTATGAGCAGGGTGACAGGGAAGGCTCCAACGGCTCCGGTGTTTACCGCTCCGACATAAGTTGAGCAGCAGAGAATTCCGAATACCAGGATGAAAGTGGCTACGGCCTCGCTGAACAGATTGCTCCATGTATTGCGGAAAGAGGGAGCCGTGCAGAAAACCCCGAGCACATCTTCAGGAGTGTCAGCTGTGGCATCGAACTGCCGTTTGTAGAAAAGCCACATAATGCAGGCTCCGCAGAAGCCACCTGACATTTGGGCTACGATATAGGGGATGACGGCAGCCCAACTGAACTGACCGGCAAGGGCAAGTCCGAGAGTGACCGAAGGGTTGAGGTGCGCCCCTGAATCATGGGCCACGAACACCCCGCACATAACTGCAAGCCCCCAACCGAGAGCAATCAGCACCCAGCCTGTTCCTCTTGCCTTTGACCCTTTCAGAGTATTGGCTGCGCATACCCCGTCACCCATGAGGACAAGAACCAAAGTCCCCAGAAATTCCAAAATGCAATTGTGTAACATTTTTGTTTTATCTATTCTTTGACAATGCCCTTGAAATAGCATCCGACCATCCTGCCTTGACTTCAAGTCTTTTTGCCTGCGTGATTGTAGGCCTGAAGACTCTTTCACTCTTCCACTGTGATTTAATCTCGTCGAGGCTATCCCAGTAGCCGATTGCAAGCCCGGCGAGATAGGCTGCTCCCTTCGCCGTAGTCTCCACGCTAGTCGGACGGATGACCTTGGTGTCAAGCACTTCAGACTGAAATTGCATCAGGAAATTATTGCGGGAAGCCCCTCCGTCTACTTTGAGTTCTCCGAGGCTTACCCCGGCATCGGAACGCATGGCTTCTACTATATCCATTGTCTGGAAAGCAATCCCTTCGAGAGCCGCCCGTACGATATGGGCAGAGGTGGTGCCACGGGTGATGCCGGTAATGGTGCCTTTGGCGTAGGGATCCCAGTAAGGGGCCCCAAGGCCCGTGAGAGCAGGGACGAAATACACCCCGCCATTATCCTCTACGCTAAGTGCAAGAGCTTCACTTTGGGCACTGTTCTCAATCAGCTTCAAGCCATCGCGAAGCCATTGAATCACGCTGCCGCCCACGAAGATTGACCCTTCGAGGGCATAATTTACCTTGTCCCCTATCTTCCATGCGATGGTAGTCAGAAGATTATTCTTGGACAGGACTGCCTCCTCACCCGTATTCATCAGCAGGAAGCAGCCCGTGCCATAGGTGTTTTTGACATCGCCCTTGGAGGTACACATCTGCCCGAAAAGCGACGACTGCTGATCACCGGCTATGCCTGCAATCGGCACATCCAAAGAGAAGACCCCGGTGTCGGTGCGCCCGTAGACTTCGCTGCAGGAGCGGACCTCGGGGAGCATGCTTCGAGGTACTCCCAGCAGGTTCAGCAGATCATCGTCCCAGTCGAGGGTGTGGATGTTGAACATCATGGTACGACTGGCATTGGTGACATCCGTGACATGAACTTTCCCGCCGGTGAGCTTCCATACGAGCCATGAGTCTACCGTCCCGAACTTCAAAAGCCCCTGTTCCGCTTTATCACGGGCACCCGGGACATTGTTCAGTATCCAGCGCAGTTTCGTCCCGCTGAAATAGGGGTCGAGGATGAGCCCTGTCTTACTTCGAATCATTGAAGTAAGGCCTTGCTCTTCAAGTTCCCGGCAATAGGAAGCGGTGCGCCTGTCCTGCCAGACTATGGCGTTGCAAACAGGCTTCCCGCTCTCGGCATCCCAGACTATGGTAGTCTCCCGCTGGTTGGTAATCCCGATTGCCGCAATATCCGAGGCACTGGCTCCAAGCTTTGTCAGGGCCTCGGCAATGGTAGTGGCTTGGGATGACCAGATTTCTTCTGGGTCATGCTCTACCATGCCGGGCTTTGGAAAGTACTGGGTAAATTCCTTCTGGGCGATAGAGCGAATCTCTCCATCGCGGTCAAAGATGATGGTGCGGGAACTCGTGGTTCCCTGGTCGATTGCAAGGATGTATTTCATTTTTAGCTGTTAAAAATCCTTCGCTTCGTTCAGGATGACAGGGTGAAAGAGCTCAGGATGACAGGTGGCTAGAACAAATACCCCATATTGATGTAGAGAGCTCCGGTGCCGTCCTGCATGTAGTGCTTTGAGGATGAATCGAAACTGCTCAGGGGTTTGCCATATTCGAAGGCCACGATGAAATTCTCGTTCATAATTACCCTCAATCCACCCCCGAAAGTGATGTGCGGGGCATCATCGGTGCCGAGGACATATTCGTAATATAAGGCTTTGCTGTTGGCTCCGAGTGCTCGAAGCGAGACATCAGAAGTGGCATCAGGCCTGTACTCGGTCTTGTATGGACGAGTTACGACCGAGCCGTCAGTAAAGATATTTGCGGCGAGGGCGAAGTTCTGTCCGATGAACGGGAAGCGCAGAAATCTCCACCTGAGTTCGGCAGTCCACAGAGCGGTGTCAAGTCCGACAACTCTTGCCCGCATGATTCCACGGGTAGTCTTGTAGCCCCCCATGCCCTCGACATCGTTGTCACTGCTCATCACCGTGAGGTAATTCTGGGTGTAGAATGGGGCGTAGTCTCCGATAGTGCCCTGGTAGTTGACCCTGTAGGCGAGGGTCAGGGTATTGTGACTGATAATAGGGATATACTGCCTCCAGTTTATCACATAGCTTGCATATCCAGAAGTGGAACCGAGCCAGGAGGGAGCAAGATTGAGGTGGGCATCTGCCCAAATGCCTTTCGAAGGGGCCCCTTCCTGATCGCGGGAGTCGTATTCCAAACCGGCACGGATGGCACTCACTATTCCTCCATCGGCATCCTTGTCAGGGATAAGACCCCAGGCCCTGTAATAGTCGAAGAGAGTAGGTTGGGTGGAAGGAAAAGCTTCGCTGTCGCTCTTGCCTTTGTTGATGCTCGAATAATCAATGTGTTCGGTCCTGACATATTTGAAGTGGTAGCCCGCTGACCAGTGTAGGGATGATGGCAGATTCCAGCCGAGGGCATCATCGAGGATGCGGAAATCCCCGATAAAATCTCCCCTTACAAGCAGGTTCATGAGGGATCTGCGATAAAACGGGTGGAAGAGATAGTCACTCCCGTCCTCACCTGCCCTGATGCGGTCGTAGTCGTAGTAGGCTCCGTAGCCGTTGAAGCCATAGAAGTCGTAGGATTTGTCAAGTTCGAATTTGGCAGAAGCAGCGAGACGCACTCCGGGGAAAATGTTGAAGCGGTCATACATAAGATCGTATGCTTGAGAGCCTTTGGTAAAATAGTATGCGCCAAGGTACCATTTGTCCTTATAGTATGGATAGTCGCTGCCGTCTCCGTAATTGAAGATATTCAGCAGGGCACCTACCTGGAAACCCTTGTCCGAGTCATAGGCTACAACCGGCAGAGGCCCGAAATTGAGTCCTGTAATCTTCTTTTCTTCCTGGGCTTTGAGCAGGGGAGAGATGCACAGAAGCGCAGCAGCTCCGAGGATAAGTTTTGTGTTCATCTTTGCGGTAAAAAACAGTTAATGGGCGTAAAATTAGGCATTTTCACCGAGAAAGCAATACATTTGTCAATAATTCCGCGTGTATCCTTCCCAGACTGTTTCTCTCCATAACGGTGATTTCTGCCACTTAAGTTTTGCATCTGATAAATTGATTTGCGAAACTTGAGTTTTTGCTATATTTGCTTTGACAAAAAATTGTGAAATGGCGAAAGAGTTGGATTTCAAATACGACAGCGCAGCGGCCTATGCCAGATCTGAACTCCTGCTGGGCCACTCCGTGATGGAACGGCTTTCGGATGCCAGAGTGATAGTCTTCGGCCTTGGGGGAGTGGGAAGCTGGTGTGCAGAAGGCTTGTTGCGCTCCGGGGTTACCCACCTTACTCTTGTGGATGATGACAGGGTATCTCCGACCAACCTTAACCGCCAGGCAGAAGCAACGGCTATTACAATCGGGCAGCCCAAGACCGAGGCACTTCGAAACCGCCTGCTTGAAATCAATCCCTGTGCCGAGATTAGAACCATAGACCGTGCCTTTACGGGGGAGAGCAGTGCTGAATTTGCTTTGGATTCGTACGATTACATAATTGATGCGATTGATTCGATGAAAGACAAAATTGACCTGATATGCAATGCTTTAGCCTGCAAACATACAATTCTCTTCAGTTCGATGGGAGCCGCACTCAAACTTGATCCGACAGGAGTGCGCGTTGCTCCATTCAGCAGGGTACAGGGCTGTCCCCTTGCTGCAGCCCTTCGCAGGAAAATGCGCCGGCTCGGGATTTATCCCAAGAAGGAATTCCTCTGTGTGTATGATGAGGAAGTTCTTGAAAATAAGGGAGTACAGGCTGAAATTGACAAAGACCCCCGAAAAAAACGGGTAAATGGGTCATTAGTTCATATAACCGCTATCTTCGGTATGACCCTGACTGGGCTTGTGATTAGGGATATCTGCCTTGATAAGGCTTCAGACTCGCCCGGTTAGCACTCAGACTATGACATTCGGGCAGATTCTTTTTCCTCATGAATCTATTGGGGATAAATCCCGTATATTACAAGGGCGAAAACTGCGGCTGGAAGCACATCAGACAACAGGGCGTGAAGCTTGGCGGTCGCCACTTTTACACGGTATTGCACCGTTTTGAGCGAGACTCCCTGTTTCCGTGCAATATCGGCGTAAGTCATATCGGAGAAACGGCTGAGTTCTAAAGCCTCTTTCTGCTCCTTCGGAAGGGAGTTGACGGCTTCCTCGAATCTTTGCAGCAGCTCGTCCGTATTGAGTGGGGAGAGCTCGGCACAGGTATCGATGATGCTGTTGCGCAGTGAGGACAGGATGCGCCTGTGCGTATCCTCCTTTTCGAGGACCGTGAGGCAGCGGTTTTTGACCGAACGGCGCAGATAGCCCGTCAGGTTCTCCCTGATACGGATTCTGTCCGCATTCTCAAGGATGTAGACATAGAGATCCTGCACGACATTTTCAGCCTCGGTCTCGCCGATGTAATGGCTTGCATACGATACCAGGCTTGGATATGTCTTGAGGAAAAGGTCTTTGACCCCATCGAATTTCTCATCGACAATACATTGAAGTATGCTGCGGCTTCCGCTCATAGATAAGTAAGCACAAATATCAAGGAAAAAGGTCTCAAAGCGCGTGAGAGGAGCAAGGCGTTCCCGTTTTGCCTCAAGGGGAGTCCGAATCGCCGCGGTTCTTTGCATTCCCCTGCTATTCCTGGCTGCCTATTTTGTGCCGGGCTATATTAAGCTGAGCAGACAGCGCAGTGTCCCTGTCACCATGGTGGGGTCGCTCGGTATGACCACCTCGGTTGTGCTTCCGGACGGCTCCAAGGTTTGGCTCAATTCTGATTCCAAACTTACTTATCCGCAGGTTTTTACTGCAGGGAAACGGGAGGTGCTTCTTGATGGCGAAGCGTTTTTTTCTGTCAGAGAAGATCCGCACAGGAGTTTTACTGTAAATGCTGGTGGAGTTCAGCTTGAGGTCCTTGGGACGGAGTTCAATGTGGAGGCCTATTCGAAGCGAAGTGATGAGGTGCGTACGACCCTTTCCCGTGGACTCGTGAAGTTGAGTTATATGGATTCTTCAGGGGAGAGGCATAGCGTAAGGATGTATCCCTGCGACTGCTATACCTATGCTCCCGGGCGTGACACCCTGATTTGCTCCAAGGTGGATCCGGGCGTTGTCTCCTCCTGGCGGGACGGGAAGATTGTACTTCGCAACACCTCCCTTGAAGATGCCCTTCGTATGGTCGGCAACCGCTACGGGGTGAGTTTCGTTGTTGAGAATCCCGAGCTGCTTGGCAACCGCTTTACGGGGACATTTGCCGAACTTGGGCTTGACTCCATTCTGGCGATGTTCACCGAGACCACGAATATATCCTTTGAAAAGGAGGAGTTTGCAATTGGCAGTCCGATAGTGATAGGTGTGCATTGAGTGCCGCTCCTTTACATAGCCACTAATGATATTACTACTCTGATACCTTGATGAGAAATCGAATTAACAAAAGTTTTATGTAAAAAAACAGCAAATCTGTCTGTGTTGCGCTTTTGCTCTTCCTGTTGGGAGGAGTGGCGGCGTATGCTCAGAAAATAGACTTAAGTTTTCACAATGTGCCGCTCAGGGAGGTGCTTGCCCAGATTGAGTAGCAAAGCGGGAAACAATTCTTCTACAATACCCGTGACATCAATGAAAACAGGCTTGTGAGTATTGATGTCCAAGGTGCCGGGCTCTCGGATGTGCTTACACAGCTCTTCGATTGAACCGGCATCAGGTGCAGGGTCACTGATTCCAACATCGTCGTGTCCAAGGACGAGTCCGAATCCGAACCTGCTGCACTCGCGTCAGCGAAAGCTGAATCCTCCACTCTGTCTGTCAGCGGGATTGTGACGGATGCCCAGACAGGAGAGACTCTGATTGGGGCCGGGGTTGTGATTGAGGGGACATCCAAAGGAGTCAACACCGACCTTGACGGAGCTTACAGTATTGAGGCCGCAGGCGATGCCACTTTTGTTTTCTCCTCCCTCGGCTACAAGACCGTTTCCGTCCCCGTGGATGGAATGAGCATAATCAATATCGCTCTCAACTCGGATATCAACACCCTGGATGCCGTGGTGGTGATGGGTTATTCGTGCATGAAAAAGGCGGAGCTGTCATCTTCTGTGGCTTCCGTGGAGGGGGATGACCTGCGGGACGTGGTGTCTACTGATGTAGGGACCCTCCTTCAGGGGAAGGTGGCCGGTGTGAGCGTGTCGAGCGGTTCCGGACAACCCGGCAGCAGTGCCACTATCCGCATTCGCGGTACTGGCTCCATCTCCGCGAGTTCTGCCCCTCTGTATGTGGTGGACGGAGTTGTAGGCGGGAGTTTCTCGCCCAATGACATCGAGACCATAACCGTGCTTAAGGATGCCGGCAGCACCGCTCTCTACGGGGCCAGCGGAGCCGGCGGAGTCATCGTTGTGACCACCAAACAGGCCAAGCGCGGACAGGATGCTGTGGTGGATTTCAAAGCAAATGTGGGTGTGAAGAATGCCTTGCACGGCCGGTTCCACCCTATGGACGCTTACGAATTTGCCTCCTACCTCAAGAGCATCAACAGAATGTTCTCTGTTCCGAAGAATCTGTCTTCCCATAATTTCAATCGGGTAGATGAGAGCGAACGCACCGGCGTGACGCAGAACTACTACGCTTCCGCGAGTGGCAGCAAATACCTTGCAAGCCTCGATTATTACGATGAGTCAGGAACCCGTAAGTGGTCCGACTACAGCCGCATCACCGGCAGGCTCAATCTCGGGGCAGAAATTCTCAAGGTCCTTACGATGAATGTCCACTCTTACTACAATTACTATAAGGGACATTCCAATGGGGTATCAGTTGACTCGCAGGTGCCGTTTGATAATCCATGGGATGTCAACACCGGGGAATATGTGAAGATTACCGGTGGCTATCGGCCCGACAATGGGGAGAAGTGGTACGGCCACGACAAGAACAACCCGCTCTATGAAGCGAGTGTCAATGACGGCAACTACTACGGCTCGGAGTCGATATTTGATGTGCAGTTTATCTGGACTATCACCGATAATCTGAGTTTCACGACCACCAACCGCTATGGCGATGCTACTTCCCACAGCTGGAGCGAAATTTCGCCGGAGGCCCACGATGGTACCTATCCCGACGGTTATATCTACGAAAGTGTGTCCTGGAGCAGGAGCTTCAATACTACCAATCTGCTCAAGTGGTCCAAGACTTTCAACGGGGTGCACTCCGTCTCTGCTCTGCTTGGTCAGGAATGGGGCAAGTCCAAATCCCAGTGGGGCAGCGGCAGCGCGACCGGCATCTACAACGGCCTCAAGGTTTTCGACACCATGACGCTGGCTTCCCTTGGCGGAAACTGGCAGGAGACCGAAGCTTGGAGTCTCTTTACCCAGCTTACTTATTCCTACAGGGAGAAATACATCCTCAACGGAACCTTCCGTGCTGATGCCAACTCGGTCTTTGCACCTAATCACCGTGTAGGCTACTTCCCTTCAATCTCCGGAGCCTGGGTGGCTTCGAGTGAAGACTTTATGAAGAATCAGGATGTAGTGAGTTTTCTTAAACTGCGTGCAAGCTATGGCACCACGGGTAATTCGGGCCTGACTCCTTACAGTTATCTCGATGTCTACGCCTTTAGTGTCTCGACTCACAAGATCTTCTATGAGGATGCTTCCGGAGGTATCCCTTCGAGTGTCGCCAATCCCGACCTCAAATGGGAAACTGCCGTGATGACCGATTTAGGCGTTGATGTGAGTTTCGGGAATTTCCTTACCCTTAATCTTGATGTCTACAACAACGAGAACCGCGACCTGCTTCTCGAAGTTCCCCTTGCCCTCGACACGGGCTTTGACACCCGTATAGAGAATACCGGCCGTATACGCAACCGCGGACTTGAGATTCAGCTTCTCAGCGACAATATTAAGCGCAAGAATTTCAAATGGAGCACGTCCTTCAATATTGCTTTCAATCACAACACTGTCACCTACCTTCCCAATCATGAGGATATAATCCCTTCGAGTACTTATCTGAGGCAGATATATCGTGAGGGAGAGCCGCTCTTCAGCTGGTACGGACCCAAGTGGCTCGGGGTTGATCCCGAGAACGGAGATCCCCTCTGGGAGCATCTCATCAAGGACGAAGAAGGCAATGTGATTGGCAGGGAGGCCACTAACGTGGTGGACGAGACCAACGACAGTCAGATTCTCGGCAACGCCCAGCCCAAATTCACCGGCGGACTCTTCAACAGTATTGAAGCCTTCGGCTTCGAGCTCGGGGTGAATTTCCAGTTTGTCTACGGCAATAAGGTCTTCAACTGGACCCGCAGGGTGATGGACTCCGATGGGGCTTACACCGACTACAACTCCATGTCCCTTGACAACGGCCTCGGCTGGTCGAGATGGGAGAAGCAAGGAGACATCGCGACCCATCCGAAGCCGCGTGTGTCAGGCAATAAGAATTCAAATGCCTGTACCTCGCGGTATCTTGAGGATGGCTCTTATCTGCGTCTTAAGAATGTGTCCCTAAGCTATAATCTGCCCCGAAGCCTGGTGCGTAAAGTCAAACTCCAGAGCGCAAAGCTGACCCTTTCCGCCGACAACCTTTGGACTTATACCCGCTTCTCGGGTACCGATCCGGAGGTGGACCTTGCCGGTTCGCTGACTTCCGTTGCGGGTCTGTTCAGTTACAGCTATCCCGTAGGTCGTCTTATTTCTTTAGGTATAAGTGCAAGATTCTAGTGTTATGAAAGCAAGAAACATATTTTCACTACTCGCCCTCGGGGCAGCACTTCTCTCCTCCTGCAATCTGGACAAGATTCCGCCGGACAGGGTGAGTTCTGCCTCCATGCAAAACGAAGACAATGCCGTAACGGCCACCAACGGCAATTATGCGCTCTTCAAATCATATATCGATTACAACGGTTTCTTTACCGTGGGCAATACCTTCGTAAGACATTATCTTCTGATGACGGAGCTCAAGGGAGACAATATTCTGATGTCGGGCAAGAGCACCGATCCGCTTTTTCTCAATGCCACGCTCAGTGATATGGCCTCTGATACCGACATTGAACATTTCTGGTTTATCTCTTACAAGATTTGCTACTCTACTTCGGTGATGATAGATGCGATAGATGATGACTCGGACGAGACGCTTCGCCATATCAAAGGTGAGAACTACTTCATGAGAGCATTCGCCCACATGGCTCTGTGTCAGATTTACGCATTTCCATACGCTCTCAAAGGGGCCGATGAGATTGGCGTAATAATCCGTACCGGCCTTTCCGCCTCGAATGAGGTAAAACGCAGAGCCAGCGTTGGCGAAGTGTACGGGCAGTGTGAGCGCGATCTCAAGAGGGCAATCGAACTGATGGACGGCGGCTCCCGCCGAGGTGACAACGGTTACATCGATGTGACTTCGGCCAAGGCTCTGCTCTGCCGGCTTTACCTCTACGAACAGAAGTGGGATGAGTGCATTGCCCTTGCCGATGAGCTTCTCGGAAGCAACCCTTCCGCTTATCTTGAAAGTGATGTGGAACAGCTCTTCCAAGGAAGTCCTCTGGTGCATTGCGCTTGGATACAATGTGGAAGAATATCCGGGGGCTCAGGCCATGGTGGGCAGTATGTATTACTCACAGGGTGACCCTGGAGATGGGACCGGCTGGGGGGAAATCTATTACAGCCAGCCCCTGCTCGATCTTTTCGAGCGCTATCCCGAGGATCAGAGGCTTACCAAGCTCCGTGTGAAGCACAATGTCTCTACCACCGGTGCCAAGATGGTCTACTGGCCCGTGCTCAACGAACAGGACGGCTACGGAGAGAACTACATCGACAGCACGAGCGTGCGCCTCGAAGGCGACAGGTATACCTGCGCCGATGCAAATGGCGTGAGGCACACGGTGGAGACCGAGATTGTCAATACCTATCCCCGTACCTACATCATGCTGGACGGTAAGAAGCAGTATGTGACCGTGTCCGACAGCTTGGGCTGCCGTACCGGCACCGGAGGCGACATGTATCCAATCAACTACATGAAGAAATTTTCCAATCAGGACGGCACCCCCTCCAATATGTCTTCCCCTGCAATGCTCCGTTATGCTGAAGTGATTCTAAACCGCGCCGAGGCGAAAGCCCACAATGGAGATGAGAGCGGAGCCCTTGCGGATGTCAATGTGATACGCAGACGCGCCGGATTATCGGACGAGGCTATGTTTACTGCTTCCAATATGGCGGAGCGCGGCTACAGCAATGTGCTTGATGTGGTGCTTGACGAGAGGCGGTTGGAGCTCTGTTTCGAAGGCTTCCGGGTCCTTGACCTACAGCGCAATGGCAAGACGATTGACAGGCGCTATGCCGGAAGGCAGCCCTACGAGAATCTGCAGCCCGATGACCTTCGGCTTCGCTACTTCATCCCCGCGACTGAAATCACATCTGCCGGAATAGAACAGAACAACAGATAAGCTTTGTCTGCCCTGCTCCTTCTTATGAAAATTTCCCGTAGCATTATTTATCTCACCCTTGCTCTTTGTCTTGTCTCCTGCGGCAAGATACAGCAGAGCAGAGTCAAAGCTTTCAGCGTGATTCCCCGGCCGGCGAAAGTGGTCTTGCAGGACAGTTCCCTGGATCTTTCCGGGATTGCTTTCTGTGTGGCTGCCAAGTTTGACCCTCTGTGCGCTGATGCGGCTCGCAGACTTGCCGGACGTCTCACCCGAGTCAGCGGAAGACGCTCCAAGGTATTTGTCGGGAGGACACGCAAAGGCAGCGTCCAAGTGGCGTTTGACCCTGCTCTCGGAGAGGAAGAGTACAGTATGGATGTGAGCCCTGACGGAATCCTTATCCTGGCTTCCACCCCTCAAGGGGGGGCTTTACGCCTTACAGACTCTTGCCCAGCTGCTTCCCGATGTTTTCTTTGAAGGGAAGAAGGGACATGCGACACTGCCGGTGCCCTGTGTGAGCATCCGGGACTGGCCTCGCTTTCCCTATCGTGGCGTGCTGATTGACTCGGGAAGACATTTCTTCAGTGTGGAAGAAATCGAAAAGTGCCTCGATATCATGGCTCTCTACCATGAGAACCGTTTTCACTGGCATTTGAGTGAAGACCAGGGCTGGAGAATCGAGATTAAGAAATACCCTAAGCTCACAGCTGTAGGCTCAATCCGGCACGGACCCCAGGTCGGCTACGACCGCGACAGTCTCGACGGAGCTGATTACGGCGGATTCTATACTCAAGACCAGATTCGGGAGGTCGTGGATTATGCTGCAAGGAGGGGGATAAGCGTTATTCCCGAAATCGACCTCCCCGGTCATATGCTCAGTGCCCTTGCTGCCTATCCGGAATTGGGCTGTACCGGCGGCCCCTATGAGGTGGCTTCTACCTGGGGTGTGAAGAAAGATGTGCTCTGTGTCGGCAAGGAGTCTGCTTTTGACTTTATCTTCGGTGTGCTGGAAGAGATTATGGACCTCTTCCCTTCGGAGTATATCAATATCGGGGGAGATGAGGTTCCCAAGGACAGGTGGAATGCCTGCCCTCTCTGTCAGGCGAAGATAAAGGAGCTTGGGCTCTACGACCACGCTGGTTTTACGGCAGGTCAGTACCTCCAGAACTGGGTCAACCGCAGGGTTCAGGACTTTCTCAATGAGCATGGCCGCAAGCTTATCGGCTGGGAGGAGATTCTTGAAGGAGATCTCCCCGAGGGAGCTACGGTGATGACTTGGAAAGGCACCGGTGAGGGGGTTGATCAGCGAATCTGGAATTACGACTGCGTGATGTCTCCCCGAGAATACATGTATATTGACCGTTACCAGTCATGGGAATACGACAGGGAACCGCTCTCAATCGGAGCGTATCTTCCCACCGAAATGCTCTACTCCTATGAGCCCTGCAAAGGGGTTCCGGAATTCGGCAAAAGCCGTATCATCGGAGTGCAGGCAAATCTCTGGACCGAATTCATCGGGACGGATGAATACCTCGAATATATGCTGCTTCCCCGTCTTGCTGCTCTTTCTGAGGTGCAGTGGTGCCCGGAAGGCGGTAAGGACTACGAGCGGTTTCGCAAGGCTCTTGACAATCATGCGAAGATATACAAGTCTCTTGGCTATACATACTGCAAGTACCCGTGGGGAATAGTTGGCCTGCCCGAAAATGAGCAGCCCGCCCGCTCACACGAGCAGCTCCGGCAGTATTGCCTCGGACGCTTTGGCTTTGACCTTGATGCAAAATGAATATTATGATGAAACGCGTACTTACCATCCTTACACTTACTGCGGCACTATTCGCCGTTTCGTGTAACAAAAATGTTTCAGTTATTAAGACTGAAGTGCCTGCACGGCCTGCAGGGCAAGGGGATATGCTTGGCTATGCGGATAAGCCCATTGACACAATCCGCGTGGGCATAGTCGGGCTCGGTTCCCGGGGCTCATTTGCCGTATGGCGTTATACCTATGTGCCGTGGACCAGGATTACGGCCGTCTGCGATGTCGAGCCCGACAGGGTTGAGAAGTCGGTCAAGACCCTCACCGACAAAGGCTTGCCTGCCCCTGCCACCTATACGGGTTACGAGGGCTACAAAGAGCTTTGCGCAAGCGATGAGGTAGACCTTGTGTATGTCTGCACTGATTGGGAGCACCATGTTCCCGTGGCACTAGAGGCCATGAATAACGGCAAGCATGTCGCCATTGAGGTGCCTTCGGCCACCTCTCTTGAGGATTGCTGGAAGCTTGTGAACACTTCGGAGAGAACCCGCCGTCACTGTGCTATCCTTGAAAACTGCTGCTATGATTTCTTCAAGCTCAACGCCCTGCAGATGGCCCGTGAAGGAGCTCTCGGGGAAATCGTCCATGTGGAGGGATCTTACAACCACAACCTTTACGACTATTGGAACGATTACTGGCACGACTGGAGACTGCAGTACAATGCCGGCCACAAAGGGGATATCTATCCTACTCACGGTCTCGGCCCTGTGGCCCAGGTTTTGGGCATCAACAGGGGTGACCGTTTCACGACCCTGACTGCCTATGCGACCGACTCTTTCAACGGGAAGAAGGCTTTGAAGGAGTACAGGGGAGTAGATGATGCTGATTTCCAGAACGGGGATGTGACCTGCACCCTGCTTTCGACAGAGAAAGGCAAGACGGTTCTTATCGAGCACGATGTGCTGACTCCCCGTCCCTATGACAGGATGTATCAGCTTGTCGGAACTCTCGGCTACGCCGCCAAGTACCCCGTGGAGGAGATTGCTCTTCGTCAGAGTGTCCTTGATGCCCTTGGAGTGGACTATAAGATAGAGAACCAGCATGCCGCCCTGCCAAAGGATGTGGAGGCGCAGGTCCGGGAGAAATTCCAAAATCCGATTCTCAACGCAGAGCTCACCGGGAAGGCCAAGGGCACGGTGGCATGGACTGGATTATGGATTATCGTCTGGCATATTGCCTGCATTACGGTCTGCCTACGGACATGGATGTGTACGACCTGGCATCGTGGTGCTGCCTAAGCGAGCTTGGAGCGATCTCTATTGAGCACGGCAATGCGGCTGTGGAGGTTCCTGATTTCACCCGTGGTCTTTGGCAGGAGCGCGAAGGCTTCAAATACGCTTTCGCTGACGGCAGTTTCAGATAGACATAGCCTATGAAGAAAGTCTCAAATCTTCTTTTGGCCGCTCTCTGTGCCGGGTTCGTGCTATCCTGTACCAAGGAAAGCGACGCTCCGTCCGGCCCAAAGGAAATCACTTCCTTTGAGAGCGACCTCCGCTACGAGTATCTCGAGGGAAATTTCTGCAATCCCGAAAGGGGCACCTATTCGGGAGAGTATTTCACCTTTAAGGACAGTCTGCCGGAGCCCTACTCTGTGGAGAGGCTTGCCAAGCGGAGGGAGACGGGCTGTACGCTCATACATATGTCGGTATATCTCTGGGATTATGCAGGCAAGGAAATTCCTGCCGAGGCTCTGTCCCGCATTGAGCAGATGTTTGACAATCTGCGCCAGTCCGGCTGCAAGTGCATCCTTCGCTTTGCCTACCGCTATTCGGACAGTGTGGAGGATGGTCTGACAAATGCCACATCCGATTTCATTCTGACCCATATCAGACAGCTCCAGCCCATTCTCGAAAAGAATACCGATATCATCTATGTAGTACAAATGGGGTTCGTCGGAGTCTTTGGAGAGTGGCATACCGACCGGCCGTCAATTTCTACTGAAGAAAGGGCGGAGATAGTCAAAGCCATGCTGGAGGCTCTGCCGGCCAACAGGCAGATTGCCCTTCGTACCCCTGTTCAGAAGATGCTGTCGCTTGGCATTACCGACCTGCGGGATACCATCACTGCCGCCACTGCCTTTGACGGCTCGGACTATTCGCGAATTGGGGGATTCAATGACTGTTTATTTGCCTCTTTCGCTTTGTGCCATAGTGTTTTGGAGTTGCGCCAAAGACAATACCACGTCAGAAGAATTCTACAAACGAAACGATGTGGAGTTCCGCCCCGTGAATGACGACTCGGACGTGGATAATGGTGATAATACCCCCGAAACCGGAACCGTGATTAAAATTGACGGGGATTTCTCCGACTGGAGTCAGGAGGGGGTTGTGTCTTCATTCAGCCCGTTGAGCGGATACGATGCCGTCTCGGAAATCAGGGCCTGTATGAGCAACAAATACCTCTACGTCTATTACAAATCCGCCAAGCTCTCGCTTCTGCATAACCTGCGGGTATGTGTGGATGCCGATGATGACCTTTCCACGGGGGATTCCTATCCTCTCTTCCCTGACAAGGGCTTCTCCATAATGTTCAATTTCACTTCGGTTGATTCCCCTGCCGGGTGTTCAGCCTATACTTTGATTTTGGGAGGAGATTCCTATCTCAGTGAGCTTGCTGACTTCACCAAGGGAGAGGCCGTCATCAACGGGGATACCATAGAATCTGAAATAGGCTTCGAAAGATCCAAGATTGAGGCTGTGGCTCCGTTCAGCGGTGACAATGTCAAGATAGAATTCTATGCGCTCGGCTTCGACTGGGCACTTACTGCAGTAATCCCTTCTGATCAGGCTTTGAGCGTAACTGTCCAGAAATAGGTTTATGATATCTCACAAACATTTTTTCATTTGCTCCTGCTTTGGCATTCTGTCACTTTGTGTGGCAGGATGCCGAACTTTTAATGAGGAACCCCGCTTTACCGTGCAGAATGGGATGTATGTTATCGCCGACAAGCAACTGGAACGCTTTGCTTCTGCTCTTGACGAGGCATCGCTTCCTGAAAAGGAGGCTTTGATAGACAGGGCGTACACCCTTGCCGACAGCCTGACGGGGCTTGTGCATAGTGGACAGACCCTGAAGCTTTTCGCTGATGCTCTCGCACAGGAGTACCTTTTGCCCGGGGCTCACCACTCCGACCCCGTTACTGCCAGGCTTATATTGCGAAGAGAAGCCGCGTGTCGCAACCTTGATCCTGGAGATTACAAACTCATTGATACCAAGAGGGGAATTCTCAATAAGACGGCGGTAGGGGAGTCTCTTGCGGATATTTCCGTAGAGAAACTTGAGTCGGGGGAAATCGTTTCGCTTCGGACTCTGGTCGACCGTCCGACCCTGCTCTTTCTTTATGGTTCCGACTGCAGGGAGTGCAGGAAACTCGTAGCTGATCTTTGCCGCGAAAAGTCTCTGCTTTCAGCGCAGGAAGAAGGCCGGGTGCGTCTGATTTCACTTTTTGTGAGCGATGGGGAGAAGGAGGTGCCCGATGGAGTCGTGAACGGGCTTAAGGCTTGGACGAACTGCTCGGATTACTCTTATGCTCTCCTTGAGGGGGCATTCGGCCCTTTCCCTCTTCCTTGTGTGTATGTGCTTTCTTCCAACGGGATTATCCTGCTTAGTCAGAGTCGCAATGTCAGGGATGCCATGGAAGTTTTGGACTGCGCTATCCCTTCTAGTGTGCGCATTCCGCTTTACAAGGATGAGGTCTTTTGGGGTGGCAGGGTTGCGGATGGGGATAAAATGCCTTTTGTCAGCGGATTCACTGCTACACTGAGTGAGAATGGCGGCAATCAGGTTGAGCCCCTGCTGCTGTCTTCCAAGGGACGTTATGTATGGAGCGACGAGCCTTTCGATATCGCAATGGAGGCTGGGAATCTCGTGCTTACTTCGCTCACTTCGCGGGTGGAAACCGGTGTAGTGGGGGATAATCTGCAGGATGCCTATCGCTTCGCCTGCCGGAATTATTTTAATTACAATGGTTCTCTGCCTCCGGACGAGTTCTATTACAAGCCGCAGTATAACACTTGGATTGAACTTCAATACAATCAGAATCAGGAGGATGTGTTGCGTTATGCGGAAGGAATTATCCGCAATGGGCTCCCTCCGGGAATTCTGATGATTGATGACAGCTGGATGGAAGATTACGGCAAATGGGTGTTCCATCCGGGCCGTTTCCCCAATTCCAAGGCAATGTGCGACAGACTTCATGAAATGGGGTTCAAGATTATGCTCTGGGTGTGCCCGTTCGTGAGTATGGATCAGTATCAGATTTACTCGCAGCTCAGTTCAAAGGGGGCTCTGCTTCGCACCCAAGACGGACGGGTGTATCCGGTGGAGTGGTGGAACGGAGTGTCCGCAGAATTGGATTTGAGTAATCCCTCTGCTGTGGCGTGGTTCGATGAGCAGCTTCGTTTCCTTATGGATGAATATGGGGTGGATGGATTCAAGTTCGATGCGGGGGACTTCAATCTTTGGCCCAAGGATGCGCTCACATATGGCTCGGAGACATATTATGAGCTCTGCAGCGATTTCTCTGCTTTCGGGGCGCGTTATCCCTATAATGAGTTCCGCGCTGCCTGGAAGGGCGGGGGACTGCCGCTTGTGGAGCGGCTTCATGACAAGTCCCACAACTGGGAATCCGTCCAAAGGCTCATTCCCGAAATGCTCGCCGCGAATCTGCTCGGCTACACTTTCTCCTGTCCCGACATGGTCGGCGGAGGTTCGTTCGCTTCATTCCTGCCGGGCTGCCCTATTGATCAGGATCTGATAGTAAGGTCAGCGCAAACCCACGCCCTGATGCCTATGATGCAGTTTTCTGTAGCTCCATGGAGAATACTTGACAGGGAGCACCTCAATGCAGTGCTTGAATCGGTCAGGATTCGTCAGAGCCATATCGCCGAGATTGTTTCCCTGATGCACAGGGCAGCAGATACGGGAGAGCCCGTGGTATCACCCTTGGAGTACCGCTTCCCATCTCAAGGCTATGAGTCTGTCACTGACGAGTATATGCTTGGAGACAATCTTTTGGTTGCCCCAATGGTCTACCCTGGTAGGGAAAGGATGGTTAAGCTGCCCCGTGGGCACTGGGTGGCCGATGACGGGACTGCCTATGAAGGCAGCAGGGAATATGCTGTCAGTGTGCCTCTTGGCCGGCTGCCGTATTTCAGGCTTGTAGGGAAATAGGGGATGCGCCGAATCATCTTCCATATTGATGTCAATTCTGCCTTTCTCTCGTGGAGTGCGGTAAAACTTTTGCGGGAGGGCGGCACAGATATCCGTGAAGTGCCTTCCGCAGTCTCTGGAGATCCAAGTGACAGGCGCAGCATAATCTCTGCTGCGTCAATCCCTGCGAAAAAACTCGGGATCAAGACTGCAGAACCGGTGTCAATGGCCCTTCGTAAGTGCCCCGATTTGCTGCTTGTCAGGGGGGATAGGGACTGGTATCATCGCTGCTCCGAGGATTTTATCTCTATTTGTAGAAGCTATTCACCTGTGCTTCAGCAATTCAGTATTGATGAATGCTTTATCGATATGTCGCTTCGCTGCAATGGAGATGATCTGCTGAAGATTGCCGCGAGGCTTAAAAACGAGATAAAGAGCAAACTCGGCTTTACTGTCAATGTTGGGATTGGCTCCAACAAGCTTCTTGCGAAGATGGCATCCGATTTCGAGAAGCCTGACAAGGTTCATACCCTTTGGGAGTGGGAAGTAGAGCAGAAGATGTGGCCTTTGCCTGTGGGCGATTTGCTTTGGGTGGGAAAGAAGACCACCGGTCGGCTTAACGCCTACGGGATTTATACGATTGGGGATTTGGCCAGGCTTAATGAAGCCCGTCTTGCTCGGGTGGTGGGACAGAGGTCGGCTGCCCAGCTTCATGCGAGTGCCTGCGGGATTGATAATTCCCCTGTTGAGACCGAATCCGCTGAGGCCAAAAGCTATAGTGCGGAGCGGACTTTTGCGAAGGATTATACGGAGCCGAAGGATATTGACCGTGCGCTGTTTAAGTTAGCCTGCATCGTGGCTCACCGTATCCGCAAAGATGGGTTTAGGGCTTCGACTGTGTCCGTTTTTATCAAGCATTCCGATTTCTCGGTGGTGCAAAGGCAAGTGATGCTCGAACAGCCTACGGACATTACAGCCTTGATTCTGAATGCTGCCAGAAAGATGATTCTCGAAATATGGGATGGACATTCTCCGCTTCGTCAGGTCGGCATTGGGGTTAGCAGGCTTACTCATGAGAGTTTCGAGCAGATGTCTCTTTTTGAAGACCCCAATATGGAGTATTACCGAGAGTGGGATCGGCAGTATGACGGACAGCAGGCAGCAGTTGAGACCCAAAAATCCTTTTCGAATATGCAGGTAGGGCAGGCAGAGCCATTGAATTTCTATTATTCCACTGGAGAGCAGGCTCTTGCCGCGGCCAAGGCCGCCGTGCGTAATAACCCCTCCTATCGCTTTCATCGCAGCGGGGATTGTTTCGAAATCACCTCCGGCAGCACTGTCATCGAGAGGCATTTCGTCGGGAAGAAGGTTTTGTGAGCGAGGGCTTTTTTCGTACCTTTGCGCCCATGACAAGGATACTTTTCGTATGCATGGGGAATATCTGCCGTAGTCCTATGGCTGAGTTTATAATGAAGGCCCTAGTGAGAGCGGCGGGAGAGGAAGACCGCTTTTATACCGAGTCCGCTGCCGTATCTTCGGAAGAAGTCGGCAATCCGATTTATCCACCGGCACAGCGATGTCTCAGACAGCATGGGGTCTGGTTTGATTCCGCCAAACGGGCCAGACAGGTACATCCCGTGGATTACGCCCGCTTTGACCGTATAATCTGTATGGACTCTTCGAATCTGCGCCTTCTCAAAAGGATTATTCCCTCTGACCCTCAAAAGAAGATACACTTGCTGCTTTCGTACACTGGCAGCGGACGCGATATCGCTGATCCCTGGTATACCGGTGATTTCGAAACCTGTTTTCAGGACATTCTCGCCGGCTGCGAAGCGATGCTGAAGGGATTGTAGGCCATGAGCACCTGCACATTTTCTGATTCTAAACCGCATTATGAGTTACTCGATGCTCTCAGGGGTGTAGCGGCTCTGCTTGTGGTGTTTCACCATGTGTTTGAAGGTTTTGCGTTTGCCGAATCCGTAAATGGGGCTGGAAATGGAATCATCCGCTATCTCAATCACGGCTACCTTGCCGTAGACTTTTTCTTTCTGCTCTCCGGCTTTGTGATTGGCTATGCCTATGATGACAGGTGGGGAAGAGGTCTTTCGCTGAAGGCCTTTTTTCGTCGTCGGCTCATCCGTCTGCACCCAATGGTAATTCTTGCAGCTCTAACAGGTCTTGTGTGCTTTCTGCTCCAAGGTTCTGTTCGCTGGGATGGCAGTGCTGTGCCGTGGTGGCAGGTGGGGCTTGCTTTGCTTGCTGCAATCTGCATGATTCCTGCATGGAGCGGTGCCCCTTATGAAGTTCGGGGCAATGGCGAAATGTTTCCGCTCAACGGGCCGATGTGGTCGCTTTTCTTCGAGTACATAGGAAACATCCTTTATGCTCTGCTTATCAGAAGATTATCTACTAGGAAGCTCGCCATTCTGACGGCAGTTCTCGGGGGCCTGTTGATATGGTTCACTGTCGGAGATGTGAGTGGAGAAGGAATGTTCGGAGTGGGCTGGACTCTAAGCGGACTCAATTTTCCTGGCGGGTTCCTGCGGATGCTCTTCCCGTATTCCCTTGGAATGCTTATGTCAAGAAAATTCCGTCCCGTCAAGGGGATTAAAGGCTTTTTTCCTATCGCGTGCCTTGTGATGACCGCCTTTTTCGCCGTGCCATACATTGAAAGTAACGGATTCATCTGTCTTAACGGACTTTTTGAGGCGGGCTGCATTGTCATAATGTTTCCTGTCCTGCTTTGGTTTGGAGCCTCGGATTCCTCCTATGGAAGGGGAGCCGGTGCGCTGTACCGCTTTCTCGGGGATATTTCCTACCCGCTCTACATCGTGCATTATCCTCTGTTCTACCTTTTCTATGCCTGGCTTGTTAAGACTGAGACCTATTCTCTTGGTGAATGCTGGCCACAGGCAATCATGCTTGTCCTTTTCAGTCTCATCCTCGCCTTTCTCTCCCTTCGCTTCTACGATGCTCCGGTGCGAAAGAAACTGAAAAAAATCAACGGCCATTCGCCACTCTAATCCGTCAGCAAAACGGCCGGTTTTCACACCAAACGGCCTCGCGAGGGGCATTCCGTCAGCAAAACGGCCGGTTTTCATACCAAACGGCCTCGCGAGGGGCATTCCGTCAGCAAAACGGCCGGTTATCATACCAAACGGCTTCGCGAGGGGCATTCCGTCAGCAAAACGGCCGGTTTTCATACCAAACGGCCTCGC
>CAZSMO010000019.1:0-1391 GCA_964608175.1 uncultured Muribaculaceae bacterium | reverse complement strand
GAGGGGCATTCCGTATCATCTTCTACGCAGTGCCGTTTGCATATATGTATCCCGAGAAGCTACTTGCATCGGCATGGAGACAATATAATTGCACAAAAATCATTAAATTCGCGATGTTATGTCATCATTTAAGTGGATAGGAGGATTCTTGGGTTGGGCCGCTTTTGGTCCGATAGGTGGAATCATTAGTTTCCTCATCGGTGCGGCCATCGATGCCGGTATCGACAGCAGTCGCAGGATTGCAGCTTCGGGCCCAGGTAGGGGGCAAGCCGCTCCCTCTCAGTCTGCACAGGGCAATCGTAACAGCTTTCTTGTGAGTCTGCTTGTGCTGTCTTCGGCTGTCATTAGGGCTGATGGGAAGACTCATCCTGCGGAGCTTCAGGCGGTTAAGGATTATGTGAGGAAGAATTTCGGGGATGAGGCTGCTGAGGAAGCCATGCGTATCCTTTCACAGCTTTCTACAAAGGAGATTAATGTCTATGCCGTTGGCCCCCAGATTGCTGCCAATATGAATTATTCCCAAAGGCTTCAGCTCTTCCATTATCTCATCGGGATTGCTCGTGCGGATGGGGATTTCAGCGAAGCGGAGAAGAGCGTGCTCGAGGCAATAGGCAGCCTGATAGGGTTACAGACGGCAGACTATAATTCCATCATAGCCATGTACTTCCGCTCGGGAAGCAGGAGCGCCTACCTTGTACTCGAGATAGATGAAAGTGCAAGCGATGAAGAGGTTAAGAAAGCCTATCGGAGAATGGCGATGAAGTACCATCCTGATAAGGTGGCATCTTTGGGAGATGATGTCAGGAAAGCTGCTGAAGAGAAATTCCGTACTATACAGGAGGCTTACGAGACCATTAAGAAGGCGCGGGGGATGGAGTGAGCCCTTGTAAAGTATTTTGTGAATGCTTGCGGAACTCCCATGCCGCACTTGGTCCGTAGAGCCGGTGCAGTGGCCGTGTGCGATGGCAGGCTTGCACACGCGTCAGGCGTGCCGGCGGAGGAATGACGGTGGGATGAATGGCTGGCATGCAGTAAATGAGCATCAGCGAATGCCGGAGCGAAGCGCAGGGTTGGCATGTGCTGATGGCGCAAGCGGAGGTGCGAGGGCTTGGGAGGAATCTCCCAACAAGAGGAAGCATGACGAAGCCGCGAGGGGTTGCGCTCGCATCAGCGAGCTAGCGGATAGCCAGTGCGGAAGCCGTGCGCGTTAGCAGGCTTGGAGCGGCGGGGTCTTAGGGGGCTTCGCCACCTAACTGGAGGAAGCGAGCTTTGCGCCCCATCAAGAGGAATGCGGGGTTTTAGGGGGTATCCCTTCACGCGTCAGGCGTGATAGCGTAGAGCCGGTGCAGTGGCCGTGTGCGATGGCAGGCTTGAAGCGGCGGGGTTTTAGG
>CAZSMO010000018.1:0-44190 GCA_964608175.1 uncultured Muribaculaceae bacterium | reverse complement strand
TTGGCAAAACGGGCAGTTTACTGACGGAATTATTCTCGCGGAACCGGCTTCGCAGGTGCGGGTTCTTCGGAGCGGCCACCGCATGGGGCCTCCCATGGAAAATGCTCCTCAGAGTGGTTACTGCTTATCCAATGGATGCAGGAATTCGGAAAGGAGGACTCGTGCCATATATTACCAAGTGCGGTTTTTCGGCTGTATTACCCTATTCTTTCCCGATTCTCACGTGTCTAATTATTGTTGTGGGAAATGTATTCTATGAGCAATAAAAGAGGCATCACATTGGGCATTATCGTCCTGCTGTTTGTTAATTTCATGCTTGCCATGATTACCGCCATGGCGGCACCGCTCGGAAATGTATGGAATTTTCGCTATACATGGGCCAGTATGTGGGGCAACCTGATGAATTTCTCTGCCTATCTCATTATGGGCATCCCCGCAGGTAAAATACTTAAACGAAAGGGGTACAAATATACCCTGCTTTTGGCTCTGGCAATAGGAGCAGTCGGAGTGGCCATTCAATTGCTATCCAGCTATATAGGTGCAGATATAAAAGTCTTTACCCTTGGGACGGATTTCGTTTGCCTCAACTTTTTGATTTATCTGCTTGGAGCCTTTACCTGTGGATTCTGCGTCTGTATCCTCAATGTGGTTGTCAGCCCAATGATGTACCTGCTTGCCGGAGGTGGCGACAGGGGGACACAATTCAATCAGTTTGCCGGAGCTGCTAATTCTCTCGGCCAGACAGTAACCCCGCTGCTCGTTGGAATGCTAATCGGTACGGTGAGCGCAAAGACATCTATGCGTGATGTGAGCCCCCTGTTGTATGCCTGTATTGCGATTCTTTTGGCTTCTATTCTAATAATCAGCTTATTGCCTATTGCCGAGCCTCGGCAGGGCACAAGTGAAAAATATGAATCCAGTCCCTGGCACTTCAGGCATTTTGTCCTTGGAGCCGTTGCTATTTTCTTCTACACGGCGATTGAAGTTGGAATTCCTGCGGAAATGAACTTCTATATCACTGGCCTTGTAGGGAAAAACGGGGCTGCGACAGGAGGCTTGGCAGCATCACTGTATTGGCTGCTGATGCTTGTGGGAAGAGTCTTGGGAGGAGCGCTAGGCACAAAGGTGTCGACTCGCAAGCAACTTATAATCACCGTTATCTCCTGCATGGTGCTGATACTATGCGCGATAATCTTTTCGGGCAAGACATATGTCAGCATTTTTTCCTACGAAATTCCCCTCGAAGTTTTCTTCCTGATACTCTGTGGACTATGCACTTCGGTGATGTGGAGTTGCATTTTCGGACTCAGTATTGAAGGCTTAGGGAAGTATACGGAAGAGGCATCCGGAATATTTATGATGATGATTTTCGGTGGCGGGGTGCTGCCGCTGCTTCAAGATTCCATAGCAGGGAAATTTGGAGCTATGAACAGCTACTGGTTGGTTTTCGCCATGCTGATTTTCCTGCTTTACTATGGTCTCTGGGGATATAAGTTTAAGGAAAACGGAATTAAAACAGATTAAGGACTATATGATTACTTCAGAATTTGATATCAATACTGCCGTCTACGGGATGGTAAAAGACAATCACTACGACCTCGCCATCCTCCCTTGGGGTGCTACGGAACCTCATGGCTATCACCTCCCCTACGGGACTGATAATCTGATTATTAATGCAATTTCATGGAGACTTGCAGAAGAATCCGCTGGGCAGGGGGTTAATGCCATGGTCTTGCCGTGCATACCCTTCGGACCTCAGAATCAGGGTCAGGTCCAACTTCCATTCTGTCTCAATGCTTCCACCCGTACGCTTGGCTGTATACTCGAGGATGTCGTGCTTTCGCTCAGAGCTCAAGGAATTGATAAACTCCTTCTAATGATTGGGCATGGTGGCGAAAGCGATGGACTCAAGGCTTTTGTACGGGATTTTGCAATCAAATACCCAGACTTTACCATTGTTACCAATGAGTACTGGAAGATTTGCAGGCATAGGGAAGAGATTTTCGAAGAGAAAATTGACGACCATGCAGGGGAAGAGGAAACCTCTCTTATGCTCTATTTCTACCCTGAACTCGTTCGGACAGAACTTGAAGGGACAGGGAAGAGCTGCCCCTTTGCAATTGAGGGGCTAAACAGGGGAATCGGCTGGATGCCCAGGATTTGGAACAAAGCCAGTGTTGATACTGGAATCGGCAATCCTCACAAAGCCTCTGCCCAAAAGGCTGAACGTTACCTTGCTCAAATCCTGCCGCCAATGGTTAAGCTTGTAGTCGACCTCGCGAGTAAAATATATATTGACAGCCCATACTTTTCGTCCTTTCGGGTGTCTACTTACTGTTAAAGCCTGTTATGCGGGATACCTGAAGATCTGCTGTTTTGGCGAACAGCTGCAAGGAATGAATTGATAATGCTTATAAATAACCTTTTTATGATGAAAAAGTTTTTAACCTTACTCTCCATCGGTCTTGCGATTATGGCCGTGTCTTGTAAGAAGGAATCCAATTCCGGTAATGGTAACGGGACTGATCCCGATAGCGGAAAGGAAGTGACCATTTGGGCTAACAATGGGGAAGACCCCCAGTGGAGCAACGATTGCGAAAGTGCCGAGGTGGCCTCCTACGTCTATACCTGGTACAATGCCGACCTCATTGCCCAGTATGAGATGAATGAAAACTATTTGGGAATGTTCTGCATTTCCATTTATGGCTGGACTGAAGGGGAAGGCACGATGGAATGCAACTACTACAGAACCTTCGACCTGAGTGATTACACCAGTGCCGACTTTACATTCGACTGGTGCCGCTATCAATATGGCCCTGATGATATGGATACCGTCCAGGCACAAGCTGCAAGCGGAGACTTCAAGACTCTGACCGTGCCGGTCACATGCCCTGTAATAGGCGAAGGTCAGGAGCCTTATGATGCCCTTGTGAACTGTGGAAAAATCGACCTTACGGAATTCTGCGGTGGCAAGATGACGCTTCGCATTCATTCTTACACAAAGGCGGATGGAGAAGCCGGTACTTCTTACTTCAAGAATTTTGTGCTCACTGGAATTAAGAAATAATTCAATACGTTTATCATTTCGAGAATCCGATGACCCTGTGAAAAGGGTCATCCGGTTTTTTGTTGCGGATGTCTTGTAAAAACTGCTAACTTTGGCATCGGGATGCACTATGACGAGACCAATGTGGCCGAGCGAATAGTTCGCTCCGATGAGAAAGCTTTCAAGTGGGCGTACGACAACTACGCTCCTATGCTCTTTTCTCTAGCCTACAGGATGTTAGAGGATAGTGAAGAGGCCAGAGGGGCTGTGTAGGCTGTCTTCGTGAGGCTCTGGGAAGAACGGGAAGACTTGAAGATAAACAGTCTGCGCAACTACCTCTATACCTGTACTAAACACTATATCTTAAATCGCATTCGGCGCATAGACAATGAGCGTAGGCACAGCATCTGCATTGCAATTCAGAATTCCGGATTTGAGGTTTCTCCAGAGGAAGAATTGGAAAGACAGGAAGATGCAGGTTTCCTTCGCAGAGCTATTGACGCGCTTCCTCCTCAGCAAAATCTCGTTCTGTCTCTCAAGCGGGATGGCCTTTCCAATGCCGAAATTGCCGGCAAACTCGGGATATCCGTTTCTACTGTCAAATTTCACTACTCCCAGCTCCTCAATACACTGCGCCGGAAGTTGAAATAAAATACGGCACCCTATTCTTTTTCGTCTTTTCGGTGTCTATTATCCGAATTACTGTATATGGAAATCAGACACAATCCAATAGAAGAAGACTTTTCGCTTGAGATAGAGTATCAGCGGGTGAAATCCGCTGTACGAAGGCGCAAGACTCGCCGCATACTGCTCGCAGGCTCTGCCACAGTACTTGCTCTCGGCGTTGTTGTCTGTGCGGTATGCTTTGTGAACGAGAGGCTTACCGGAGGTTATCTCTTTTCTGATCCCAAGGAGGTAAGTCGCTATGTCCCAAATGGGGAGAAGAATACCTTTGTCTTTCAGGATGGTACCGTAGTGACTCTCAATGCGGGATCACGCATTACTTATCCCGACAAATTCGGCTTTGCCCTTCGGGAGGTAAGCCTCGATGGAGAAGCCTATTTCGAGGTTTCCAAGAATCCCCATCGTCCATTCGTAGTAAGTCTTCCTGACGGACAGAAAATACGCGTTCTCGGTACTTCGTTCAATGTTTCTGCCTTTTCTTCCGATGACAGTTTTGAAGTGGCTCTTGATGAGGGAAAGGTGACAGTGCAGAGTGGGGAGCGCGAGTATAAACTTGCTCCAGGGGAGATATTGACCTACGACCTCCTCGCTCAGACTGCCAGGGTCCAAAGCGGCAATACTGCTGCCAAATCGGCGTGGACCCGCAATACCATCAGTTTTCGCGGGGCTCCAATCATGGACATTGCAGAAGGGCTTTCCAGGCTGTTCGATGTCAATATCTATGTTGCCCCTGAAGTGGACAGAACACGGCTCTATACTTTCTCCGCAAAGCGTTCTGATCTCGATTTGATTCTTAACGAACTGCAAATAATCGCTCCGCTCAGTATCAGACGCAGTGGAGACGATATACTGATAAACGAAAAATAATTTGGATGAAGAAGAGATTCCAAACTTTAGCCATAGCAGTTTCTCTTATGTTATGGCTGGCTCCTCAAATTTGCGCCCAGAGCGTGAGCATAAAAGTCCGGCAGGCCAGTGTCTCCGATGTGTTGGATGAAATAGTAGCCCAGACAGGGTGCACGCTCTACTATACAGAGCCTCCCGTGGACCTTGACCGCAAGGTTACACTTAATGTCCGTGAAGCCTCTCTGCAGGAAGCTCTTGAAAAGCTCTTTGCCGGGCAGAATATTAAGGTCCTCGTCAATGGGAGTAAGGTTTATTTGAGCGAAAAACAGCTGCCTGAGACGGCGATGCAGCCCAAGCAGTTAACTTATAGCGGGGTGGTAAAGGGCTCTGACGGCTTGCCGGTAATAGGGGCAGCCATTCTGCTCGGCGGCACTCTTGACGGGGCTACTACCGACATTGATGGGCATTACAGCCTCTCTGCAGTACCCGGCTCTGTCTTGGTAGTTTCCTGCATGGGCTATGAAAGCAGGCAAATTACCATGGGGACAAATCCGCACTTGGATATTACCCTTGAATTGGCATCAGTTCAGTTGCAGGAAGTGGTAATGGTAGGCTACAGCAGCAGAACCCGAGAGAAACTCATCAGTAGCGTGTCCTCGATTGGGGGAGACAAGCTGGTGCAAAGCGATGTGCCTAACCTCGAAAATGCTCTTTCAGGAAAGGTTTCAGGGGTATTTTCCCGCCAGACCTCCGGCGAACCCGGAAATGACGGGGCTGATATCCGTATCCGAGGCTTCGGCTCGGCTTTAGTTGTAGTGGATGGAATCCCCGTCCGGTCGTATTCCGACCTGGATCCCAATGAAATCGAAAGTGTATCGGTATTAAAGGATGCCTCTGCCGCCGCCGTATACGGGATGCAGGGGGCTAACGGGGTAATTCTCGTCACTACCAAGCGGGGGTCCCGCAATAAACCCACTTCCGTGGAGGTGATTTCCAAATATGGAGTGCAGATGCCTACCCGTTATCCCAAAGCTGCAAACAGCCGTCAGTACCAGGAGTTTCTCAATGAATACACAATCAACCGCAGGCTTATTGGCAACCACTCTTATACAGCGCTTGCAGGGGATATGTCCATTCAGGATACCCAGTACGATACGGATTGGTATTCTCTGATGATTCAGCCGGCTCCCGAAAGCCGGACCAAGGAACTGTCTTCCGAAGGAGAATCTTCTTATCTTGCTCTGGCACAGGAATGGTTTGACAGGTTGAGAAGCGATCACGGGGGCCTGCCGCCCAAGACCATGACCCTCAATATAGTAAGGCACGAGAGAAGGGTCGACATGATGTTTGAAAACAGCCGCTATTGGGACCTCAAGCGCTGGCATACCGGACATCTCATGGATGGCTTTGTGGGCATGGCTCTGCACCCCATTCTCAATATAGATGAATCTGTCTCTCCCGTGACGATGTATTACACGGTCGAACGTGCCGAAGGACACAACCAGTCAGGCAACGAAGTACACTACTTCAAGGAGCGGGACTACTATTGCCCCGTGCCGATTGACCAGCACCCTGGACTCAGCCAGAACATTGGCTGGGAAGGAATCCCTACCAGTATTTATGATCATCCCTCATGGAACTGACGATGAAAACACTCAAATATATACTTGTAATTGCCTTCCTGCTTGTCTTGTGCTCTTGCAGCGTGGATGACAGGGAAAGCGAACTCAGTGCGTCCTATTCGGGGAAATGTATCGACCGCCTGAGCGGCAAAACAGTCTCTACCGAGTATTTCGGCGCTGCTCTGCTCTTTGGGGACCTGAATGGGGACGCGGGACAGCCCAAGCGTTTCTATATTCGTCCCGACGGGACATACAACAACACCCGCATGTTCCCTTCTTCATATAAGGTTTGGGCCAACGGCCCTTTCTGTGAGGTGGATACTCTCTACTTCGATCTGAACGGTCATCGGGATTTCGACCTCAACGTTGTGCCGAATATCAGCCTCGAAACCCTTTCTGCCTCAGTCTCGAACGGAACGCTCAGCATGACGGCAAGGTATAAGGTAAACAGGAGCGGCGTTTCGGGAGGGTCCTGCGCCATTGTATATGGGCTGATTGAAAACCCTGGACAGAACAATGCTTCCCGCAGCCTTGCAAACAAGACGGTCAGCTGTTGGATGAAGACCTCTAACTTTGCCGGTACAGAAGGGGTTATTTCCCTTTCCATCCAGCTCGGCGACCAGCAGAAATACTATGCGAGAATCGGAGCCAAGGTGAACGGATCCGATTACTGGAACTACACGAATCAGATTCAAATCGATGGACAGCAGATTATTTAATTCACTTGCCCTGTTCGGACTCTGCCTGTCCGCCTTTGTGTCCTGCAGTACAAATTCCGAGATCAAGGCGGCAAGGGAACTTGCGGAGCGGGTCGCTCCACAGTATTCCAAGAATATTCGCTATGAGATAACTGATTTCCAGGGGGATTGCTTCGAGTTGGAAAGTCTGGCAGATGGAAAACTTCTCATCAGGGGGAACAATGCCGTAAGCCTGTCCGCGGGCCTTGGCTACTACCTTAGGCATGTCTGCAAAACATCCTACTCCTGGCTTGAAGATGAGCCTATGACTTTGCCGGTGCGGATGCCACGAGTTGAACAGCCTGTTCGCAAAGATTCTCAAGTGGACTTGCGTTTCATGCTCAACTATTGTACCTATGGCTTTACCACCGTATGGTGGACATGGAAAGAGTGGTCGCATTTTATCGACTGGATGGCTCTCAATGGGGTCAATCTGGCACTCGCCCCGATGGGACAGGAAGCTGTCTGGGAAGAGGTGTACAGGGAATTGGGCATGACTGAAGAGCAGATTCTGAATTATTTCTGCTCTCCGGCTTCTATTCCCTGGCAATGGATGAACAACAATGCCTACGATGGAGGGCCACTGCCCAAGGAATGGATAGCACGCTCCGAGCGGCTTCAGAAGCAGATTCTCAAACGTCTCAGAAGCCTTGGCATCAAAGCTGTCCTGCCGGCCTACAACGGACATTTTCCCGAAGAACTCCAGGCTCTCTATCCGGATGCGGATTATAGCCGTAAGTATATGAGCGATTGGGGCGATGAGCCCTGCCGCAATCGCAGCTGGTTTCTCGATCCTTCTGACCCGCTTTTTACAAGGATTCAGACCTCCTTCATGGAAAAGCAGGAAAAAAACTATGGAACCGACCATTACTACTGCACGGACCTTTTCAACGAGATGTGGGCCCCTTCCTTTGAACCGGAATATCTCGGACGGGTCTCCGCACAGGTCTACGGGAGCCTCTCGAAGGCAGATCCGGAGGCTGTCTGGGTGCAGATGGGCTGGATGATGTATTTTATCGCCGACTGGACACCGGAGGGTATCGACAGATTTGTAAACGGGGCCCCGAAGGGAAAAATGCTCATTGAAGACTACTATGCCGAGCGGGTCGAAATCTATAAGGAAACGCAGGTTTTCTATGGGCAGGACTTTCTGTGGTGCTATCTTGGCAATTTTGGAGGAAACTGCGATATCAACGCCAATTTCAAGCTGGTACAGGATCGCTTAAATGAAGTATTCTACAGGCATCCAGGCAATTTCAAGGGAGTTGGGCTTACGCTCGAAGGCTTTGACTGTTCGCCCTTTATGGATGAATATGTGCTCGAGAGAGCCTGGGGTGAGATAGATGCGGATGAGTATTGGACTGAACTTGCTGACAGATACCTCGGAAGGGAGGACCCCATATGGAGGGAAGCATGGAGTGAAATCCGTAAGGTCTACGAAGGGGCGAGTGCACAGGCGCATAGTGGTAACGCTCTTGAGAACATCCCTCTTTCCCGTAATGTGCAGTGGGATGGCAACAGGGATGTCGTGATAAGGGAAAAAGGCTGGTGGAATAACACCTACGATACCCTTGCACTTTCCCGTGCATGGAAGCTGATGCAGCAGGTCCGGCCCTCGGATCGGGATTCATACCGCTTTTGGATGACAAACATAGGCAGGCAGGTTCTCGAAGACCGCTCAAACGCCCTTTGGGACAGACTTATTGATGCCTTAAATACGAAGGATGTCGCAAAGCTTAAGACCATTCGCAGCGAAATGCTTTCCCTTGCCGATCAAATGGACAAACTGCTTGGAGGACACCAGTTCTTTTCCCTTGACAAATACCTCCGTGCAGCGAGGTCCTGTGCCGGTGGAAACGAAGATCTGTCGGATTATTACGAACTCAGTGCCCGCAAGCTGGTGACTTATTACTCGGACTTTTCCAAGGACGGGAGCAACGACTATCAGAGCAGAACCTGGCATGGGCTTGTGAGCGGGTACTATGCTCCGCGCTGGAATCTCTGTCTATCGTTACTGATTGATAACTTTGAGAAGGATGGGGACTTTAATGTCACTGAGGTATATTCTCGAATCCAGGAATTCCAGGACAAATTCGTGCATACTTCTTCCAGATGAAACGCCCTCTTCTACTCTTTTTTGCACTGCTTTTCCTTGCGGCCTGTGAGTCCCCTGAAGAGGTGGAGATTACTCCTACTCCTACGCAGGTGAGCGCGAGAAGGGGAAGGCTTAAGACTGCATCCAATTGGGAGGACCGTATCGTCTATGTCCTTGATACAAACTTGAGTCCCGAGGCGTACTGTATTAGTGTCGGCAGAAGAGGAATACAGGTCAGGTATAGGGACTCGCATTCCCGTCTGTATGCCCTGACTTCCCTGCGCCAGATTCGCCGCCCCGACGGAAGCTTTCCATATTGCGAAGTTGAGGATGCCCCGCGATTTTATTTCCGGGCATTTATGCTTGATCCCTGCAGGCACTTCGTGAGCGTTGAGGAGACTCGCAAGTTTCTCTCGGCCATGTCCCTTTATAAGCTCAATTATTTCCATTGGCATCTCACTGAGGATCAGGGGTGGCGGGTTGAAATCGATATGCCTGGACATATTCAGTCGGCCCTTGCAGCATATCCCTTTCTTGGATGTACCGGAGGTCCCTATAGGGTCTGGGACAGGTGGGGAATCAGCAGGGAAGTGCTTTGTCCCGGCAAGGAATCCACCTTTGCATTTGTGGATGCGGTTCTAAAGGAAGTCGCCGAGATGTTCCCCGGGCAGTATATTCACATCGGAGGCGACGAAGTGCCTCTTGACAGGTGGAAGGAGTGCCCTGATTGCCGGAAGAGAATGCAGGCGGAGGGGCTGAAAGATGGGGAGGAATTGATGAGCTGGTTTATTAACAGGGTCTGCGGCATGGTAAAATCCTATGGCAAGACCCCCATGCTATATGAGGAGGCTGTTATGAAGGGCGGCTCTTTTCCACCCGTTGATGCGGTCATAATGGATGCGGTACAGGGACCATCCAAGGGGTATACTTCCATCATGTCAGACTATGAATTCACTTATTTCGACTATTGTCAGGGCTCTCACAAGACTGAACCCCTGAGTATTGGGGGCTACATTCCTCCCCGTAAACTGTACGGCTATGACCCTTATCGCGGGATTGCCCCAGAAGACAAGGACAAAGTGGCAGGCCTGGTGTGTTACCTCTGGACGGAGTATATAACTACCCCTGAATATGCGGAGTATATGAGTTTCCCGAGGATGCAGGTACTGTCTGAACTTGCTTGGAGCAGTCATGCGGGGGAGGATTGGGAGAAATTTCGGAAGCGCATAATATCTCACGACTATCCTCTCATGGATGCTATGGGGTTCAGTTATTCGCATTACGCGGAAGACTTTCCCAGGACTCATTTGCCCCTCATCCCATATCCCAGGTTTGTGCTGACATCCGGTGGCTACAGTGAGGTGAGTGTCTCTGATGCCATTTATACTCTGGCAGACAGTCTTTCGAGTGAAGCCTATCGGATTCGCGTCACGGCGGATTCCGTCCAAGTCGTTTTCGGCGATGAGGCCGGACTTCGCAATGCACGTGCAACGCTTTCCCAGTTGCCGGATCCGCTTCCCTGCATGGAAATAGCGGATGCCCCAGCCCGAAAGGAGCGCTCACTTCTGCTTGACTGCACCCGCAAGACTTCGGTTGAAGAAATTCAGCTGATACTTAACGAACTTGCACGGTATAAGTACAATAGCTTTATCTGGAGAACGTACAGCCTCTACTCCGAAAAAGAGATGCGCGAAGTAGAAAAGTCCTCCGCATCCCTTTCGGTTGAGCTTCGCTACGATACGGGAAGCAAAATGTACGAATACCCTTTCGCTGTACCTTTTTCAATGCCTCAAGGAGCCCATGAGAGAGAAAACCCGTATTCGGCATACCTGTCAGCCATGATGCTTATTCCATTAAGGCCGATGATATGACCGCTTATGTGAGTCTCGAGACCATGCCGGATGACGATAGCCTGGAGTATATGCTTTTCCCCCGGCTTGCACTCTTTGCAGAGAACCTGTGGCTGGATGAGGGTGGGTATGATTTTGGCAGAGCTATGGAGGTTATCGCAGACAGAGAGTTCCCGCGATGGAAGAATCTCGGTATAAATGCGAGGACATATTAATTATGAGAAAGATACTTAAAGTGCTGGGCGTAGCCGCAGTATTCTTTTCCACCCTTTCGTGCGCACTGAGAAAAGTAAACTACTGCGATTTTTCTTCGACGGCATTTGGCCCTGATACCACAGTAGTGGATTGGGCCAGGACTGATTATTTTTCACAGATTAGGGAGGGGCTTAGCGAAAGGCCCCGTGTGATTTTCATTGGGGACAGCATTACTGAAGGGTGGTGGAAGAGTGACCCCGAGTTTTTTGCTGAAAGAGGCTTTCTGTGTTTTGGAATCGGCGGACAGACTTCTTCCCAGATTCTACTGCGTTTTCGCACGGATGTGATTGACCTTCACCCCGACAAGGCAGTTATCCTCTGCGGAATCAACGACCTGGCCCAGAACGGAGGGCCGGTGAAGCCGACTCTGACTCTCGGCAATATCGTATCGATGTGCGAACTTGCAGTCTGCAATGGCATTACCCCGCTTGTCTGCTCTCTGACCCCTTGTGATTACTTTGCGTGGAACCCCTCGGTAGAGAATGTCTCGGCGAAAGTCAGGGACTTCAACCGCGTGCTGCGGGACTTTGCTCTCTCCCGCCGTATCGGCTATGTGGATTATTACTCCCTGCTCGATGCGGGAGACGGCTCCCTGCCGGCGGAATACACAGTGGACCGCTGTCACCTGACCCTTCCTGCCTACAAGATTATGGAGCGGGAAGTGCTGAAGCGGCTCTAGAATTCTTCGCGAATATTGTAGCGGTTGCGCTCGGTTGCGCTTCGGGAGATGAGTTCAGCAACGAAGCCGGCGAGGAAGAAGAGCACCCCAATCACAATGGCAAGCAAGGCGAGGAAGAAGAGGGGCTGGTCAGTTACCGGTCGGAAAAGCTGGTGGTGGGACTGGGCGACGAGCTTGGCCACTATAATCCAGATGACCATCACAAAGCCGACAAGAAACATCAGTATCCCGCTATAGCCGAAGAAATGCATCGGCTTCTTGCCGAAGGTGGACAGGAACCACAGGCTTAAAAGGTCCAGAAAGCCATTGACAAAGCGGTTCATCCCAAACTTGCTCTTGCCGTATTTGCGCTTGGCATGCATCGTCGGCTTCTCGGTAATGCGGGTGAAGCCGGCATTCTTGGCCAGGTAAGGGATATAGCGGTGCATCTCCCCATAGACCTCGATGTTTTTCACCACCTCCCTGCGATAAACTTTCAGTCCGCAGTTCATGTCGTGGAGTTTTATTCCTGTGATGTGCCTTGCCGTGGCGTTATAGAGTTTTGACGGGAGATTCTTGGTCAGGGCGTTGTCCTTGCGGTGCTGTTTCCAGCCCGAGACTATGTCCCAGCCATCATCGCGAATCATCCTGTACATCTCGGGAATTTCCTCCGGAAAATCCTGCAGATCGGCATCCATGGTTGCCACGACATCCCCCTGTGCCTTGTCAAAGCCCACATAGAGGGCCGCGGACTTGCCGTAATTGCGCCTGAAACTGATGCCGTGTATACGGGGATTCTGCCCCGAAAGTCTCTGGACTTCTTTCCAACTGCCATCGGTCGACCCATCGTCCACCATGATGACTTCATAGTCCAGAGCCTCCTCCTGCATGACCTTATCGATTCGGGAGACTAACTCGGGCAGACTTTCTTTCTCATTGAAAAGCGGAACTACTATGCTGATTTGAGGATTGTTAGATATAGTCGTCATCGTCATCTTTGTTGTTATTGCTGCCTGCGAACATGTCAGCGGAAGCAATCCTTGCGGACAGAATGCCTGACAGGGCCCAGCCATACAGGAAGCACCAGATCAGATTGCTGACAAGGCTTATTATAGGGAAACGCCCTTCCACTTCACTCAAGGCAGTCCGTGTATTGGAATCCACGTAGCTTTCAAGCATCTGCAGAGAGTCGCTAATCATATTTGGATAGATGTATTGAGTGGAAACATAAGAGCATACCGCTGTAATGATAGCAGAATACAGCGCAATCAGAGTTCCATAATGGAGCAGGCTGCTCCTGTCTACGTCTTCGTACCTGCTTCGCAACCGCTTCATAAAGTAGTTCATAAGGGCGATACAGCCGACTAATTTCGCGGCCCAGAGCACGATGGAAAGTATGTTTCCTAACGCGGATGGAAGTTTCGGAAGAAGTGGCGACAGCAAATCGTAGCCTCCGGAAATCAGACCGAAGAGTAGAGCGGCACCAGTTGCCTCGCTATTGATTAATCTCTTGTTTATCGTTTCCATATCGTGCAAAGATACGCAAAAAAGAATCTACTCCCGCTCAGCGTGTTGATTGCAAGCAAAAAATTCCTATATTTGTAGGCTTTAACGGATTTTAATGCATATGACAATTGCTTTTACTGATGGAACGGTCCGACCTTGGGAAGATCCCGAGGCCAGGAAGATATTCTGGCACTCTTCAGCTCACCTTATGGCGGAGGCTCTTGAAGCCTTGTATCCGGGTGTTAAGTTTGGAGTAGGCCCTGCGGTTGAGACAGGGTTCTACTACGATGTGGATTTCGGAGGGAGACAGTTGGGCGAAGCGGACCTCAAAGCCATTGAGGATAAGATGCTTGCACTTGCCAAGACGAAAGAGACATTCGAGCGCAGGGAGGTGTCCAAAGCCGACGCACTTGAGTATTTCAGGAAGAAAGGAGATCCCTACAAGGTCGAACTCGTCGAGGGACTCGAAGACGGGACCATTACTTTCTACACTAATGGGGCTTTCACGGACCTTTGCCGCGGACCGCACCTGAAGCATGTTGATGACATTAAAGCCGTCAAACTCACATCCATAGCCGGTGCGTACTGGAAGGGGAATCAGGAGCGCCAGCAGCTGACCCGTATCTACGGAGTGTCCTTCCCCAAGAAGTCCATGCTCGATGAGTATCTCGTTCTTCTGGAGGAAGCCAAGAAACGCGATCACCGCAAACTCGGCAAGGAGATGGAACTCTTTACCTTCTCTTCCCGTGTTGGCCTTGGACTTCCAATGTGGCTGCCCCGTGGGGCCCAGATGCGTTACACCCTAGAGCAGTTCCTTCGTAAGAAGCAAGCCGAACTCGGTTATCTGCAGGTCGTTACCCCTCATATTGGGTCCAAGGAACTATACGTAACCTCCGGGCACTGGGCCAAATATGGCAAGGATTCTTTCCAGCCAATCAAGACCCCTCAGGAAGGCGAAGAATACATGCTTAAGCCGATGAACTGCCCGCATCACTGCGAAATCTACCGCAGTAGTCCGCATTCCTATCGCGACCTTCCTCTGCGCTATGCCGAATTCGGGACGGTGTATCGCTACGAGCAGAGTGGTGAACTTCACGGACTTACTCGTGTAAGGGGCTTTACCCAGGACGATGCCCACCTTTTCTGCCGTCCGGATCAGATTCAAGAGGAGTTCGAGAAGGTCATCGACCTTATTCTCTATGTCTTCAAGACCCTCGGACTTAACGAGTACAGCGCTCAAATTTCCCTTCGGGATCCCAATGACATGAAGAAGTACATCGGAAGCGATGAGAACTGGGAGAAAGCCGAATCTGCCATTATTGAAGCGGCTCAGAAGAAAGGGCTCAAGACCGTGACCGTCCTTGGAGAAGCTGCATTCTACGGACCCAAACTAGACTTTATGGTCAAGGATGCCATAGGCCGCAGCTGGCAGCTCGGTACCATACAGGTGGATTACAATCTGCCCGAGCGCTTCGAGCTCGAATACACCGATGCAGATGGCAGCAAGAAGCGGCCGGTGATGATTCACAGAGCCCCATTCGGCTCTATCGAGAGATTCACGGCCGTGGTGCTCGAACATACAGCCGGACACCTGCCGGTATGGTTGGCTCCGGATCAGGTTAAAGTCCTGCCTGTGAGCGAAAAATATGCAGATTATGCAGAAAGTGTTTGTAAATTGCTGAAAAATTCCGATATTCGCGCCTCCGTTGATGCCCGCAATGAGACACTTGGCAAGAGAATCAGGGAAATAGCCCTGCTTCGCGTACCTGTCCTGTTGATTGTGGGTGAGAAGGAAGCCGCCGATGGCACTGTCTCCGTCAGGAGAGAGGGAAGCGATCAGGGGGCGATGAGTGTTGAGGAGTTCATTAAATACATTAAATCAATCGTTGCTGAAGAACTAGCCGAATGAGCGGACCTTACAGACCAAAACCGGCCACGCCGCGCCCGCAGCGGAGACCAGACGCAAGTCAATCGCAGAAGAACAGCGAGGCTGGCGTGCCAATTAATTCCAGAATTAGAGCTGCCCAGGTGCGGCTCGTGGGAGATAATATCCCACAGCCCGGAATTTATCCCCTCGCTCAAGCGCTTAAACTCGCTGATGAACTGGAATTGGATCTCGTTCAGATCAGTGATAAAGTTGATCCGCCGGTGTGTAAGATTCTCGACTACGAGAAATATATCTACCAGCAGAAGAAGAAGGCTAAGGAGATGAAATCCAATGCCTCAAAGGTTGTGATTAAGGAGATTCGCTTCGGTCCCAACACCGATGAGCACGATTTTCAGTTTAAGCTCAACCACGCCAGGGAATTTCTCAGGGAAGGGTCCAAGGTCAAGGCAACCATCTTCTTCAGAGGCAGGTCGATTATGTTTGCAGATCAGGGCGAAAAGCAGTTGCTGCGCTTTGCTGTCGAGCTTGAGGAGTATGGACGTGCGGAGAATATGCCGGTGCTTGAAGGCAAGCGGATGACAATGATGATTGCTCCGAACAGGAAGAAATAAACCCGCCGCAGGACTGCGGCAATATGTATAACTAATTTTTATAAACAAATGGCAAAGCTTAAAACCAATCCCGGTGCTAAAAAGCGTTTCACGCTTACCGGATCGGGCAAAATCAAGAGGAAGCACGCTTACCACAGCCACATCCTCACAAAGAAGACCAAGAAGCAAAAGAGAAATCTTGACCATTTCGCCATCATCTCCACAGCTGATGAGAAGCGTATCAAGGAAATGTTGGTTCTTTAAAAGTGTTCAATTATGCCAAGATCAGTTAATTCTGTCGCCTCCAGGGCGCGCCGCAAGAAGATTCTCAAGAGAACCAGCGGCAACTTCCTTGCAAGAAGGAACGTTTGGACTGTAGCCAAGAACACCTACGAGAAAGGTCTTACCTATGCCTATCGTGACCGCAAGGCCAAGAAGCACGATTTTCGCGCTCTTTGGATTCAGCGTATCAACGCTGCTGCCCGTCAGTATGGCATGACCTATTCTCAGTTTATGGGTGCGCTGAATGCTCAGGGTGTTGCTCTCAACCGTAAGGTCCTTGCCGACCTCGCCATGAACAATCCCAAGGCATTCGAGGCAGTAGTCAATTCCGTCAAGAAGTAAATACGGAGTATTCGGATGAGCCTGAAGGAATTCATACGCAATCGCTGGACAAAGTTCACATTCTGGACTTTGCTCTATGTTGCGTGGGTAATCTGGCTCGGCAATTACTGGTGGCTCTTCGGAGAGATTGTCATCTTCGATATCTTCATCACGAAGAAAGTTCACTGGAATTTTTGGAAGAAGCGCTACAAAGAAGGGCAGAAGAAGGATGTTGCCAACGAATGGCTGGATGCCATCATTTTCGCTGTCATTGTAGTGACTTTCATCAATATCTTCTTTTTCCAAGCCTTCAAGATTCCTTCACCCTCGATGGAAAAGACCCTCTATACGGGGGATCATCTTTTCGTCAGCAAACTCACATATGGCCCGCGTCTTCCCCAGACCCCGCTTACGATACCCTTTACCCACAATACGGCTTTCGGTCACGAGTCTTACAGTACCGCTATCCAAAGGCCTTATCGCAGGCTTAAGGGCTTCCGTAATGTGCGCAGGGGAGACATTGTGGTTTTCGGTTTTCCCAATGGGGACACCGTCCTGCGCAAGGCTCCTGCAGAAGATTACTACGCGCTCTGCCGTTTCTACGGTCGCAAGAAAGTAATCTCCTCGCTGGGACCTGTAATCGCAAGGCCTGCCGACAAGGTGGATCACTATGTCAAGAGATGTGTCGCCGTTGCAGGCGATACGCTTGAAGTGCGAAACGGAGTTGTCCGGGTCAACGGTATCAGGGAAAAGCACTATAGAGGCCTCCAGTTTTCCGGCCCCATGGAGTTGGTTCAGGGCGATTATCGGGAGATTTTCCCCTTCTCGCCTGACTATACCTGGTCAAGGGATTCCTTCGGACCTCTATGGATTCCCAGCAAAGGTGCTACGGTGGAGTTAAACTCTGATAATCTTCCTCTGTATGAGAGACTTATCAGTGTTTACGAACATTCTAGCGTTGAAAAGGCGCTTGCGGAAGGCAGCTATACTTTCAAGCAGGATTACTACTTCATGATGGGAGACAACAGGCACAATTCGCTTGATTCCCGCTACTGGGGCTTTGTACCGGAAGATCACATTGTAGGGACACCGTCGGTCATATGGCTCTCTATGGACTCAGGGAAGAGATTCCCCGCGAATATTCGCTGGAACAGATTCCTTAAGTTCGTCTAAATCAGTTTAATCAAAAAAGTTAAGAATATGGCAAAAGTTTGTCAAATAACCGGAAGAAAGAGAATGAAGGGCAACAACGTCGCCCATTCCAAACTCCGCACTAAGCGCGATTTCTCTCTCAACCTCAAGAACAAGCGGTTCTGGTCGGAGGAAGAGCAGAGGTTCATCACCCTCAAAGTGTCCTGCAAGGGCATGAGGATTATTGAGAAGAACGGCCTTGAGGCCTGTCTTCGTCAGGCAAAGAAAAAAGGATACGTGGGCCTTGTTTAAAAGTTTTTGAATTATGGCAAAGAAAGCAAAAGGCAACAGGGTGCAGGTGATCCTTGAGTGCACCGAACAGAAAGCCAGCGGCGTTCCTGGAATGTCCCGCTACATCACAACCAAGAACAGGAAGAATACGACCGAACGTCTTGAGCTCAAGAAGTACAATCCTTATCTCAAGAAAGTTACGGTTCATCGTGAAATCAAGTAAAGAGTAAGGAGACAGATTATGGCAAAGAAAGCCGTTGCAACATTCGCTGCTAAATCCGGTGCCAAGAGCATGGTCAAGTGCATCCGCATGGACAAATCGCCCAAGACCGGTGCATATGTCTTCACCGAGCAACTCGTTGAAGAATCTCAGGTAAAGGACTATTTCAACAAGAAGTAGTTCCACCTACTTTAAGTTAATAAGCCCGAGACAGGATGTTCTCGGGTTTTTTGTCTTTGCAAACCGAGGATTAGTTTGTATATTTGTGGGATTATGGCTTTTAGTTTCTTTCAGAAGATAAGTCGGGCCATTGCCGGCAGGGGCAGGGTTGATGACAATACCCTTGATGCAATTGAAGAGGCTCTTATTGAGTCGGATATGGGTGTGGATACGACCCTCAAGGTAATCGATGCGCTCGAAGACAGAGTCGCTCGGGACAAGTACACTTCCAAGGACGAACTTATCGGGATGCTTCGCGAAGAGATAGCCTCTTTGATGAAAGTTAAGGAGGAAAATGCGGAGCCGAAAGCGCTTTCAAAGCCTTATGTCATTCTTGTTGTGGGAGTTAACGGAGTAGGGAAGACGACCACTATAGGCAAGTTAGCGAAGCTCTACACTTCACAGGGGAAAAAGGTTATGCTTGGAGCTGCTGATACTTTCCGGGCTGCAGCTGTGGAGCAACTCGAGATATGGGCCGGCAGGGCTGGTGTTGAAATAGTCCGACAGCAGATGGGAGCTGATCCCGCTGCAGTAGCGTATGATACGGTTAAGTCGGCTCATTCTAAAGGCGTTGATGTCGTTCTAATTGACACCGCAGGTCGGCTGCATAATAGAATCGATCTCATGAACGAACTCTCAAAGATTCGTAATTCCGTGCGCAAGGCTGTCCCTACAGCGCCGGATGAGGTCCTGCTCGTGCTCGATGCCGGAACGGGACAGAATGCTTTCCAGCAGGCGAAGGAGTTTACTCGCGCCACCCAGCTTACAGGCTTGGTACTCACCAAGATGGATGGTTCAGCCAAAGGCGGGGTGGCGGTAGGACTCGCCGATAGTTTCGGGATACCTATTCGCTATATCGGGACCGGAGAGGGAATTGACGACATCCAGCCTTTCGATTCAGACGCGTATGTGGATGCGCTTTTTGATAATACAAGTTTTGCCGGGCGCACGTAAATCTTTGAACAACAACAATTTTATCGCCTGACGAAATTGGATACCCTGATAATTTGAAATAACGACATACGATGAAAATCAGTTGCAATTGGTTAAGAGATTACCTTGAATGCCCGCTCACTCCGGTGCAGATTGCAGATGCAATGACATCCATAGGGATTGAAGTGGACAGCGTTGAGGAGACTCCCGCTATTGAAGGAGGTCTCAGGAATGTTGTGGTGGCAAAGGTGCTGACTTGCGTGCCTCATCCGGATTCAGACCACCTGCACATTACTACCGTGGACGATGGGTCTGCGGAGAGTGTGCAAGTCGTATGTGGGGCTCCTAATGTCGCTGCCGGACAAAAGGTGTTTTTCGCAAGGGTCGGAGCTGTGCTCCCGGGGGATTTCAAGATTAAGAAATCCAAAATTCGCGGGGTTGAAAGCCTTGGGATGATTTGTGCCGAAGATGAACTCGGAATCGGCGAAGATCATTCGGGCATTAAGGTACTGCCGGAGGATGCTCCCGTGGGTACACCCGCCAAGGAATACCTTGGTCTTCAGGATAGTGCCGTCATTGAGTACGAAATCACTGCCAACCGCGTAGATGCTGCTTCGCACTGGGGTGTAGCAAGGGATTTATATGCCTGCCTTATGCTTCGCGGCATACCCTGCAGACTGCATTATCCGAAGGCAGATCATTTCCCCGCTCTGCCAAGATGCTCTTCCAAAGGACTTGAGGTGGAGGTCTTGGACCACGATGGAGCACCCCGCTATACAGGACTCACAGTCAAAGGCGTAAAGGTGGGGCCTTCCCCCAAATGGATGCAGGAGAGGCTCACGGAGATTGGGAGCCGTCCAATTGACAATTTGGTTGACATTTCCAACTATATTCTCTTCGAACTCGGTCAGCCGCTCCATACCTTCGATGCCGACAAGGTGCATGGCGGGAAGGTGATTGTCCGACGTGCTGCGGAAGGGGAGACGATTCGTACCCTCGATGGGGTTGAACGCAAGCTGAATTCCTCGGATATGGTAATTGCCGATGACAGGGGGCCTATGTGCATAGCCGGGGTTTTCGGGGGAGAATACAGCGGTGTGGGTGATTCTACTGTGGATTTATTCCTTGAGGGGGCTTATTTTGACCCTGTCAGCATTCGTAAGACAAGTAAAAGACTTCAGCTTCAAACCGATGCGTCATACCGATACGAGAGGGGCGCAGATCCGGAGATGGCCCTCTTCGCTCTCAAACGGGCAGCCTGTCTCGTAGTGGAATGTGCCGGTGGAGAAATTGCCGGAGAGGTATTTGAAAGTTATCCCAAACCCATCCCGCGCGCTCAGATTGACCTTGATTACGACCGAATGGAAGCCTTCATCGGGAAGAAGATTGGGCATGAAACCATTGACAACATACTTACATGGTTGCAGTACCGCTTTATCTCTCGGGACGGGTCCCATGTTAGGGTTGAGGCCCCATCCTATATGGTGGATGTATACAGGGAGTGCGATGTGGTTGAGGAAGTCTTGCGAATCTATGGCTATGACAATGTGGATTTGCCGTCCCACATGAAGATGTCTGTCAGCCCCACTCCCAGACCGGAGAAGGAGGCGACCCGTAATTCTATTTCCAACTTCCTTGCCTCCAACGGCTTTGTGGAGACCATGAACAACTCTCTCACGAAAGCCGATTACTACAGGGATCTCAGGACTTTCCCCGCAGAGGATTGCGTGAAGATTGTGAATCCGCTCAGTCAGGACCTTAATGTCCTCAGGCAGAGCCTTGTTCCAGGCCAGCTTGAGAATATAGCCTACAACCTTAACCGTCAGGCAAATTCCATGCGGTTCTTTGAGTATGGTTCTGTCTATAAGCGGCTTACGGATAAGCCTGCCGAGACCTTGGAAGGGTATGAGGAGCATACGGAGTTTTGCCTTGTGATGAGCGGAACTCCGGATAAGGCATGGAGGACGGCTCCAGTAGGAAGTGATTACTTCCTGCTTAAAGGCTATTTCGAATTGCTGTTGAGGCGTTATGACGTAGATATCAATGTGTTGTGGTCGGAGCCGGCTCCCTCTGACATCTATAGCGAAGGCCTGGTCTACAAGCTTCCCGGAAAGGGCGAGGTCCTTGCAACACTCGGGACAGTGGCCCCTGCCTTTGCCCGCAGATTCGGAGTAAAGCAGCCTGTTTTCGCCTGTGAAATCAATTTCCCGACTCTCTTTACCATGATATCCCGCGATAAGTTCACATTTAAGGAACTGCCCAAATATCCTTCTGTGCGAAGGGACCTTGCGGTACTCCTCGATGAAAATGTGACTTATGCCTCACTTCGAACTGCTGCCCTCAAACAGGCTGGAAAGGTGCTTCGCGAGGTAAATCTCTTCGATGTCTATCGCGGGGATAAGATTCCTGCCGGTAAGAAGCAATATGCTCTTGGTTTCATCCTCCAGGATACAGACCGTACCCTTACCGATGAGTTCGTGGAGAAGACTGTGGAGAGGATTCTAAATGCCTTTAAAACCTCCTTTGGAGCCGAACTGAGATGAGTAGAAGCGGGCGCGGATTAGGTCTTTTATTGCTTTTGACGGTCCTGTCTTGCGGGGCTTGTCAGAAGCATAGGGCTAAAGTCATACCCGCGTCTGCTCTGTCGGAGATATATGCCGATATGTTCATGGCGGATCAGTGGATCCAGCAAAACAGTCGTGCCCGGCGCACGGCTGATACCATGGCTCTGTACCGGCCAATATTGGAGAAGTATGGCTACACCGTGGAGGACTATGATGCGAGTGTGGCCTATTACCTGCATAAGCCGGACAAATATTCGAAGATTCTCAAAAATACTTCCGCTTCGCTGAATGCGCGTGCCGACAGGTTGCAAAAGATTGAGGATGCCATAGCCAAAAGGCCCAAATTCTCCCCATACACTCCGACCCTGTTTCGCTATGATACCCTTGTGTTTAAGGATGATACTACGGGATTCTGGCCTAATGACTCCTCCTTCGTTTCCGAAGAGGATTCCATTATTGTGGACTGCCTTGTGCTTCAGCCGGATAGTCTTGCTGTCCATGTGGATAGCCTTGCCGTTGCCGCTGACAGTCTGCAACCGGCCTCCCGTCCCGATAGCATTAATACGATTTTGCCCGCTAACCGTGAACAGGTTCGGGATTCATTGCCAATCCCTTTACACCGTGCTGCCCTATCCAGAGACCTTCCAGTCAAAATTAAAGATTAATTCTTAATAACCGATTCTGTATGCAAGACAAAAAAGAAATCTTTCGCAATTGCTTTGCTTCGTTGGATCTTACAACTCTCCGTCCGGAAGATACCCCTTCGAGTATCAAGGCATTAGTTGCTAAAGTGTCGAATCTCCAAAAGGAGTACCCGACTTACCCTCTTCCTGCTTCCATATGCGTGTATCCTAATTTCGCTGCGGTCGTTAGAGACACCCGTCCGAGCAAGGAACTCGATGTGACCTGTGTCGCCGGCTGTTTCCCTTCTTCGCAGAGCTATCTCGAAGTTAAACTGCACGAAGTTAAGCTGGCTCTTGAGAATGGAGCTGACGAGATTGATGTAGTACTGGCTTTGAATGCTTTCCTTGATGGGGACGAGAATCGTGCCCGTAACGAGATTCGCGCTTTCCGTGAGCTTACGGTGGGCAAGACCCTTAAAGTAATCCTCGAGACGGGCGTACTTAAAACCCCCGAGCTGATTCGCAGTGCCTCGCTCCTGGCCATGGAAGAAGGAGCCGACTTTATCAAAACATCGACAGGCAAGGTTGCTGTCAATGCAACTCCCGAGGCTGCAAGGGTAATGTGCGAAGCTATCCGCGAGTACTACCTTACATCCGGGCGTAAGGTCGGATTCAAGGCTTCCGGTGGAGTCTCGACAGCTGATGAGGCTTTGGTATACTGGAACATTGCTGAAGAAGTACTTGGAGAAGAGTGGCTTAGCAAGAAATACTTCCGTCTTGGAGTGAGTCGCCTGGCCAATTCCCTAATGAGTGCAATTGAGGGGAAGGAAGTCAAGTACTTTTAAGCCTGACTTTGCCCTATGTCAGTAAGATTCTGAAAAAAAGATATTTTTTTCAGAAAAATTCGTAAGAATCCCGCAGACACTCTTTTGTCGTGCGGGATTTTCTTTTACCTTTGCCCTTGAACCTTCGATTTTTGAATTATGAAACAACTTCATTTTTTCTCCTGGCTGCTCTGTTTCAGCCTTTGTCTCGCCGGAGCCTCCTGCTCCCGCGATGCCCTCGAACCGGACCAGTTCGATCCACTCTCTTCCGATAGCCACGGACAGATAGTATTGGGTGACCGTTTGGATGATCCGTACACGCTTAAGAATATGAGTGCTGCACTTGCCGCGGTCTATCCGACCAAGGCAGCCGTGGTAAGTCTCGAAGCTACGGACCATTATGTACGTCTGCTGCCCAAGACCCAAGCTGATCTGAATCTGCTTGACAGTTTGGGGGTACAGATGACAGATCATCCTATGGATTATGAGATCCTCAAGGAAGGGGACTGGTATCATGACCCTGCTATCCCGGACGGAAGTCCAACCTGGCAGTATGCAGTAGTGCCTTCTGACTTCATTGCTCCGGCTGGAATTGACTGTGAACTAATCGATGAGTGTTATATCCCTTCTGCCTCGAGTTCGACGAAAGTAATCTGCAAATCAGGAGATGCCTCATGGATTGACTGGGATCTTGTCGAAAGACAGGCCTTCGAGATTAGCGGCAATGCCGGGATGCTGACTCTGACCAAGGGCCGCAAGTCAGAATATCCCAAGGGCCGTATCAGTATAATGGATGAGGGCTATAGCAGCAAGCCCATAGGATTGCATTGCGTCAAGATGATTTGCAATGTCTTCGTTAAGGTAGCTACCTGTTACACCGATGAAGCCGGGAACTACGAGATGGGCCGTAGTTTCGCTTCTTCTCCCCGGTACAGAATCGAGTTCACCAACCGCAAGGGTTTCAGTATCGGGATGAATATGATATTCGTGAAAGGCTCCGTAAGTTCACTGGGAAAGCATTCTCCCTCAGGCTATTCCGCTACCATTGATCCCGGCTCTGATAAGGCACTGTTTCGCCGCTCCGTTATCAATAATGCCGCTTACGATTACTATAAGAGCTGTACGCAGAATGGGGTCAGCATCAAAACTCCTCCTTCCAATCTCCGATTCTGGTATTTGGGATTTATGGAGTCAAGTGCTACTCCTATGCTCCGGCAAGGTCCGGTACTCGGGATGGATTTCGTCAGACAGATTCTTGGAGACAATGCGGCCCTGCTCACTCCCTTACTCCAGCTTTTCCTGCCCGACATAGTGTTGGGACTTAAAAACAAGCCTGATTATGAGGATATCTATAGGGTGACGGTGCACGAGCTTGCCCATGCCAGCCACTTCATGTATGTGGGCACCGACTGGTGGGACGAACTCATAACCTATATGGTCACATCCTATATTTCTTCCAACCGGGTCACTTATGGGGTTGGAATAGAGAAGAATGCAGGGTATTGTGCTGTGGCGGAGTCATGGGCCTATTATGTCCAGAATATCCTCTACAGGGAGCGATATGGAGACCCGGGTTATGTGTTTGGCTCGACATTCTGGTTTCGCCCCGAGATTCTCATCTATTTGGATGACAGGGGTATAAATCGCTTCCGTATCTTTAGGGCTCTCGATTCCAATGTGAAGGATATGAATTCCCTCAAGAAGATGCTTTTAAGTCTGTATCCCGAATGCCGCAATATTATCAATGAGGCTTTCCTCAAATACTTATAGAGCCATGAAGAATTATAAGGTCCTTTTTTCTCTTCTTGCGTTGTTTGCCGCCATGCTGCCTTTCTTCGGGAAGGGGAGAGCAGAGGCCCAGGCTTTCTCCCCGCAATTTGCACTTAGTGCCAATTTGGGGACCTTGCTCTCCGGTGCTGTTTCTGTCGAGGCTTCTGCCGGATTTTCGAGGCATTGGAGTGTAGACGCATCTGCCCGCTACAATCCTCTGATAGAGGATTATCTGCAACGCTCCTTTGCCATCGGAGGCAGATTTTGGCCCTGGTATATCTATTCCGGCTTTTGGCTTTCAGGGAAAGCAAGGTATCAGGAGTATAGGGAGGCCACGGGAAGTTCATCCCTTTGGAATAATCCCGTGGAATCCCTCTCTGAAAGCCTTTCAGGGGAAGGAGACCGCTATGGGGGCTCTCTTTCGCTAGGCTATTCCAGAATGATAGGGAAACACTTTAATATAGATTTCGGGATAGGGCTCTGGGGTGGATTTGAGACTTATGCGGTCTATGAGTGCGGGAGCTGCGGGCGCATTAAGGAACGGGGTGAAAAATATTTTCTGCGTGCGGACGAGTGGGTACTTGCGCTTACTTATGTCTTTTAGATAAAATGATAAAATAAGTTTGAGTTGCGATTAGGCAGTACTGAAATCTCCGGGCTGTGGTACAGCGTTTTTCGTCCTGCCAAGGCCTTGTATAACCATAAAAATTCCGTATATTTGCAAACCTACAAGGAGCGCGGGTGGCGGAATGGTAGACGCGCTAGTTTCAGGAGCTAGTGTCAATTGCGACATGTGAGTTCGAGTCTCATCTCGCGCACGCAGATTAAGGGGGTATCACATTTGTGGTACCTCTTTTACTTTGAATTAAGCACGCGCTATACGGGCTCTATCGGCCCAGTTTTTTCGGAGTGCTGCCAGCTTTTTCGGAAAGCTTGAACAGTCTTTCGGGTAGCGGGGACATCGTGCACCCTAAGGATGTCTGCTCCGCCCCGCAGAGCCATGAGGTGGTATTTCTCGGTATCCCCGTGGGTAAAGCGTTTGTCTGCAGCGCCTATCAGGATGGGCACTCCAAAGTGATTCAGTTCGGGGAGGCGTTCGAGGATTTCGATGTTTTGCCTCTCGGTCTTTGAAAAGCCAAGGCCGGGATCAAGGGCCCAATCCCGTATGCCGTAGCGGGCAGCTTTCTCTGCAAAGGCCTCGAAATATTCGTTCAGGGTCAGGATTATGTCCTTCGACTCATCGCAGAGCGAATCCATGGTCCGAGGGTTACCTTTTTTGTGCATTGCTATGTAGGGCAGTTCCATAGCCCCAACCATTGGGAGCATCTTCGAATCGTCTTCTCCGGCACTTATGTCGTTGACAACAAAAGGTCCGACTTTGTCGCAGACGCGCGAGACGATTTCGCTTCGGAAACTGTCAACTGACAGGATAGGCCCTACATGAGGATTTAGCGTAGCGGGACGATTCTTGCCGAACCGCTTCACCCATAGGTCTAAAAAAGGTTCAAGCCTGCTCCATTCTTCTTCAATGGGGACATCAGATGCTCCAGGTCGGGTGGATACTGCTCCTATATCCACGAAGTCGGCTCCGCTGTCGAGGACGGAATAGTTGTAGCGACTCTGCTCGAAGAAGGAGTCGGAGTTGAGGTTGATAATCCCCATTATCTGGCTCATACTCTCAGGATTACTACTTTGTCACCGGCTTCGATGGTGGTGTCTCCATTTGGAATCAGGGTCTTGCCCGAGCGGCGGACAATCACCACTAGCCCTCCGAAGTCGAGCTCCGAAAGTTTTTTGCCCGCTTGCCTGCTATCCGCTCGTATGGTTTTCTCTTCCAGAGAGGTAGAGGCATCTTCAAAACCCCTCGTGACCGTGATTAATTCGTCTCCCGCCTGCACGATGGTGTCTCCGGTGGGCCGAAGCCTATGTCCGTTTCTCACCACAAGCACTATCAGGATGTTTTTCGGAAGGCCCAATTCCCGGACACTCTTGTCGCACCAGGAACTTTCAGCCGTTACCGAGAGCCTGCCGAAGTTGATATCCGGATTCTCGGAGTAGTCATTGAAGGTTTTCATGACATCATTGCCGGGGTCGGTCATATCGAGTTTTTTTGCGACAAATGGAATCAGCGACCCTTGGATTGAGATTGAAAACAGCACTACCAGGAATACTATGTTGAAAATGTCATTCTCAATCAGGGCAGGGTCCACCATCGCCATGATCGCGAACACGATGGAAGCCGCGCCCCTGAGGCCCACGAAGGAGACGAGGAGTTGCTGTCGGAAGGGATATTTCTTGAACGGAGTAAGTATGGAGAAGACAGCCGCGGGCCTGGCTATGAAAAGGAGGAAGAGGAAAATTGCGAGCGCCGGCACTATTGCCTTATGCATCTGGGTTGGACGGGCAAGCAGACCAATCAGGAAGAAAATCAGCATCTGCATGAGGCCTGTAATCCCATCGAAGAAATTTACAAGTTCCTTTTTGCCCTTGAAATCTTCATTTCCGAGCATTATTCCAACCATATACGCACTCAGGTAGCCATTGCCCCCAACGAGGCTTGGAAGTGCATAGGAGGCTATTGCGATGCCGAGCAGGAAAAGGGAAGAATAGCCGGCTGTGCGAAATTTCATCTTGCGCATGGCAAGGGCGGCGAGTTTGGCGATTCCCCAGCCAAACAGCCCGCCGAAAGCGACCTGCGCGAAAATCGCCCAGGCTATACTGCCTGCATTGGCGCTCCCGTTCATAATCGAAAGGACTATGACCGTAAGCATATACGCAGCAGGATCGTTGCTTCCACTCTCGAGCTCGAGCATTGGAGCGGTGTTATTCTTAAGGCCGAGTTTCTTGCCTCTGAGTATGGAGAAAACCGAGGCTGCATCCGTAGAGCCCATTACCGAGCCGAAGAGCAGGCCCTCAAGCCAGGACCAGCCGAGCACGAGGTGACAGAAAACCCCCACCAAACCGGCTGTAAGCACGACTCCGAGCGAGGCGAGTAAGACGGATTCCGTGAATACGGGCTTGACTGCATCCCACCTTGTCCCGAAGCCTCCGTAGAACATGATGAATATCAGGGCAACGGTACAGGTCTCCTTCGCCATGTTGTAGTCGTCAAAGCGTATGTCCCAGAGCCCGTTGTTGGCAAAGAGGGCTCCAAGTAGCATGAAAGCCAGCAGGGTAGGAATTCCTATCCGTGAAGTGAGGTTATTGAGATAGACGCCGGTGAGGATAATTACCGCGATGAGTATCAGAAAGAGTGCAGTCATTATGCGTGTCTTATTCTTGAGAAGGCCAGGAAGAAAAGAGCCAGAACAATAACTGATGCAGCAAACAGTGGCCAGTACCAGGCTCCCAGCACATCAATCCATGTATCTGCACTCTCCAGCGAGGGGATATGTGAAACCAGCAGGGCAAGGCCATTGTTGGTGAAATGCATCAGCATCGTAAGCTTCAGTGACCGGGTCTTGTAGTAGACATAGCCGAAGAGGGCTCCGAGCAGAATGGCGGGCACCATCTGCCAGACATTGCCATGAATAAGGCCAAAGAAAAGAGCCGAAAAGAGAATGGCCCAGACCGGCTTGACCTTATTGTCAAGCAGACCGCGAAGTACCATCCCTCTGCAAAGCCATTCCTCAAAGAATGGGGCAAAAATGCACACACATATGAAGTTAATCCACAGCTTCCCCGTAGTCAGACTTTCGAGAGCCGCCTCGAGAGCCTCCGGCATAGGAGGCATAACGGCACTGATTGCGTCTGTGCACAGTCCTGAAGCGAGAGTTGCCACAATCACGAGAATTGCACAGAAAAAGCCTCCAAGGGGGCGAAAGTGCCCGTCATCCAAGGGAGAGGGGACGGCTCCGATGTTCATCTCGTTGCTGCGGCTCCTCACTGAAGCAAAAATCAGTGGAGGCAGAAACATTATTGGATATGATAGCAGTGTCCCGTACTCCATGGCTATTTCCGAACCGAGATATTTAGTCAGGATGAGGGTTACTCCATTTCCAAGTAAGGCTCCTAAAACTAGCCAGAAAAGCAACAAAAATACTCCTCCCCACTTGGGAGAGAAGTATTCGTAGGAAGTCCAAAGTTTGAAATTTCCTCTTTTTGCCATTGTGTGCGTCTATCTATTTGTAAAGGGGAGATGGATAAACGCCTTCGTGAACGAGGGTGGCAATTTTTTCTACTACCGCAGGCCGGTCTGCCTTGAATGTCACGCCGAACCAGTGGGCTGGAGTGCTTAAAACCTGGCAGGTCAGTTTGCCCTGCTTGATAAGTTTATCGACAGCGAAGGGGATATAGAACTCTTTCTTCAGTTCTGTGATATTCTCTTTCAGAAAGTCGGTGAATATCTCTTTACTCGCTGCCATGTAGTCAGGGGTAAAGCACCACATATTCATCGAACAGAGGTCTTTAGGCTTAATTTCGACTCTCTGTCCTGTAATGGAATTATTTCCCCTGAGTACGCCGTCTTCATCGTATTTGACTTCGTGATGTTCTACAACATCGGTCAGATAGGAATTCGCATCGTATTTGCAGATACCTCTCGACACACCTCCGGATTCGGACAGGGTGTGGTCGACCTCGAAGCCGATAATCGAGCAGACCCCTTTGTCGGAGGCATGAGCAAGGCACCAGTCGGCAGCAATTTGGAAAGACTGCCTGCCATAGAAGTCATCCCCGTTGATTACCATGAAAGGTTCGTGAATCTTCTCTGCCGCCATCAGTACGGCATGTGCAGTGCCCCAGGGTTTTTCTCTTTCAGGGTTGAGGGTGAATCCGGCAGGAATACGGTTGAGTTCCTGAATGACAAATTCAAACTCTAAAGGCTTGCCATTTGCACATTTGACTCCGGAATAGCGTTCTGCGACATGCTTTTTCATGTCTTCGAGAAAATACTCGCGGACAACATAGACGACCTTGCCGAACCCGGCAAGCACCGCATCGTAGATGGAGTAATCTATGATGGTCTCTCCAGCAGGCCCAAGCCCGTCCATTTGCTTAAGTCCGCCATAACGGCTACCCATTCCGGCAGCGAGAACAAGGAGTGTTGGTTGCATATGAATTGTCGTTTTTATTAGTTCGACAAAATTAACTAAATTTGCTGAATTATGGGCCGGTTTAAGGATATTTGGAATAGAAAGCAAGACGGGGACTACAGAGCCGGGCGGTCCTTTGTGCGTGTGATGATTGTGGCGACCTTCCTGGCTTTCATTTTCCTGCTTATCAAGAAAGACAACCTCATCCGTTGGGTGCAGGGGGGCTTCACTATTGCCGGTCAGAACCGCGAGATTAGGGCTAATGCCAAGACTATTGAAGACTTGGACAGGCGTATTGAAGCCCTTTCGTCCGACAGAGACAGTCTTGAGAAGTTCGCAAGGGAAAAGTATCAGTTCGCCCGCAAAGGCGATGATGTCTATATTATCGAATGAAAAAATCGGCTATCTTCCCAATAACTCTATTCGGTGCTTTCCTGTTTGCCGTAAGCATTGAGATGGCTGCCGGTCCGTCTTCTCAATTGAGGCGGACAGTTTCTGTGCAGAGTAAGGTGCAGAGCGAAGCGACCCTTCCATCTTCAGATACCGTCATCTACCCCAAGGATGCATACAAATTGCACCGACACGGTTCGATGGGGGAGTGGAGCATAGCAGATTCTCTTCTTGCAGGGGATGATACACTTATCTTTGAGGAGGTTTTAGAAGATACTCTTCCTCAGCTGACAGCCCGTGACACCATCAAGGCTCCGGATTCGCTTCGTCTCACTGATCCCTGGCGCTACCGCTACTATGTCGCCCTATTGGACTCCCTCACTCACAGACAGGTAGCTGATTCACTCCAGGGCGTTGGCGACTCTCTGCTTGCATCTTCTCTGGCTTGTAAAGATTCCGTAGCCTTCTTGTCAGAAGACGACTCTTTGAGTATCAGGGACTTGTTGAGACTTGCCTTTAACGATTCCACGCTTGCCGAATTTAATTTTGGCGAAAGGCATAAACTTGACTCCCTTTACAGCGCCGACTCCACGGCAAGGGCTAAGGCTGCCTTTCTTGCCTGGTACAATGCCCTGTCGAAAGAGGAGCGGAAGAAGTACGATTACGAGCAGAAAGAAAAGCTCAAACTCGCGCAGATGGACAGTCTTGATGCCATAAAAGCCGAGAAGAAGGCCGTGCGGGACAGTATCCGCGAAAATACCCCGCGTATCCTCGATACCTATGCCTTTGCCGACTCCATGTTCTACAAGCGGCTTATCGCCTGGCAGGAGGATAGGGATTTTGGGCAAATAGACCCGTATGTACCTGATACAACGGCCAACTGGCATTTCCATGACTACCCGTTCCTGCGGGAAGATGTCAATGCCACCTGGCTGGGTACCGCCGGTTCGCCGGTGCAAAACTATAATTTCTTTACCCGCAAGAGTGAAGGAGTGAGTTTCTACGATGCTCTTGAGAGTTGGACTTTTACCCCGTCTACTTTTGTGCAGTACAATACCAAGACCCCTTACACCGAACTTGCCTACTACGGAACTCTGCTGGCGGGGGATGAGAAAGAATCGGATAACATTCATATTTTCACTACTCAGAACATTACCCCTGCTCTCAATTTCTCCCTGCTTTATGATTCGTGGAATGCGGGTGGAATGCTTGTCAATGAAAAAGTTAAGAATAAAACTGCGGCTGCGGGTCTCAATTATATAGGTAAGAGATACTCTGCCAATTTCGGGATTATACACAATAAGGTAAGCCTTGGCGAGAATGGAGGCCTGACCGATATTTCTGAGATACGGGACACTACCATTGAGCTTCGCGAAGTCAAGGTGGCCATGGAGAGTGCAGCTTCTTCGACCAGCAAGGTGAGTGCCTTTGCAGACCAGCAGCTCAGTATTCCCTTTAACTTTATCAATGACTGGCGGGCAAAGCGGGATTCGACTTTTGTCCCGGACTCTACAGGGGCCATTACTACTGCTTATATTGGACATGCCATAGAGTATTCCACTTTTGGGCGAATGTTTGAGAATGGTTCCCAGGCGGATTCCCTTGGACAGCGCAGGCTTGACAATAAGCTGTATATCCGTTTACAGCCGTGGAGTGCGGATGCCGTAATCTCAAAACTGGATATCGGGGTTGGGGATTACCTTCAGTCCTACCACAACGTGACCGCTTCAGACACTTCCCGTCTCCATGAGAATTCGGCCTATGTCTATGCCGGGGCCAGCGGCAGATTCGGGAAACATTCCGGCTGGGATGCTCGGGCGCATTCGGTCTTTGCTGGTGCCGATGCCGGCAATACAGACCTCTCTGTCGGACTTTCCCTGCAGTTTTTCCCGTTTAGGAGAGCCAGAAAATCTCCCGTATCCTTTAATCTTGCTTTTAGCGAAAGCCTGCTCAATCCGACCTTCTATCAGAGGCATTTCTATTCTACGATTGATGAGAATCTGCGCTGGGACAGCGGGTTTTCCAAAATATCCCGTACCAGGATTGAGAGTTCTCTGAAGATTCCATACTGGAAGATGGAAGCCAAGGTCGGATATGCCCTCCTTGGGAATTGGTGCTGGTATGATACCCTTGGGCTTGCACGGCAGTACAGCGACAATGTAATCAATGTACTTTCGGCCTATGTGCGTAAGGAATTCGTCTTTTTCAATCTTGTGCACCTCGACAACCGCGTACTCTTCCAGCACTCTTCCGTTCAGGATGTTCTTCCGCTCCCTGAACTTGCGCTGAATCTGAAGTACTATCTCCAATTCCCAGTCCAAAAGGGAGTCATGGATATGCAAATCGGGGCGGAAGCGTGGTGGAACAGTAAGTGGTACTCTCCCCAGTGGAATTACATCACAGGGACTTTCGCTAATCAGAAAGAATGGCAGTACAACAATGGGCCCTATTTCGACCTCTTTATCAATATGCAGTGGAAGAAGGCAACCATCTTTGTGAAACTCCAGAATGTTGGTATGGGCTGGCCGATGGATTATGCCGATTACTTCAGTACGCATCGGCATATAATCACGGGGAATGGTACTACAGGACTTAAGTTTGGAATCTGGTGGCCTTTCTACCTCTCTCCTGTGCAAAATCGTCAGGTTAGCCGATGAATTCGGTCGGGTTCATCGCTTCACACCTAAAGGTGAAAGGCCGTTTCCCGCTCTGGGCTACGGCTATATCTGCTTTTGTGATTATTATCGCCGTGAGTATCGCTTCGGGTTATCGGAGGGCGATTTCGGATGCAGTGTCGCAGACGGTCTCAGATGTGACGCTTTATGACACTTCCGCCGTTAGACTTACTCCGGAGTTGAGGGAAAGAGTGCTTGCCGTTAAGGGGGTACAAAGCCTTTCGCCGGTGGTGATTGAGGCAGGGGTAGCCAGGGGGAAGGAGGAGCTTGACGGGGTGATTTTCAAGGGAGTGGAGAGTGCGGACTCGTCCCTTTATGTGAGGATTCCAACTGGTCTTTCGAAGCGTTTAGGGATAGCGGAAGGGGATGACTTTCTGGCCTATTTTATCGGCAATAAGGTCAGAATTAGGAAGTTTCGCGTGTTGGAAGTTTATACTCCTGCCGTAGAACTCGATGAAGTCATGGTCGTCTATGTCCCTATAGATGATATGCGTAGGGTAGATGGACTGGCTTCGGATGAGGCGAGTCTACTGGAAGTGCGCTTGTCGGGAGATTTTCATAGCCGTGAGGCCATGTCGCAAAAGGCAGGAGAACTCTCGTACCTGACTTCGCTTATGGCACAGAGCTCTGGAGAGCGGTATGCAAATGTATTTGACTGGCTCAGCCTTGTGGATGCAAATGTGTTGGCCGTGCTTCTGCTGATGAGCCTTGTGGCCGCCTTTAATATGGTTTCGGGCTTTCTCGCCTTGGTGCTTCGGAGCGCTTCTACCATTGGGACTTTGAAGTCCTTGGGGATGAGTAATAGGAAAATCGCTGCTGTATTTCTGCGGCTTTCGTCCAAGTCCCTGCTTTTCGGGCTCGGACTTGGGAATGTAGCAGCTCTGCTTTTCTGCCTGATTCAGGGGACAACACATCTGTTCAAACTGAATCCTGCGAACTATTTTGTGTCCTATGTGCCTGTGAGCGTGAATGTCTGGTATATTCTGCTTGCAGACCTGTTTGCCTATCTTGTAGTGATGCTTTTGCTGCTGATTCCTGCGAGGCAGATATCAAAACTTGACCCAGCGCAGAGCATTAAAAGCGAATAAAATGGTAAATTTGTGGTGGAATGAGTTCGAGCGTTCAGAGGCCGATAGGCCGACAGTAAGTCCTCTCCTTGAGGGAGAGGATTTAGGAGAGGGGCGACATTGGAAGAAAAGGATTGTGCGTAAGGAAGTTTTGCAAGCGCACAAATCTTGGAGTAAAAATGAGCTTGTAACTTGCAAAACATGAGCGTATGCTAATCGTTTTAGAAGGTTTGGATGGAGCGGGGAAGTCCACTCAAGTGTCGCTGCTTCGCGAATACCTTGAGGCCAAAGGCCCGCTTGAATACATACATTTCCCTCGCTACGACTCTCCGGTATATGGAGAGTTGATTTCGCGTTTTTTGCGTGGAGATTTTGGCTCAAATGAGCAGGTACACCCCCAGTTGGTGGCTTTGCTCTATGCCGAAGACAGGCACGCTGCTGCCCCTCTGATTCGTAGCAGCCTCGAAGAAGGGAAGCTTGTTCTGCTAGACAGATATGTAGCTTCCAATGTAGCCTATCAATGTGCCAAACTTTCTGATTCCAAAGAAGCTGATGCTTTGTATAAATGGATTGTCACAACAGAATACGGGTCTTTCGATGAGCCGCAGGCTGATTTAAACCTTTTTCTTGATGTTCCATTGGATTTTGTTGCGAACAATTTAAGCCATTCGCGTAGCGGAGAAGATCGCAGTTACCTCCATGGTGGACACGACATCCATGAGCAAAATATTGATTTTCAGCGCCGTGTCAGGGATATGTATATGATGCAGGTCAGTGATGGGACTCTGATTAGGGTAGATTGCGCTGATTCTCAAGGTAAAATGCTTTCCGCCGAGGAGATTTTTGTAAAGATACGCACCCTTGTTGATAAGAAACTTGCTGAAGTACCCTCTCCTTCTATCCCCTGTATTGATTTGGCTTTGAGTGCAAGGCTTTCCACTGACGAACTGACAACTGACAGGCAATGAGGGGATCTGACTTCTGGCGACGTACCGCTGCTGCGATTTTTGGGATAGTATTTCTCTTCGGTGGGGTTCTCAAACTGATGGATCCCGTAGGAGCGACACTTGTGATGCGTTCTTATCTTAATTTTTTGCATCTCGGTTTTCTCTCCTTTGCGGCTGCCTTTCTATCCATCTTCTTTGCCCTCCTTGAATGCGCTGTTGGGATTGTAATGATTTCCGGTGTTTGGATGAGAGAAGCCAAATGGCCGGCATTCATCGTGATGGGGCTTTTTACCCTGCTTACTTTACTGCTTCTAATCTTCAATCCTTCAATGGATTGCGGCTGCTTTGGGGAGCTTATTCATCTTACGCATCTGCAGAGTTTTCTGAAAAATATCGTTCTTCTGCTCTTGCTTTTTGTAATCTATCTGCCAGGGAAACCCTGTCTTATCGCTCCAAGGCGAAGAAAGGTATTTGCCATTGTGGCCTTTGCAGGCGTATGTGTTTTTTTACTTCACAGTATGACGAATCTTCCCCTTTTGGATCTTACCGACCTTCGCAGTGGGGCCGAGCTTTCCGAAGGTTCGATTCCTATTCTTGGGGACGATGGGGAATACTACGATGACGTACTGCTTGACTCCAATGTGTTGGTCATTTCGGCCTATGCTCCCGACCGACTCTCAAATCGCGATAAGGAGAAAATCCTTCAATCTGCCAGTGTCGCCTCCTCGTTAGGACTATCGGTAAGGGTGGTAAGTGCAGGGGCTCTGAAGCTTGCTGACGGGGTTCAGTCCCTCGAAGATGTTGATCTTTCTGCCGGGTCACCTTCTCATTCTGCAGAAGCTTTGTCTTCTCGTTCGGTGAATCTCCCTGTTTATCAAGGGGATCGAAAGACGCTCCTTTCTCTGAACCGAGCCAATGGGGGTGTGACATATATTAGCGAAGGACTTGTGGTGAAGAAATGGAATAATAATGGTCCCACTTTCAGTGAACTTTCGCAGGTGGTAAGTTCGGATTCCATCGAAACAGTTGCTGTTGATGAAATGCATTCCCGCCTCTGGATTGGGTCATTCTCCCTCATCATAGTTACCCTGCTGCTGATTTGAGCTTAACTTTGCATAATCCCGTAGAGGGTTTATACGCGGATTATAATTGCACCTGAAAGTGAACCGGTTTTAGCCCCGTGGTATTCTTCCTGCTTGATTTTTGGCGTTACCCCATGATGGTAGAGTTTTGTATTCTTGCCAAAAAAGCGTAAATTTGCAAACTGTAAATAATGGAGGTGTGGCCGAGTGGTCGATGGCGGCAGTCTTGAAAACTGTTGAGCGGCAACGCTCCGGGGGTTCGAATCCCTCCGCCTCCGCGAACTACGTTGTAAATCAGTTATTTATAATTTGGTGACACCAATTTAGTGAGACTTTAAGGCATTTTCGGACCTCCCGAGGATGCCTTTTTCGGCTCGTCAAACAGACGCATAGCCGCCGCCTTCGTTTCCTGCGATACCCCTATGTAGGGCTTCATCGAGTCATAGTCCGAGTGACCCGTCCACTGCATCACCACGGTAGGGGAGATTCCCATCGCAAGAGCGTTGCAGATGAAGGTGCGCCTGCCTGCATGGGAAGAAATCAGCGACCATTTGGGCACCACTTCGTCGATGCGCTGCGACCCCTTGTACCAGGTACGGTGCACCGGCGCGTCTATCCCGCATTCGCGGCAAAGCTCATGCAGCTCGCGGTTGAATACCTGGTTGGGGATGCGGGGAAATACCCTGTCGTCCCCGTTGTCTTCGTCCACATGCCGGCCTATCAGCTCGGAACTCCAGCGGTTGAGCTGTATTTCCAGCGGCTCGGCCGTCTTGACCGCCGTCACCCTCAGCGATTCCTTCCCCACATCCGACCAGCGCAGATTCATTGCGTCCGAGAAGCGGAGCGAGGTGAAGCAGCAGAAGCAGAACACATCACGCACATTGCCCCTGTATTCATAGCCTATCGGGTCCCAATTCCATAGGGACATCAGCTCGTCCCATTTCGCGGGAACCACTTCAAAGCCCGTACTCAAAGCCAAAGAGCAGCACACCCACCTCAAGCGGAACTGTAGTCTCGTGGTGTCCTTCTCACTTTTGCGGTGAAGGAGGAAAAGTACCTTGTATTTGATTTGTTTCTGCATGATTTTTAACGAATTATTTTGATAGTACGAAATTTATTACAACTTTTATGGCATAGTAATCAGATATGACAACAGTAAAGGAAAAAATCTACGATATCCTTGTGGATATCAATATGGCTGCGATTGCGCGCCGTTATTTTGGGAAGTCCTCTGGGTGGCTCTATCACAAGCTCAACCGCATAGACGGCAACGGGAAGGAGACTGACTTCACACTAGAAGAGTTGCAACAGTTCAAGGGAGCGCTTTGTGACCTTGCGGATTGCATCAGGAAAGCCGCTGACAACCTTTAACCTCCAAAAATCGTCTCAAATTATTTGATTGCAAAAACCGCTGGAGGTCGGTCGGAGCCCTCGGAGCAATCCGTGGGCTTTTTTTGTTTTCAGCCGTCCGCTTTTTTCGGACAATCGGTTACAAGATGTAACCAGTTGTCTGCCAAAGCGCGTCAGATTGTCACGGGTTACTTTTTCTGCTCTAATAGGCCTATCAGGCGGTCGATCTGCTCCTGCGATTTGTCATTCTGGTCGAGAAGTTTGGAGTTGTGGTCGAGGGCTTTATTGAGCGCTTCGATGAAGCCGGCGGGGGCCGCTGCCTGAAGATCCCTTCCCGCTACCGCCCCGCACCTGCCGCAAGCAGCAGGCATGCTGTGAGGCATTGCCAAAATACAAAGGCCCTGGGAAGCCCAACGCGTTGCGACAACGCGGATTTTCGGAGAATGCGCAAGGAGCAGTAAGGAAATAGTACACTTTGGGGTTCGATTCCCCCTCCGAAAACAATACGCCGCGAGGCGTGCATTGCCCTGCAACCGGCAAAGAGCCAAAAACCGAGATTCAAGCAGTCAAGTGCCTTTATATAGGTTAAGGGGGGGGCGATTCCCCGGTGGGGCACGATATGGACAAAATAGAATGCATGGCAAGCGATATTCTGTGCGCTCAGCTGCGCGAGGCGCATGAGCTGCTGCATCAATGCGGGCAGTTCGCAAACAGGGTCTACAACTACCCTGACAAAGACCACTCGGATGAAGCGGAAACGATTATAACGGATATACTCGACTATTTCAGATAAGATTATGTTTCAAGTAAGCAGTACACCTTTTTGCATGACTGTAATGGTTCTGGTGGTCGGGCTTTCTTCCTGCGGGGCATCGTCCCACCTCCCGCAGGCCGAGACCCGCGATTCCGTTGTGTTTCGCGACAGTATCCTCTACATCGATGTGCCACGGGAGGGCTATGCGGTGGAGACCTACGATGACAGCTCACACCTTGAGACAAGCATTGCGGAAAGTGATGCCGTAGTGCGTGACGGAAAACTGCGCCACACACTCACAAACAAGCCCGCAACACGCCTTCAGACCAAAGTGGCACTCTCCCGTCCCGCTACAACGTTACGACCGCTACAACGGCCAGACAGACGCAAGTGAGGGAGGTTGTCGAAGTGGAGAAGAAGCTGACCGCATGGCAGGAGTTCAAGATGAAATGCGGGGCAGTGGCCATCATAGCCTTTGCCCTTGTGTTCCTTTGGCTTGCGCTATATCATAAAGACGGTAACAAGTGGGAGTGTATCTCGAACAGGGTTCAGGTCAGAGGTATCAGTGAAGACCACAAGAAAGTCTGGGACTACAGACCAACGAATATCACGTATGAGGCAGAATAAAAAATCAAGGCAACCACAGGCAGAGCACCGTGTACGGGCTCACACGAGACGATTTTCAATGGCAAATATAGGGAAAATATGTGGATTTACCAAAAAGGCGGAAAGTGATTGCTACCTATACAACGCCATTAAGGAGATGGCAGAGTATCTATCCATAAAACCAGTCATCGTCGTCTTCCTTGGGCTTATAGAGGGGCATCTTTGCGAGGTTCTCCTTGCGCTCCTTTTCCATTTGTGCGTATTCTTCCGGAGTTGGCTTCTTGCTCTTTATGATGAGGACAATCAGATATATCGTGCCACTTAAGCAGAAAACCCCGAGAATGGCGAAGAACACGGTAAACATTATATCTGCGACAACATCCATAATAGCTATCAGTTTTTCGCAAACATAAGTAAAAATAGTAAAAACAGCAAACGATATGGCAACAGAACAGAAAACGACCCTGCTGGATGTGAGGCTGAACCTTACGGACGCCATTAAGGAGATGGCAGAGTATCAGCAGAAGATAGACGAACTTGCGGTGGCAGAAAAGACCCTGCAGCAGCAGATACGGGCTTCAGGAGATGCAGACGGGTCGCTCCGACGCGAATTGGTGAAGACCCGCGAAGAGCGCAAGGCCTACTCCAAGGAGGTAGGCGAGCTGAGCCGGCAGGTGCAGAACAGCATAGTAGCCGAGAACAAGTACCAGGGAACGCTTAAAGGGCTATGTGCGGAGTTGTCCATTGCCAAAGACCGCTTGCGTGCAATGAAGATGACCGACCCCGGCTGGGAAGATCAGCGGGATAAGGTGGATAAGCTCAATTCAGAGATTAAAGACCTTGAGCAGTCCTACGGGGTATATTCCCGCGATGTGGGTAACCACGGCAAGGCCACGGCCTCTATTGGTGGACGCGAAATGGAAGAGCTGACAAAGCTAACAAAGAACCTTTCACTTGTAACGGCAGCTCTAAATGCCGTTATTACCCTTTCATCAGGGACTCAGAAAAATAGCATTGTCACCGAGAAGGCCTGGTAGCTGTTGCAGAAAGCCGGCATAACGCAGACAAAGCTCCAAACCAAGGCCGAAACCGCAAAGAATGTTGTACAGGGCAAGGGCAATATCATTACCAAAGCGGCCGCAGCCGTGCAATGGGCCTGGAATGCGGTACTTGCGGCCAATCCGGTGATGGTCGTTGTGACTGCTATTGCAGCCCTTGTTGCTGGGATTACCCTTCTTGTAGGAAGGCTAAGAAAGTCACAAAGTGAGATGGCCAAATGGCAGAAAGACCATAAGGAAGATATTGACACAGCTACGGAGGCAGCGGCTGCGGCTTCAGCGGCCCATGCGGCTGCGGAAAGTGCAAAGGCCAATGCTGAGGCTGCGCAGACGGCAGCTGAGGCCGCGCAGACCAAAGCAGAAAACGCACAGGCCAAGACAGAAGCTGTCCTCTCCACCGAGTCCTCGGCCCGCTCGGAGGCGGATGAGGAGATAGGAAAGGTTGGCGGGGTCGTGGCCGTGGCGTGGACAGTAAGTTCTTCCGTGGGAAGATAACCCTTGTGAATAAGACGAATGAAGCCCGCAAGTGGAGCGCCATCTACTCTTGGGCACTGACGGGCTACACCCTTGACGGGACAGACCGCACGGGAGTTCTGTCGATAAGAAGTGCGGATGATTCATACGCCGCCAACCACGACTATACCGTGAGCTACAACGCTTCGACCCTTGCGGAGCAGGAAGCCGGGGTCGCGGCAGAATTGGAGGAGGGGTAGCGCTATGGACTGGACGCAGATAGCGGTTGCGCTTATCGGCCTGCTTGCGGGTGGAGGGCTCACGCGGAAGCCCCAATCCTCTGCGACACAGTTCTTTGACATATTGGAACGGCTGAATTTTGACTATCTTTGTGGTGGTTAAAATTAGAATGCTATGGATGAAAATAAAAAACTTGGTGAGATTGTAATCTTTAATGGGGAAGATGGGTAAGTAAGGGTTCAAGTGGATGCCGTCAATGAAACAATTTGGATGAATCAAAGAGGCATCGCTGAGTTGTTTGGGGTTTCAGTTCAAAATATATCTTATCATATAGGGCGAATTATAGAAACAGGCGAATTGTCGCAGGATGCGGTAATCAAAGAAATTTTGATTACCGCACACAGTGGAGCGAGAGGCCTTTCTGACGAGAAAATACGCTTCTATAATCTTGATATGATAATTGCCGTCGGCTACCGGGTAAACTCCAAGCGCGCAACTGCTTTTCGAATCTGGGCGACAAAGGTTCTTCGGGATTATATGGTAAAAGGTTTTGCCCTTGATGACGAGCGGATGAAGCGTGCGGACAATATATCGCACTTCCGTGAACTTCTTGAGCGGATTAGAGAAATACGCATTTCAGAGCGCTTGTTCTACCAGCAGATAAAGGACATCTATGCTTTAAGTGAGGATTATGACCCGAGTGATGAAATGACTATTGCTTTCTTCAAGAAAGTGCAAAATAAACTTGTGGGCAGTAAGCAAACAAACGGCAGCGGAATTGGTTTACTATCGTGCAAACGCAAAATTACCGCTTATGGGGCTGACTTCAACGCAGGTTGCCGGTATTGTGAAATCCTCCGATATAGCTGTCGGCAAGAATTACCTGCGTGAGGATGAGATTGGCGCGCTAAAACTCATTGTCGAACAATATCTGGCATTCGCAGAGGCGCAGGCAAGGGCACATAGGCCGATGTATATGAAAGATTGGATTGAAGCTCTCGACTTAATACTCACTATGAATAAAAAGGAACTACTTACTAATGCCGGAACTATTTCTGCCAAGATTGCGGAAAAGAAAGCAAAGTCTGAATACGCTGAATACAAGAAGCAGGAGCGAATTGAAAAAAAGCTGGAGAGTATCAGAGAACTCGAAAGAGACATTAACGCACTGAAGAAAGACCAAGAGAAAAATCCATAGCATCTGATTTTAACCAATCTTTCAATGGATTTCGGCCGTTCCAATATGCCGTGGGACGGCTTTTTTATTTAATGCTATATAGTTATGAAACAATGGATTAGAAACATTTGGGACAGATTTGTCGGATGGCTCTACAAGATACCATTCGACAAATGGCTGCATTTCGTTGCAGGGCTCATCATTGCTGCCCTTGCTGCCATCACCCTCCACATCGATGCCTGCATAGTCATTGCACTTGCGGCAGGCATCCTCAAGGAGACCTTCGATGTGCTCACCACGGGCAAGGTGGAGTGGCAGGATATAGCTGCAACTCTCATCGGCGGGGCCGTGATACAGGTGTTTGTGCTGCTGTAGTTTTGAAGTGGTAACGATTTGTTGCCACTTTTTTGTAAATTATTTTTGAAAGTGTTTTCCAATTCAAAAATAATTCGTATCTTTGTATTGCCGTTAAGGACAAACGGCAAAGGAAATTCTGAAGCGTCTGAAAGGTAGTAAGAAAAACCCCGCAAATCTTAAAAGCAATGATCAAGAAGATTTGGTTCATAAAGATTACGATTGAGATCTAAATGAACCCGAGGGGTCAGAAAGGCTGGCCCCTCCTTTGCGGGTTTGGTGCAAAGATATAAAGAAATGCAAAAAGACGAAACAGGAACGAAAGGGAATTGGGGCGGAGCAAGAGAGGGAGCGGGACGCAAGTCGTCCGGATTTTATGGGGCAAAGACCGTGGCCGTGGCTTTTCGCATAAGCGCGGCTACAAAAGAGCATTTGGATGCTCTGAAAGCCTTGGGACTTTCCGGCTCTGACATTCTCGAAAAAGCCGTTGCAGAGGAAGCCCAAAAGAGGGGATTATAGGGGCAATTTTGGTGGTATCGGGGGCAAAAATAGGTGACACCAAAAGGGCGGCATTCTACGACTTTGCAACGGGGTTATTGAAGCAGAAAAGCAGGGCAAAGGGGCTTTTTAAGCCCGTGGAAACTACTTGAAACTTAAAGAATTAGACCCGATAATCCCCCTCCTCTTGTTAGGGTAATACCACCTAAAACCCCGCTTCCTCTTGATGGAGTGCAAAGCTCGTTTCCTCCAGTTAGGTGGCGCAGCCCCCTAAAACCCCGCCGCTTCATCTGCAAAATGGTTATTTTGCAGACTTTTGAATTTCGTGGCCGGAAGATGACAATAATGGGTGCTGATAATGAGGATGTTGTCTGGCAACAGCAGATGTTGATTATGTGTAATTTGCAACATGCAAAAGGCCATTACGGAGAAGCAGGCCGCCTTGGAAATCCCCGAAAACAGTTTACCTTTGGCTTCCGTATAAAAGCCATTAAGAACAAGAGTTTCCATCTCGGTTTCGGGAAGGGCGACATCAAGCTCAGCAACCTTGCCTACGCCAATGCGAACCGGGACTGTAGGATTTTCGAGTAGTTCGCCTATGTGATGATCAATCTCGCACAGAGCAAGCGGATTGACAGGGAGTTCGAGCTGCACGGGAAGGTCTATGCGTTCGACTTCACCACCATAGACTTGTGTATGAGCCTGTTTGAGTGGGCGCACTTCAGGAAGACCAAGGTCGGGATAAGGGTTCACACCCAGTTTGACGTGGTCACCCGGATACCGACCTGCATTCATATCACGGACGCCAAGGTGCATGATGTGAATGCGATGGATGACATACCGTACGAGCCATATGCTTTCTACATCTTCGACAAGGGTTACTACGACCTTGCGAGACTGTACAGAATAGACATCAACGACTCCTACTTTGTCATCAGGCAGAAGTCCCGCCTCAACTACGAAGTGGTTGACGGTGAGGAACTTCTGGACGGCGAGGGCGATGTGCTTCTTGACCAGACGATACGCCTTACGGGCTATCAGACCAGGAAGAAATATCCCGCCGTGCTGCGGAGGATAGTTTACTATGCTCCAGACCTTAAGAGGACATTCACGTTTCTGACCAACAACTTCAGTCTCAAGGCTCGTGACATCGCCTTGTTGTACAAGCAGCGCTGGCAGGTCGAACTCTTCTTTCGGTTGATTAAGCAACACCTTAGGGTCACCTCCTTTTGGGGTACGACCGAGAATGCTGTGAGAATGCAGATTTATGTTGCGGTCGCCGCATACTGTCTTGTTGCAATTGTCGAGCACGACTGCCAGCTTGGAAGGACGACGTTCAACGTCCTCAGGGTCATCAGCAGGGTGCTGACGGACAAGACTCCAATCAGAGACCTTTTCAAAGGCCCTGAAAAGCTTGAAGAAGTATGTGAAAGACCAGTTCAACTTGAATTTGCGTTCGTCTATTAGGTTATAAAAATTTTAATTGGACACTAGTGATCAGGTGTAATAAAATTGCAGACAAAATACAGTTTGTCTTTACCAATGAATAGC
>CAZSMO010000017.1:43131-44562 GCA_964608175.1 uncultured Muribaculaceae bacterium | reverse complement strand
GCTTGGAGCGGCGGGGTTTTAGGGGGTATCCCTTCACGCGTCAGGCGTGATAGCGTAAAGCCGGTGCGGAATCCGTGTGCGATGGCAGGCTTGGAGCGGCGGGGTTTTAGGGGGTATCCCCCTAACAAGAGGAGGCATGACGAAGCCGCGAGGGGTTTGAGGAGCTCCCCAACAAAAAAGGACGGCCGTAAAAGTCGTCCCTTTGTGGTAAATATGTGTAGAATTAAGCCTCGGAATTGAGTTTCTCAGCGACTTTCTTGCATGCATCCTCAACTGTAGCAATGCCTTGAGTCTCCTCATCGGGTATCTTGATATCGAAAACCTTCTCAAATTCCATAAGAAGCTCAACAGTATCAAGAGAATCGGCTCCGAGATCGTTAGTAAAATTGGCCGTAGGCGTGACCTCGGAAGGGCTGACACCAAGCTTATCCACTATGATGTCCTTTACCTTCTTTTCAATTTCTGCGTACTCCATTTGATTTAAATTTTAGTATTTAATTTTAACTTTTTATCGCCTAACAAGACAACAAATATAAAGACATTTTTTATTTAATCAAAACACCCTTATTTTAAGGGGTTTCTACGAAGATATCTCGGGGGATTCGGCATTCTCAGGGGCACTGAGCCTATACCAGATACGAAGGCCATTGATTCCGTTAATCAGGTAGAAGGCATATTTGACCAGCGGAATCAGCGCATAGCCATCGGAAGGATTGTGGATGAGCGAAAGCGTCCAAATTGCGACAGAGCCCAAATTAACAAGGAGCCAAAGATACCACTGTTCCATGTAGGCAAAGGCACCCATGGAGAAAGCTACGATGTTGGCCGTGGTGACAAGGGCATCCAGCACAACCTTACTCCAAGTGTATTCGGCCCCGCTTTTATCAAGCACAAACCATGAAACAGCCCCGGCAAGAATAAAGACCCCCATGAAGATTAGCGCGAACTTCAACCACTCTGAAGACTTACGAATACGCTGGGCACGAAGCTTGCCCTTGCCACCGGCTCCTTTGCGCTTCCATGAGAAGAAACCGATGAACTCCATCGGAATGAAGTAGAAGACATAGAGGCAAAACTGAGCCGGATTCTTGCTGATAAAGAGAATGTACGCATAAATCAGCACGTCGACAAGGCCAAAGACGTAGGTAAGAATGTTGCCGTTGGCCGAAAGTATGGTGCTGACTACGCCCATTAGGGCACCGACGGATGACACTATGAGAAGGGCTATGCGGGCATCCGGCTTACTGCATTCGAAGATGCAGGATAATATCACACATAGCGACATCCCAATGAGGATGAAAGCGTTGAACCACTTGTTAAAAACTTTTTCGTTCATTTTCTAATCGGTTGGAAAAACCGCCTTTTTACTGACGGAATCGGGGGTTTCGGGGCGTTCCGTCGGAAAAACCGCCTGTTTACTGACGGAATCGG
>CAZSMO010000017.1:0-43031 GCA_964608175.1 uncultured Muribaculaceae bacterium | reverse complement strand
GTCGGGGAAGCCACGGGATGCGGTTCGGAGACAGAATCGGGGCTTGAGAGGGCCTGTTTGATACGGGAAGCGAGCCTGGGACCGACAAGGGAGGCAATTTCCTCCTGTGAGGCAGCGGCAAGGCGAGCGACACTCCCAAAATGCATAAGCAGACGCTGCCCTATCCTCTCCCCCACCCCGGGGATATCATCGAGGGCAGAATGAATCTGAGCCTTGGAGCGAAGGTTTCGGTGAAAAGTAATGCCAAAGCGGTGCGCTTCGTCCCTGATATGGGTTATCACCCTGAAAGCTTGCGAATTGCGGTCGAGAAAGAGTGGATAGGGGTCATTCACTCGAATAATCTCTTCCAAACGCTTTGCAAGGCCGACCACCATGAATTTATCCTCGAGCCCGAGTTCGCACACGGCCTGCCAAGCGAAAGCCAGCTGCCCCTTACCCCCATCGATGACCACGAGCTGTGGCAAATCGTCAGGGTGCTCTGCCATAAGCCGCGAATAGCGACGATTGACAACCTCCTTCATGGAAGCGTAGTCGTTGGCCCCCACCACAGTCTTAATCTTAAACTTGCGATAATCCTTCTTGGACGGAAGCCCCCCTCGGAAAACCACGCACGAGGCGACCGGATTGGTACCCTGGATATTGGAGTTGTCAAAGCACTCAATATGTTCCGGCAACTCCTTCATTCCAAGCGCATCGCGAATTTCTTCCAAGGCAACGGTCTTGAACTTGTCGGGATCGGTCTTCTCGAGCTGGCGAAGGGAATTGACCCTATACTCCTGAGCATTCTTGGCACTGAGCTCAAGAAGTGAAAGCATATCCCCCCTTTGAGGGATTCTAAACTCGACTCCATCAAGGCGTACATCAGGCAGGAACGGGACTATCACCTCCTTGGAAAGAGTCCCGAACTTGGCTTCGATTTCTGCGATAAAGGTACTCAAAACCCGTTCCCTCGGCTCTTCTACCCGCATCGTAAATCCAAGATTGAGCGACTGCACAATCGCACCTCCTCGGATACGCATAAAATTGCCGAAAGCCTGCGAAGCGTCAAATACGAGGGAAAACACATCCGCATCCCTATCCGTGGCACTCGTAACAACACTCTTGGCATAATGTTCAGACAAAATCTCAAGCCTGTCCTTGTAGATTTGCGCCTGCTCGAAATCCAACTCTTCGGAAGCAGCCTTCATCTTCTCCCTATACTCCTTGACAAGAGCACCGCACTCGCCCTTGAGAATTCTTACGACTTCTTCTATATCAGCAGAATATTCCGCCTGCGAATAGGCTCCGATACAGGGAGCCATGCACCTCCCAATATAATAATCAAGGCAGGGGCGCAGTTTCCCCTTAAGGATAGTATCGGAGTCAATCTTGTAGCGGCAGGAGCGAAGCTTGTAAGTCGCGTTGAGAAACTCCACCAGGCGCTTGGCATGGGTCGCACTGCTATAAGGGCCGAAATAACGCGCCCCGTTCTTCTCTACCCGACGGGTGATAAAGACCCGCGGGAATGGCTCTGAAGTTACGCATATCCAAGGATAGGTCTTCGAATCCTTAAGTAGAATATTGTAATGGGGCTTATACTGCTTGATTAGATTGTTTTCAAGCAGAAGGGCATCCTCCTCGCTGTCCACCACAGAGAAACGGGCATCAGCGATTTTGGATACAAGGGCCCGGGTCTTGGCGTTGAGCCGTTCGGGGGATACGAAATACTGGGCTACCCGTTTGTGCAGGTCCTTGGCCTTACCCACATATATAACCTTTCCCTCGGAGTCGTAGTATCTGTAGACCCCGGGGGAATGTGGAAATAGAGAAATTTTGTCCTTAACGTCCAAGTGCCTTGGAAATTGTAGCCTTCATGTTTGCTCCACGAAGATCCTCCCCCTTGGCATAGATAGTGCCATCGGGAGTGAAAAGCATCAGCTGGGGAATGCTGTTGAAACCATAGGCCTCGGAAGGAATCTTCTGGGCATCGATAATCTGATTCCAGACGATTCCGAGCTCATCGGCAGCCTTAATGGTGTCTTCCGCCTTGTCCCAAACCGCTACGCTGAGCACATCGAAGTCATCGCCATGGTAGAGGTCGTAGACTTCCTTTATATTGGGGACTTCCCGTTTGCAGGGGCCACACCAACTCGCCCAGAAATCGACAAGTATCCATTTGCCCTTGCCGACATAGTCCGAGAACTTAACGCCATTTACTTCGAAGTCTACAAAAGGCTGTCCCACAGCAACTTTCTTACGGGCCTGAAGGTCAGCCCAGATTTGAGCGATTTCCTGCTCTTCGAGGTTTTCCTCGGACAGCAGGCCGAGGGCAGCTTCAAGCTCCTCGTCTTCAAGCAGATAATAGACAGACTTGGCAGCCTCGACACCGAGGGAATTGTCCGGATTCTGCTTAATGGTCTTGAGGCAGAGCCTGGTGTATTTGTCCACCGCCGCATCATAAATAGCTTCGGATTTCGCCTCAGCCTGTTCAGGGGTGAGAGTGCTGTCGGCAGCAACGGCAGTAAGGTCCGTATTGAGCTTTTCAGAGATCTTTTGAGCCTGAATATTGAACTTTTCGGTCTTCTGCTCAACAGTTGGCTGGGAGCAAGCCGATAGGGTGACGGCCAGCATCAGAGCTGACAGGAGTAAGGATTTGTGTTTCATAATATCGTTTATTTTCAATAATCTTGCATTGCACAGAACAGCATGGAGGAGATGTCCAAAATCAAAATACAACCGGTCCCGCCACACTTGCGAAACCGGTCGTAAAGATAACAATTTTCGCTGTGATTAGCGCTCCTTGCGATCAGAGGAATCCCTGCGGCGATCCCTGCGACCTCCGCGACGGTCTCCACGGCCACCCTGTCTGGAGGCACCGGAAGACTGGGAATTGGCAGCAGCAAGGGCAGCAGGAGTGAGATCCTGCTTGCCGTAGCGCTCTCCATTGCAGATCCACACCTTAATACCGAGAGCTCCTACCTTTGTAGCAGCCACGGCAAGGGCGTAATCGATATCTGCACGGAATGTGTGGAGAGGTGTACGACCTTCCTTGAACATTTCACTGCGCGCGATTTCAGCCCCACCTACACGTCCGCTCACCTGAATCTTGATACCCTCTGCACCGGCACGCATTGTGTTGGCAATCGCCATCTTGATGGCCCTGCGATAACTCACACGGCCTTCAATCTGACGAGCCACGGAATCCGCGACGATATGAGCATCGACTTCAGGCTTCTTGACTTCGTAGATATTGATTTGGACATCTTTCTTGGTGACCTTCTTGAGTTCTTCCTTGAGCTTGTCGACTTCAGCGCCACCCTTACCGATGATGAAACCGGGGCGGGCGGCATAGATTGTGACGGTGATAAGCTTGAGGGTCCTCTCAATGATGATTCTCGAAAGACTTGCCTTAGCGAGACGCTTCTCCAAATATTTGCGAATCTGATAGTCCTCCGCTATTTTCTCGGCATAATTTCCGCCGCACCAGTTGGAATCCCAACCACGAGTGATGCCGACACGGTTGCTGATAGGATTTGTTTTCTGTCCCATAATACTACTTCTCTACCGGTTGTTTGACATCTAGGACTATGGTGACATGGTTGGAACGCTTGCGGATACGACCGGCTCTACCCTGAGGGCAGGGACGAATGCGTTTGAGCGTGCGGCCCGGATCGACCATAACAGTCTTTACGACCACATTGCCATTGTCCAATTCTTTGGATAGTTCAGGATTCTTGGCTTCCCAGTTGGCGATGGCACTCTTAAGCAGCACCTCGAGACGACCGGAGGCCTCTCTCTTCGAGAACTTCAACAGATCAAGAGCATGATTGACCTCAACGCCCCTGATTGTGTCAGCGACAAGACGCATCTTACGGGGAGATGTAGGCGCATCATTGAGCTTTGCGACAGCAGTGGCCTTTTTCTGCTCCTTGAGCTTTTCGGCCATTATTCTTTTACGCTTTCCCATTGTCTACTTCTCCTTTACTTGTTATTTCCTGAATGTCCGCGGAATGTGCGGGTCGGAGCGAATTCTCCGAGTTTGTGACCCACCATCTGTTCGGTAATATAGACCGGAATGAACTTGTTTCCGTTGTGCACCGCGATGGTATGGCCGATGAAGTCAGGAGAAATCATGCTGGCACGGGACCAGGTCTTGATTACCTCCTTCTTCTTGCTACCGTCATTCATAGCAAGAATTCTCTTCTCCAGGGCTTCCTGGATGTATGGACCTTTTTTTAATGAACGAGACATAGTTGATTCCGATTATTTCTTTCTTCTTTCGATGATGAACTTGTTGGAAGACGCCTTCGGGTTACGGGTCTTATAGCCCTTTGCAGGCAGACCCTTACGGGAACGGGGATGTCCTCCTGAAGCACGGCCTTCACCACCTCCCATAGGGTGATCGTGAGGGTTCATCACAACACCACGGTTATGAGGACGGATGCCGAGGTGACGGCTGCGTCCTGCCTTGCCGAATGATTCGAGATTGTGGTCACCGTTGGAAACGACTCCCACGGTTGCACGGCAGCTTACAAGTACCATACGGGTCTCGCCCGAAGGGAGACGAAGTACGGCGTGTGTACCTTCACGGGCAGCGAGCTGTGCAAAAGTACCGGCAGAGCGGGCCATTGCGGCACCCTGTCCGGGACGGAGCTCGATGGCGTGCACCATGGTACCGACCGGAATATCACTGAGAGGGAGGCAGTTGCCTACTTCGGGAGCGATTCCGTTACCGGAAAGCACCTTCTGGCCTACCTTAAGACCCTGGGGAGCGATGATGTATCTCTTCTCCCCATCTTCATATTGTACGAGAGCAATACGGGCACTGCGGTTGGGGTCGTACTCGATGGTAAGAACCTCAGCAGGAATATTGTCCTTGTCACGACGAAAATCGATGATACGGTACATTCTCTTGTGACCGCCACCGATGTAACGCATGGTCATCTGGCCGGTATTGTTGCGCCCGCCCGTGCCTTTGAGGGGCTCAAGCAGAGACTTTTGCGGCTTGTCAGTCGTAATATCGTCGAAAGAGCTGATTGCCTTGTTTCTTTGTCCGGGGGTTACCGGTTTGAATTTCTTAATAGCCATAACTCAGTCCTCCTTAGACATTAGCATAAAAATCAATCTTATCTTCACCGGCAAGGGTCACAATCGCTTTCTTGTAGTGATTCATCCTACCGCGAAGAAGTCCTGACTTTGTGAAGCGGGATTTCTTCTTCCCGTGATAATTGAGCGTATTCACGCTGGCCACCGATACGCCGTAAAGCTGCTCAACGGCCTCCTTAATCTGAAGCTTGTTGGCATCGCGCTCTACCACGAAGCCATAACGGTTCAACTTTTCGCCCTGAGCCGTCAGCTTCTCTGTTACTATTGGCTTAATTATAATTCCCATCGTTTCACTGTATTATTTGACCCTTTCGGCGAGAATGTCCTGAACTCCATCCACCAAGACGAGGCTGTGAGCATTCATGATGGTGTAGGTGTTAATCTCATCGACCGTGATGACATTCACTTCGGGAAGGTTACGGGATGAAAGGAAAATGTTGGGAGACCCTGCAGGGAGCACAAAGAGGACTTTGCGGCCACCGGCCTGGATATTCGAGAGAATCTGCTTGAATTCCTTGGTCTTGGGGGCTTCCATTGCAAAAGGCTCAATCACCTTGATTACGTTTTCAGCAGCCTTGTAAGAAAGGGCAGAGCAACGGGCGAGAGATTTGACCTTTTTGTTGAGTTTGAAGCGATAGTCGCGGGGCTTGGGTCCGTGAATGGTACCGCCGCCTACGAAAATACCGGCTTTGAGCGAACCGTGACGGGCTCCACCGCCGCCTTTCTGCCGACCAAGCTTCTTGGTGCTGTGAGCGTTTTCGCTACGATCCTTGGCTTTGGCCGTACCCTGACGCTGATTGGCGAGATACTGGGTGACATCGAGCCAGATTGCATGATCATTCGGGGTAATGCCGAAGACTTTCTCATCTAGAGTGACTTCCTTGCCAGAGGCAGTTCCGTCGATTTTGTAAACTGAAAGTGTCATAGCTTAAGCCTCCACAATTACATAAGAACCTTTAGCTCCGGGAACGGAGCCTTTCACTACGAGAAGATTATTCTCGGGGATAACCTTGAGAACCTGAAGATTCTCAATCTTAACGCGCTCATCTCCAGTGTGTCCTGCCATGCGCATTCCGGGGAATACGCGGGAAGGCCATGAAGATGCACCCATTGAACCCGGGTGACGCAGACGGTTGTGCTGACCATGGGTCTGACCGCCTACTCCGGCAAATCCGTGACGCTTGACAACGCCCTGGAAGCCTTTACCCTTGGATGTACCTACAACGTCCACATAAGGGACGGCATCGGTAACAACATCGGCGAGCGTAACCGTGTCGCCGAGCTTAAGCTCTCCTGCGAAGTCTGCATTGAACTCGACAAGCTTACGCTTAGGAGTGGTTCCTGCCTTTTTGAAATGCCCATAGAGTGGGGCGCTGGTGTGCTTTTCTGTGGTTTCGTCATAGGCAAGCTGTACAGCGGCATAACCATCTTTCTCTACTGTACGCAGCTGCGTAACAACGCACGGACCAGCCTCGATAACAGTGCATGGGATGTTCTTCCCCTCGGCACTGAAAACGGATGTCATTCCGATTTTCTTTCCAATTAATCCAGGCATTGGTTTGATTAATTAATTGTTTGATAAATAAAGCCCCTTTTTCAAGGGGCTGCAAAGATACGATTAAATTTCGAAAATGCAAGCACTTGCTTCAAAATTATACTTCCGCGGCGGGGGCTTCGGGGGCCTTGGCGGTGTCGGGGAAGAGTTCGTCGGCCTTGTCGGAGAAGTGCTTAAAGAGCACGCCCTCGACGGCAACGCAAATAATAATGCAGAAGATGGCGGCAATCGCACTGAATACTCCGCCAACCTTGGGAATGAGAGCAAAGAGTCCGGTGACGATACCCGTAGCCACAACGAGTACAAGGTAGATAAGAAACAGAGTCCATTTTTCCCCATTAGTGGTCTTGTAGCTCATCTTGAGGGCCTTGGTAGGAGATACACCACGGTCGATGAAGAAATAAAGAGCGAAGTTCCACGCGATTGCTACAACGATAATCGGGAAGAACATAAATGCAGCCGCTGCACCCTGACCCATCCCCTTGAGCCCAATGAGCAGGAAGAAGTCTCCGAGGTTGTCAAAATTGGCTTTGTCGAAGATGTCGGTCGGATTGATAACCTCCCCGCGCCCCATTTTGATGATGGCTTTGTACAGCCCGATGGTGGTGCCGACATTGAGGTAGGGAATCCACACGGTGACAATGTAGAGAACTACCATAAGGAGGAGGGAAAGAATGTTCTTCACGCCATACTGAAACCCATCTGTGAGGGTCTGGGTGAACTGGATTTTTTGTGTTGCCATAAAACTTATTTTGAATTAGGTTTGAATTGCGCAAAAGCTGGGACCTATATACCCCCTCAACCTCACAAATTTAGCAAAATATTATTTCTCCACAAGAGGGTTTCGCCGATAAAGCCCATAAAGCTGAAAGGAGCCCGTCCGAGGTACAAATCTTCCACTTTGCAAGACTTGCGTAATGTGGCATTCGTAAAAAGTTCGTATCTTTGGGGCGTTGTGAAAAGAATCGGCCCAATCATACTGCTCATCGCGCTGCTTTCCGCCTGCTGTTCGAAACGGCAGCCGGAGCTCCTTGGGGCAGAACTGGCATCTGCCAACATTTCGAGCGACCTGCAGGCTACGATTGTCATGACTATCTCCAATCCTTCCCAATCTCTTAAGATTGAGGATGTACAAGGCAACATCAGTAAAGGTGGTGATACGCTCATTCTCTTCACTGCCGAACCCTTTGTAATTCCGAAGGGGGATAATAACGAAGTGCCTGTGGATGTGACACTGAAAGCTGCCCCGGGGGTAGGCAAATTCACAATAGCCAGAATAGTGTGGTCCGGAGCCTGCGAGGATTGCAGCGCAGATGTGTCCTTCTCGGTAAAGGGGCCTTTGGGAATAAAACACAAAGAGAAAATCGAGGGCATCCCCCTACGGAAACTGATTCGATGACGATGAAGAAAATAGCCGCCATAATGCCTTTGCTGGCATTTTTCTGCCTCCCCTGCCTTGCACAGATTATCGTTTCAGACAGTCTTGCCGTTGCTCCGGAGGGTTATGTCCTTGTGGATTCGGTCCTCTACACTCCCATAGAAAGGTACAATACCGAACTGTCTAAGCAGGGCCTTTTGGGCGCACTCCCGTCAAATCTCGAAATCCGGCAGAGTGATGATATCACGAATGCGGCCCTATCCCAGATACAATCCAACGGGAAGGTTCAGACAGATGGATATAGAATCAGAATCTATTTTGATAACCGTCAGGATGCCAGGGAGGTTTCCCTGCAGACCGAGCAGCAATTCAAGCGACTCTTTCCTGGCTATTCCACCTACAGGACTTTCCAGAACCCCTTCTTCAAGGTGACAGTCGGGGACTTCCGGAGCAAGGTGGATGCGCAGATTGCGTTGAGACAGATTTCCAAATCCTTCCCCACCGCCTTTATAGTCAAGGAGAAGATGCGCTTCCCAGTCATTTCAGAGAAAGTCAGGGTGCGGGTCGACACTGTCAGGATGCTGGTACCAATCGTTGCAGGACCCGTTAATAACGAAGGGGAGGAACTATGAGTAAACAGGGTCTGGCACTTGCACAGCAACAGGTACAGAAGCTTTCTCCTCTTCAGATTCAGACGATTAAGCTCATAGAGCTTCCTATTCAGGAACTCGAACAAAAGGTTCGGCAGGAGTTGGAAGAGAATCCGGTATTGGATGACACCCCCACCCAGGACAATGACAGGGACGAGCCTTCCACCGAAGTATCGATTGACCAGCTTCAGGATGACTATATTCCTGATTACAAGACAAAAGTCAATAACTGGGGGAAAGACGAAAAGCCTCAATACAATACCTTCTCCGTCAAGACCGGGTTCAGGGAGAATCTCATGGACCAGCTGGGCTTCCGTAATCTCAGTAAACACGAGAGGGATGTCGCCTCCTTTATCATAGGCTCCCTCGATGACGATGGGTATCTGCGAAGGGACCTAGATTCCCTGGTGGATGACCTAGCATTCAGGGCTGGCATAGAGAGCAACCGGGACGAAGTCAGTAAAATGCTCTCCCTGATTCAGAGCTTCGACCCGCCGGGAGTTGGAGCCAGGGATCTGCGTGAATGCCTGCTTCTCCAATTGGAACACGCGGACCAGACCCCTGCAACCACAGATGCGGAACGGATTCTCAGAGACTGCTTTAACGATTTCACCAACAAGCACTTCAATCGCATCTCGTCCCGTCTTGGGATGAACGAAGATCAGCTCAAGACGGCCATGAAGCGGATTTCCCGTCTCAATCCGGCTCCGGCAGGACAGATGGACGATTCGTATACCGATGTGATTGAGCAGATTGTCCCCGATTTCGTACTTCAGCTTGACGATGATGGTAATGTATCGTTCTACATGCCCCGCTTCAATATCCCCGAACTGCGGGTCAATAAGAAATACGCAGACATGCTGACGAAGGCCTCGGGAGGATCGGAAAAGGATAAGAAAGAAGCCGCCACCTTCGTCAAGGAGAAGATAGACAGTGCAAAATGGCTGATTGAAGCTCTAAAACAGCGTTACAATACCCTCAGCAAGACAATGCAGGCTATCATCGACTATCAGAAGGACTTCTTCGTCACCGGCGATGAACGCAAATTGCGGCCTATGATTCTGGAAGACATTGCCAATATGACCGGCTTCGATATTTCCACCATCTCCAGAGTAGTAAACAGCAAATACATCGACACCCCTTACGGGATTTATCCCCTGAAGTATTTCTTCTCGGAAGGACTCCTCAACAAAGAGGGCGAAGAGGTCTCGACGCGGGAATTGAAAAAGGTGCTCTGCGATATAGTAGATGCTGAAGACAAGCGCAAACCACTTACAGATGAACAGCTTGTGGAAGAATTATCCGCGCGGGGATACAAGGTTGCACGGCGCACGATAGCGAAGTACCGCGACCAGTTGGGTATTCCCCTTGCACGTTTGAGAAAAGAACTTTAACAACATAATCATGACTTCTAATATTGAAACTCTCCAGAGAACAGCCTCGCAGGTCCGTAGAGACATTGTCAGGATGGTCAGTGGCGCTGGCTCCGGGCATCCGGGCGGGTCATTAGGCATTACGGATGTGATGACTGCCTTGTACTTCTCAGTGATGAAACAGGACCCCGCGACGTGGACTCGCGAAGGCAAGGGGCAGGATATGTTCGTGCTTTCTGCCGGACATCTCGCCCCAGTCCTCTACAGCGTTCTTGCCAGGGCAGGTTATTTCCCAATCAGTGAGCTTGGAACCCTGAGGCGCTTTGGCAGTCGCCTGCAGGGACATCCTTGCATCACGGAAGGGCTTCCCGGTATTTTTGCTCCATCGGGATCCCTTGGCCAAGGACTCGCAGTAGCTGCCGGTATGGCTCTCGCCAAAAAGCTCGACGGGGACGGGAATCGTGTGTATGCCCTCCTTGGAGATGGAGAAAGCGAGGAAGGGGAAATCTGGGAGAGTGCAATGTGGGCCCCATTCCACAAGGTGGACAATCTGATTGCCTTCACCGATGTCAACGGGCAGCAGATTGACGGACCGACGACAACCATCACCGGCATCGACAATCTGGGAGACAAATGGTCGGCCTTCGGCTGGGATGTCATTCATGCCGACGGACACGATTTTGAAAGCATCCTCAAGGCTTTCGAAATTGCACAGGTCCTCAACGGCAAGCCCAAGATGATTCTTTTCAAAACCGAGATGGGACATGGAGTTGACTTCATGGCCGGCACTCACAAATGGCATGGCAAAGCGCCCAATGCAGAGGAATGCGCAAGAGCCCTTGCCCAGTTACCCGAAACTTTAGGAGACTTTTAATATGAAAAAATATACAGACAGCGGACGTAAGGATACGCGCAGTGGCTTCGGAGCCGGACTCGTGGAAGCAGGACGCCGTGACTCAAGGGTACTTGCCCTTACTGCAGACCTCAAGGGGTCCGTCAAGATGGATGCCTTTGCAGCGGAATTTCCGGACAGATTCATCCAATGCGGGATAGCTGAAGCAAATATGGTGGGAGTAGCCGCCGGACTTGCCACTACAGGGAAGGTGCCTTTCATCGGCTCTTTTGCCGAGTTTGTGACGGGGAGAGTCTATGACCAGCTTCGCCAGGAGATCGCCTACGGCCATACCAATGTAAAGATTGCATCTTCTCATGCCGGTATCTCCCTTGGAGAAGACGGAGCAACCCACCAGACCATGGAGGACATTGCCCTGATGAGGGCTCTGCCGGGAATGACCGTACTTGTGCCTTGCGACTACAATCAGACAAAGGCCGCCACTATAGCAGCAGCTGCTTTCAAAGGCCCTGTGTATCTGAGATTCGGAAGGCCTTCAGTGCCAAACTTCACCTCACCCGATGAGCCATTCGAGGTCGGCAAGGCCTATATTCTCAACGAAGGAAGCGATGTGACCCTGCTCGCCTGCGGTTACATGGTCTGGGAAACCTTGCTTGCAGCTGAAGCCCTTGAAGCAGAGGGAATCAGTGCGGAAGTAATCAATGTGCCGACCATCAAGCCATTGGATAGTGAGTCCATACTTGCCTCCCTGAAGAAAACCCGTTGCGCGGTGGTATCCGAAGAACATAATATGGCAGGAGGGCTTGGGGAAGCCGTAGCAGGACTTACGGCATCGACCCTTCCGACCCCTATAGAGTTTGTCAACGGAGGAGACCGTTTCGGTCAATCCGGCAAACCGGCCGAACTGATGGATGCCTACGGACTTAGCGCCAGCTATGTGGCTGCCGCTGCAAAGAAAGTTTTGGGGAGGAAATAGCCTTCCGCGAGCCGTGACCTTGCTCCGGAGCTTTCTTTGACGGGCTGCCGGTCTTTCAGCCGAGTCTGGGTTCGAGTCCGTCGAGCCCTTACAATGAATCCCGTTTCGAGCCTGGCTCCAAGGCATTGGGCCACTTCCCTTGCGATAATTTCCGCCTGATTGTAGCCACGCCGAAGTTTTCGAGTCCAATGGAGAGGGACGGGGACCACGAGATCCACATCAGCAAATAACGGGGAGGAGGCAAGACACTCCCCGAGCATTCGGGCAAAGTACTTTCCTTCGGCAAAAGCGTGCCGGTATTTGAGGGCACGGGGAATCGCTGAATATGGGGAATCCGCCTCATAGATAAGCAGGGCCATTGCCCTTTGAAAGGGTTCGTATTCCGCGCAAGAGGAGTTGATGCGCTCGTTGTAACGCAGCGCCATCGAGTTCCGCTCCATATTCCCAAGCCTTGCAAGGGGCAAGTCAAGCAGGCAGGGGATGCAGATGCAGTCCTCCCCTGCCTGAAGTTCCCGACCGCAGATACAGCACTGACGAGGCATTACCAAATCGGCGAGCCCCTCAATGGGGCTCAACCAAAGAAGTCTTTTATCCATAGTTCAGTTTGGCGTTTTCTTATAATTATTTATATATCAATTACTTAAATATTTAAGCCCTATCATAAAAAGACAGGGCGAGATATGCTAAAATATTAATTATCAATAAATTACAGGGGAACGCTTCCCTTATCTTTCTGCATTGCCTCTTCAATTTCATCGGGGGAAGCAGGGAGACGAGGTCCGCCGAGGCGTCTCGCCCCGTCGCTTGTGACCAGGACATCGTCCTCAAGACGAATGCCTCCAAAGTCAAGATATTCAGCCTGCAACTTATCGTAATTGATGCGGCCACCCCCCTTGCCTTCCTTCTTCCAAAGGGCGATGAGATCAGGGATAAAGTAAATTCCCGGCTCATCGGTGATGACATTGCCTTCTTCGAGCGGTCGGGCCATCCTGAGACTCCCAAGCCCAAGTTGAGAGGAACGGGTCTGCCCCAAGCCGTAGCCTACAAGATCCTCCCCGTAGTCCTCCATATCGTGCACATCAAGCCCCATATTGTGTCCGAGGCCATGGGGGCAGAAAAGGCCTGCAAGCCCATCGGCAGCCATCTCGGCCGGATTTCCGTGTACGAGGCCCAGGTCAGCGAGCTTCGAAAGCATAAGTTCCATGGTCCTGAGGTGGACATCGAGGTAGGAAACCCCGGGCGCAGTAATGGAGAAAGCGTAGGCATTGCAGTCATACACAATCTGATAGACATCTCTTTGCTTCCTGGTCCATTTGCCAGAGGTGGGATAGGTCCGGGTGAAGTCAGAGGCATAGTGTTCATTGCTCTCCACTCCGGCATCAATTACGAGCAGTTTTCCGGGCTCAATCCTGTTGTCATGGCTATGGCAGTGAAAGACCTCGCCATGCTGGGTGAGAATAGTGGCAAAGCTCACTCCCCAACCCGCTGCAAGCGAATATCCTTCCATATCCCCCACTATCTGCTGCTCCACAACTCCTTCCCTGATACCCTTGCGGGCGATGGTGTGCATCTGCTGGCCGAGAATACAGGCCTGATCGATAAGCGCGATTTCCTCGGCATCTTTGCGAAGCCGCATCCTGATCAGGGCTTTGACAAGGGGGAGTGAAGCTGCAGGACAGCCGGCTTTCCCCTGCTTGAATGTCTCTTCGGGCTTTAGCCCAAGCAGATTGGCAAGTTGAACCGCATTGTAATAGCGGGAGGCGGGGACGAAGTGAACTTTCCGCCCTTTCAATGCAGCTGCAAGGCTTCCGTATGGAGCGTGATGCTCAATACCGGCACTTGCAGCATAATCAGCTACGGAAGGTTCGGGTCCGTTCCAGATAATATCATCGATATCAGGATCGTCTCCATAGAGGGTACTTTCGCCCGTGGAGAGGTCAATAGTAGCGGCGAGGTGCGGCTCATCTATCCCGAAAAGATAGAGCCAGGTACTGTCCTGTCTCCATTTGTAGCAGTTGTCGAGATATTGGGCAGGAGAGTCCACATTGCCGATGAACAGGGCAAGGCCGCTTTCTCCTTTCATCAGCTCAAGCAGGCGTGAGCGGCGAGCGATGTATGTTTCTTTTCTTAGCATGGCGTAAAATTGCAATTCCCGCAAATATACCCAATTCCGGCTTAGAAACAAAGCCCGAAATCAAGTGTCCGCTCATAGTTTCCGAGCGAAGGCAATACCGGTGGTGAAGTGGTATTCGGGGACGTTGACAATGGATTTGAGCCGCTTCCCGTCAGCAGAGATATCGACATCCCTGTCATAACAGTAATCCACTAGGGTATAGACAGTCATGCTGTGCTTTTTGTCTATTTTGAACTTAATCCCCGGCTCGAGCCTGAACCGGTTTACATAGACATCGTGAAAGCCATCCGCCATCCACCCCCTTTCCCCTTCCACTTCCCCGGAAGGAGTGGTATAACGATGATTGACATCATCATAGGCATATTCTCCAAGGGAGACCGCATTAAGGGTATTGCGCATTTCGAAGCAAAGGAAGGGCCGGATTTTCCTGTCCAATTTGTATTCTACTTTCGCACGGCTACGAAGGGTCAGTGCGTTGCGGGGATTCTGCCAAGTGTTCATTTCTCCCTGACGATGAGTAAACTGGAGGGACTCCTTCTCGGAAAAAGTCCACTTGCCCGTCTTGTAGGAAGCCGTAAAATTCACTCCTAAACGATGTCTTGCGGAGAGATCGTGCTGATAATCGCAACGCCCTATGAAAGTATAGTACCCTGAAGCATGCAGCCACGGGGTAAGCTGATAGCCTCCTCCAAGGGTAAAATCCAGCCGCATCCGGTTTAGGAAAGCATCTCCGCCCCTGACTTCAAGTTTTTCCCAGGCATCATAGCCTCCATTGAAGTTGTGATTGTGTTCGACACTCATCCTACCGAAATACATAATAGCAGGATCATCGGTAGGAGCCTGTGCCCGAGCCGCCAGAGAAAGCAGAAGGCCTGCGCCGACAGCAATAATGCAGGCAAAGCGCAGACCCTGATACTTCATAAACCGGCTCATTGCGGATTATTTAAGAACCGAATTCTCTTTCCTTAATCCTTTCGCCGACTTCCTCTCCTACATGGCTCTCAACATGAGCCGCAACGGCAGCAAGGATGAAGTAAACGACCGTCTGGATAGTCATTGCCTTAATCTCGGGGGCAATGGCATCGAGACTGCCCGAATTGCAGAGATTCATATAGCCCCTGCAACCGAAGGTCGTCGGGAATACATAGGAGATGTATTTCCAGAAAGTTGGAATATTGGCGGCAGGCCAGGTGAAACCGGTGAGAAAAACCGCAATCGGAGTCACGAAGAGCAGTAGCACCAGCACCGTTTCCCTCTTGCCGATGGCCGTAGACCAGGTGAACGAGAAGAACACACAGTCCGCTACAAAGAAGAGCAGGAACACGAGCAGGTCCAGCCAATTGGCATGTACCGGCATGTGGAAGAGATAGGGCATCAGCACCGCCCCATACATCCCCAGGAAGATGAAGATAATATAGTAGGCGAGGCCCCTACCAAGTACGATACGGCCCATTCCGTGGCCACTCAGATTATCCGAGAGACGGACAAAGCTCCTGCCCTGCTCGCGAAGGGTTCCTGCGAGGGTAGCGGAACCATAGAACATCACCTGCTGGATAATCATCATAAGGGCCATGTACACGAAGAACATCGTGAAGGAAATGGCGGGATTGTACTTGAGAAACTCATCGTACCGTACCGGCTCAATGAGCATCGCGGCAGACTCACCGGTAAAGCCGGAAGCGGCGTACCTCTCGGCCTGAATCTCATGTATTTCGTTAAGCATCACGAAGTTAGTCCCTACGGTGAGGCTCTTGTAATACATGAAAGTCGACATATCAGCATAGGTAGACACGGTAGCCTGCATCCCAGTCTCAATATTGGAGTCGAAGTCCGAAGGAATATAGATAATCCCGTGAACTTTCCGTTTAGCCATCAGGTCTTTAGCCTCTTCGAGCGAAGTGCATTCGAAGTCAACCGAGCATTCCCTCGTAGCATCAACCTCGCGAATGTACCTGCGGGAATAGCTTCCGTTGGACTTGTCCACGACTGCAATTGGCATCTCATCGACAGTGCCGTGGCCATAAACCCAGTTGTACAGAGGAGGATACACAAGTCCCGCAAAGAGGAAGATGAGCATCACTCCATTGTCATGGACAATCAGGTTCAATTCGTTGACAAAGATGTTCCACGCATCCCGTATCCATTGTCCAAAATATGTAACTCTCTTTGCCATAACTAACTCTGACGATAATTATTGTACTTGTATGCCTTGTAAAGTCTCTTGCCCGTAAAGAGCGGGAGGAATAAGAACGCAAGGTAACAGAGGATAATCTTCCAGCATCCGGCAAAACCGGTCCCGAAGATCGCCTCCTGCACATAGAAGTTGTAATAGAAGTGCAGGGGATATAGGGCGGACATCCCTTGGGCTGCAGCCGGCATGGAAGTGATAGGCAGGGTAAATCCGGCGAAGGTAAATCCAAGAACACTATACAGAGCGGCTATACAGACTGCAAGCCTGAGCGTAGGCACCAGGGAGAAGACAAATACCGCCAGGGCCTCGTAGGCAAGCACCATCAGAAACATCGAGAGAATCATCATCCAGATTGACCCTGCAAGCGGATAATGCAGAGGGCCAAAGAGGATGAGCTCAAGACACACCCCGAGGACTGTGAAGAGAATGGTGTAGGGGAAGAGTTTGGCGGAAACCGTCATCCAGATTGAATCCCCTCCCATCTCAAGCAGGCTCGTGGAGGATTTGAATTTCATCTCGGCTCCAAGAGTGTAGCACACTATCAGCATTATGCACATGGCGAGAATTCCCGTCAGCAGCATATTGTTGAGGTAGTAGGCATAGTTGGTGGGGGCATTGCCGATGTAGTGAGTGTCAGTGGAGACCGGCATCAGCCTGCTCATAATTTCATACTCGGGAACCCCTTTGGCACGAAGAACCTGTCTCTGCACTGCCCCATTGGTCAAATTGACCATGAAGAGGATATCCTTGTAGGAGAGAGCTCCGCCGATAACGGGGTTCATGGCATTGACATACACTCCCATCTTGGGACAATGGAACGCTTGGAGTTCCTCGTCGAACCTCTCGGGAATCACCACGAAGGCACACACCCTTCCGGTCTCCATCTCCCTGCGGGCCTGTGAGACACTCTCAAACTCCACTACCTTTCCCATCTGTGTCGCATCGAGCTGCTGCCGGAAGTTGCGTGAGGTGGACGAATTGTCCATGTCCACAAGCCCGATTGGCAGGTTCTGCGGCACACCTTCAGCGAAGAAGGTAGTGTAGAAGAGTAGAGAGACGAGCATTACTCCCACCGAGCCCAAGAGATAAATCGGCCTCTTGGTCCAGAGTTCAAGTTCGCGCCGTACTATTTTCCAAAAGCGTTTCATTATTTCTCGTTACGAATGTATATCACACTCATCCCCGGGCGCAAGCCTTCGACATACTCATCGGGACGGGCACGGACTTCAAATGTCTTGGTATCGAATTCGCCAATTTCCTTGGTTGCACGCCAGGTTGCATAAGATTCGCGGACGGCAATGTAGTAAACCGTTGCAGTGATTTCCTTATTGGAAAGGGCAGGGACGGTAAGGTGCAGCACATCTCCACTCTTCATGCTTTCGAGCCTGTCTTCGCGGATATTGAAGGTAAGCCACATGTCATCAAGGTCCTGGATAGTCATAATCGGGGAGCCCTGGCCAACGAGTTCGCCCACCTTGGGATAACGGACAGCAACGATACCGTCTGCAGGAGAAGTAAGGTTGATTTCGCTCTGATAACTGTTCACAAGTTCAACAGCGGCGTTAGCCCTTTCGACAAGAGCCACAGCGGCATCCTTATCCTCCTGACGAGCCCCCTTGACAGCCATGTCATACTGACTCTTGGCAGCCTTGGAAGTAGCGACAGCGGCATTGTACTGGGCCTCAACCTCATCGTATTTCTGGTCGGAGACCACCTTCTGATCGTGAAGTTTCCTGATACGGTCATAAGACTTCCGCATCACCTCCTCACCGACAAGAGCCTTCTGCCAAAGCTCGTATGCACCGGTAATCTGCTCCTGCTGGGCCCCATTATAAGCCTTGTTCTTCTGAGCTTCGGCAGCAGCCTTTGCAGCATTGGCTTCGGCGAGTTTTGAACGGATTTCGGGAGAATCGATTATCACAAGGGTATCCCCTTTCTTAACCTCCTGCCCTTCTTCGGCACGGAACTCCTCTATACGTCCGGGGACCTTGCCGGACAGACGATATTCAGTTGCCTCGGCTTCGCCTTGGATGACGATTGCTTTAGGTTTTGAAACCACATAGCCGATGACGGATACAATCAGCACAATTGCAATCAATGCAAGCACTCCAATGAGGAGGTTGTAATTTTTCTTTGCCATAGTATAATTAATCTTTTATCTTTCGTTATTGAATGTCACCATGATAATTCCCCTCTGCCTTGTCGAGATTGACAGCTGCCATTTGCAGTTCGATACCGGCATCAATAAACTCGCTGTGTGCACTCAGCCAGGCTGTCTGGGCTCCAAGCACGGTATTGGTATCGACGACTCCAGCCTCGAAGCCGACCATGGCACTGCGAAGGTTTTCCTCTGCGCTGGAGAGATTCGCCTCTGCCATATTGAGTTTCTCGATGGTTTCAATCCAGACCTTACGCTGCTGCGTGACCTGTAGATTGATAAGCTCCTTGGCATCATCGAGTTGGGTAGTGTAAAGCTTTGCCTCGGCCTGCGCCTTTCGGTAGGTGTTGACGTACTGACCGCCATGGAAGAGAGGCACGCTCACCATCACACCGGCACTGAACATGCCTCCGTTCCATGAGTTCTGCACCCCATTGAAGAGGTTGGGATTGGAAATCAGATAGTTCCCTACAAGCGCAACCTGCGGCATCATGTCTGCACGGGCGATTTTTGCCTTTTTGTCATAGATTTGCGAAGCCAAATCCAGGCTGCGGGTTTCGGGACGGTCTGCATAAATCTCATCCATGGACTTTGCCTCGGGCAGCCCTGGTTGAGGAATTTCGTCAAGCGTCTCATCTGCAAGGGTGATATCTGTGTCAAGCGGAAGACCTACCCTTTTACAGAGCAGCATCTTGGCCAGTTCCAATCCGTTATTGGCCTTTGTAAGAAGCATGTCCGCCTCATTCGCCTTGACCTTAATCTGAAGGGCATCGGATTCGGTGGCGACCCCTGCCTGGATAGACAGGTTGACATCGTCCTGCATCTGGTGCAGCAAATCGGCATACGAAATTGCCAGATTGCGCTTGTTGGCGATGGAAACAATCTGCCAGTAGGCCTGGTCGACTTCTACAATGACATCTGCATATTTCATATCGTAGCTGGAAGAAGCCAGTTCTTCGGCCAGTCCGGCCATCTGATTGGAGTAGTAAATCTTTCCTCCAACGAATACAGGCTGTTTGACAGTCACTGCACCTGCCCAGATATTACTCAAATCCGGGTGCAGGACGTTGTCAATTTCGGTGCCTATCATATTGATAGGAGCGGAGATATCGGGGATCAACGCGCTGAGTGTCGACGGGTCGAGGTTTTGAAGTGCCCCGAGGAAAGTCTGCCACATCGCGCTTCCCATGTACTCGGAGAGGGCTGAAGGATTGCTCATAATCGCCTGAATCAGTTCCTGGCTTCCGCTTTGCAGCGCGGTCTGCAACTGGGTGGCTGCGTTGGCACCTGCAGCATTGAGCTGACTCTGCATGAGAGTTCCCGAATTGCGGAGCATATTGGACTGATCCTGACTGATTAATGAGATGTCCCTAAAGTTGTGCACATAAGCCCCCGTCGCGGTGACTTCGGGGAAATAGTAAGAGCGGGCAATCTTCACGTCATACCCTGCCATTTCCTTCTTTGTACGAGCCTGATCGAGATCCTTGGAGGATTGTACTGCCAACTGGCGGCACTCCTCGAGAGTCAGCACTCTGCTCCCCTGAACATCAGCGTCCTGAGCTTTTGCAGGGGATAGGGCGATGGTCGCAAGTACGACCGGAATCCACAATAATCTTTTCATTATATACGACATTTTAACATTTTTTCGACGGATTGACAATTGCGCAAAAGCTTTGCCAAAAAATACCATTATTTGTAAACAAAAAGGGTATAAAATTATATTTAAGTCGAATTTAAAGAAGATTTGCAAAATTCAGATGAATAGTTTAATTTTGCGTCCGACACCAAAATTTCGACTTTATGCAAAATAAACCCCTATCGGTCAATATCAAACAAATCCTCGGACTCTCCTCGCAAATCAACGAGTATGCGCTCGGTACGGACATTGTAATCGGAGATGCCAAAGGTACAGATGCGCTTTCTGACTCCAACATCCTCAGGTCGATGACTTATCCTATCCGCTTCGATGGACTGATTATCTTCTTCCTTTCCAAAGGGCATTTCCAGATTGATTTCAATCTCAATACTTACGAAGTAAAGGAGCACTCCCTGCTTGTAGCAACGCCGGGAAATATAATCCGCCTGCCAAAATTGGACTACACCGCAATGACCGACATCGAGATGACATTCATCCTGATGAGTAATGATTACTACTCCAACCTGCATCTCGACTTCAATAAGGTTTTTCAGGACAGTCTTGCGATTCTCGCAAACCCCTGTGTTACACTTAACGACAGGCAGTTGGAAATAGCCACAGCTTACTACTCGCTTCTGCGTGCCATTATAACTTCTGAAGTGAAGGACAAGCGGCAGGTAATCGGTGGCCTGATTAACTCTCTGACTTACCTGACGGATGACATTTGGACCGAACAGGTCGATGCAGCCAAGGCAAGGAATCAACCCGGCAATTCCGCTTCCCATCGTTCAAAGCAGTTGTTTGACAGCTTCATTGCTCTTGTGACCGAATACCACAGCTCTGAAAGAGGCATGCAGTTCTACGCCGACAAACTTTGCCTCACGCCCAAATATCTGTCGAAGGTAGTGAAGGATGCTTCCGGAAAGAGCGGGCCTGAATGGATTGATTCGTATGTAATCCTGGAGGCGAAAAACCTTTTGCGCTATTCGGGGCTGAGTATAAAGGAAGTGGTTTTTCAACTAAATTTCCACAATCAAAGCGTTTTTAACAAGTTTTTCAAGTCCCATACCGGCATGACCCCATCGGAGTATCGCAAGGGAAAGTAGGCGCAACATCCTTACTATGAGCCTCCTGCTCCTCGGAAAGGCAAGGAGCTTTTCGATTTGGCAAAAAGCATTATATTTGCAGGCACTTGCGCATTGCGCATCAGGGCATCCGCAAAGATGACCGGACTTGTATTAAAACCTATTTTGAATGAAACGCAAACTCAATGAAATCTGCGCGCGTTATACAGTGCCGCAGGATGTAAAGGCAAGGGGCATCTACCCTTACTACAAACCAATCAGCTCAGGGCAAGATCCGATTGTGACCATGGCCGATGGCCATAAGGTGTTGATGTTCGGGTCCAATTCCTACTTGGGGCTTTCGGATGACCCCCGTCTCAAGGCATCTGCCATCAAGGCTATCGAGAAGTATGGGACAAGCTGTTCCGGCAGCCGGTTCCTCAATGGGACTCTTGATTTGCATGTCGAACTGGAAGACAGACTTGCCCGTTTCGTCGGCAAGGAGGAAGCTGTCACTTACAGCACCGGATTCCAGGTAAATCTGGGAGTTGTCAGTTGCCTTGGCTTTCGCGATGGGTACATACTTCTCGATGAGACAGACCACGCCTGCATAATCGATGGCAGCCGGTTGAGCTTCAGTACGGTGTATAAGTTCAAGCACAACGATATGGCTTCGCTTGAGAAGAAACTCCAGATTTGCGACAAGGATGCGCCCAAGCTTATCGTTGTGGATGGAGTATATTCGATGCTTGGAGATTTGGCTAAACTTCCCGAAATCTGCGATTTCTGCGACAGGTACGATGCTTCGCTGATGGTGGACGATGCCCACAGCCTCGGAGTTTTCGGGAAAGACGGTTCCGGAACCGCAAGTCATTTCGGTCTGACAGACAGGGTCGATCTGATTATGGGGACCTTTTCCAAGAGTTTCGGCTCCCTCGGCGGCTTTATAGCCGGCGACCATGATGTGCTCAATTACCTCAGACACAATTCGCGTTCCCTGATTTTCAGCGCCTCGATGACCCCTGCCTCAACGGCCGCTGCACTCACGGCTCTCGATATTATGATTAATGAGCCAGAGCGTATAGAGCACCTCTGGGACGTTACCCGTTATGCTTGGAAGTGCTTCAGAGAAAACGGGTTCGATATTAATCTTACAGAATCCCCTATCATTCCTCTAATGGTACGCGACACTATCAAGGCTATGACTATCGTTGAGAAGGCCTACCGGCAGGGGGTGTTTATCACTCCGGTGATTGCTCCGGCTGTGCCCGAAAAGGATGTGCTGATTCGTTTCGCCCTGATGGCTACACATCAGAGAGAGCATGTGGACAGAGCCGTGGAGGTACTGACAAAGATATTCAGGGAAGAAGGCGTAATCGCATAATGACCAAGGTAATTCTCATTACAGGTATCACTTCCGGTTTTGGCAGGGCGATGGCCAGTCGCTTTGCTGCCGAAGGCTATAAGGTGTATGGGACCCACCGCCATGAGAGTGAGCAGCTTCCCGGGGTTGTGTATATCAGGGCCGATTCTTCGTCCGAGGAGGAGGTGGAGGCTGCGGTGAAGCAGGTAGCGGATGCGGAAGGACACCTTGATGTCTTTATCAATAATGCGGGGATGGGAATAGGGGGCCCTTTGGAGTTCTGTCCGGTGGAGGACTGTCAGCGGCAGATGGATGTGAATTTCATGGGGATGGTCCGCTACATCCGTCAGGTTGTGCCCGTTATGCGAAAGCAGGGTGGCGGGCATATCATCTGCTTCAGCTCTATCGGGGGCCTGGTTGGACTTCCCTTCCAGGGGATGTACAGCGCTTCGAAGTTTGCCATTGAGGGATACTGTGAGGCTCTCCGGCTGGAACTCAGGCATTTTAACATCTTTGTTACCACCATTGAGCCCGGAGACTTTGCCACTTCTTTCACCGCCCAGCGCAAGAGTGTGCCCTCGAAAGAAGTGGCAGAGGTGTATCCCAACTACGCCCGTTCGCTCGCTTCGATTGAGCACGATGAGAATTCGGGGCTTAAGCCGGAGTACCTCGCGGAGAAGCTTTCGAAGATTGTGCGAAAACACCGTCCCGGCTATTCATACATCATCGCTACTCCTCTGCAGAAACTCTCCGTCTTCGCCCGCAAAATCATCCCCGGCCGCTGGTTCGCATGGATTATGAGCCTGTATTATAAGCTGTAGGGGCGCATTGGGCGGCTCATGCCTGTCCCTTCTGTGCTTCGCCCCACCGCTTGCCTCGTTGCGGCTCCTTGCATGCGTGTTTTAGACGTATTGCATTTGGGGTCATTTTCGCACAGCCAGCCCCTATACGCTGGGCGGGAACTTCATTACAAGGGCTGCAATAAGATAGAACCAAAAGACAAAACTGCAGGAGGCAATGGCAGCCGCAACAGCAATAAGCCGAACAAGGGTCGAATCTGTCTCAAAATACTCGGCAATCCCACCGCACACCCCGAATATCTCCTTATCAGTACGACTTTTATAAAATTTCTTTGACATATATCAAATAATCACCTTTACTTCTCCATAGATACCAGGAATATCCTTATATGCGATTCGCATTTTTGTGCCATGGTTGTGCCCCGTGCGCGCATCGAAATCTACAAACACCTTTCCGTTCTCAATGCAATCAAGGAAACTCTGTAGATTTATTCGACTGAGCATTAATACCTTGTTATAATGGAAATATTCTTTCCTGCCCTCTCTTTTCACCTCTGCCTGAACATAAAAACAATTCAGCAACTTTGTACCAACCTTTGAAAATAAATCATTAAACCCCCAATATGGAGTAGTAGGCAGTGGACCTAAACCCACTCTCTTTTCCACTTCACTTAACCATCCGCTATGCCGAGGGATACATTTTCCACTATCAAATACCACTTCAACCCTCTCCTGCTCTCTATTAACTTTAACTCCACTATTAAAATTAATCCCGCCCTTCCGTTTCCAGATTATGATTTGACGGATTGGAAAATCGTTCACTATCTCCCTTCCGTCTTGGATTAAGCCGTTCTGTACTCTCCACTTATGATTGTAAAAGATTGCTCCATCATCCTTTATGAGACGCATCATTTCACTAAGACAATCGCGCTGCCACTTACAATACTGATTGTAAGGCATATTATCATCATAAGTAGCATAGCCATTCACCAAAGCAGCGTTTGCCCACTTTCCACCTCTTCCATCCTTCATCCCGTTGCCGGTGGAATTTTTAAGATTATAAGGAGGTGAGGTGACAACCAAATCCACGGAAGCATCAGGCATCTGCCTCATAACCTCCAGGCAATCCCCGCAAATAATCTTATTTAGATACTGTTCTATCATTTCCCCATATAGCTTCAGCGCCTCAAGTTTCGCAAGGGACTAATTTGTGTGCACTTGTTAACATTGAGTTCATTACAACAAAGATACTGCTAAAGTCCAAGAATACCAATGTTTCCATGAGGGGAAATTCTCTTCAAGTACAAAAAATCCCCCGCTTCAAATTTTTCGAATAGAGCAGGGGAATTGTTTCTGCACGCTCAAAAGCTTGTGTTACAGTAAGGGCTTACTTTCGCACCGACTGCCGGAAAATGGATCTTGCAGAAGGGGCAGACACAGCCTTCTCCGTACTTGCTTTCTTCGCCTTTACGGGACGATACGCAAATGGGACGCGAGGGTTATTCACAGCATAAGCCACTTTGGTAGAGGCCGTGGCAGTGGAGTAATCGACATAGGTCAGAGCTCCGGTGTAAGTGGCGGTGTAACGTGTCTCTGATTCGCTGTCCCAGAAGTCGCAGTTGAAAGTGTATTTGTCTCCGTTTTTGGATACAACCACCGACCCGTCTGTCGCGCCGACAATAATACCGTCCCCTTGAGCGAACATGGTTCCGTAAGAACCATCACTGTCAGACTCACACGCAAACAGATACCCATCTGCGCCATCAAGAGAGTAAGTTCCGCTCATCAATTCAGTGGTACTGGAATTACTGTTGGCAAACGAAAGCCACAGAAGACTTTCATCAAACACTTGAACAAATTAATGTTTCTTTTTTTGCGCAATGTTGTTATTTTTGCGAAAAAAATAGAATCACAATGAAACACTCACTACTTACTTTTTCCATAGTGCTGCTAATCGCATCGTGCGGTAGGAGCAATGCGACCAATTACGTATTTCCTTCGGTAGAGCCGGACTCCACGGTTTCTGCGGCAAACAAGCCCTGCATAATATGGATTGACCAGCCCGCCAATTTTGCAGAATTTGCAAACAGCCAGGCCAATATCGCAAGGGATCTCAAGAAAGCCGCCGATGCAGGATTCACGCATGTGGTGGTGGACGTGCGCAATGTGGACGGGGATGTGCTCTATAAGAGCGATCACTGCGACCAGGTCAAATGGCAGGCTGCATGGGTCAATGACACATATACCAAGACAGAGCGCACCGCTGATTTCGACTACCTCCAAACCTTTATTGACGAGGGGCACAAACTCGGGCTTAAGGTCTTTGCAGGATTCGACACCTTTGTGGCAGGCAACATCTTGTCTTTCGGAGCTCACGGCGCTGCATACAGGGATACGGAGATAGCGGAGGAAGCCAGCTATTGGAATACGTCTTCGGGGATGGTCCCCGTGACAAGAGTCGCCGGTCAGACTGAAGTCTTCCTTAATCCTGCATCGGCCAAGGCACAGGACTATGTGATTACCCTGCTGAAAGACCTAGCGGCCTACAGTGCAACGGGACTTGACGGAATCGTCCTCGACAGAGCCCGGTTTATGGGGATTCAGGCAGACTTTTCCCCTACTACAAGGGAGCAGTTTGAAGACTATGTCGGCGATCACAACATCAAATGGCCGGACGACATAATGCCGGCAGGCTGGACGGAGCAGGTCACTCCGGCCTCCACGAAGTACTATCTCAAGTGGCTGGAGTTCAGGGTTAAAGTTATTTACGACTTCATGGTCAAGGCAGCGGCAGCGGTCAAGGAAGTTGCCCCGGATCTAAAGTTCGGCTCTTATGTAGGGGCCTGGTATGCGATGTACACCGAGAACGGGGTCAACTGGGCAAGCCAGAAGTATGACCCTTCGAAGATTGCTGATTTTCAGTGGTTCGCGTCACCCAATTACAAAGACTACGGCTATGCTGGACTGCTGGACTTCCTGATTGTGGGAGCCTATGCCCAAGCCGAAGCCGTGTACGGGACGGATGAATGGACGATGCAGGGCTTCTGCTCCCTTGCCAAAGACAAGGTGCGCGGGGACTGCCCCGTGTACGGAGGCCCGGATGTGGGTAACTGGGACCCGGAGAATCGTTATGACGAATCTTTGGAGCAGCAATCCATCGTCAATTCGGTCAAAGCCTGCGGAGATGCCTGCGATGGCTACTTCCTCTTCGATATGGTACACCTGCGAATGGAGAACGAATGGAGCTACGCCAAACGCGGCATAGAGCTGTTCAGGGCAGGGAAATAAAATAACATCAAGAGGGGGCCATTTTGGCATGAACCCCGAAAGTTGTCTAACTTTCGGGGTTTTGTCACAGCAGACCGAAAAACTCCATAAGGGACAATTAAAGCGACCTGAAATTTAGAAAACCTTCTATCGCCCGATCGTTTTCCTGGTCTCCATCATAGATTACTGCCGAGTTGGCAATCCGGTCTCCAAGAATGGAGTGGAGATACAGAAGGTTTTTAAAGAAATTCTGATTGAATGTCTTGGAAGACTTGATTTCATACGCATTCAGCCTGCCATCCCTTAATGGTTCAATCACATCCACTTCCTTCTGCGACTTATCTCTGTAGAAAAACAGCAATGGCTCTTCTCCTTTATTGAACTTGCTTTTCATCATGTCTCCAACGACCATGTTCTCAAATAAATTGCCTCTCAACGGATGAGATTGCAATTGCTCAATTGAATTTATACCAAGAAGATAACAAGCGAGTCCGGAGTCATAGAAGTAAAGTTTGGGAGTTTTTGTCAGGCGCTTTCCTATATTGGAACTATAAGGATGAATCAGATATATTATATATGAGGCCTGCAACACACTTACCCATTGCTTGACAGTGGGAGCACTGACCCCCACTTCGTCTGCGAGTGAAGACATGTTGAACTCACTTCCAACCCGTCCTGCAAGAAGTCTGATAAAAATTTGAAATGCATAAAGATTCTTCACCTCGATCAGACTTCTGACATCTCTTTCCACATAGGTCGAATAATAACCGTCCAAAATTGTTCTGCGCCCCTCGATGCCCCCATTCCACACTGCGGGATAGCCTCCCATAAGGATTAGCTCATCAGTGGAAACATTTGGCAATCTCAGCCGCACTTCCGCTGTTGATAACGGCAACAAGGTTTCTATGGCCGTCCTCCCCGCCATGGATTGGGAAATACTGCTCATCAAAGAAAAGTTGTTGCTGCCAGTGAGAATAAAACGCCGATGCCCTCCATTTTGCCTGTCTTTGTCTATCTCTACCTGGATATATGAGAATATGTCAGTGAAATTCTGCGCTTCATCCAATATGAGCCCATCTGGATATTTCTCTAAAAAAGAATGCGGATCTGATTGAATCTCTGTCCTTGTTGGAATATCCTCCATATTGGCGTATGGCAGATCGGGAAACATCTCTCTGCAAAGTGTAGTCTTCCCTGACTGCCTGGGGCCTGTAAGCGTAAGCGAAGGAAGAAACTCGAAAATCCGCTTTAATGTTCCAGATAAAACCCTGTAGAATAATCCATTATCACCCATATAGCCAAATCTAAAGTTGAACTTTATTTTTGGCAAATATACTGTTTTTTGCCAAAAGTAGCTGTAGTCCTGAATACAAAAATTGCGGGAGTCACCGGTAGGGGGATTCCCGCAATTGTTATCGGGTGATGACCGGAGACTACTTGGTCGTGTCTATGAGATGGAGAGGATACTTAATATGATTGCTGCTAAAATTCTTCGTTCCGGCATGGATATAGGAGAAACTGCCATCGAAATGGAATTCTCCGCCGGTGGAGGTGAAGTCGTAGACAGTCTTGTCAGCATTGGCACTCGTGTACCCGGTGATGCAGTCGAGATTGAAGGAGAAGGTCCCATCCTTAATCGTGATACTGCCTCCCTTGAAATAGAACTTTGTGCCCGTGTAGGTATTCTGAATGTAGGCAGTGGTTGTAGGAAGCAGACAATAAGAATCAGTCGAAGGTGCAAGCGCGAACTTATACTCTCCATCAGGAAAACCTGCTGTTCTTGAATACTCGCTATAATCGGCAGTAGGCACGCTGACCACAAACTGAATGGTAGGGCCACCAAAGCCGCCGAGGTTCATGAATCCGCCCCAGAAAGTGCTGGTGCTTTCTCCCAGAACATCTCCATACCACCGAGGTTGGGAATAGTTGGAAGCCGGAGCTCCGAGAGTCCCGCCTTCATCAAGCACAGGCTTTGACTCTGTGGAAGAACTCGTGGCAGGAAGTGCAACTCCGCTATACTCCTTGGCATACCTGAAGGTCTTGGTGGAGTCCACAATCTGATTCCAGTCATCATCATAGTGGTAAAATGTCATGGATGCCTCAAAATCAAAGGCAAGGGTATACTTCCCGTCTCCTTCTCCAGTAAGCTTTACCGTACCGCCCGGGGTTGGAGTAAAGCTGGTATAACTGTCGTCATTGCCGCTCAATTCCACCTGCAAGGGCTTATAATCGTAGGTGCCGCTTGCATAGGAAGCGTTGGTGTAAGGATTTGTGATATCAAGGATGGCAACACTGTCGGGGTTCACAATCGAGTAAGTCCCATCGGGAATGGCAGCCGCATCCGCATTCCTGTCAGCATAGAGGTGAAGGGTCATGTAGATAAGGTAGGGGTTGGGACTGTCCGCATTCTCGCTGAAATATAGGGTCACATCATACTCCTTCGCCTGATCCGGCGTAAACCAGGTGGCATACTGCCCGACATAAGAGGCTTCAGTCTGAATCGCGAAGCTGTCGTCAATGGTCTCGGGAAGAGTCCCCTCGTAGGAATAGACAATCCCATCGTTCTCCCCCTGGTATAGGGTAGCTATAAGGCGATAGGTCTCCCCTTCCTTCTCAAGGCTGATCTCACCGTCTATGATAGTCCCGTAATCCTGGACATAGGTATAGTACGCCTCATCGGGATTGACGGAGAAAGTGAGGGTGTCGTGCTTGCCACCTGCGTCGAGCTTGTATGTACGGCTATCGGGGCAGAGTTCTGTCTCCCCGCGTTTGTTATTGAGGACGATAGAGACAGTCCTGCCTTTCTCGTCGGTAAAATTGAGTGCCCATTCGGCGAACTGTCCGTAGGAATAGGAATCGCCATCGTAGATAAGGGCGGTCCTGCCGAGATAACGCACCTCGTTGAGGGTGGCAAGATCAGTGGTATTGCCGCTCTGACGAACCGTATACTGGGTAATCTTACCATTGTTGGTCACGGAGAAAGAGGCACTGCGGGCAAAGGTCCCATCATTGGCACTGGCCTTGAAAGTCTGCGCGGTAGCGGAAACAGTGCCTTTTTCAATCCAGTCGGCATCAATGGCAGAGACTACTACCTCATCGGCCTCGGAATCAACTTCCACCGAGAACTCCTCGGCACCCTTGCCAAGGCGAATATCCTTTTTTTCAGTACTTACAGCCCTCTGTGCGAGAGTATAAGCTTCCGAATCAAGCCCATCAACGGAGATTGTAATGTTGGCATAACGCATCGAGGAAGTATTGTTGGCCCTGACCTTGACGACAAGCTCAACATCGCCCTCCGAGCCGCTCTCCTGCACGAGTGTTGCCCATTCGACATCACTCGCGGCAGTCCATTCACGATTGGTCGTGAAAGTGAAAGTGTAGGAAGTAGCAGGGCTCTCAACCACAACATCAGCGTTCTCACCGATATTGAGGCTTGGAGCAGCTTCTTCCTTTTGGCATGAGACGCTTGCAACTATTGCAAGTGCTCCAAGCAAACAGGATAAATTAAGTTTTTTCATAACACTACAAGTTATATTTGATTGTTTGAATTATTCTTTATCAAGCGCAGCTTCCACTTCCCTGCAAAAAAAATCAATGCGATAGGCATCAGGTGCTGCAACTCTGTTTTCAAGCCGCTTAAGCTTGGGGAGAAGCGAAGTCAATTGCCTGTAACACAGTATATCAGTCTCCGAAGTGTAGGCTGCGGGTATAGCAAATGAAGCGAAAGCCTCATCCCCTGTAAGGGAGGTCTTATTGAACGCCTTGTCCGTATTTGCCTTCAGTACGGCGGAATTGGAAATCAGGCTGTTTATATACAAGGACAGCATCATGTCGTCCATGCGGGAAAGTCTGCCCGAAGGCAATATCTCCCGCTCCAAGGCATCAAACATCTCGGAGGCTTCGAAGTGACTTCCCGCAAGATCTTTGGCCGCCACCACGAAAGGCAGACGATGGAAAGCCAAGGCGGTCGGCAGATAGCTCAATTTAGTAAAGTCGGTGATATTGACATTTGCCCCCGCCAAGTCTTTGAAAAGACGGGGATTCTTCTCTATCCAAGTGTAATCACTTTCCAAGTCGAGGATGGTTTGCCAGACTTTCCTTTGAAGTCCGGCATCCACCGCAATAAGCTTGCGCTCTTCCGAATCGGCGAAAGGGTCATTCCCATACATCCCGCCAAGCCAGGTTGACATATAATAGCTGACATAGTAGGAGTTGAGATATATCCAGTCTATAAAGAGTTCCGAATACGATTCGGGCACATCCTCTGCGGCAAGCCATGAATACGCATTTTCAGCAACGAATTTGAGACGCTCACGGTTGGTCTTTGCATAGGCTACGATGTCGCTTCCCATGTCGTAGGGCAGCCCCCGAGGATCAGTGAGCCGTCTTGCAGCCTGCCTTCCGACATAGAGAAAGCTTTCGTCAGCAGGAGCATCCGCATAGAGCCAGGCAATAGCGTACCTGTCGTAGTCTCCGACCCTGTCTATAACGGTTACCACCCCCTTTTCCTTGTCCCCGGGGCGGGCAAGCTTATTGAACAGTACATCGTCCAGCACAGAAGCCGTGATTCCGTGCTCCTTTGTGAATTCCGGGCTGCGAAGCTGGGAAGGCGTATAAGCCATGCTCCCGGCCATGTTGGCACTCAGCCCGAGACAACGGCCAAATATCTGCATGGTTTCAGCCTTAAGTACATCGCAGACCGCATCATCATTGAGATTGTACTTCCGGTAACGAGAATCCACATCACTTATGGCATAGACGCTCCTGCGCCTCACACCGAGGAGGTACTCACCCGGAATCGTTATCTTGCAGGAAAGTATCTGCCCCTTATCACTCACGCTCATCCTACATCCTATAGATTGGGACTGAGCAGGAGAAAGGCATACCGTACTGACAAGCGGGTCTTCTGAAACGGTCTCAGAATCATAAGGCAGGACCTCTATCCTGTCTCCAAGCCCTGCGCTACGGAAAGCTTCGTTCCACGCGAGAATACCCTCGCATACGGCATCCCTCCACGACTGACTGAACAGGGTATCCACCCGCACTACAAGGGTCTTGTCTGACGAAAGATCCCAGCGCACGGCATTCGCCTGCGTCTTGCTCCCTGACAGGGCGTCAAATATCCGGACATTTCGGACGAGAGTCCCGACCCTCGGGTCTTGTTTACGGGAAGTGAAGCCTTGTGACGAAGGAAGCGGAGTAAGCAGAATCGCTACCGTACATGTCAGGGTAGGCTTTGTCGCAAGCTCTCCGAGAAAACCATTGATTGAGAGTTCGGAAGTAGTCTCGTAGCGAACTCCTACGGAATTGCCGAAGCTGCTGATCCCCCTAAAGAAAGTTTTCTCATTCTGAAGGGAAAATGAAGCGACGGACTCGAAATTTCCCCAAGAAAGTCCCTTAAGATCAAAGGCATCCCTGTTATTATAGCTTAAAAGTGACGACACATCCACCACATAGCTCGAATCTGTCTTGCACTTAAAAGGAAAGACAAACCGAACCGGCTCTATTGCAGAGACCGACAGAGCGGAAAGTATGCCGGTATCCGAAACCTCAACCGGTGCGGAAGGGTCTGTAAACACTATACTGCTATCCCTCCTGACAATCCTGTACACTGCCTGATGAGAAACATCATCTCCGAGAGGAAGTGCCACGTTAGACGAAGACTCAAGCACGGTGCTGAGCAGCACCTCGCTTCCGAGCAGGGAATCCGCAAGTTCGAGGTATATCTTATCCTTGTCACTATAGAGCTCAGTAAATCCGGATGCGGTCTTAAGCCCTTTAGTCTCGAGGAATTTATCGTAATCCGACTTCTTGGGGGCAGGCGCAGCTGCCTCCACCGTCTTCCTCTTCTTCTTCCACGGCCAGGTAAAGGCTGAGGCAGAAGGGGCAGGCAAGACCAGCAGAGCCGCCAGCAGAATCGTAGTCCCGCGCAACAATCTACTTCCCGATGCCATAATTGATTTTGCTGATTAGAAGTTCATAATGAGCCTTGTCGGTAGCGGAGGCGGAGGAAAGGGCGGCTTTCATGTCAGCTCTGGCCCGGCTCAGCACGGCGTAAATCGCAGGGACTGTCACATCACCCCTGTTGAAGATAGCACGGGGGAAATACTCGTAGCCGGAGACAGGCGAATAGCAAATCTCCCCTGCAAGATTATCTTCTGCCCCGACACTGCAAGAGTAGGCCTTGGTGATGGGGGCATAGTCTTCGCTCAAAGCCCCTTGGTTTCCCTTGGGCACCGCGAAATTCGCAGCCCGGAGGTAGCTGTCCACGAAATCCCTTTGGAAATCCCTCTGCTCGGCAGTCAGTCTCCTATGGGAGCGGGTTGGCCCCCAAATTTCTTTGGAAAGAATTTCAAAGCATTCCTGAGAGCTGAGCTGATGGCTCTCGACTCCATCGGAATTGGAGCAGGCAAAGGGAGCATTCAGCAGTTGGGACTGAATCACAGCTCTTACCGCATGGACAGGGGTGCCCACGATTGGAAGACGGGAACAAACCGGTTCCTCCCCTATCCAATCGGCATCTTTCCACATGGAGAAGAGCTCATCAATACAGGCGAGCTGTTTTGCCCGAGGCACATTCTCAAAGCGTTTCTGCCCGTCTCCCACCTTAATCTCCCTCCTATACAGGCCTCCCACATTGCGGGCGAGGTGACCGATGTAGCGGGCATACTGATTCACTATGGCCTGATAGAGTTCCACGCGGTACTCATAGTCATTGTCGAGACTGTCCTCTATCCAATCCATGAAGCTGGAGGTGATGTATTTGAGGTTTTTGACTCCATAGCGGCTTGCTTTGACCACATCATCTCCAAGGTCTTCGTTCTGACAGCTTGGGTCAAAGAAGGCGAAGTAGAGCTGCTGCTTGCCGTAGCGGTAGAATGGCGCGGCCTTAAGCGAGTCGGTAATCCACCCTTCGGTAATCTTCCCCTCCTGCTCGAGGCTTTCGGCATCGAATACGGGAGTGTATCCCCAGCGGATAGCCCAATAGTCGTAGCTTCCAAAGGTGGGAGGAGTAAGCTTCACCCCTTTCTCATAGTCTCCCGGCTGGGCGATGTAGTTGTTGCGGGCATAATCCATGATGGAGGTCGTGGTGCCATTCTTCGCTGTAAAATCAGAATCGCGAAGACTCTCGACCGGTATGACACTGCTCCCGCTCATATTGTGCATAAGGCCGAGGCAGTGCCCTACCTCGTGTCTGATGACATAATTCAGGGCATCTCCGAGGATTTCTTCAGGAATATTGCGGGTGCGCACAGCAGGGTCTGCCTGTGCCGTCTGGGCGAAGCGCCAGTCTCCTACGAGTTTGATTACATCGTGGTAGACATAGACCGAGGCAGTGATAATCTCCCCGCTCCGAGGGTCCACCCAGGAAGGTCCCATGGCATTCTGAATCCCGATAGGAGCATAGCGGATGCAGGAATATTTGATGTTGTCGGGGTCAAAGGAGGGGTCATCAGTTGGGAAATCCTTGGCTATGACGGCATTCTTGAAGCCTATCTTCTCAAAGGGCCCGCACCAGAGGGTGACTGCGCTGCGAATGTAGCTCTTCCACTTCTCCGGGAAGTTACTGTCGATGTAGAAGACTATCGGTTTAGTCGGCTCTACAAGCTCTCCCCGCCTGTATGCCGCGGTATCCGAAGGCTCAAGTCTCCAGCGATTTGCAAAGTAGATATCCCTGCTGCTCTGCTCCGTGTCTCCGAGCCTGGTTCTCTGTGTGACAAAGTAGCCTATGCGCGGATCGCCCATCCTTGGATGGTAAGGCTTCTCGGGGAGCAGGATAATGGAGCGTGTCAGCTCGGCGGTAAAGGGCTCGTTTTTCATCAGCGTCCTGCCGGTGACAGGGTTTTTAAGGGTAATGGTGTAGGACAATGAAGATGTCACCGATACATTGTCCTCAAAGGCTTTGAACCCGACTATACTCGAAAGGGCACTCTTGTACTGCTCGGAACGGTCGTAGGACGCATATACCCCGTAGGGGGAGAAAGGTGAAGCGTCCTTGTCGTCCCCGAGGAAGAGCGAAGTCACTTCAAACACCACTGCCGTGGAGTCATTGTTGAAGGCTTTGCGCGGGAAAGCATTACGGATTGCTCCGATATGGCTGTTCGAAAGAGCTTCTCCTATGCCTTCGTCCCCCGGAATATATGAGGCATCAGTCTCCCGCAGGAGAATGGTGCTGTCCACCTGCGTAAAGGTAAAATGCAACAGATCCGCTTTCGCCCCGACCACTCCGAAAGCATTGTCGGATATCTTGGCGATGGTAGAGCCCATAAGGAATTCCCTGCCAAGAAGATTCATGGGAAGCTCGAAATAAAGTTTCTTGCCGACCCTGTGGATGCAGATAAGACCATCTGCCTTTGAATCCTCTTTGGCGAAAAGTTTGTCGTAGGGACTTTTTTTCTGAACGGTTGCAGTGTCTGCGACCTCCGCCTTGGGCTTTTTCCAAAAAGTCACCCAACGGGGAAGGCTGATTTTAGCTTCGACATTCAGCGGCAGCAAAAGCAGAGTCGCCGCGATAATTATTGCAGTGTTTTTTCTCATCTCCTATCTTACTGTGCTCGCGAGAGCGGTAATTTCTCCAAAACCGCCATATGTCCCGTTGCTCTTGGCGGTGAAAGCACCGGTACTCACATTAAAGGGACGAAGGTAAATCTTCCCTTCCTTGGAGGATGGGTTGTAGGTAACGATAATCACTTGAGTCTGATTGGTCGGGATACTCATTTCATACTGCCCTTCGCTATATCCTCCAATACCCATCCAACCCTGCACAAATTGTCTTACCATGGTGATTCTTTCAGAAGATTTGTCGGGACTCCAAGCCAAGGGTGTAGTAAGAGTCTGCCCTCCGGCAGCCACCACAGAATAAACCTTTTGAGGCGTGGCATAATAGAATAAGTCTCCGTTGTCACAGAAAGTGAATGAAACGGCATTATCCACTTCCGGCAAATCAGCTTCGCGTAAAATGAAAGAGAAACTTGAACCATTGTATATGGTAAGAACATAATACTGGGGCCCTGGATTTTTCAACACAAAGGTATATCCACCGTTACGGTTCCCTCCGGCAGCAATGCATTCGGCCTGAGAAAGGTCTATCCCAGGGTTAAAATCCAGCTTATCGAAGGAACCTCCAAAACCAAGGGAGGGCAATATGTTATGAAAATCGTGCATTATTGGATCGAATCCAAACAATTGACCTTGATTGGGCCTTCTATATGCAATGTTTTCAACCCCGAATACGGCTGAATTCTCATACGGATAGCTAACTTTCTGATATTGCCTTTCGATAAGGTCAAGACAGCCATAAAGTGTACCATCCGAAAGGATAGCTACTGACGAGTACCCTGCAACATCGAACAGCAACTTCACTCCAAAATTGCCTGGTGCAGGATTCATGAACATTTCAGCATCCTGCCTATTCACTTTGAATGTGGTTGGATCGAGTCCATATATGTGATTCTCTGTCCCAATGGCGATGAACCGGTCATTGTAGGATGCTGAATTGGAAGCATTGATATCGCAGGCGTACCTGACCACCATCGATGTAACCCTGCCGGACAGAGCCTCTCCGGAATTGTTGTAAGAATAGATGTTCCTGCGAATGGACGGTGCAGCATCGGAGTCGTAAGCATAAGTAAGTGGAGTGTCGTTAATCAGATCCAAATCCGAGCTCACTCCGCCATCGCGGGTGTGCGCCACGAGAAGGCCATCGAGGTACGGATTAGTCACATACACGGGCCAGTATTTCATCTGTGAATACGAGGTTTGCGTATTGGTAACCGTAAGCGCGAGATAATATGGAGTAGTGGATGGCAAAGCCACGACCTCAAAGGAAAGAGCTGCTTCGTCACCTATTTCATATCTCAAGTTAATGTTATTAGGCTGCAGGTCAAAAGTCCAGCTAATCGCGAAGTCTGCTGACGAATAACCCTGCTGACGAATAACAGCCCTGAGGTTCAGAGTGTCGCCATAAGCGATTGAAATCGTATCTCCTTCAGCACCATCAACTCGAATTGAGAATTCGGGAATGACACTATCCGCCTCTGTGCTCAAATCCCTATAGCAGGATGAGAAGAGCAAAAAGGCCACAAGGGAGGGAAAAAGGATTTTGATAATTCGTGCCATAGTCTATATTACTATGAGAGTTGAAAGTATCGTCGGAACCGTGTCTGGCTTCTTCCCTTCTCCAACAGGGGTAGAGGGAACAGCATAGACCTCGTAATCATCGCTATGCATGTACGGAGAATCAGGATTGGCCTTATCATGTTCCTTAACGGCACTGTAAAGAGTTCGCGAGGCATTGTACCACCATGTATTAGCCTTAAACGACACATCCGGATCATTTCTGGCAGAAGTAGCGAAAGATGAGACTTCTGCTTCTTCTCCAAGAATCTCGACAATCACTTTATGAAGATTCTGACTGTACCCCTTGCAGAAGAAGTACCACCAGCTATAATATACGAGATAAGTCGGACGCACATACTCGTTGCTCCATACAAGAGAGGTTCTATCGTAATTCTCGAACGAATAGGGGAAATAGTTGTTTGGGACTATTTTGAGTCCCGTAGTATATTTGGCATAAGTCCCTTCTTCTATAGGCTTTACTCTCACCTTAATCTGCCCTGACAGTTCACCTGCAGGCACAACTGCATTCTCAATCCGGAAATCAACTCCCTCCGTGGCGTTTGTGGATCCATTGTCAAAGGCTTCGACCGATATTTCCCTGTCGTAGTCACATGCAGGCCCCACAAGCGTGACATCAATGGTAAACACAGGATTTTCATCCGTGTTGCCAATAAGTGAGAAAACCGACTCCTGACTCTTGAAGTGCACTAACGAATCCGAGACGGAATAAGTCCCGATATCAGCCTGCTTACATGAACATAACAGGGCTAACAGTAGTATACTCGGTGTCAAATACTTTATTTTCATCTTATTGTAATCGTTCTTGAACCCTTCCATAGGAAGTTTCTTCAATGGGATAAGGGAGGATTAAATTATCTTCAGACAGGCTTGATATATACCCTTCTCCCGGATATTCATCAAGCCCGAGATGCTTGAACCAGAAGAAAATCTGTCCTTCATCGATAAATTCGCGCATAACTTCACGGGTAAGTTCCCTCATGGGATTGGATGCCCCAACAAGGGAGGAAGAGACCCCTCGATGAACGCGTACTGTGTCAAGAGCGCGCATGGCATCATCGGGATTTCCCTCGGAAAGTCTTGCCTCTGCAATGATGTAATACAGTTCGGACATCCTCATGAGTGCCATCTTGTTTCTCAGAGTTTCCTGCATGCTGTCCGAGCCATAAAGCTTATAGCAGTCGTAAGCACTGTCTGCATAGCGAAGAAGCATTGCCGTACCCCTTACATCTTCGACCCCGGCAAGCGCATTCTCTCCTGAAATTATAAAAAGTTCATTGGAAATAAACTCCGCATTGATATGGTATGAAGAACTGCTATTGGTCGCACCTCCCATAAGAAGTGGCATTGCTTCACTACTCATACCTGTGACATCGAGCCGGAAGATGTGCTCGGAATAAAAGTTCCAATCTCTCTCAAAATCATTGAGTGTCGATACTATTGTAGTGGGATTGGCCCATTCGATGACAGAACTCCCCTCTATTTCATCTATAAGAGCCTGCGCAAGCGTGGCTGCCTCTGTAAGATTGCCAAGCCACCAGTTGACACGAATGCGGAGCATCTTGGCCGCATAGAGGTTGAAATGCAGGTTTCTATTGGTCCAATACCCTTCAGCATTCGGCCCCTGATTCCAACCATCAGGCGCAACCCCGCTTATCGGATCATTGGCAAGGCACTCTTCCGCTTGGGAAAGGTCTTCAAGAAGCAGGGCAAAGGTCTCATCGTAAGTTCTCTGCGGAGTTACATCTTTCCCGATTGTCGTGACATAAGGGATGGTCAATAGCGAACCGGCACTTTCTATGCCCCTCCCGACCCCATACCAGCGAATCAGGTCGAAGTGCAGAAAAGCCCTAAGCCCGAGCAGTTCGCCTCTAATTAGATTATACTCAAGTTCACTGCTAAACAACTCTTTTCTCTGCTCAAGATACGGAAGAATTGCGTTGATATTGGCTATCACATTATAGGAGCGATTCCAAATCCCCTCTACGAGCCCTATAATAGAGCTGGAAGAATACCTGTGCGCCTGCCAAAGGTGAGGTATACTGCTCTGAGAATCATTATAGGGATAACAAGTCAAATCAAGGTATTTCCATGTGACCGTACCCCCGTAAAGATCACTGGATCCCATATCAATATAAATCCCTGTAAGAGCATCTTGGAAACCTTCCCTGTTCGTTAGCAAATCATCCTGGCGAATCTCGGTGGCTGAAGATGCATCCAGCCACTTGTCACAGGAGCAAGTACAAATCCCTATGACAGAGATAGAAAAAAACAAGGTCAATATATTTCTTCTCATAGTCGTATTCATCAAAATGTTGCTGTCAGGCTGAAAGACACCGTGCGGGCGTAGGGATAACTCGTCCCCCTCTCAATCCGGATACTCGACCAGTTATAGAGATCGGAGCCGTAGACACTGGCGCGAAGCCTGCTGAGATTGAAGCGCTGAATGAGCCTATACGGGAATTCGTAGTAAAGAGATACCGAAGACAGGTTGAGCCGATTATTTCTCTGTACGAAGCGTGATGTCGCTTGAGTAGCAGACAGATTTGGATTGTGATACTGTGCCAGCTGCCCTGAATAGTACCACCGGTCGGAGAAAATACGCCTGTCCACATTCTGCGAGATATCCACATTCTCAACCATCGATACAAGCGTGGAGTTGTAGGCATAGCCCCCGCCGTAGAATGTAAAGATAACGCTGACCCCTACACCTTCAATTTCAGAGTTAATTCCGAAGTTGCCATTGTAGAGGGGATCGGAAGACCCGCAGTTCACAAGGTCGGCCGCATCCCATGAATTAACAACCGCCCCGCTCGAAGAAATGAACATTTCATATCCGCTCACAGGGTCTATGCCAAGGGAAGGGACAGCCCAGATGGAATGAAGCGGCATCCCTTCATAGTACTGGGTAACCGGGGTCTCGGCTCCGGTAGATTCGGCAAGTTCCTGTTGCTGCTGGTTGTAAGAACGCATGGCATCGGAGAGTTCGAGGATGCGGTTGTCGTTGAGAGCAGCCTTGAAAAGCAGGGACACATAGGAGTTCCTCTTCTGCCACACAGTGTAGTTCATCCCTAATTCCAGCCCCTTGTTCCGGATCTTGCCAAGGTTGTCGGATACATAACTGAAACCCGTTGACGGTAACGTTGACCGGCTGAAGACGAGGTTCTTGGTGTCGGCGATATAGGCATCGAAAGTCAGGTTGAGGCTTTTCGTGCGAAAATCCACCCCGAAATCGTAATCCATCTTACTCTCCCAACCGAGGGTAGGGTTGGGCAGGTTCTGGAGGGTAACCCCGGTGTATCCTCCGTAGTATCTGTCGTTGTAGTATTGGTAAACGGCAAGGGAGTTGTTGGTGGTATAGTTCTGGTTGCCGGAAGACCCCATGGAGTAGCGAAGCTTTAGCTGCTTGAGCCACGAACTGCCTTTGAGAAATTCCTCATTGTGCAGGTTCCATGCAACGCCCGTGCTCCAAAACGTTCCCCACTTGTTGTCCGTCCCAAAGACAGAGGAAGCACTTCCTTTGATTGTGGCATCGAGCATGTAGCGGTTGTCGTAGCTGTAACCGGTTGTAAGAAGCAGTCCAAGGTTTCGGTTGAGCCCGGCTCCTCCCGTTGGAGTTGCATCAGTAGCGTATTGGCGGGCAAAGATGATTTCATCCATACGGCTGTTGGGGAAGCCTTCAGTGTAGTTGGTTACTTCGCTATAGCTGGTTTCCGATATCTGGTATTGAGCCGTGGCAAAGACTTCATGCACTTTGTTAAAAGTATGATTGAACTGGGCAGACACATCCCCTGAGTAGGAAGTATATGTTCCTTCAGTCTTCTCATAGCTGCCGCGACGAAGCAAATCAGAGTCTCCGTCATTATAATTAAAGAATTTAGAATGATTCGCGGGATAGAATTCATCAGCACCTGTCCGCTTTGTGTCAATCCCAAACCGAGCCACGAGTTTGAGCATCTTTACAGGAGAGTACTCCACATAGAAGTTATCCGTAAAATCGAGGTAGTTGCTCGAGTTCTTGACATCAAGAGAAGCATCGTACAGGGGATTAACGACATATACTCTTGGGTCAGTAATCAGGGTAAAGGTTCTCACAAGATTACCTTCGTCATCGTAGGGATTGAAGTAAGGATTCATCTTGGCATAGTCGGAAAAATCCCCATAGGGAGACTCGTTGCTGTTCATCGCCGAGATACTCATGATGTTGCGAAACTGCCAGCCTTTAAGTCTGTAAGCGAGATTCATGTCTCCGCTTATGACCTTACGGTTAGACCCTTTCATTACTCCTTCCACATCGTTGTAGGAGAAGGTCGTAAAGGATTTGAGCTCGCGGTTACCCAATTCAACACTGAGGGAATGCTTGTTGCCCACCCCGGTACGAAGCGGTTTGCTGAGCCAATAGGTACTCTCTCCTTCAAGTGCCTTTTTGCGCCTGGCATAGTAAACCTGCATAGCCGAGAGCATATCGGAAGATGTCTGTAGATCAGTATAGTAGTTTTCCCTCCTTTCCACTTCCAACTTCTCAAGAGCGTTACATAGATTATAGGAAGACAAGTCCGGCATTTCAACGGAGATATTGCCGGTGTACGTGACGGCAGTCTTGCCCGAGTCGAGGCTCTTGGTCTCTATGACAATGACCCCGTTGCCGCCTTTCGACCCATAAATAGCTTTAGCAGAGGCATCTTTGAGGATGGTGATGCTCTCGACGCGGTTCATATCCATGTCCTGGATCTTTTCGAGCGTAGTCTCGAAGCCATCGAGGATAAAGAGGGGCATGTTGACATCACTCGTGAAATTACTCTTGAGCGAGGTGGTCTCCATGCTGAGGGAGGAAGCCCCACGGATCTGCATGGATGCCATGGCATTGGGGTTGGAGCCCTGCTCAAGGTTATCGACTATGAGAAGTGACGGGTCGATGTTCTTCAGTGATTCGAGAACATTCTTGTTGCCGGCCTTGCGAAGGGCATCTGAACTGATGGTCTGCACCGCTCCGGTGAAGCTGTCGGCCTTACGGGTGTAGATACCCGTGACGATAGTGGCCTCAAGCTCTTGGGCATCCACCTCAAGACGCACGAGGGCGATATCCTTGATGCTAACCTCCTTAGTCTTGTAGCCGAGGGATTCGAAAGTAAGTTTAGTACATTTTGGGCCAATCGTAAGAGACCAACGCCCTTTGTCGGAAGTGACAGTGCCTTGTGACGGGTTCGCGGCATCGTATACCGCAACCCCCGGAAGCGGCATGTCATCCTCGTCAATGACAACCCCTGAGAGGGTTTTCGAAGAAGTCTGTGCAACTGCCACCCCCCCCAGTTGCATCAAAAAGAAAAGTAAAAAGCCGATAATGGCTTTCAATCTAAATGTATTGAAATGCATTAAATAATAAAATACAACTAACTACCGACAACTCTCGCCCTGTCTATATGGCAAATCGATTGGAAATATAGGGTTTTATTGCAAAAAATGCAAGTTTTAGCGAAGTTATTAAGTGAAATTTCCTCCTATTCGGGACTTATTATTAACTTCGCATTTGATTTTTTGGCGGTAAGGCAGCACTTGTAACTGCCATGGTCTCTCCGCGCCTTGCTCTTCGCTTGTCAGCACGAGCCGGTTTTTACCGCAGTGCCTTTTTCCTCAAAGATTGCATCAGCATTCAACTCCTTCAGGGCCTCATAATATCCGTCTGAATCCATCTGCCCGGTCATATCACAATTGATGCCATCATGTGGGATACGACAAAAGGTTTATTCATACGTGTCGTTTTCTAAAGTCCTGACCACCCTGGCAGGGACCCCAAGGACGAGGGAATTGTCGGGAATGTCTTTGGTGACCACGGCTCCGGCCCCAATGACGACATTGTTCCCTATCGTCACGCCAGGGAGAATGGTTACATTGCCTCCTATCCACACATCGTTGCCAATGCGCACCGGCTTTGCAACTGCCATGTGCAGGCGCCTCTTCGAGGGAGAAAGAGGATGCCCTACGGTGGTTATCAGAGTGTTAGGCCCGATCATCACATTGTCCCCGATACGCACTTCGCGAATATCGAGGATGGTAAGATTGTAGTTGCCCGTAAAATTGTTGCCGATGCAGATATTCCTGCCGTTGTCACAATTGAAGGTCTTGGCTATCCAGACCCCCTCTCCTATGTGTCCCAGCATCTTGGAGAGGAAAGCATACTGGGCATCATAGTCAAGGTCATCAATGGCGTTGTACTCTCTGCAAAGTTTGATGGCACACTCCTTACGGGCGTTCACTTCAGGGTCATCGTAGCAATACTCGAGCCCCGAGTCAAGTTTCTCGATTTCTGTCATAATTGCCCGTAAAGATAATTGATTTTTTGCTACTGCTTCATGCGAGAGGAGAAGTCTGCGGTTAATTCCCAAATTCGTAAGCCCGCTCCCGCCAGCGCAG
>CAZSMO010000016.1:0-46248 GCA_964608175.1 uncultured Muribaculaceae bacterium | reverse complement strand
AATGCCTTTCGCGAGTCCGGCTTCACAGTCGCGGGCTCTTCGGAGCGGCTGCCGCATAGGCTCGCCCATGGAAAATGCTCCTCGGAGCTCCGCTCCTGTTCGCTCCGCCATCGTTTCCGTCAGTAAAACCGCCATTTTACTGACCAACGGCTCTCCGTTATCCCAATCCGTCAGCAAAACCGCCATTTTACATACGGAATGCCTTTCGCGAGTCCGGCTTCACAGTCGCGGGCTCTTCGGAGCGGCTGCCGCATAGGCTCGCCCATGGAAAATGCTCCTCGGAGCTCCGCTCCTGTTCGCTCCGCCATCGTTTCCGTCAGTAAAACCGCCATTTTACTGACCAACGGCTCTCCGTTATCCCAATCCGTCAGCAAAACCGCCATTTTACATACGGAATGCCTTTCGCGAGTCCGGCTTCACGGTCGCGGGCTCTTCGGAGCGGCTGCCGACTTTTACGCTGAATTCTTTTTAAAAGATTAGGATCCGTGTTAAGTATCAAAGATGAACAGAATCAACTATCTTTGCAGGAGGGTTACCGGTTTTCGCGGGTAAGCGCAAGGCTTTGAACTCAAACGATTTGATTACTTTTGAAAATAGAGCGAGATATCAATATGGCTGATAACGATTGGAAAAAACGGCTTGGGGTGGTGTATTCCACCAATCCCGACTTCAAATACGAAACGGCTCAGAGTCTTGAAGCTGAAACACTGCCACCGCAGAAGCAGTCTCTGATAGTGAGGCTTGAGCGAGGTGGCCGTGCAGGCAAGCAGGTTACCCTTGTGGAGGGATTTGTAGGGAAAGAAAGTGATATCAAGGATCTTGCGCTTAAGATTAAGCGTAGTCTCGGCACGGGAGGTTCTTGCAAGGGTGGGCAGATAATTGTTCAGGGCGACTTTAGAGATAGGGTTCTTAATCTCCTCTTGAACTTCGGCTATAAAGCCAAACGCGGAAATTAGTATTCCCTTGCGTAGAAGTATTTGAATGCTGATACAGATTATAGGACTATGATTCCCGGCTTTCCAAACGGCAAACTTTGGCTTTCGACCGAGCCGCTTCGAGCGCTGTCCACTCCGGCGCTGTGGTCTGAGAACGGGGTCAATGTTACCCTTCTTTTTGTGTGTATAGCCCTTATAATCATATTTTTAAGAGATTTTTTCATCCTCTGGAATCCTATACTTCGCTGCCTTGCCCTTGCTAAGCCAAATACCGAACTCGAGTACAACATCCAGCTTGCGCGAACACGCAACAGGGTGGCGATTATCTGCTCCCTGCTTCTGCTTCTCATTTGCGACCGGTTCTCTCTTCTCGCTTCTTCGCTATGGTTAAGCGCAGTAATAATTGCAGGATACATCCTTATTCACAGTCTGATGGCCAGTATCCTCTCATGGCGGCGTGTCCCTCAGTACAATAAGAGTGCTTCACAGCATATTGTCTTCACCTATGGGATTGTACTTAGCGTTCTCATGGCTCTCACCTCTGCAATATGGCTGATTGCCCGTTGGAGCGAAGAACTAATGAGGCTTATACTTGTAATCGAAGCCGGAGCCGTCTTTTTGCTGCTCTTACTCAGGCAATGGCAGATTTTGAGGCTCTCTTATCGTCCTTTCCTGTCTTTTTTGTATCTTTGTAGTCTTGAATTGGTGCCGGCCGCTGCCTTGGTGGCAATGGTTTTATTAAACTAACTTAGGACTTAATGCAACGGATTCTAATATCTCAGAACGCTCCTTCGAATCTTTCCCCATATACTGCTCTCACTGAAAAGTTTGGTACGACCTTCGACTTTTATCCCTTCTTTCGGATTGAGCCGCTGACCTCCAGGGAGTTCAGGGCGCAGCATGTCGATATATCTTCGTATACGGCAGTGGTCTTTTCTTCAAGGGTCGCAATAGATGCCTATTTCCAGCTCGCAGAGGAATTGCGCTTCAAGGTCTCGGATTCCATGAAGTATTTCTGCTCTACGGAGTTAGTTGCCAATTACCTGCAGAAGCATATTGTGTTTCGCAAGCGCAAGATATTCTTCGGAACGGGAACTCCCGAAAGCATCATTGCGCTCATTACCGCACGCCACAAAGGGGAGAAATTTCTGATTGCGACGGCTGATTCTCAAGCGGCTACTGCAATTACTTCGCTTTTTGACAAGGCCAAACTGGACTATACCGCAGCCAACCTTGTCAAATCAGTTAATCAGGATTTGACTTCTATCGATTTGCACTCCTACGATATGCTTGTGCTCTACAACAAGGCCGATGTCGAGTCTCTCTATGCTTCTTATCCCGATTTCAGGCAGGGGGATCTCAAGATTATGTCTTTCGGTAAGGGTGTGGTCAAGGCTATTCATGATGCCGGGCTCGAAATTGCCATTCAGGCTCCCACTCCCGAGGCCCCTTCCGTAGCCAAGGCTATCGATTTGTACCTCTCTCAGGATGGGAAATGAGCTCGCATACAGCTTTTCCAAGTCTGAAAGACTCTGCGGACATAATGCTATCGATAAGCTTATGTCCGAAGGGAAATGGGGTGCGACTGAACATCTGAAATATTGCTGTCTCAAAAGAGAAGACACTAATTGTGTCAACCGTTTGATGATTAGCGTGCCGAAGCGCCTCTTCAAACGGGCCGTTAAGCGCAATCTGCTTAAGCGTCGTATCCGCGAGGCTTACAGGCAGCAAAAATCCCTTTTGAGTGCGTGTGGAGTAGACTTTCTAATCTTTTACAAATCCCCTGACATATTGCCATATAGCACTGTAGCAGAGGAGCTTGCGGAAGTTCTTGCGAAGATTTCCTCCCGTCTTGGAGAGAACGGTAAACAGTAAACCATGGAGACGAAGATACCTGCATTGCGTAAAGTCCTGATAGCTCCGGAGGTGTTTCTAATTCGCTTCTATCAGGTCTGCATCTCTCCTCTCAAAGGAGGGCCTACGTGCCGGTTTACTCCCACCTGCTCACAGTATGCCCTTGAAGCCCTTCGTAAATACGGCCCGCTTAAAGGGGGCTGGCTCGCTCTAAAGCGGATCCTCCGCTGTCACCCCTTTGGCGGGAGTGGCTACGACCCTGTGCCTTAAAGATCTTCCCCACCACATGTCTGTCTGCGCCACTCTTTTCTCAATTGCAGTTGGGGTCATTTTCTGTCTTTCGTTAAGATGGTTGGCTCCGTTCCGGTTTTTTACCAGTTGCAGCGAAGCCTGTTTTATCCGGGGGATGTCTGTTTCCCAGTATATGCCTGTCATTCAGCCCTTTGATGTTTCTTCCCCTATCTTTTGCCGAGGGGGTATGGAAATTCAAGTAATTATATATCAGGAATTTATTGGGAAACGCATAGGCTTTTGATTTTGACCTGTCGCACCCATCCGGCAGATGCAGGGTATCGAGTTGGACTCGCAAACTGTTCAAAAAGGACTCTGCCCCAAGGAGTATAAAAAATCACAATAATTACTTAACTTTATTGCCAATTAGAATACAATCAGAAAGACTTGACTGCGCCATTTTATCGGGAACTTTCCGATTTGGAAGCCGCTGATTTTTCATGAAATTGACTACAATTTATGGCTAATTACAAGCATACTGTTTCAGGGCCGGAACCCGCCTTGCTCGAAGAACGCAAGTCGGCATACGGCTTACTCACATATATAAGTCTTTTTAGCAGTGCAGGCATAGGCTGTTATGGATTCAAGCAGGAAAACTTTCATTGTATTGCCACAGTTGAGTTGCTTGAAAGGCGGTTGAAGATTCAGCAATATAACCACAAATGCGACTATCCGGGAGGGTATATCTGTGGGGACATGACAACGGCTGAAACCAAAAACAAAGTTTTCGAGCAGTTGAAACTATGGAACAATTATTATGGCATTCAAGAACCGGATGTTATTATTGCCACACCACCCTGCCAGGGAATGTCCATCGCTAACCATAAGAAAGGTAATGAACTTAAGCGGAACTCTCTTGTTGTAGAATCCATTGTAATGATTCAAAAAATTAAGCCGAGATTCTTCGTATTTGAAAATGTGAGAGCTTTTCTGAATTCAATATGCACCGACATTGATGGAGAGGACAAACCCATCCGGCAGGCCGTAGACAATGACTTATCCGGACTGTACAATATTCTGTACCGCGTTGTCAACTTCAAGGATTACGGGAGTCCTTCAAGCAGAACGAGAACGCTCGTTCTAGGGGTTAGAAAAGACCTGAAAGAAGTGACTCCATTTGATATATTCCCTGATAGACAGCCGGAAAAAACCCTCCGCCAGGTTATAGGTCACCTTCCGTCCCTTAAAGTGATGGGAGAGTCCGATCCTGCTGATATCTACCATAATTTCAGAAGCTACTCTCGTGAGATGGAAAGCTGGATTGATGGGCTTAAAGAAGGACAATCGGCTTTTGACAACGCGGATCCGCAGAGAATTCCCCATTCTGTCAAAAATGGAGTTATTGTATTCAATGCCCGAAAGAATGGAGACAAATACACGCGGCAGTACTGGGATAAAGTAGCTCCATGCATCCATACGAGGAATGACATCCTTGCAAGTCAAAATACGATACACCCAGTTGACAACCGCGTTTTCAGTATCAGGGAACTGATGTTGATGATGTCTGTTCCGGATTCTTTTCAATGGTCTGATATTCCATATGACGAGCTGAACAAGATGGATGCCCAGGGTAGAAAAGCCTTCCTTAAGAAAGAGGAAATGAATATTCGCCAAAATCTCGGAGAAGCCGTCCCCACGATAATCTTCAGACAAATCGCAAAGAAGATCCGAAAAGTGTTATCCCGAAATGAGTACAGCAATCAGGAGATTGAAGCCATCATACAAATAAACCAGCTCCAAGATACAGATAAACTTGTCGGCTTTATTGAGGCAAAAAAAGCTCTTGGTTTTCCTTTTCTTTCCAAAGTTGCGGAATTGGCAAATGCAAACCGAAACAGCAATGCAGCCTATTACACCAGGCAGGATATTTGCTTTGCTATTATAAAGAACTTCCCTGATGTCCTGCAGCAGTCAGAGATAAATATTTTGGAACCGTCCATTGGAGTGGGAAATTTTTTGCCGGTTCTAATCCAAAAATACAATGAAGTCCCCATAGTCAACATAGATGTTGTTGACATTGATTCTGATAGCATTAAGGTACTTAAAGCCCTTATTTCAACCATTGATATCCCGGAGAACATCCACATTAATTACATAAATGATGACTTCCTTTGCTGACATACGGAATCGGCTGATAAGGGTGTATAACGGTGCGGTGTAAAACTGCTATAAGGGAAACTCTACGGGGTAGGAATAGTAGAGTTCGAAGATGTGCCTTGCCCCGGGGTCGTAAAGGCCGTCGAACCAGAACTGGGATTCTCCAAGGGTGCCGATTTGCCTGTTGTACTGGAGCTCTTGTGCAAGCAGGGTGGGGGAGAGGATGGCTCCACCATTCTTGAGTATCATCGCAGGGTTGAAGATTTCCTTGGAGGTATTGCGTTTTACATAAGAGAGGGCGGTTCGCACATCCGTCTCGTACGCACTTGTCACATAGCATTGTACCGTCAACAGGTCTACGACTCCATCCGCAATCCACTGAGGCCAGTCCTGCATCAGGTTTCTTTCGCACCAGGGGTATTTATTGGGGGCAAAGCATACGAGCAGCGTGGGCTTGATTGACTTCAGTTCTTTGTACATGCGCACGGCGAAAGCATTGAGCACACCCAGTCTCCAGTTTACCCAATCCGTGTTCTGATAGTCCGTTGGAGCGGTATTCCCCGTTTGAGCCAGGTAGAGAGCCTTGGTCTCATCGTTATAGCCCGAGTTTCGGGGCATGGCCGGCAAGCGGTCATCGCCCTGAATCCCGTCCACCTCAGGGTATCTCTGCAGGGCTTCTTTCATCAGATTGAGGACAAAATCCTGAACTTCTGAAGAGTAGCCATTGAGATAGAAATCATTGTTATTGTAGGCAGAATAGCCTCCTGATGCGTTGCGCCCTATCCAGTCGGGGTGTCTGGCGAGGACAGGGTCATCTGTATTGACCCCTCCGGCAGCGTGCATAAAGCCATACTCGTACCAGAAGATTACCTTGATATTGCGCTTGTGGGCTTCTGAAATGATATCTGCGAGGGCATCTCCGCTTCCTCCGCTATACATCGAATACATATTGCCTTGCGCGGCGTTGCTGTAAGTGCTGTTTGAGAGTAGGACCTCACTTTCGTAAGCTGTCTGGCTGGCCGCCCATGTGCAGACATAGAGGCAGTTGAAGTTAAGCTCCTGCATCAAATCCAAGGACTGGCAGATATTGGAATACGAAATGAAAGAGGAAGAATGCGAAGGTGATGGAAGATAGAGCCCCCGAACCCCTTTGTCCTTGGGATAGAAAGAGGCTGAGAGAGTCACTTCCCGGGATGTCTCCCCATCTGCCGCTGTAATCTTGACTTTCAGTGGGGTTTCGAGACTGACACCGCTTGTAATATCCGGCTCATAAGTGAGTTCTTCGTCTGTCTGTACAGTGAAGGTCAGATTACTCACATCCGCCCCGTATGGGAAACGAAAGTCCATATTCCCATCTTCATCGGGGTTGGAGCGTACAAGGTAGTCATCGGCAGTCATCCAATAGAAATTGGTTGAAGCTGAACCTTTCACACTGACGGAGACGCTATATTTGACTGAATTGCCTGACGAAGCGGTGAGATAGATGGCTTTGAGTGCATTCAAATCCACCTCCTCCCCTGAATCGGGGATGGAAGTGGCATCTGATGGTATTGCAAGGCGAATCTCGGTGGTGCCTGGCTCGCTTCCGAAAGGGAGAGTGATTGCCACGCTGTGCTCCTGCTGGGAGATGACAATCTGCGCCTCAGGGTATGACTTAAGCACTATACCGTTGAGTGTTAGCTCGGTAGTTTTGGCAGTTGGCTTAGAGGAGGGAGTGCAGGCAAGCGCTGAACTCAGGCAAAGGGCAAGTATGGCAATCACTTTACGCATTGTTTATTCGACTGCAAAGAGGGACAGGCCGGAGCCGGGCACGAAGGAAGCAATATAGATTTTCCCGTCGATTTCACGGATGACATTGTTGCCAATGCCGTTCGCATTCTTGTTGGCGGTAACCTCTTCTTCTGTCGGATCTCCCAGTCCAAAGGAATAGAATCCGCCCGGATTCTGAACCGATTCTTCAAGGGTGCCGGCAGTAAGACCGCAAACTCTCATCTGTCCATCCTGGAAGCTGTTTGTAAGTCTGACATAGGTCATGTAGTTCTCTTCGTTGAAAGAGAAGAAACGGATGCCGTGGAGAGGATAGCCGAAGTAGTCACTGCTGAATGTACCGGTGACTTTAGCAGTACTTCCATCGATATCAAGTACAACGGAGGCATGGTTGGGACCGCCCCATACATATTTATTATCAGCGTATTTGTATACTGCGCCCCAGTTTCCGAATATCGTCTTGCCAGAGGAGGAGACATAGGAGACGACAGTGGGATTGGGGTCTATCTTGCCCGCTTTCACACTGAAGGCGTAGGCTTTCTGCCCTGAAGTATAGTCGTGGAACCAGATTTTACCATCGTTCCAGTCCCCTTCCACACTCATCTGGTCTCCAATTCTGCCGGTCTCCGGGAGCTTGTATGAGAGCACCTTCTCGGGAGCGGAAGTGGGGGAGGCCCATTTCCAGATGACAAATTCAGATGCCGTGCTGTTGACCATGTTGCTGACCAGTAAGACATCGGTATCTCCGTCCCTGAGTGTTCCGACTGCAGAAGTAACAAACATTCCACCTGCGTCATACCCTTCCATATTGAGTTGGGTGACCGTATTGCCATCGGCAATGTCGATAGCATAGAGTGATACTTTGTCTGTCCCGATCAGATAGACATATTTACTATCCATTGTTATGGTTCTCAAGACATTCAGGGTTCCATTGATTTTGCCGGGAGTACCATCTGCTTTGAGGAAGAAATCATCGGTGGTATTGACGGGTTTGAAGTAGTGTCCCCAGACCCTTGTGATGGAATTGATACCGGTGGTGACCACCTTGATGTTACGCTCCACGCTGACATCTTCGCATTTCAGAGTGAAAGTGACACCATTGAGCTTGTCGCTGAAGTCCACCTCTGCTCCCGAGCTGATTTCGCTGCCTGCTACGGAGACCTTTGTGTCCGCAGGCGAGACCGTAAAGTCTACGGCAACCTTGGTGAGATCGTTGCTGCTGCTGAGCTTGGCCGAACTTCCATCCACGGCTACCCCGTTGAGGGCTATGGAGGTAAAGACAGGGCTTGGAGCCGAATATCCGGCTGTGATTACATAGTCGGCAGTGGCTCCGTTTGCAGTGACGGTCACTGTCTGCGAGGCAGAGGAAGTGTAGTTGAAGCTGGACTTCTGAGGGTCGACACTAACTCCATCGGGAAGGGAAACGAATTCCACTTCGAGGGCTGCAAGGTCTGCCTTATCCACATACGCCACTTCGACATAGATTGTCCTGGCGCTATTGTCCACCTGTACGAGGTAATCCTGTGACAGGGCGTTAACCTGTACCATGGAGTTGGTAAGGGTAAAGTCAAATGAGGCTTTCTTCTCCTCCTTTGTGCAAGAGGGAGAGAGAAGCAGCATGGCTCCTGCCATTGCGATAAGGGAATTTTTTTTCATATTATTGTAATTTACATGTTAATTGCCAGTTTTGGGATGTGCCGTTTGCGGCTGTAATCCTGAAATATATCGTTGTATTACAGAGGTCAATACTCTCCGTAAATCCATGCGAAAGGCTCTTGCCTGCAGCATCGAGCATCTCGAGGGAGGCCGTGGTGGGTATTGTGGCTTCCATGTGACAGCGACTGAGGGTCTGCCGGGTGTATTTGCCATCACTTGCAGGGAAGGTGTAACTGATGAGCCCCCGCTCGCGGTTGACTGTCCCGCTCATCAAATCTGCCTCCTGCTTTTGGCTTGGATGCTCAATGTCGTAATAGACAAAGGCTTTGAGTGCGGAGAGTTCCACGGAAGAATCCCCTTCCGGATAATCCGGCTTCTGACAGGCAAAGAGAAGCGGCAGCGCAATGATAAAAAGTAGCTGTTTTATTTTCATGTTATTACCAATCTGAATTTTGCCTTGCAAGGGTATTGTTGCTGATTTCTGTCTGAGGGATTGGAAAATGGTCGAAGCGCTCGGGGTAAATCCGCGCTCCCATATCGCAGGAGACACTTTCTGAAGTGAAACTCCCATCAGCTGCCTTTGTCCAAAGCACCCCGGTATAGCGTTTCCCATCGAGGGTGGCGCGAGCCCTGCCGGTGCGCCTGAGATCCCAGAAACGGTGATCCTCGAAACAGAGCTCAATGGCCCGCTCCTTGAGAATCACATCCAAAGCCGTGTCCCAGGATGTAATGGGGGCGGTGTAGACCGAAGTCCCGAAGCGGACAGAGCGAAGCTCCGCCACCGCAGCCTGCGCTCCAGAGTAATCTCCTTGAGCAGCAAGACATTCGGCCATGATAAGGGTCATCTCGGCATAGCGAAATTCGACCCAGCTCTGGTAGGAGCCATTCACTACGAAATCATCGTTATCTTCATCGAGCAGTTTACGCATATAGTAGCCCGTAATCGAATTGCCAGGGTAATTGACGGCTCCGTATGGCATATACTTCTCATCTACCCCTCCTTCATAGCACTCCAGGGCGCGGCCCTTCCAAAGAGCCCCGTTGTAGAGGACAGAAGCAGCCAGGCGGGGGTCGCGGGAGGAAACATTGTCATTTGTGATAAATCTCCTTGATATATCGGAAGGATCAAAGGGGGTGCCGTCCGCGTTGTCGTACATATCTACAAACTCCTGTGTAGGACCAGCATAGCCTCCCCCATAGCTCCCGCTTGTGCAGATATCCCCCGGCTGGGAGTATTTCTGATCGAAGCTATGGGTAAGTACGCCACTGCTGAAGTCAAACTGCCAGATGGCTTCCTTGGAGCCTCCTTTCCACGCTTGGGAGTAATCCTGCTCGTAGTCATACAGATTGGAGGCACGGATTTGCCGAACAGCATCGAGGGCCTCCGTATAGCGTTTGGCATAGAGACTGACGCGGGCTTTGAGGGCAAGGGCGGCATAGCGGTGCACTCGTCCCCCGGCTTCGGAAGGTTCTGGAAGGGCGTTGACTGCAAAGTCTATATCGCTGAAGATGTAGCCCCAGGATTCTGCTACGGTAGCACGGGCCCGATTCTTTCCTTCGCTGTTCATCTTGGATATGTCATCGTAGATAATGATTCCAAGGTCGTCTTTGTCAGAGGCGTGACTTCGCATCATCATAAAGGAGGCCCAGGCTCTGAAGAAGCGGGCTTCACCTCTGAATCTGTCGGCTTCCTCGCTTGAGAAATTCCCCGAATAGGCATCGAGTCCGGAGAGGAACTCGTTAATGCGTCTGGTCCAGGTGTAACAGGTGGTCCATGCATCGAAGTAATTCTTATCCGCACTCTGCTGTCCGCTTACGGTCATAATCAGGTTGCAATCCCCAACGCCTGCCACTATGCCGCAGTATTTGAGGATATCCGTAAGCCCGTCTGACATATTGGAATTGCTGCCCCCAAGGGCACAGGAGCCGAAGGGGCTGAACCAGTAGATTTCCTTGTAGAAATAATCGAGATACAATTCGGCGTTTGTCCTATTCTTGAAGGCATAGGACATGTCGTATCGGTCACTCGGCTCCAGATCCACCGAACTGCAGGCAGAAAGGCAGAGAAGGCACAAAAGAGCAGGTAATATCTTGTTTTTCATGGTGGAATATCAGATTGTCAGATTTAATCCTATGCTCATGACCCTTTGCTGGGGATAGTACCCGTTGTTGACACTGGGTGTCTCGGGGTCTATTCCGAGTTTGGACAGGGCGGAAACAGTGAAGAGGTTGGTGAAACTCAAATTAACCCTGATTGCCTGGAAGCCAATCCTACCGCTAAATGAGGCAGGAAGGGTGTAGGTGAGCTGCATATTCTTCAGTCTGAGATAGGAGGCATCGCGTTTCCAAAAGTCGCTGGCGAGGGCATTGTTGGTGCTGGATGCAGTGGAAAGCCTTGGATAGGAGGCATCCGTGTGGTCTGGCCTCCAACTCCCTTCTACAAGGTAGGAAGGCGGATTGCTTCCCCATTTGAAAGCCTGTGTATAATAAGTGCCATCGGAATAACCCAGCGCAGTGTAGGTCCCGCAGAGCATAATGTCGGTTTTTGCTGCACCTTGGAAGAAGAGTGACAGGCTGAGGCCTTTCCATGTGGCATCGAGATTTATCCCGTACATAATTCTTGGAATCTGTGAACCGGCAATCCAGGTCCTGTCCTCTGAAGTAATCTTTCCATCTCCATTCAGGTCCTTATACTTAATGTCCCCAAGGCGTACCGCATCGCTTGTCTTGGGGCAGTATTTCAGCTCATCTTCAGTCTGGTACAGGCCATCGGAGACATAGCCGAGCACTTCCCCGAGCGGGCGCCCCACCTTGCGTTGCCAGGTAGGAATATTCTCGCTGTCGTTGGTGCTTATATAGCGGTTTCGGGCGTAGGAGATATTCCCCGAAGCCGAGTAGGTCAGGTCTCCTATGCGATTGCGATGACTGAGGGTGAGTTCGAAGCCTTTGACATCAACCACTCCCCGGTTGACAATGGAAGCGTAATTCCCGCCTATCGAAGGAGGCTGCTGGCCTGCCTGAGACTGAAGAATGTCCTTTGTAACCTTATAGAATACATCGGCTTCGAGGCCCAAAAGCCCTTGCCATAGGGAGACATCTGCACCGGTATTCCAGGTAGTGGTCTTCTCCCAGGTGATATCGGGATTTGGAATGGAGGTCGTGTAGAGACTCTGCAGCGGTACTCCTCCGATGACGACATCCGGGTTGGAAGAAAGCCCAACTCCCTGGACATAGAGGAAGTCACTGATTGCATCATTGCCGAGAATCCCCCAGGAAGCTCTCAGTTTGAGGTTCTCCAACCACTCATGGCAGTCTTCCATAAAGCTTTCTTCCGAAATTCTCCAACCTGCGGAGAGGGCGGGGAAAATACCGAGTCTGTGTCCGGCAGCAAATTTGGCCGACCAGTCGCCTCGGACCGAAGCCTGAAAAATGTACTTCTGATCGCAGGTCCAGTTCCCCCTGAAGAGCAGTCCCTGACGGCCGGTATTGGAGTGGTAGCCTATTACCGAATTGGGAGTAACTTCGCTCCCGAAGTTGAGGTCGGGTATTTCGGTAATTGCGAATTTCTGCTTGCCTGCGCTGAAAGTCTTGGACGAGGTTCCGTTCTGCTCCCACACCAGGTCCGCGCTCACGTCATTTCGGCCAAAAGTGCGGGCCCAATTGACTTGTGCCGAGAAGGTATAGCTGCTATAGAGGGTGTGGCTTTCGGTGAGGGTGCTGATGCCGGAGCTCAGATGCGGGGAGTTGACTTCAGTGATAATGACCCCTCCATTGCCATTGGAACTGCCATATTGGGGCGTATAGACGGTGCAGGGGGTCAGGAGGTGTTTGCTTTGGGTGTTACGGATATCGTAACTTCCCATGAGCTTCGCAGTTAATCCTTTAATTCTGGAAGAGTTGTATTCCAGACTGACAGAGCTTTGCGCATAACTGTTGTCGCTCTCCTTAAAACCGGACTGATCCCTTGCCACGAGCGGGTTCATATATCCGGTATAGCTTCCATCCGGCAGGAAGGGGCTGGTAGTAGGGCGGGCGGAAATGGCATAGAAGACTATATTCTTATAGCCCATATCTGCACCTCCATTGTCTGTCGAGGCGGTAGGGTCGCTGCTGCCTGCGGATACTCCGTTCTGGTGCCGGTCTTCCTTACGCCCCGAAATATCGAATTTGAGGGTAAACTCATCGCTGAGGTTAATGTCGATATTGGAGCGGAGATTGTAGCGCTTAAACCACACATTGTCAATAATTCCGTCCTGGTCGAGTACGCTTCCGCCCACGAAATAGCGCACGGAAGCATTCCCGCCGGTGACTGTGACATTGTGGTTCTGACCGAGGGCGTATTTCTTGAAAATCAGGGAGAGATAATCGGTATTCGAGAAGACTCCCTGCGGGTCTCCGCCATTCTTTATGTATTCAATCTGCTGGTCGCTATACTCCCTTGCAAGCCCGTCGAGGTCGGTTGCGAGATTGTGCCAGTAGGCATATTCGGGCCCATCAAGCAGATCCAGCATTTCGGCGTTGGAGTAGAACGAAGCGGCTCCGTTGTAGCTGACGCTTGTCTTCCCCACATCTCCCCGCCTTGTGGTGACAAGTATGACTCCGTTGGCCCCTTTCACCCCGTAGACTGCGGCGGAAGCGGCATCTTTGAGGATGGTGATATCGGCGATTTCACTTGGATCCAAGTTCGAGAAGCTCCTCTCTACCCCATCCACGAGCACGAGCGGAGTGGATGTTCCCGTAGTGGATATGCCTCTAATGTAGTATTGGGCTTCGTTTTCACCCGGGAGACCGGAAGTCTGCCTGGTAACCAGGCCTGGGAGCTTGCCTCCGAGCATATTGACTACATTATCGGTCGGGGCACGTTCGAGCTCCTTGCGGTTCATGGAGGAAATACTCCCCGTAATCGTCCCTTTTTTCTGCACTCCGTAGCCGACCACGACTGCTTCATCGAGGGCAAGGGATTCTTCTTCAAGGGCAAATACTATCCTGCCGCCTGTATAGACTGTTTCCTTGTCCTTGTACCCGATAGCTGAAGCTTTGAGGAGATTGCCGGGTTTTACTCCTGTCAGGGTGAAGCGCCCGTCTATGTCGGTTACCGTGCCATTGTCACTGTCTTCGACAAAGACACCTGCTCCAATGACGGCTTCCCCCTTTGTGTCAGTGACGACCCCCGAGACGGTTCGGGTATTGCTTTGGGTCTTGGAGACCTGAACGCTATCGCTTTGCCAACTGGGAGCGGTGCCCCACATTGAAGCAGCAGAAAGCGAGACGGCGAAAATTAAGCTTAATGATGTGCGTGTTAATACTGAAGGCATGTGGCTTTATTGATGACAAACTCCCATTTTCGTTGTAAATATAATACAAATAGCTCATTATTGATACCTTGCAGAAAAAATTTGTCCGTCTGTGCTTTTCACTTGGAGGTTAAATTCTGAAAAAAAGATAATTTTTTCAGAAAAAAACATCTTTTTTTATGCTCTATGTGTTGAATGTGTTTCGAAAATGCTTTCATTTGCAAAGGCTCCTTCGTGGAGCACTATAAGGAAGCAGGCCGGTGAAATTTCGCAGGCACCCGTCTGAATCCTCAAGTAACACTATTCCCGCGAAAACAGAAAACCATGAAAACTTCAGCTCATTTGCATTCGGCTCTGTTCCTTATTCTCACATTGGGGATTGGAGTTCTGCTTTTCACCCAGCTTGTGCTTGCCTGTTCCAAGACTCCGCTTGTCATGTCTTCACCCCGCGGAAATCCCCTTGGAAGGGGAGATACACAGGATGAAAGGACATTCTCGGACGAAGTTGAGGATAGTGTGGCAGTGGAGAATCATCCTGCGGTATATGTTTGCGGGATTGGAAGTATCGAGGGCAAGGGCGAATGTCTCGTCGTATTTGCGGATGGGAAGAGTCTTCGGGAAATTCCTCTTTCAGGAGATCTGGCGGGATGCAATGATGCAGATTACCATTTTCTCATCGGCGAAGATGTGTATTCCTGTCCGGTAGCAAGTGGCGGGACTGCGATTTGCCGTAATGGCCAGAGGCTTTTCTTTATCCCCACCAGGGAGTATGTGACAGACCTTCTGCTCAGGGATGGCAAAGTATGGACCCTTTCCAAAAAGCTTTCCCTTGATGGATTTTCCCTTCGCTGTGATGGGGAAGAGGTCTTATCCTCATCTGGCGGAACTCCATTGTCGGAAGGGCTGTATGAAGATTCGTCTAAACTATATTTTTCCTATAGCGACAGCGCCTGCGGACTCAATAAAATCTGGCTCGTCGAAGATGGGGTAGCCTCAGAGCAGACCGTGACCATCCCTGACGCATCTCTTATGGATGTGATTGTGCGAAATGGGGAGAAATGGAGTCTTGTCAAGACCAATAAGACTATCCGAATATACAAAGGAGACACTCTTTATTCCCAGTATGGCTTCATAAGAATCGGCGAAATCCTGAAGCAGATACAACTGTTTGCAGCAGGGGATGAATGTGCGGCCGTAGTAACGGGGTATAATTGGAAACTGAAGACTGATAGGGAGACGATACTGCTGGGTGATGAGAAATATGCCCTCAAGCTTGATATGGATATCTACCATTATTTTGGGCAGAGACCGCAAATGCATATCCTTACGCAAGACAAGGTGGACAATCTTCTCGTCAGGGAACAGGGAGAAAGGAATACTGAAATAGTCGAAAATGCGAAAATCCTCTCAAAACGCTGTGCGATGAGATGTGGCTCTACCCTTTACATTGGCTGCATACCGGCGAGCGGGGATGGAGCCCCCTTTGTATGGAGAAGCGGGGGAGGCCGGATGACAATCCCGCTCAAGGGGAAACTGATTGCAATCTGGGTGTCAGATTCCTGATTCTTACTGCTCCCAGAAAATGCGCCTTGCCCCGTCCGCTAAAACCTCGATTTGGACTTGCAGGGTCTCTTCGGGAAGCAGCTCTCCGACATTTTCAGGCCATTCCATGAAGCAGTAGCTGCCGCTGTCGAGATATTCGTAAAGGCCTATGTCCAAGGCTTCTCTCTCATCTTTGATGCGGTAGAAGTCGAAATGGAACACACTTTCTCCTCCAGGAGTACGGTACTCGTTGACAAGGGCAAAACTTGGGGAAGATATTTCGTCCGCGGGGATACCCATAGACTTGCAGATTGCAGTGATGAAAGTGGTTTTGCCGGCTCCCATCGGGGCGCGGAACGCTATGAGGCGGGTATCTGCAATCCGCTCTAAAAATTCTTTTGCGGCGTTGTCAATCTCGGAAAGAGATGAAATAAGGATTTGCTGCGTCATAACCTGCAAATATACTCAAAAACCGAAGATTATGCGTGTGAGAGTTTTGTCAGGTACACGCTATCCATTAAATAACCGATATTATGCTTATACAAATAAATGCGGCCAAATGCATCGGTATTGAAGCCGTTATTGTCACTGTCGAAGTGGATGTCACACAGGGGATTGGCATCCATCTCTGCGGACTCCCCGATATTGCTGTCAAAGAAAGCCTTCTTCGGACGGTGACAGCACTTCAGGCCCTCGGCTACCGCATCCCCGGGCGAAAAATAGTTATCAATCTGGCCCCTGCCGACATGCACAAAAACGGGTCGGGCTATGACCTGCCTATTGCGCTTGGAATCCTGGCAGCCTCCGGGCAGGAAAATTTCAAAGACATTGGGACATATCTAGTGATGGGAGAGTTGGGGCTCGACGGATCACTCAGAAACATAGCGGGAAGTCTGCCCATGGCGACAAAGGCTCGGGACCTGGCTCTGAGGGGCTGTATTCTACCCTATGAATCCGCCCTTGAGGCTTCCTGCGTAGAAAATATTACCCTATACGGGGTGCATACGCTGGCAGAAGCCGTGGAAGTGTTGCGCTCTCCTCAGGAAGTCAAAAGCTATGTAGTGGAGCATACAGAGTTTGACGGGAGTGCTCCAAGTTTGGCTCCCGAAGTAGATTTCAGCGAGATAATCGGCCAGGATGCAGCCAAAAGGGCCATTGAGATTGCGGCAGCTGGCGGTCACAATATCCTCATGGTGGGAAGCCCCGGTTCAGGGAAAAGTTCTCTTGCCAAGGCTATGGTGGGGATTCTCCCGCCTTTGGACAAAGATGAAGCTCTGTTGACCAGTAAGATATACTCCGTTGCGGGTAGAGGAAGTCAGTGTGGCCGGGGTCTGATGAAAGTGCGCCCTTTTCGCTCTCCGCATTACAGTGCTTCCCTTGCTGCGATGATAGGAGGTGGCGGAGGGGATGGAATTCATCCGGGGGAAGTATCCCTGGCCCAGGGCGGGGTGCTTTTTCTCGATGAGTTCGCCCAGATGCCCAAATCAAGTGTAGAAGCTCTCAGAGGGCCACTCGAAGATAGGGAAGTGACGATTTCTCGCCTTCGTTATAAGGTTAAGTATCCTGCTTCCTTTATGCTGGTGGCGGCTTCAAATCCTTGCCCATGCGGGTATTATGGGGATGGGGACAAATGTACCTGCACTCCCGCGAGGAGACGGGAATACCTCTCGCGCTTGAGTGGACCGATTATGGACAGGATTGATCTTCAGGTCTTCGTCCGGACTGTCCCGTTGAGCCAGATTGTGAGCCGACCCCGAGAGAGAGCCGAGACGAGTGCAGAGGTGGCAAAGCGGGTGCTTTCGGCCCGGACTGTTCAGAGAAGTCGCTTCGAAGGGGAGGACATCTCTTGCAATGCCGAGATGAACAACCATCTGATAGAGAAGTACTGCTCGCTTAAGCAGGAGTGTCAGAATGCGCTTGAGACCCTGATGGGCAGGATGCACTTTTCGATGAGGGCTTATTTTAGGATTATCAAGGTGGCGCGGACTATAGCGGATTTGTCTGGGAGCGAAGAGATAGAAGAGAGGCATATCTTCGAGGCGGCATCGTACAGGGCTCTCGATAAGGCAATGGATAGAGGCGGTTAGGCCGCACGAATTTTCAAGCAACTCAAGTTTCGCATTTGCGAAACTTGAGTAAACAACAATGAACCGGATACCTGCAAAACGCGGATTAACGCTTGAGCCAGAGCTCAGGGTCTTGAGGATCGGATTCTTGCCAAAGCTGGAAGTGGAGCTGGGTATCCCCTGCAATGCTGTCTACCAGCCCGAGGATGTCTCCCTGCCTGACTCTGTCTCCGGCCTTGACCCGTACGTCTTTGAGTTTGCAGTAGAAGGTGTAGTAGTCTCCGTGGGCTATGAGCACACACTGGTTGTAGCCGGGGATAAGCACTACATTGCGCACTTCCCCCTCGTAGACAGCATGTACCGGAGCATCAGCAGCGGTTGCGATGTTGCAGCCGTTGTTGAAGGGGAGTTTGACCTTGGTATAGACGGGGTGCCAGTGCTCTCCAAAGCTTTCTACGACCGTCCCTTCCACAGGGTATGGAAGTTTGCCTTTGCTTGCAGCGAAAGCAGCGTTTAGGCGCGTATCAGTCTGCCTTGACTTATGGTCACTCTTGGAGGCAGGAGATTTCTTGGATTTGTTCTCCTTGGCAATCAGGTCTTTGAGTGTCTTATTGAGACGTTCGGCTTCTTTCTTTTTGGTGGCGAGCTGCTTCTCATAGCGTTTGCGGTTCTTCTTCAGTGAAGTGATTTCGTTTTGTTCCCTTCGTTCCGCGGCTTTGAGGCTCGACAGTTCGGTGTTTCGCTGAGAAAGTAGAGCGGTACTTTCGCGTTTCAGCTCTTCCAATTCTTCTATGGATAGGCTTAAATCCCTTTTACGGGCGTTAATTTCATTCGCACGTGTCCGAATCTCCTGGGACAGGACACGGAGATAGACCGCCCTTCGAAACATTTGCGAGAGATTATCTCCCGACAGCACGAGCAGAAGCGACATTTTACGATTCCTGAGCAGGTAAGCTGAGCGGACCACCTTCTCATAGGCATCTTCCATGCGCTGGAGATTCTCGCTTTCGCTATCGATATCTCCCTGCATGATGGCGATGGCGGAATTGATTGAGTCGACTTGCTCCTGTATTGCACCTGCGAGTTTCTTGCTTGCGCTTATTTTCTTTCGAGTGAGGGTGAGGCGGCTGAGTGCGTCTGAACTTCTGGCATCCGTGGCCTTGATTTGAGCATTCAGCGCTTCAATTTCTTTTCGTACCGAGCTCAATTTGTCTTGAGTCTGCGTTTTGCTCCTCTGGGCTGAAAGGAGCAGAGGAGAGAAGAGAATAAAGAGTATCAGGCCGAGTCGTTTGAGATTCATTCCGCTTCCGTTCCTTTTAACCTGGCTTCATAGAGATTGCGGTAGTATTGAGCCAATTCGTGTTCTCCCAGTGCATCCAATACGAGTGAATAGTGCCGCAGGACCGCCTCGTCTTCCTTGCCTCCAAAGATAATGGCCTTCTTGAAATACACCTTTGCCTCGTCATATCGCTTCAGCAGATAAAGGATATAGCCGTAGGTGTCTAAATAGCTCACATTTTCAGGCTCGGCATCTACCGTCTGCCGGCTCATTTTCTCTGCCTTTTTGAGTTTTAGCCTTTCGAGTGAGAGAAAGTAAGCATAATTGTTGAGGGTCATGAGATTGTCGGGTTCAAGGCGCAGAGCCTTGTCGTAGGTCCTGAAAGCCCTTGTCTTCCGCCCGCTCTGATAGAGGTTGTCGGCTTTGATGCACAGGAGTTGAACCTGTTGTGAAGGGGCTTTGAAGTGCTTGAGCGCCACGTTACACTCCTCAATAACCTGCTCCCGGGTCCCATTGCTCATAAGCAGGGATACATACAGCATCTCTGCGTTGAAATTATCCGGATTGCTTGTTTTGAATTGCGTGAAATAGGCTATCCCCTTGTCTTTGCGATTCGTAGAATAATACCATCTTCCGGCGAGCGTGAGTGCAGCGGAATCGGAAGGATTGGTAAGGGCGAGAGTGTCAATAATTGAGTCTATCTCTTTGTTAAAGAGACGATATGCGGTTCCATCGATATTTGAGATTACTTCATTCAGGTAATCGCTTTTGTAGTCGGCGGAGACTTGTGGGAGAAGGGTAAACTGCTTCACCGTCATGAAGTAATCTGCAGCTCTTCCACTGGCTCTGTACGCTTCGGCTTTACCAAGCAGGGCAGGGAAATATTCTTCGTCCATGGTGAGGGCTTCATCGTAGAGCTTAATGGCGGCTGGAGCATTTCGCTTAAAGAGTATCTGCCTGTTGCCGGCTATTGTAAGTGTATAGGGGTTGCGGAATTGAGAGGGGAATCTATCTATCATCACCGCACATAGCGAATCTGCTTTAGCCCTGTCTTGCATGGACTGGGATGCGCTCAATACATTGAAGAGCAATTCGCAGTAGGCCGAATTGGTGGTGTCGGACTGGAGAGCTGTCGAGGCTTCGGTTATTGCACCCCGGATATCTCCCGTGGAATACAGACAGCTGGCCTTGTAGTAGTGCAGGGCATCATCGTCCGGATTGAGGTTTAGCAGGGAGTCGATTTGCGGCAGGGCCGTTCTGTACCCCTCATTTTCCATAAGTCGGGCTATGTCCGTAATGTCCTTTCCCGCAGGAGTATACTTCTCTTGCGTCAAATCCATAACCTCCTGCCCCAGTGCACCATAAACACAGAGCAGGCAGCCAGTCAGTAAACATGTCAGCGCCTTCCACCTCATATTAAATACAAAAACTTAAGTTTCGCAAGTGACACGCTCCTTACATCGGATATTTCGCGTTTGTGAAACGTAGAATACAAAAATATTATTTTTTTGCTTAAGTTTGTCAATGTTTCGCGGATAGGGCAAGAACCGGACCGCGAGATGGGTATAAATACAGATTTTTGCTGCGATGCAACTTTTTTCAGATAAAGTGCATCTTAATAAGCGAATCGAGGCAGCGAAGAGAGGAGATAGGAAAGCCCAAAAAGCTATATATGACCAGCTTGCGGACAAGATGTTCGCAGTTTGCCTGCGCTACATGGGCGACCGGCAGGGAGCGGAGGATGTGCTTCAAGACGGTTTTGTGACTCTCTTTACCAAACTCGATTCCTACCTTGGCGAGGGCTCCTTTGAGGGCTGGGCCAGAAAGATCTTTGTAAACACGGCATTGATGGCTCTCCGCAAGCGGGATGTGCTCAAGCAGAGTGAGGATGTAGATGCGGCAATCGGGATTGCAGCCCCGACTCCATCTGCTACTTCGGATATCGGGCAGAAGGAAATACTTAAGATGGTTGCATCCCTGCCACCGGGGCTTCGTACGGTCTTCAATATGTATGTAATTGAAGGCTACTCGCATAGGGAGATTGGAGAGGCGCTTGGGATTGCCGAGGTTTCCTCCCGCTCCCAGCTTCAAAGGGCCAGGGTGATGCTGCAGAAGAAGATTAAGGACAGATATTAAGATGCATGACAACGATATAGAGAGCATGGACTCCCTGTTTAGGGATGCTCTGCAGGATGCGAAGATAAAAGCTCCGCGCAGGGCGTGGCGCAGCATTTCCGCCAGTCTTGATGCTCAAGGGTCAAGTGAAAGTCGCGGTGGGTTCCTGCGTTTTAGCGTCCCTGTCTTTGCCTTTGCCGCAGCTGCCCTTGCCGCGGTGCTGTTTCTAACGAATACCCATTCTAATACCCCATATACCAGGCAGTCATCTTCAGTTGCTCTTTCGGATGATTGTTCTTCAGAGAGCCTTCTCTCTTATGCTGCCGGGCTTTCTCTCGTGCCGGCTTCTGATCTTAACTCTTCAGAGAGAAGGCCTTCTTCGGTGCAGAGCGTGGAGTCGGTGATGCCCGCTGGACCATCACAGGGAGAGAATACTTCCATTGGTCAGATTTCTCAGAAGAAGAATCCTTCTGAAACTGCCACGCAGGAGCACATTTCAGATCCTTTCGATGAATTCACCCGGGACTGGTCAGGGAAGACGGAGAAGGGAAGACGGCGAGTCTTTATTGATGTCTATGGTAATGCGGCTGGGAATGATTCCCGTGCTGCTTATTCTAGGCCATCTTATCTGAATGGTTACAGCGGCTCCGATGGAGTAGAAGAGGAAAGCGTTTCCACTTTTGGGGTGCCTGTCTCACTTGGACTTTCCGCCAAGTACTATTTGAATTCCCAGCTGTCCCTCGGTGTGGGGCTTGAATGGTCACTGCTGACGCGCACTTTCCGCGGCTCATACAAGACTGCAAGCGGTGACTTTACCCATTCACTTCAGTACGTGGGTATTCCGGTCTCTGTTTCTTACGACTTGGTTCAGGGGAAGACGCTCAAATTCTATCTGAGCGCCGGTGGGAATGTACAGAAAGCTGTTTCGAGTAAGTATTATCTCTACTCCGAGAGTTCTTCTCACTTATATTCAGAAGATGTGGCCAATCTTCAGCTTGGAGTATTTGGCGGTTTCGGTGTGGAGTTTTCCCTGACTGACAGAGTCTCAGTCTACGCCGACCCGATGCTGACTTGGTGGATTCCTTCCGAACAGCCCAAGAGCATAAGGACAGCAAAGCCGGTGATGGTGAACTTCGAAGCAGGACTTCGTTTCAGGCTGTAGTAAAGTTTCGCAAGAGACTGGCGTGCCGTTATTGATTTGTGCGCACCCGTCTAGTCCGTTACCCAGACGAGGACGTGCCTGTCGAAGGTAATATAGTGCAGTTCCAACTCGTACTCATAGTCGTCCTTGTCGGTGAAGGTCGCGCTTAAATCTCCCTCGTGGTGAATGTGGAAGCTGTCGAGTTCAATCTGCTCGGCGAAGTTGACGTTGTACTGAGAAGTCAGTTTGTAAATGGCTTCCTTGGCGCACCAATAGATGGCGAGCTGTTCATTGCGCTTACTGGAGTCCAGGTCATCTATCTCCTCCTCAGAGAGTGCTTTCCTCTCCACCGCCGAGAAATCCCTGTCCAGGGATTCACAATCAATCCCCACTTCAGCTCCATCGGAAAGGATGATTGCTACGTACTTGTCCGTATGGGTGATGCTGATTGAGGTCGCATCGTTTTCCAAGTAGGGCTTGCCGTTGTCGTGGTGAGAAAGGTATACCTTCCCCTCGACCATTTTGTCAAGAAGGGCACGGACGGCCAATTTCTGCTTGCGCAGAGATTCGCTTTTTATATAGGATATTTCCTCGAGCTCATCAGAAGGGACAGAAGTCATTGCCCTGAGCTCAGCTTCGCTTTCAGTAATTTGCCACACGCCTATGCGCGAGTGCGCAGGGTCATCGAGGTCTTTTGTAAGAAATAGTGCCATAAAGGTGTATAAACACCGCAAATATAAAGATTTTCCTGTTCTTACACAAATTCCGTTTTTTTTGTTGCTGCGGATAAAACACAGCATGGTAAACCATCGGCGGACAGACTGTGTTTGCAGTTGGTATCCCCTTTTTTGCCAAACTTATGCTAACTTTGCAGCGATGAAAATCGGCAATATAGATATAGGATACAAACCCGTACTGCTCGCCCCTATGGAGGATGTCACTGATGCCTCTTTTCGTATTCTGTGCAAGGAGCAGGGGGCGGCGGTTGTGTATACCGAATTCATCCCTTCAGATGGCTTGATTAGAGATGCCTCCAAGGCCATTGCCAAGATGCGCACCCTCGAGCAGGAGGCTCCCGTGGGGATTCAGATTTATGGTCATATCCCCGAGTCTATGGTGGAAGCGGCGAAGATGGCGGACAATGCCGCGCAGATTGCCGGCGGACACGGAGCAGACATTATTGACATCAATTTCGGCTGTCCCGTTACCAAGATTGCGGGTCGCGGGGCTGGATCGGGAATGATGCGGGACCCTGACAAGATGGTCGCCATCACAAAGTCGGTTGTGGAAGCCGTCTCCAAGCCGGTGACTGTCAAGACCCGCCTGGGCTGGGACGAAGACAGCAAGATTATCATTAATCTCGCTGAGCGCCTGCAGGATGTTGGGATTCAAGCCCTTACCATACACGGGCGCACCCGTCAGCAGATGTATCGCGGCAAAGCGGACTGGACCCTAATAGGCAAAGTCAAAGAAAATCCCCGCATGCACATTCCGATTATCGGGAACGGGGATATCGATTCTCCCGAGAAGGCGGCACAGGCCTTTGACAACTACGGAGTTGACGGCATTATGGTGGGCCGTGCCACATACGGGAGGCCTTGGATTTTCCGCCAGATTAGGGGGTATTTGGATAAGGGAGAGACGGTTCCCGAACCCGGCATTCCTGAAAAAGTAGCCATTGCCAAGCGCCATCTTGGTCTTTCGCTTGCGCTCAAAGGCGAGCCGAGGGGTATCTACGAGATGCGTCGCCACCTCAGTTGCTATTTTAGGGGCTTGCCAGACTTCAAACAGACTCGTATGGAGATGGTTACAACCCCAGACAGCTCCAGACTTTACGAAATACTTGACGAAATTGCCGTGACTTATGCTGATTTATAGACTGATACTCAAGGCTCGTCACCGTGCCTATGACTCGGGTCGCAAGAAGTCATACCGCTCCTCTGTCCCCACTGTGTGCATCGGAAACGTCACGGTAGGCGGCACAGGGAAAACCCCTTTTACCGAGATGCTGCTTTCGACCCTCTCGGCGGAGAGACCGAATCTTCGGCTTGCAGTGCTTTCGCGAGGCTATAAACGCAAATCCAAGGGCTATCTCGAAGTGCCTTCAGGAGGCAGTTGCCTGATGTATGGGGATGAGCCGATGCAGATTGCGCGCAAGTTTCCTGCCGTCAAAGTGGCTGTGGATAAAGATAGGGTAGAAGGATGTAATAAGTTAAAAGATAAGGATTTAATCCTACTCGATGACGCATTCCAGTATCGTCGCCTCAAACCCGATTTGAGTATAGTGCTTGTGCCTTGGAGCAGGCCTGTCTTTGAAGATCAGCTATTGCCACTCGGAACCCTTAGGGATTTGAGTGAAAGGATATTCTTTGCAGATATAATTGTGGTTAGCAAATGTCCCCCTTCCCTTGGCGAAGCAGATAAATCCGACATGGCCTTGCGGCTTCATTTGAGCGGTTACAATCCCAAGACTCATCTGTCGGCAACCCCCGAGGGGAAGGCTGTCCCCTTGCTTTTTAGCCATCTGCAATACCTTGAACCTGAAATGGTCTTTCCGGATGGGAACAGGCGCTATATCTATTCCGAGACTGCGATTCTCATTACCGGCATTGCAAAGGGAGGCAGCCTGTTCGCACATTTAAGTGAGAATTACAAGGTTGTCAGGAATTTTTCTTTCCATGATCACCATTTCTTCGGCAAGGCTGATATTTCTCGCATCCTGAATACACTCAGGCAATTCCCCACGGCGGCCATTGCCACTACACAGAAAGATGCCCAGCGCTTCCTTTCTTTCGAAGGCTTACCCAAAGAAATTCGGGAGCGGCTATTTGCCGTTCCCGTAAAGATGTATCTTTCTGAAACAGAAAAAAGTTTACTTCTCGACAGGATTGAAGAGCTCGTATAGGCCGCTATCCAGCCTGATGACTTCTTTGAGCCGGCCTTCCAATTCGAAGCCCCCGAGTCTGCGGGTTAAGTAGATTTTGTCCTCAAACATATTTCTGATACGGGCAAGGATGGACGACCTCCGCCACACACTGCCAGTGTCTGTGGTACGGACGAGTTCATAGCCATGGCTTTCCATGTAATCCCTGACGCGCGGCAGGACCTCATCGTCTGACCCTGCAGCGACTACCCTGCGTTTACCATAGCCAAAGGAGGGATAGACAGCTGCAAACAAGGCGACCACCAAGGCCATCTTCCAGAGGGAGTTATACCCGTCATTGAACATCGCTTCCAGGGAGCCGTGCCCGCCTCTTGCGAGGTAGATAATCAGTATGCACAGCACCAGGAAGATGCAGAGGCAGATAAAGTATTTGAGAGATCTGATGATGTATTTCATTGCAAAAATGCGTTACCGAAAAGGACTTGTGTACAAATTTTGTACCTTTGGGGACTTAAACCAATAAAAAACGGAAATGGCAAAAGAAGATCCCATCGAGAGAATCGACAGAGAACGCGCCGGCAAGAAGCAGAAAGGCGGTTCCAAAGTGGCTCTAATCATAATGATTGCCGTTGCAGTAGCCCTTGCTGCGACCCTTGCCGTGGTAGGGGTTCGGGATTACAGAATGGTACAGGAGCTTGAAGCTGACAAGGCTGACCTTACGGAGCGGATTACCGAACTTCAGACTGAATACGACAACCTCACATCCGACTACGATTTTATCAATAGCCAGCTCGACTCTTCGAGAGAAGAGGTGGCCGTGCTCGTAGACAGAATCAAGCGGACAGAAGCAACCAATAGAGCCAAGATGCGCCAATACGAGAAAGAGCTCGGTACTCTTCGCTCCATTATGCGCAATTATTTGGTTCAAATTGACTCACTTAACAGACAGAATCGCCAGCTCAGTGAGGAACTGTCCGCTACCAGGCAGAATCTTGCGGCTGCAACGGATCGTAACGAAGAACTCACAGCTCGCAATAAGGACCTCAGCAGTAAGGTGGCGACAGGGTCGATTGTCAAGGCCCGTGGTATCAGTGTGAAGGCATATAATTCCTCTGATAAGCTTACGGATCGCAGCAGCAGGGTCAAGCGCTTGGAAGTGAGCTTGAGTCTTGTGGAGAACGACCTTGCAAGGAAGCAGTCTATGTGGGTGTATCTCAGAGTTAAGGACCCGGACGGAAATCTGCTTATTGACCAGGACCGGCACTCCTTTAAGCTTAACGGGGAAGCCGTTGCTGCCACTGCTGCCAGGGAGGTTGACTATGAGGGCAAGGAACTGGACATGATTATCTATGTCAACGGCATCTCACAATACCACAAGGGCGTCTATAGCGTGGAAGTCTATTCCGATACCGGCAAACTCGGGGAGACCGAGATAATGCTGAGGTAAATGGTTTATATTCACGTCCCCTTCTGCAAGAGTTTCTGCCGGTACTGCGCCTTCTATTCCGAGCTGTATTCGGATAAGATGCAAAAAGCCTATACTGAAGGGCTTGTCGCTGAAGCGCTTCACCGCAGGGAGGAGATAGAGGCGAGCCGTGGAGTAAATACCTTATATATAGGAGGAGGAACTCCGTCCCTTATGGGGGTGGAGTTTTTCTCTACTTTGCTGCAGGCAATTCCATTGCGGGATTTTGAGGAATTTACCATAGAAGTAAACCCCGATGATATCGTATGCAAAGGCGGTTCGTATGTGCGCTCACTCAAAGCCCTCGGAGTGAATAGGGTCAGTATGGGCGTACAGTCTCTGGATGATTCAGTGCTGCAATGGATGGGGCGCAGGCATAGTGCAGAGGAGGCAGTGGAGGCTTTCGGGATTTTGCGGGAGGCAGGGATTTCGAATATTAGTGTGGATTTAATTTTCGGTGTGAATGGGATGTCCCTCGGGATGCTTGATGCTACTCTTGACGGAATCCTTGAGCTTCACCCGGAGCACATATCTGCATATCAGCTTGGCATAGAGGACGGCACTCCGTTGGAATGTGATTATCAGAAAGGACTTTACAGCGAACTTGATGAGGATAGTTGCGCTGTGCAGTACTGTCACATTTGTAAAAGGTTGGCAGCTGAGGCTTATCATCATTATGAGATTTCGTCCTGGGCCCTCCCTGGGTTTGAGGCGAAGCATAATTCGGCGTATTGGCGTAGAGTCCCCTATGTGGGTTTGGGCCCTGGAGCTCACTCCTTTAGCTTGAAAGATGGCCGGCAGGTGCGGAGTTGGAATTCTGCCACTCTGCCTCTGTGGACGGCTTCGGAAGAGGTCTTGACAGGAAAGGAAATTCGGGTGGAAAGCATTATGCTGGGACTTCGTACCGATGAGGGCTGTATGGTGGATGGAAAACATGTGACAATCCCTGAAGATAAATGGTTTATCGCAGACTCTATCATTTCCGATTTGATTTGAGCTGTGATTTGACTAACTTCGCAGACTACAATGAAGCGCTTTCTGACTTGTCTTTTCTTCGTCCTGATAGGGGGGTTCAGCGTACTGTGTCTTGCACAGGGACTTCCAAAGCTCAAGCCAGCCTCTGAAGTGACGATGGGGACCCTCCCAAACGGGATTAACTATTACATAGTCAATAATCCTGCTCTCAAGGGGACGGCGGATTTTGCCCTTATCCAAGGGGGACAGTGGGATGAAGAAGAGTCCAGAAAGGTCCTCATAGAGACTCCCCATATCAGAATCTCTGATTTTATGAGAAGGGCCTATGTTCCTTACACCCCAAACGGATTTGTCTCATATTCCGAAGAGGCCAGGATCTTTCATTTCCCCGATGTAGATGTTGCTTCTGCTCCCGTTAGAGATTCGGCTCTGCTGGCGCTCACCGATCTGATGACCTTTTCGCCATGGGATCAGACAGTTATTATCAGTGGCGATATCGATGCGAAGTCCTGTCTCAACGATCTTGAGACTCTCAGCCTTATGGTTCCTAGGGTTGGCCCACCGCCTCGGCCAGAGGCAGCTGAGTCTGCCGAGGACGAGGGGAAGTCTTCGCTTGGCACACCTGTCCGGTTCAAGGTTAAGAGGGTACGCGTTGCGAGGGAGCAGGCTGGAACTCCCGTCCCTCTTGTGTCTGAGTTACTCGAGAGAGAATTGGGGTTTATCATTAAAGACCGGCTTGCGCAAGGCTTCTCTATTCAGGAAATTCCTTTTTGTATAGAGACAAAGCCTACTGAAATTCTCGTTTATACCCCTGACAGTTTGCAGGCAGAGACTCTTTATGTGGTGGAGAGTGTATTATCTGATATTGTGGCCGGAAGGGTTACCGGTCAGGAGTTCCTCAGGGCAAAAAATATTTCGCTCGAGGGGCTGATTAAGACAGGCTTGGAGCCGGGTAAAACCAATGACTTCTACATCGACCGCTGCATTAGGGCGGCATTGGATGGAGCCAACCTTGCATCGCAGAAGACAATCAGAGATTTCTTTGCCCATCGTAAAATATCCGTCAAACGGGAATTGGAGCTCTTCAATAATTTCGCCTCTGCCTTTATTTCAGAGCAGTTTCCCGCTATCGACCCGGGTGGCAATGGTCCTGCCGGTCAATATCCCATCCTTGGAGAGGTTTTGAAGACAAAGACGGGCAAGAGTGTAAAGTTGGTGGGATCGACTACCGACCCTGTTACCGGAGGGGTGCTTATGACTTTTGCCAACAATGCAAAGGTGATTTTCAAAAACGACCCTTCTGCTGAAGGTTTCGCCTTTTGCCTTTCGCTTAAAGGCGGAGCCTCTTCTGTGCCGGACATTGCCTGCGGGGAGGGTGCATTTCTGGCTGATATGTTGGGCAATAGCACCATTGCAGGCATGAAGGCGAGGGATTTCATCCAGATGTTGTGTGCTTCGGGGATTAACATCGCCGGAGGTGTCGGGTTGGAAGATTTGCGTATTTATGGTACTGCTCCTTCCGAAAGTCTCGATGATGTACTCAAAGCCCTGTTGAAAATCGCATACGACAGGGTCCTCGATTACAATGAATTTGAATACTATAAGAAATGTTCTTTAGTACGTGAGGCCAGGGTGCTTCCGTCTATATATGATGTCATGGACAGTCTTACCTGTCCGGATTACGCCTTTCTCGCCAAGAGTTCTGTCGCTAATATCACGGATGAACTTCCGTACAAGGCCGAAAGGTATTTTGAACAGCGCTTTGACAATATTGCTGACGGGGTATTTGTCTTCGTAGGCAACCTTACTCAGGAGGAGCTGGTCTCTTCACTGTCGAAGTATTTTTCCTGCTTCCGCACATCCAAGGTTTACGCTCTCAGGGAGAAAGTTCGCTATAATCTGCATAGCGGGCGAAGTACCTATATCGTTGCAGGCGAAGACAAGAGTGTAAATATGGCAGCCACTGCTATGATAAGTGCTACGGGAGCCAATTATTATGCCTTTTTAGTGGCGCAGGAGGCCGTTAAAGATTATTTTGCCGATGTGCTCGCCCCACTTGGAATGTATGCCGAAGTGAGTGGAAAGATGGAGTTTGCGCCGGTGGAGAGGATGAGCCTTTATCTGAGATGCCGCCCGTGCGCAACCAGTGGACTTCCTTGGGGGGTCGTATCTGTTCGGCCCCTTGCTGCTCTTCGTGAGGTACGGGCCGGGTTCAATGAACTGGCTTACTTTGAGATTTCCCCCAAACGGCTGGACTATTATAAGGAAATTGTCAAGAATAATGTCGCCTACGCCCTTTCTACTCCCGAGGGGCTTGTCGAATTTTCCCTTATGAGGTATGTCTATGGCAAGGACCTTACGGCTGATTACAAGGCGAAAGTTGATGCCCTTGTAGCAGATGACATCCTCTGGGTTCTGGAAAATCTTACCGAGTCGGGGGTAGTGGAATACATTGTTGATTGAAGTATGCCTCACGGATTCGGCAATATTGTGCAGATTGGGCATATCCTTGTGTCTGAGGATGTTATTGCGGAGTATTTCGCCTGCGACTATAAGGCCTGCATGGGGGCCTGCTGCATAGAGGGTGATGGAGGCGCCCCGGTAACGGAAGAAGAGATTGCCTGTCTTGAAAACGGGTATTCCCGTTTTGCCCCTCTGATGAGTAAAGAGGGCAGGGAAGCGGTTTCACGGCAGGGAATTGCCTACATTGACAGAGATGGGGATTTGCTTACAAGCCTGGTCGGGGAGAGGGGGGCGTGTGCATTTTGCCACTATCGTGATGACGGTTCAATACTCTGTGCCATAGAGTGTGCAGGGCTTCGCAAGCCAGCCTCCTGCTCACTCTATCCGATACGGGTTACTTCTCTTCGGGGTGGCGGGCAGGCCCTTAACCTGCATCGCTGGGGGATATGTGCAGCCGCTTTTCGCAAAGGGGAGAAGGAAGGAATCAGAGTGTACCGTTTTCTAAAAGAGCCTCTTGTACGAGTCTACGGGGAAGAGTTCTACGAGGCTCTCCATGCGGCGGCTCAGCATCTCGGATATGACTGACACAAACATATATTTACAAAGACTTGAGCAGCTTCGCTCTCTGATGCGCTCCGAAGGCTACGATGCGGTGGTGATTACAGGGTGCGACCCTCATCAGAGCGAATACCCTGCCCAGAGGTGGAAGCAGGTGCAGTTTCTGACCGGCTTTACCCCAGAAGCGGCAGATGTAGCTGTAACCCTCGATCACGCAGGACTTTGGACCGATTCGCGCTACTTTATTCAGGCAGAAAAGCAGCTTCGCGGGACGGGATATGTGCTTCATAAAACCCGTGTCCCCGAGCAGGTCCTGATTCCTGAATGGCTTTCGAATACCCTTGAGGAAGGATCCGTAATAGCCGTGGATTCTCTTTGCACTTCAGAGGATTTCGCTTTGCAGCTCAAAGGGAAGTTTACCATTGCCGCTGTCCCGGATCTTCTGGACGAACTTTGGCTGGACAGACCTGCAATCCCCCAGACCTCGATTTTTGAGACTGTGGCTGGAGAGTCGAGGCGCGACAAGATTGAGTGGATGCGCGGAGAACTCTCCGAGAGAGGCTGTGATGCGATTCTGCTGAGTGCTTTGGACGAAATCGCCTGGCTTCTCAATGTAAGGGCATCGGATATTGAGTACAATCCGCTCGTAATCTCTTATCTGCTCGTTTCGGCAGAGGAAGTCAAATGGTTTGTACTTAAGGAGCCCTTGGAGGATTCCACGACGGAGGAGACTTTCGTTGCTCTTCAGGAGGAAGGGATTGAGATTCTTCCCTACGATGAAGTGTTTTCCGCCGTGGCCTCGTTTGAGGGGCGGTTGTGGCTTGACTCCCGGAGTGCAAGCCTTGAGCTTGGCGATAGTGCAGGGACGAATGTTCTCTTCTCCCCAAGTCCTGTCTCCAATCGCAAGGAGCAGAAGTCTCCGCTTGAAATCGAATGGATTCGCAATGCACATGTTAATGATGGAGCCGCGATGGAGAAATTCCTTTATTGGCTCGAGAAAAGCGTTGAGTCGGGAAAGCAGGTCAGCGAGTGGGATGCAGCTGTGAAACTTGGGGAATATCGCCGTGAGATTGAGGACTATATGGGGGATAGCTTTGAGACGGTTTCGGCCTATGGGGCATCGGCAGCGTTGCCACATTACAGTACTCCTTCCGTTGGTTCCCCCATAATCGAGCCTCACGGCTTATACCTTTGCGATTCGGGAGGGCAATACCTCACAGGGACAACGGATATTACCCGCACGGTGCCGATGGGAGAGTGCACTCCTGAGGAGATTCGGGACTATACACTTGCGCTTAAGGCTCATATAGACCTCGCGCTTGCAGTGTTTCCCTATGGTACCCCAGGCTGCCGCATTGATGCTGCCGCGAGGTTGCCGCTTTGGGCTAATCTTATGGATTTCGGGCATGGAACGGGACACGGAGTTGGTTTTTTCCTCTGTGTGCACGAAGGACCTCATCAGATTAGGCAAAACACGGATGGGACCCCTATGGTTGAGGGGATGGTTACTTCCGATGAGCCGGGAATATATCGGGAAGGCAAACATGGGGTGCGGCATGAGAATCTTTTGCTGACGGAGGACGCGGGGCGGAGTGAATTTGGGCATTTCCTTAAGTTTGAGACGCTTACACTCTGTCATTTTGATACTTCAATTCTTGATCTTTCGCTTCTCGAACCGAGGGAAATAGCCTGGTTAAATACATACAATGCAACTGTTTACCATAATCTTGCATCTTTAGTCGGGGATGAGGTTGCACGGTGGCTTGAGTTGAAAACCCGACCGGTCGGTTTGGATTAGAAAGTAATAATTCGTAACTTTGGAAGATTCGCGGGTTTCCGCTATGCCGGTTTGATATAAACATAGGAGAATAAGATATGAAGAAGATTGTTTTAGCTGTGTGCGCATTGTTTGCTGCCTGTAGTCTTGGCTTTGCACAGGATGTCAACGAGGCGACAGATTTGTACAATGAGGGAGCCACTGCACTCTCCCTTGGGGATAAGACAGGGGCTTTCGATTATTTCCAAAAGGCCTATGACCTTGCGCTTCAGTGCGGAGAAGCAGGGACGGATATCGTTGCAAACTGTAAGAATATTATGCCATCCCTTTCTCTTTCGATAGCAAAGGATGAGATAAAGGCAGGGAACTTTGATACTGCTATCTCCAAGCTTGAATCGACAGTGTCTCTTGCCGAGAAGCTTGAAGATGACGGCAGCGTCGCTGAAGCCCAGTCCCTAATCCCTCAGACCTACATGCAGAAAGGAAGTGCCCTTCTTAAGAGTAAGGATTTTGCCGGTGCCGTGACTGCATATCAAAAGGTGCTTGAACTCGACCCTGATAACGGGCGTGCTGCTCTGTACTTGGGGCAGGCATATCAGAATTCCGGCGATACCGACAAGGCTGTTGAGGCTTACACCCTTGCCTCGTCCCTTGGTCAGAAGAAGACAGCCGATAAACAGCTTTCCAAGATTTATTTGAAGCAGGCGAATACTGCCAATAAAGCCAAGAACTACTCCGCCGCTCTTGAGGCTGCCGTGAAGAGTAATTCTTACCTTGAAAGCCCTGAGGCTTACTACATTGAGGCCTTTGCTTATCAGAATACCGGTAAGGTGGATGAGGCTATCGGAGCCTTTGAGAAGTACCTTGCCCTTAAGCCTGGTGCTTCCAATGCTTCTGCCATCAAGTTTACCATTGCCGCTCTCTATCAGGGGCAGAAGAACAATGCCAAGGCGCTTGAGTACTATAGGCAGGTCGAAAACGATCCCGCCTATGGGGCGCAGGCACAGCAGCAGATTAAGGCTCTAAATAAGTAAGTTTCGCTGAAAACACTCGAAGCTTTGCGAAACTTGAGAACCTAATGCCAACACTCGAACTGCTTGCTCCTGCAAGGAATGCTGATATCGGCATCGCAGCCATTTGTTGCGGTGCCGATGCGGTATATATTGGAGGACCAAGAGGAGGAGCCCGCAAAGATGCGGGGAATCCCATTCCCGAGATTGCCAGGCTCTGTGAGTATGCTCATCGTTTCGGGGCGAAGGTTTTCGTGACTTTCAATATCCTGCTTCGGGATGACGAGTTGGAGGCCATGCATTCCGATATGATTGAGTGTCAGAGGGCTGGGGCTGATGCTTTTATTATCAGGGATCCGAGGCTTGCACAGTTTGAGGATATTGGAATCCCATTTCATGCCTCTACCCAATGTGCCATCCGCACCACCGAACGGGCCCGACTGTTTGAAGCCGCCGGATGTTCACGCCTTACCCTCGAAAGGGAGTTATCGCTTGCTCGGATTCGCTCCATTGCTGCAGCCGTGTCTTGTGAGATTGAGTGCTTTGTGCACGGAGCCCTATGCGTGAGCTACAGTGGGCAGTGCCTCATGTCGGAGTATATTACTTCGGGAGCGCGCAGTGCTGACAGAGGAGAATGCATTCAAGCCTGTAGGAGTCTGTATAATCTGGAGGATGCCTCCGGGCATGTTTTGCTCAAAAACAAACCGCTGCTTTCGCTGCGTGACCTCAAACTTTCCAATCGTCTTGCAGATTTAGCGGAGGCTGGAGTCACATCCTTCAAGATTGAGGGCCGGCTTAAGAGTATCTCTTATGTGCGCAATGTGGTGAGGGCCTATTCGAGACTCTTGGATGACATGGTATCCAGTTCAGAAGGCAAATATCAGCGCGCTTCTTTCGGGCGGGTGGAAGGTGGCTTCAAACCGGATCTTGCTAAGAGTTTCAATCGGGGATACACCGAGCTTTATATAGATGGGCATCGGGGCAAATGGGCTGGTATGGATTCCCCTAAATGGGCTGGAGAGCCTGTGGGGACCGTGCTTTCAGTGAAGCCATGTGCCCGGGGAATACAAATCGCTTTCAAGCCGCTGACAGGGGCCCCTGCTCTCAGCAACGGCGATGGTTTTACTTTCCTCACCCATCGCGGGATTGAGGGCTTTAGAGGGGATGTGTGCCAGCCGAGGTGTATAATCGCCAGCTCGGCAAGGGGGCTTACAGTGGGTACTGTGCTATACCGCAATATCTCGGCCTCATTCGAAAAGTCTCTGGATTCCAATCCCTGCAAGCGTTACATCAGGGTAGATGTCAAGGCGGTAGCGGATTCCGGCAGTTTAAGGCTCACTGCCCGCAGCGAAGACGGCAGAGAGGTAACGGAGTCTTTGCGGGGAACTGCCGCTTTGTCGCTTGGACGTGCAGAAGGTCTTATTCGCGAGAATCTATCCAAACACAGCGGCATCTATTCCTTTTCGTTGGGTAGCATAGACTACGATGGGGAGCTGCCTTTCCTCCAAGCCGCGCAGCTCAATGCGGCCAGGCGTGCTCTTGCTGAAAGGCTGGATGCTATGCCGTTGATGAAGGGCAACGGTTCTCTGTCAGGAGCTGCCCGTCCAAGATTCGGGGGCCCTGTCGCCCCAGCGGACTCTGGCACTCAAGCCGGTGAACTCATGCGCATGAAGTACTGTATCCGCTACGAGCTGGGGCTTTGTCCGCGATACAACAGTCAGTCTTCGCCTGCTTCACCTCTTTACCTTATCAACAACGGCGTTCGCTACCCCCTGCTCTTCGACTGCAAAGTCTGCGAGATGGCCGTGCTTATTCCAACGCGAAACTGACTTCGACATCTCCGAAGCGGCCTCTGACCACATCCTCTCCCTGGAAGAAGCAGGCGCTGAGCTGCCCCCTCCATACTATGTCATCTTTGTCGTTATAGGGCAAGTCAACATCGAAGCCGTAGCTCTTGGATTTGATTTTGACCGATGCGGAACATTTCCACGAAGTCCGAGTTCCCCCATCGTCTTCGGTGATTAGGAATGCAAGGTTCTCAAGCTGGTTGGTGAAATCGGTCATAATGACGGAGTTAAATTGTACATCCTTTTTGAGATACCTTCTCTTAATCACGACCATAAAGTCTGTGACAGAGGGTTGGTAGAGTTTGAGCTCGGCTTCTGTGCTGGCAGAGAAGCCATTGACTGAGCCGCACTTGATAAAGAACTCCGACCCTCCCCTAAACCAAGAATCGTAGTTGCGGAGCATTTTGAAGGACTTCATATAAAGCATCCTATGTCCTGACTTTGTCCGGTTCCCGATTCCTCCCATGGAGCTGGCCCCCTGTCTTTCCTCTCCGCATTCTGTTTGTCCATTTCGGCTTTCCGTGGAGTTGTCATCAGGAAGGAAAAGAGCCACTGGAGAGTAGGCTGCGTCATTATTGGAATTGATTACCCAGACCGGATGCTCCATTGCAATGCTTTCATCGACCCTTACAGAATCTACTATATGAAAGCCTTTCTCGTCTTTGCTCAATCTGTAGCCATAGTTATACTCTGAATCATATCCGGGGTCGAAGGTGACTGTCGGGAGCTCTTCCCCATCCCAGCTATCACTGTATGGCCAGTATATCTGAAGGTCGGATTCCGATAGGGAATTGAGGTATTCTTCTGCATCTGCGCCTCCGGCTTTACTGACCGTCCCAAGGTATTCTCCTAGCAGATCCCTCAATGGTCTGGTGTATGTTTTACCCGCCCGAGTCTGCGTCTCTCCTACGCCGCAGCCGGGGCTGTTGAGAAGCCTCTCCATGGTGTATTCTTCATCGTAGCCTCCGTCTGAAGAGGAAAAGGCGGCATCACGGACTTCTATCATCTGTTCTTTTTCTATAGGCAGTGCTGCAAAGATTCGTGCGAGACTTCTCATGTCGGTGGTCGTGGCTTTATTCTCGGTCGTGGCTTCATAAGGAAAGAACGTCTGGGGCTCTGTAGCATATCGGCTACAGGAGAATAGGGTCAATAGAAGTAAAAAGAATACTTCAGGGTGTGGGAAAGGGGGTCTGTCCGGCCTTGGCTTCCTTGGCTGGGGAAAAGGCATCTGCTGAGGAGATGGGAAAAATGCTGCTTTCATAGTTGTTGTGTTTGATTAAAGTATTTGCGGATGTTCTCCTGCAAAGAAAGCGCGTCTTTCTTAACTGTCAAAGAAAAAAACAGCCCAACACTGAAAAAAAGATAATTTTTTATGAAAAAAACATCTTTTCGGCCGGTTATGGCGCTTACGGTGGGCTGGGCTACGACTTCCGCCCAGGCAAAATCTTTGGCCCTATGGAGGCACAATCGCAATATTTTCCCTAAATTTACGCCTTGGATAGTGTAAAACCGATTACAATGCAAAACAAACGCAAAGATGTGACTCCTTACTCCGTTGCAGTAGGGCTTTTGATGACTGTCATTTTCTCGGCGGCAGCTGCTTACCTCGGACTTAAAGTCGGCCAGGTATTCGAAGCCGCGATTCCCATTGCCATTATTGCAGTGGGGCTGTCCTCGGCCTTAAAGAAATCCAACGCACTGGGACAGAATGTGATAATCCAGAGTATTGGAGCCTGCTCCGGGGTGATTGTGGCTGGAGCCATCTTTACTCTCCCTGCAATCTACATCCTCGGATTGGAAGTGGACTTCACCAAGATGTTCCTCTCTTCTCTACTTGGAGGCGTGCTTGGGATTCTATTTCTCATTCCTTTCCGCAAATATTTCGTAAAGGAAATGGATGGCAAATACCCCTTCCCCGAGGCCACCGCTACCACCAAAATCCTCAAAAGCGGGGAAGAAGGCGGGAGCGGGGCGAAGACTTTGCTCGTGGCGGGTCTTATCGGTGGGATTTACGACTTCGTGATTTCCACCTTCGGGGCGTGGGCTGAAACCCTCAGTACCACGGTGATGCATTGGGGGCAGGTGGTATCGGACAAGGCCAAGGTCGTACTCAAACTCAATACGGGTGCTGCCGTTCTCGGGCTCGGCTACATCGTCGGACTCAAATATGCCTTTATTATCTGCTGTGGTTCACTGCTGGTATGGCTCGTGATTATCCCAGGGATGAACCTTCTTTTCGGAGGACAGGTTATTGACCTTATGGGGACCGGTATCACCCAGACTGTCTCACAGATGTCGCCCGATCAGATTTTCCGCGAATATGCCCGTCATATAGGCATCGGAGGCATCGCTACCGCCGGTATTATCGGGATTGTCAAAAGTTCGGGAGTTATCAAAAGTGCCGTGGGGCTTGCGGTCGGAGAGTTTAAGAAAAAGGGAGGTTCAAATGTGCAGGTTGAAGATACCGACAGGGATCTTTCGATGCGCACTATCGTCTTCGGGATTGCCATCGCCCTGCTTGCCTGCTTTGCTTTCTTTGCCTTCGGCGGGGTCGTGAACAATGTCTGGCAGGCTCTTGTCGGCGTGCTGATTGTTGCAGTGATTTCGTTCCTCTTTACAACAGTTGCAGCCAATGCTATTGCAATTGTGGGTAGTAATCCTGTAAGTGGGATGACCATTATGACCCTGATTATCACAGCACTTGTGCTCGTTGCCGTGGGTCTTAAAGGCAATGCCGGAATGGTGGCCGCGCTCATTGTCGGGGGAGTGGTCTGCACGGCACTCTCTATGGCAGGCGGCTTCATTACAGACCTTAAAATCGGTTACTGGACGGGGACTTCGCCCGTTAAGCAGGAGACGTGGAAGTTCGTGGGGACCCTAGTTGCAGCCGCTACTGTGGCAGGAGTTATGATGGTTCTCAACAAGACCTACGGATTCACCGGTGAGGGAGCCCTTGTTGCCCCTCAGGCAAATGCCATGGCGGCGATTATCCAGCCGATGATGAACGGGGGAAAGGCTCCGTGGCTACTCTATGGTATCGGGGCTGTGATTGCTATCGTGTTGAATTTCTGTGGAGTACCCTCCCTTGCTTTCTGCCTTGGAATGTTTATCCCCATTGATCTCAACCTTCCGCTTCTGCTTGGCGGTGCGATTTCGTGGTTTGTCAGTACCCGTTCCAAAGACGAAGCCATCAATAAGGCCCGTCAGGACAAGGGAACGCTTATTGCCTCCGGCTTTATCGCCGGCGGTGCACTGATGGGGGTTGTCTCGGCAATATTGAAATTTGCCGGTGTGGACTGGTTTCTCTACGACTGGAACGTCTCAGGCGGTGCCGAAAGCATAGCCATCATTCCGCTCGTGCTCCTTGTTGTCTACATGGTACTTTCTTCCATGAAAGTTTCCCGACCTGCCGGAAAGTCTGATTAATGCCTTGTGTCCTTGGACATAGCTTAAAGGGCCGTCATTAGGCCTCGGAAAGTTTAATGGCAGTATCCGTGAATTGACCTTCCACATCGGAAGGCCATAGAGGGGGGATGGGAGGCCGATTGGCGTGGCAGGTGTCGCCATTGTGATGTGACATGCCCCCTTGATGTGCCCTACAGGGCAGTCTATGCGGGATTGGTGTGGCAGGTGGTCGAAAGTTGTGTCCTCACGAGCCTTATTCTGCCTATGCAAGATCTCTGAATTTCTCGAAGAAGGCCTTGAGCCTCTGGAGGACTGTCTCTTTCTTCTGAGCGCGTGCCGAGCCAAAACGCGACATCGGAGGCAGCAGCCCCGCCAGCTCGGTGCCGGACTCCCGGATGGCCCCGTCCCTGAAGGCCGCGTCGATGAAGCGGCGGGTCTGCTCGCTCTTGAGGTGCTCCTCGTCTATGATAAGGTTGAGTTCATGCTCCTTTTGGGTGCGGACATAGTCCTGCCAGCTCTGGTCCACGTCGGCCGTCTGGGGTGTGAGCGATGCGATGAAGTTCCCGATGAGCTCTTTCTTGTTCCTGAGCTCCAGGCTGGAGTCCATCGTCCTGGCAATTGACAGGCAGACCTCGGCGTTGAGCGTGTTCTCCTCGTGGTGCTTCTTTATCAGGGAGATGATGTAGTCGATGTTCACCTCGACCTGCTTGACGAGCTCGATTTCGAAACGAAGGTCCTCGTTGATGTTATCCTTGTCGTGCTTCTTCCGATTGCGGAACTCGTTGTAGATGTCGATGTATCGGCTCTGGTAGTCCTGCATGTCCCGCTCGCTCAGAAGGGCCTTCCCCGTGAAGTCGTCGAAACACTGAAGGATGTTGATGGCTCGTAGCAGGCTCCCGTAAAGAGACACGAAGCGTTTCTTCGCCTTCTCGGAGACGATGGGGCTTCCGAGCGGGTACGACCTCAGCAGCGAGTCGACGAGTTCCGCGTAGCCTGCGTGGTGCTTGCCGCCGTCGTCATCGTAGCCTTTGTAATAGTCGTCGAACTTGCGAAGCAGGACGATGCCTCCCGCCTTCTCGTCTCCGAACAGGGCCAGGGACTCGTTGGTGGCGTCCTCCAAGTTTCTGAAACAGACTATGTTGCCGAATGTCTTGACCGAGTTGAGGGTGCGGTTGGTCCTTGAGAAGGCTTGAAGGAGGCCGTGCAGGCGCAGGTTCTTGTCCACCCAGAGGGTGTTGAGGGTCTTGGCATCGAAGCCGGTCAGGAACATATTGACCACAATCAGCAGGTCCACTTCCTTGTTCTTCATCCTCAGCGAGAGGTCCTTGTAGTAGTTCTGGAACTTCTCCGGGGAGGTGTCGAAGGAGGTGTGAAACATTGAGTTGTAGTCCTTGATGGCGGCCTCGAGGGCGTCCCGCGAATTGCTGTCAAGCCCCGCCGTGGAGTCCGAATTCTCCTCGTCCATGAAGCCCTCCTGCTCGAACGGGGCATCGTTGGGGGCGTAGCTGTAGATGAGGGCCACTTTGAGCCTCTTGTCGGGAGGGAGCAGGGCCATCTGAGAGCGGAACTCCTTGTAGTAGAGCACCGCTGCCTGGATGGAGGAGGTCGCGAAGATTGAGTTGAACCCCGCCACCCGCTTGTTGTCAAGGGTGTAGTAGGAGTTGCGTTTGGTCTTCTGGTCGAAATGCTCAAGGATGTAGCGGGTGACGTTGGAGATGTTCTCCGGGGAGAGGAAGGCGGCCTCGGTGTCGATCCCCCAGACTTTTTCGTCGAGGGTGCCCTCCTTGCTGCTCATGGTCTTGATGTAGTCAATGCGGAAGGGCAGGACGTTCCTGTCGTTGATGGCGTCGATGATGGTGTAGCTGTGGAGCCTGTCGCCGAAGGCCTGCTCCGTGGTCTTGAGGTGGGGGAGGCCGCTGCTCGAAGAGTTCTTCGGGAATATCGGGGTTCCCGTGAAGCCGAACATGTGATAGCGCTTGAAGGAGCGGGTGATGGCCTCGTGCATCTCGTTAAACTGGGAGCGGTGGCATTCGTCGAAAATCAGCACCACATGCGCCTCGTAGATGGGGTGGCGCCTGTTGGCTGAGACGAACCGGCTGAGCTTCTGGATGGTGGTGATGATGATCCTGCAGTCCTTGTCTTCCAGCTGCTTTCCCAGGATGGCCGTGCTGGTGTTGGAGTTAGCTGCCCCCTTCTCGAAGCGGTCGTACTCCTTCATGGTCTGGTAGTCGAGGTCCTTGCGGTCCACCACGAAGAGGACCTTGTCGATGCCGTCCATCCTGGAGGTGAGCTGGGCGGTCTTGAAGGAGGTCAGTGTCTTGCCGCTGCCCGTGGTGTGCCAGATGTATCCCCCTGCGGCGGTGGTGCCGAGGCGCTTGCGGTCGTTGGAGGCGATGAGGATTCTCTGCAGAATCTTCTCCGTGGCCGCGATCTGGTAGGGCCGCATCACGAGCAGGTTCCCTTCGGCAGTGAAGACGCAGTAGCGTGTAAGAATATTGAGGATGGTGTGCTTGGAGAAGAAGGTGGCGGTGAAGTCAGTGAGGTCGGTGATGGCCCGGTTCTTCTCGTCGGCCCAGCAGGAGGTGAACTCGTAGCTTCCGCTGCTCTTGGAGGAGCTCTTGGCGCGAAGCTCCCTCGTTTTGGCCACATGAGCGTCTCGGGTGGTGTTGGAGTAGTATTTCGTGAGCGTGCCGTTGCTTATGACGAAGAGCTGCACATATTCGAACAGGGCGCTGCCGGCCCAGAAGGAGTCCCTCCCGTAGCGGTCTATCTGGTTGAATGCTTCGCGAAGGTCCACGCCCCTGCGCTTGAGCTCCACATGCACGAGGGGAAGTCCGTTTACGAGGATGGTGACATCGTAGCGGGTGGGGCGGGCACCGTCTTCGGTGGCGTACTGGTTGATGACCTGGAGGGAGTTGCGGTGGATGTTTTCCTTGTCAATGAGCTTTATGTTACGAAAAGTCACCCCGTCGGAGCCTTTGGCGGAGAGTGGGAGCACCTTCACCGGGTCGCTCTGGATGGTGCGGGTCTTCTCTATGATGCCCTCGTTGCTGTTGGAGAGGACGTTTCTGAAGAAAAAGTCCCAGTCCTCGTCGGTGAAACGGAAGTCGTTGAGCTTCTCTATCTGGGTGCGGAGATTCGCTATGAGGGCGGGTTCGTCCTTGACGGGGATGTATTCATAGCCCTGCTCCTGCAGCTGGCGGATGAAGGCCTTTTCGAGGTCTGCCTCGCTCTGGTAGGAGGTCTCACGCTTGTCGGAGGGCTTGAATTCGGTGACTACGGTGCTTTCGGGGTTTTGGGATATCAGGTTCAGTGTGGACATGGGGTGTGGAAAGGGAATATTTGGTAAGTGAATATATTGTAAGTGAATATGTTGTGAAAAGGAATATGTCGGAAATATTACCGCCGTCAGGCCCCCTTTCGGGGGAAGCAGAGAAGAGCGTCGCGGTAATGCTCGTACTGCTGTCTCCGGGCCTTGATCTCTGCGGGAAGTCCCGATGAAAGGTCGGAAGTCAGCGCCTCGAAACGGTCGAGAATCGAGACTATGCGCTCCTGCTCGGCGAGGGGAGGGATGGGGATGTTAATAGCTTGCATCAAGATGTTAGAGCTAAGGTTGGGTTGAGCACCTCCACCGGCTAACAAATGCAATATGGTAGTCTGAGATAAAAGAAAGTGGAATAAGTATCTGTTATTCAAGAGGCTGCTATTTGGTATAAATTTACCTACCCGTTGATTTAGATAAGCACACTCTGTATCAGTATAGCAACCTATCTTTCCTGTTGTTGCACCCGACATTGCCACAAGAATGTCCCCCTTTTTTACAATAAATTGTCCCAAATCCATTTTATAATCGTTTGGATCGAAAAACTTTACGTCTTCAGTATCAACTCTTGAATCTTTAATATTGGTTATTCTTATGATTTTATTTCCTGACGATTTGAATAGGTTACTTTTAAAGGCAAATCCATTCACAAAGTCGCAAACATCTCCCAAAGTTTTCCATTGAACCTCACTTGCTGTTGACCCCCCCTTATCGAACGAGAGCAGACTGTCGCGGTAATACTCGTACTGCTTGCGCCTGGCCTCCAGCTCCGCCTCCAGCTCCGCCTCCAGCTCCGCCTCCAGCTCAGTAAAGCTGTCCAGTATCTCCACTATCCTCTCCTGCACCGCCATCGGCGGCACCGGGATTTCGAGATTAGCAATATCTCGCCCATGCACATGGGGAACCCCTGCGCCCTTTTTCTTTGAGTAAATCTTCTGCTGATTATTTAGAAGAAAGTGGTATAAGTATTTGGGTATTAAAAGATTACCTCCACCACCCCCCCCACCGCCGTCTTGGGCTTCACGGTGAAGCAATCTGCTGCGAAGATAGGTTTATCCCAATAAGCCACATACCCTGCGTATGCTCCAGAGCCCGCGACAGTAATCGTTTCTCCAGTTCTATTGGCTATATTATGATAAAAGGCTGGTTTCTGACCACCGGAAATGACAGGGATATTCCCTTCAACAGCATCTTTTGAGACGAGAGACGAACCCCTTTCAAATTCCCCCACCTCCCCCAGCCTCTTATACTCCACCCCGTCGGGGCAGAGCCTCCGGATGAGATCCCAAATGCTCTCCCTGCCGCTTTGTACCTGTTGTTCCATGTCCTTATCCATTCTTCTTTACTCTCGAGTTTTACCAATATGTCATGATGTCGTCATGCGGATGGTGTAATGATTACGCGCCAGCCTCCATCTTTATCCCGGGCTTCGATGTAACCTTTATCTTTGAGACTGCCCATCAGGCGCTGAACTGCTGATTTGTTGATCCCCAGCTGTTCCCGAAGGCCCTCGATAGTGACTGAGGGTTGAGACTGCATGAGCCGCAATATCTTCGCATAGTTCGGAGTCCGGAATTCGATCCGCTGACCGTCATACCACCAGACATTCTCGTCCGGCTCCGTCAGGAAACGGACATCATTGTAGATTTCCTCCGCCGCGACTGCGGAGAAGAATCTCAGGAAAGGGCGGATTTGATCCAGTCTTGCATGTGCACCGATGCTTGGTGTCGGGCCGACTTCAATGTCTGTTTGGTGGAGGGCCTCCAGATATTCTTTCTTTGACCGGCTTCTGATTACTATCATCGGATAGTCGTGCCTTGAAAGAATATAATTGACCATAAGCCTGGCTATGCGTCCGTTACCGTCCTCGAAAGGATGTATTCGTATGTAACGGTAATGAAACAGTGCAGCCAATTCGATAGGGGAGAGCTTCCCTGCCGCCTCTTCATCGTTGTACCAGTCCACAAGGTCGGACATCAATGCCGCAGTCTCTTCTGGAGAGGCATACTCGAATAGATCTCCATAGCGGGTGATGACGCTGTTTGGACGGGTCTTATAGCGACCGGCATGGATGAGGTAGCTGGTCTGTTCTCCGCCGGGGAGCTCACGCCAAACTGTATAATCCTCTCGTAGCAGTGTCTTGTGCAGTTGGCGGATGAAGTTCTGTGTCAGCGGCATATCCTTGATGCCCGCCTGCTCCTCTGCCATCTTCAGTCCGACATCGCTTGCTTTCATTTCTTCAAGGTCTTTCATCTCGGCCTCACCGACGACCTTCCCGAAAAGCAGCAAGAGTTCCGTCTGGCCGTAGGTCAGCGTGTTGCCCTCTATGTGGTTGCTGTTGAAGTTGAAATCCACGATGAACTTTCGGGTGAGGCGTTCCCTGTCATGGTCAGAGAGCGGTTGTATGGCGTTCCAGGCAGCAATCGCCTTAGTGACATTTAAGTACTTCATGACGGAAAACTTTTCTAATTGGTGGTAAATATACCACTTTTTTGTCAATAATTCTTACCCGACTTCCCGGTGGACGCCCCGAATTGTCCTTTGACTTCTGTGGCAGTCAGATGTCAGTTGCGGTTGACAGCCAGGTGACATGACGAAAAACGGCCAAGTGGCATGACATCTTTTGTGTTTTTGATTGAAAATCAAAGAAAATGACTATTTTTGCAATAGTTGAATTTTATGCTTATGGAATTATATAAGAAGCGTGTTGCCGATCAGATACTGACTGACCTGCTGGATGCAATGGGTGCTGTCCTGATAGAGGGGCCTAAATACTGTGGAAAGACAACCTTGGCTCTTCAGCAAGCTGCAAGCGTTTTATTCATGTCAGATCCAAAGAGCAGAACGCAAAATCTTGCGATGGCAAAAACAGATGTCAATGTTTTGCTTGCAGGGCTTGCGCCAAGACTCATTGATGAATGGCAGCTTGCGCCTCAAATATGGGACGCAGTGAGAAATGAAGTGGACAGGCGAAACAATGATGGACAATTTATATTGACAGGATCAAGTGTTCCCCCAAAGCCCAAGACTGAGGATGAGAGAATATATCATACAGGAACAGGACGTATAGCAAGGTTGAAACTCAGGACGATGAGCCTCTGGGAATCAGGCGAATCAACCGGTGATGTCAGCCTCGGAGCATTGTTCAGCAATTTCGGTAACTTAAGAGGAGCAAGCCATATCGAACTTGAAGACCTGGCTTTTCTGACATGCCGCGGCGGATGGCCTAAAGCTGTTTTAAAGAACAACCGCAGGTCATCTCTTTTACAAGCTAAGGAATATTACAAGGCCGTAGTGTCGTCTGACATTTCAAGGGCTGACGATGTTCAGCGCAATGAAGAGACAGCCAAACGCCTAATGCGTTCTTATGCCCGCAATCAAGGCTCGCAGGCTACACTTGAGACGATTCTTGCTGACTTGAAAAGCAACGCCGAGGACTCCCTGTCAGAATACACCGTATATTCCTATATAAACGCGCTTAAGAAGATCTTCGTTATTGAAGACTCATTGGCATGGAACCCTAACTTAAGGAGCCGTACCGCCATTCGTACATCTGACACAAGGTATTTCACAGATCCTTCGATAGCGACCACCGCTCTTGGGCTCGGCCCACAGGATTTAATGAATGATCTTAACACTTTCGGCCTTTTGTTTGAGACACTGGCGATAAGGGATTTGAGGGTGTACGCCGATGCCCTTGACGGCTCTGTGTACCACTACAGAGACAAAAACAACTTGGAATGCGATGCTGTAATCCATCTCGAAAACGGTTCCTATGGTTTGATTGAGATTAAACTCGGTGGCGCGAAACTTATCGAAGAGGGCGCTAAAAGTTTAGTGTCTCTGAATAATAAGATAGACACCTCAAAGATGAAAGCGCCTTCCTTCATGATGGTTCTGACGGGGAACGGGCAGAACCCATACAGACGCGCCGAAGACGGCGTTTTAGTCGTTCCTATCGGATGTCTTAAGCCATAGTGCGCGGACTTCCGGCTTCTTCCGCAACATTGCCTTAGCGACATTTAAGTACTTCATAACGGAAAACTTTTCTAATTGGTGGTAAGTATACCACTTTTTTGCCAACAATTCTTACCCGACCTCCCAGTGGCCGCCTTTGTCCGGACCAACCCGCCTGATGACCCCGTCTCCCTTTAGCTTGCGAATTATTCTCTTGACCCCGCTCTCTGATAGGGCGGTGATTGCCTGCAGCTCCCTAATTGAGACGTCCGAATTATACCGCATTGCCTCAAGGATTTTCTGGTCACTTTCCTTCAATTCAACCTATGCTATGACATCATCCACGTCTGCGGAGAAAAAGTCCTCCAGGCTAACGCCGTTCGTCCCTATGACAAGTGCTCTACTGGGATGGAACTTGTCTGTAAACACAGACAGCCCTTTGTTGGAGCCGCGTCTCCCGCTTTTGACCTCCAAGGCTGTCAGGTTTCCTTCACGGTTGACGATGAAGTCGACCTCGTCATTACGCTCCCTCCAATAGTACACTTCAT
>CAZSMO010000015.1:0-53239 GCA_964608175.1 uncultured Muribaculaceae bacterium | reverse complement strand
GGTGCTGCTGCAGACAGGAAGCGAGTCGGCTGGCGATGAGCTGTCGTGACGGGGGTGCTGCTGCAGACAGGAAGCGAGTCGGCTGGCGATGAGCTGTCGTGACGGGGGGTGTTGCTGCAGACAGGAAGCAAGTCGGCTGGCGATGAGCTGGCTTGACGGGAATGATGTCAAGGCACAGAGATGATATAAAGAGTCAGAAAGCCGCCTGTCACTTTACAGGGATGCAACTCTCCATGTCGTCAGCAGCAAAATTTATATTGTCGAAACACTGCGCAGTCGGCGCATTCGTGCACTGTAGAAGAGGATTAGCGAGACTGCGAAGGTGAATATCCCAATCCATGGATTCCAACTCTCGGGCAGATTGAAGCCAATCTTTGCAGTCAGGATGAAGGTCAGGCAAACCGAGGTCATAAAACAGGCCGGAAACAGGGTCATCAAGTAACTCACTCCTTTGCGTTTGCGGGACAGAAAAGCCGTAATGGTCCAGAGTGCAAAGACGGCAAGAGTCTGATTGGCCCAGCCGAAATACCTCCAAATGATATTGAAGCCGTTTTCGTCCGAAATATTGAACCAAAGCAAGACACCGGTAACGATGAAAATCGGAACCGATATAAAGAGACGATTGCGGATCGGCCCTTGATCGAGCTTAAACGCCTCCGCCACAATAAGTCTGGCAGACCGAAGTGCCGTATCCCCACTGGTAATCGGAGCCGCCACAACTCCAAGAATCGCCAGTATGCTTCCGAATGTTCCCAGCCAGTATTTGCAAACCGTCGTCACAATTTTTGGCGCAGCCACAACCCCCTCTGCATTCATCGCGGCACTGCCTCCGCCATAGAAGAAGTACGATGACACGGTCGCCCAAATAAGTGCGACAAGCCCCTCCGTAATCATTGCCCCATAGAATACCGGCCTACCCATCTTCTCATTCTCAATGCAGCGGGCCATAAGGGGAGACTGGGTGCCATGGAAGCCGCTCACAGCCCCGCAGGCAATCGTAATAAAGAGACAAGGGAAAATACTTCCGGACTCGGGACTGCGGTTCTGAAGTCCGTCCCAAATTTCAGGCGTAGCGCCGGGCCAATGAATCAGCAGGCAGACAAAAAGAGATACGGCCATAAAAATCAGGGCAAAAGCGAAGAGAGGGTAAATCTTGCCGATGATTTTGTCTATCGGAATCAGGGTCGCAAGCACATAGTAGGCAAGAATCACTAGAACCCAAATCATCGTTCCGCCAGTGAGTTGTCCGAGAATCAGGGCCGGGCTATAGAGAAAAACCGTCCCTACAAGCACAAGCATCAGCACGGAAAATACCAGCATGACATTCTTGGTGCCTTTGCCCAGTTCGCTGCCAACGAGATTCGGCAGGCTGTCCCCATTGTGCCTGACAGAAAGCATGCCGGTAAAATAATCGTGCACCGCCCCGCCGAAAATACAGCCGAACACTATCCACAGATAGCAGGAAGGCCCGAACATAGCCCCCATGATTGCCCCGAAAATAGGGCCAGTCCCAGCGATGTTAAGGAACTGTATCATATACACTTTCCACATCGGCATGGGGACATAGTCTATCCCGTCCTGAAGTGCATAGGCCGGGGTCTTCCTAGCCGGATCCGGCCCGAAAATTTTCTCGGCGAATCTCCCATAAAAGATGTAACCGAGGATAAGACAAACAATACTGATTAAGAGCGTTATCATTACGCAAAAGTTTCACAAGTGATTAAGTCGTTATCAGTCAAAGATTTGTGCGCGCTTGCGAAACTCTCCCACGCACAATCTTCCCTAAAAACAGGCTCAAAATTACGAATTTTCCGCTCTCATTATACTCCTAAAAACTGCTTCCGCCCACGAATTCCTTCATTAGAGAAGTCGGCGGAATCTGGGCATCGGAAATAGCGATGAAATAGTGTATGAACTTGAGCAGCCGATGCGCTTCAGCGTATTCCGGGGTATTCTTCGACACCGCGCGCAAAATAGTATCGGCGTGGTTTCGTAGCACCGCGAACTCCACAAGATAAGACGAATTGAACATCACATCAGCATTTTCCTGATAGGGATAAATCCACTTCTCCTCGGCATCAAGCACGCTCGGCCACTGGCTGATAGTCTCCCTTGCAGAGAAAGCTCCCATATTGTAGTCCCGCACTATACGCCTTAGGAGTCTGTTGTCGCTGGTTGGAATACAGTTGTGATTGTCCAAGCTGATGCTGGTCAGGGTTGAAATGAAGATACGGAATTTTACATCATCGGCAATTCTCTCTGTAAGAGCAGGATTGAGCGCATGAATACCCTCTACGAGCAGCAGGCTTCCGTCGCGAAGGCGAAGCTTTTTGCCTACATATTCCCGTTTGCCGGTCTTGAAATTATATACCGGCACATCGACCTCTTCCCCTGCGAGCAGGCGCACAATGTCATCCTGTAGCTTTTCGTGGTCCACAGTGTCGAAGTTATCGAAATCGTACTGCCCGTTTGGAAGCAGTGGCGTATCTTCCCTATTGACAAAATAATCGTCAGTAGAAAAGGACAAGGGCTGCAGTCCGCAAGCCTTCAACTGGATTGAGAGTCTCTTGCAGAAAGTGGTTTTACCCGAACTGCTCGGACCGGTAATCAGCACAAGCCTCACTCCTTTATTGCAGTAGCGGCTCTCGATTTCTTCAGCGATTTTGACGATTTTCTTCTCCTGAAGAGCTTCCGCAACCTGAATCAGCTCCGACCCGCCTCCGGCAAGGATTTTGTGATTCACATCCCCCACATTGTTGAGCTTGGTGATAATGCTCCAACGAAGATTCTCCGAAAAGATTTCAAAAGTCTTGGGTTGAGCGACAAAAGGCGTGAGCATTAAGGGATTATGCCTGTCAGGAACACGAATCAGAAGCCCATCGTGACATTTCTGCACATCCCATACGGTAAGGTAGGCTGCCGTAGGAAGGAGTCTGCCATAGTAGTAGTCCGGGGTATCCCCCAACAGGTAATAATCCGTATAGACCTCAGGGCTGGTCTCCAACAGGCGAACCTTGTCAATATAGCCCAGGTCACGGAAGAGCCTGATGGCTTCCCCAACCTGAACTTCCCTGCGGTGAAAAGCCGTACCCTCGCGGACAATCTCCCACATTCGGGCTTTGAGCCGCTCTATATCCTCATCGTTAAGCGGAGAGTCATCCTTTTTCTTGAGGTTGCAGTAGAAGCCCCCAGACAACGGATGCTCAATATAGACCCTGCTGCTTGGGAAAACTTCGTGTGCAGCCTTACAGAGAAGGAAGAAAAGCGAGCGCTGGTAGACCCGCAGTCCACTCGGATCAGTGGCATCTATGAACTCCACATCCCTGTTGTTATAGACCTTGAACTTAAGGCCCTGCGACACATTGTTGACTTTAGCCGAAACAATCGGATAGGGTTTGGGGAAATCGAAATCGGGCAGCATGTCAAGGAGAGTCGTGCCCTCGGTGAACTCCTTGTAGGTTTTTGTGTTCTTGCAATAGATACGGACCATGAGAGATATTAATTCCGTTTGCGGAAGCACAAAAATAGCGATTTTATCGCTAACTTTGCGTCATTGTAATGAACAAAAAAAATTTTTTCGGCATTTTTCTCGCCCTTGTTTTGATTTCCGCCTGCGGAAATCCGTCTACGCATAGAAAAGAGGAGCCTGTCCCGCCCATAGGATTCAGGGCTTCAGATTACAGGCACGATTCCACCAAGGTCAGGAATGGGGAGACTTTCCCTGCCCTGATGACTCGGTTAGGGCTGTCCCGCAGCGATGCCGCCACACTTACTTCACGGCTTGACACTGTCTTCAACCCACGCAGAATGCGTTCAGGAGCGAGGGTCGACAGCTACTATAGCGATACGGATTCATCATCCGTACTCGAATATGTGGTATATAGTCACAATAAGGTCAATAAAACGGTATTCAAGTGCACCGACTCGCTCTGCCTGTGGAATTACCGCAGGCCGACCCGGACGGATCCCCGCTACATCGATGTCACAATCAGCAACTCGCTTTGGGTGGATTTGCTGGATGCGGGAGCAGGGGAAGCGGAAACTGCCGCCCTAGTAGACCAGCTTTCCGAAATCTACGCATGGACCGTCAACTTCTTTACCCTTCAAGAGGGGGATCGCTTCCAGGTCGTCTATCCCGTAGTCAGCAGCGAAGGGGAATTCCTCTATACAGGGGATATTTCCTGTGCCAGGTACAGCCGCGGCAAGGACGAGATTTACGCAATCCGCTTCGACCACGACGGTCTCAGTGACAAGTACTACGATGCCTCCGGCAAAAATCTGCGCAAAGCCTTTCTCAAAGCCCCGCTCAAATACAAACGGGTCAGCAGCAGGTTTACCTATCATCGTAAGCACCCTATTACAGGACGGGTACGACCGCATACCGGGGTCGATTACGCTGCACCGGCAGGGACACCGGTGCTCGCGCTTGGCGATGGCACGGTCATATCTGCGGGATGGACAACCACGGGTGGCGGAAATGTCATCAAAATCCGGCACAACAGCACCTATACCACCGGTTATCTGCACCTTAAGGGCTTTGCAAAGGGAATACGCAAAGGGGTTAAAGTTTCTCAGGGTCAGGTTATTGGCTATGTCGGATCCACCGGTGCAAGTACAGGGCCGCATCTCGATTTCAGGGTATGGAAGAACGGTTCTCCCATTGACCCTCTCAATATGAAATCTCCAGCTGCCAATCCCCTTCCTCAAAAATACAGTGCCGAACTCGATTCCCTGCACACGCTTTACAAAGCCGTATTTGACAGCGGGAAACTCTCGCAATAAGAAGCTGAACGACTGTTTTGAAACACTCACGGCAGTCTTTTTCCTTTTGGGAAGTCCCAAGATTTTGTTAACTTCGCCCGTTATCCGGTGGTGCAAACACTGCCGAAATGTGTATGAAACTTATAAATCTGATTACGAACGCGGCGATGCGGCTTTATGCCCTGCCTGTGCGGATAAAGCTCAGTTTTGCGAGTTTTTATCCCAAATGGTCCTCCGCACGCACACTCCGCAAGATACTCTCTACCAGCGAAAATACGGTTTACGGCAAGGAGCATCATTTTCATAAACTTCTTTGGACCAAGAACAACGATCATCTTTTCCGAATTTACGAAACCGCCGTTCCGCCTGCGGACTACGAAGCTTTCCGACCCTATGTGGAAAGGCACAAAAACGGGGAGCCCAATGTGCTGATTCCCGGCAAACCCCTGATGTACGCCACTACATCCGGTACAACCTCCAAGCCAAAATACATTCCGATTTCGGACAAGTATATGAGCACGGTCTATTCCAAGATGTCCCGTGTGTGGATTGACGATGTGGTAGCGCACCGGCCCCACTGGCAGGACGGGCGACTTTTCCAGTCGGTCAGCAAGGTGGTTGAAGGATATGCTCCGGACGGCACGATTTGCGGCTCCGTATCAGGGCTCACCCAGAGAAAAATTCCTTACTTCATCCGAAAGAAATACATTATCCCCCAGTGTATAAACGACATCCCCGACTACACGGCTCGGTATTACCTCATGATGCGTTTAGGTCTGGAGCAGGATGTGACTTTCATTGTCACTGCCAACCCGTCCACCATGCTGGAGTTCGCCAAGGCCGCTGTCGTCCATTTCGATGAATACATTGAAGATATAGAAAAAGGCACTATATCAGACAAATACGATATTCCGGACGAAGTGCGCAAGGAAGTAGGCGAAGGGCTCAAGCCAAATCCCAAACGCGCAGAATTTCTGCGCAGAGTCAAGGCAGAACACCCTGAGCCTCAGTTCAAGGATTTCTGGCCAAATCTGCAATTTCTCAACACATGGAAATGCGGCAACACAAAGATCGCTTCCGACAAGGTGGCTACGATGATTCCCGAAAAGACTTTCTATCAGGAAGTCGGCTTTGCCGCCTCGGAATGCCGTTTCGGAATCGTCCTTGACTCCGGGACAGACACCACCCTGTTCCCCAATATGAATTACTATGAATTCGTGGAAGAGAAGGATTTAGACTCCCCTAACCCCCGTTTCTGGCGTCTCCACGAACTCCAAATGGGAAAGCGGTACTGCATCTATGTCACGACCTTTTCAGGACTGTACCGCTACAATATGTGTGATCTGGTCGAAGTCGGCGGCTTCTACCACAAAACCCCGAAGATCCACCTCGTTCAGAAGATTAACGGCATTGTGAGCATAACCGGCGAGAAACTCTACGAGAAACAGTTTATCGATGCGGTGCATAAGGCAGAGCAGGACAGCGGACGGAAGGTAAATTTCTTCATTGGTTTCGCCTCACCCGAAAATGCCAATTATGATTTCTATTTCGAGTTTGACAAGGCTGACACGACACACGAAGAGGCCGAGGCTTTCACAGCTCTCGTGGACGAAGAACTCAAACGGGAAAACGTCGAATACAAGACCAAAAGGGACTCACTTCGACTCAAGACTCCAGCGACCAATATTCTCAAGCCCAATTCCTACGAGATGTTCAAGCGCCTTTCCCTGCTTGCAGGCGGACGTGACGGGCAGTTCAAACTTGTACTGCTGCTCCAGGACAAAGTCCGCCAGCTTCGCATAAACAGACTCGTCAAAGATTGAGAGGCAGCAGTACCAGGGTCCAGATTGAGAAACGCAGGGCTATCCCAACGAAAGTAAGCAGCATCGTTGGAACCGGCTTGCATCGGTACACGCCAAGAGCAATGAGTATGGGCTTCCCCACTACCGGCACCCAGCCAATCAGGGCTGCCCAGACTCCCCATTTACGGATTACTGCTTTCTGTTTCTCTATTTTTTTCTGTGAAATCCTGAGATGCTTCGAAATCCATTCTATCTTCGCAAGCCGGCCAATATAATATGTCGAGAAAGCTCCGAGGGTATTTCCCAATGTTGCCACAATCAGGCACTCAATCTCCCTCTGTCCCCATGCCGCCAGTACTGCTACATAGAGGACATCCGAGGAAAAGGGCACGATTGAACCGGCCAGAAAGGTACCGATAAAAAGCCCGAGAAGCCCAAGGTCCGTTAAGTGCATAAGCTCAATAAAGTGCAATGACAGATTAGGAATTCTTTCATAACAAAAGAACTGCGCGGATGCAAATTTACCATTTTATCGGCTTTCGTGCAAAAAGCGGGAAAGGGTGTTCATGGCGCTCGAGCATGTCATTCAGCCCATTAAGTTAAAAAAGTGAACATAAGAATAAAAGTCCGCACATCATTACAGCAAAAATGTTAACTTTGTCTCCGACGGTCTCAAATGAACAGACTCTTCAATGGCACATCAATTCGGACATTTCTCCGGACAGTGACTGCGATTACCTTCGCAGCTTGGGAATAAGGGATATTTATACTCACGAATGATTATGAAGCAGGTGGAAGTAGTGGCAGCTGTTATTCTTAAAGGCGGCAGGGTGTTCGCAACGCAGCGTGGATACGGAGAATTCAAGGATTGGTGGGAGTTCCCGGGAGGCAAAATCGAGAGCGGAGAATCCCCGAAGCAGGCCCTTGTGCGGGAGATACGGGAAGAACTCTCCGCTGAGGTTACAGTAGGCAAACTCCTTGGGAGCGTTGAGTGGGATTATCCCAAGTTCCACCTCATTATGCGTTGCTTCCTCTGCACCCTCACAACCGCTACGCCCCAGCTTAACGAGCACGAAGCCGCCCGTTGGCTCTCCGCTGGCGAGCTTCGCTCCGTCAATTGGCTCCCTGCCGATGAAAGCCTGCTGCCAGAGTTGGAAAGGCTGCTGAGCGGGAGTTAGTCCCCCTCTACTCCCTGACGCAGCAGACGTTCTCGGCTTGAGACATGCTTATACTTGTATTTATCGGTCGGAATCAGTATTTTTGTGAATGACAAAATCGGGCATTTTTCATATTAGGACAGCTACTCTCGCAGTACTGCTGCTTCTGCCTTTGAACTTATTTGCGGGCATTAATTGCGACCGGAGAAGCCGCAAGGAGCTCATTCGGGAAAACGCTGCCCTTCAAAGCACTGTAGATTCCCTTAAAGGACTCCAAAAACAGAGAGATACTGTCTATATTACTAAATGCATCGAGCGCAAGGCCACTTGGAAAGACCTGCTGGGAATTCCCGATTCCACCGCAGACTTTCATCCCGAAAGCCCCATCAGTGCAGCCGGTTGGGAAACCTCCTACCCCGCCGGCAAGACCCCGGATAGCGTCTATGTCCAAAGGCTCGAAAGTTTAGACTCCCCCATTAGCCTGCCTTATAATTCTGTGGTCCGTTCCTGCCTTATTTCCTACTCCGAAAGAAATTCCAAGGAGATGGCACGGATAATCGGCTTATGCGGGCACTATATGCCTGTTTTTGAAGAAATATTCGACAAATACGGCCTTCCTCTCGAACTCACTTCCCTTGCAATCATCGAATCTCGCCTCAACCCCAAAGCCACCTCCAAAGCCGGAGCTAAAGGGCTGTGGCAATTCATGTTCGCCTCGGCAAAGGCCTATGGCTTGGAAATAAGTTCCTATGTCGATGAAAGGATGGATGTATACAAATCCACGGATGCAGCGGCCCGCTACCTCCGTGATGCCTATCGGGAATTCAGAGACTGGCCTTTAGCAGTAAGTGCCTATAACTGTGGCTACGGGAATGTCCGTAAAGCCATCAAACTCGCCGGTGGCAAAACGGATTACTGGTCCATCTACCCATACCTGCCTCAAGAGACCCGTTCCTATCTGCCAGCCATGGTAGCCGCCCTATACACCCTGCGATACCACAACGAATTAGGTATCGTGCCGACTCCCTGCACCATCCCTGACAATATTGATACAGTCCATATCAGGGGCAAGCTCAACCTGTCCCAGGTCAGCGAGACAATAGGCACGGACATAGGCACGCTGAGATGCCTCAATCCCCAATTCAAGCACGATATCATCCCCTCAAACGGGAAGGAATATGTGCTCCGCCTGCCGGAGGAAGATGCTCTCGCCTTTACCGGAAGGCAGGATGAGGTGGCCAGCTACAAGGCCGACAAATACCTCGCTGCCAGCGTTATCCGCAGCATTGAAAATTCGGGAACCGGCCAGACAATCGTCTACAAGGTCAAGCAGGGGGATAGCCTGTATACCATCGGCAAACACTATGGAGTGAGTGTCAGCCAGCTTCGCAAATGGAACCGCATAAGCGGCACGCTGATTAAGCCCGGGCAGAAACTCTATATCTACCGATGACTCAAGCATTTCATTTCGGCCTCGAAATACCAGCCCACAGCTTTCTTTAGCTTCCCTCATACCAGTCCGCAACTTGCACAGGTATACCTTAATCCATATGGTTACAAAGAATCGGGATTTCCGGATTGACGGGGCAGAAGAAAGGACAACTTCCCCGTCTTTTTGCGTATATTTGCAACGTTTGAATCTCAACGACATAGGAATAACAAATTAACCTTATAAATGGACAAAAAATATCCCTGGCAGTTTTGCTCCCTCGGTGGAGTAACTCGCGTAATGATTTCTTCAGGCGAAGACATCGCACACCTGAATGAACTGGATCCAAAGCTTTGGACTGTCCTCTCCTGCCCCGTAGACGGACTTTATTTCGATGCCAAAACGCTCAGAATCCTCGATTCAGATTCAGATGGCAAAATCCGCATCGATGAAGTGGTGGCCGCTTCCACCTGGACAACCTCTCTGTTGAGCGACAAGGACCTGCTGCTTAACAGCTCTGCAATTCTCCCCCTAAACGCTATCAATCAGAGCAGTGATGAAGGCAAACTCCTCTACAATTCCGCGAAACGGATTCTGCATGCCCTTGGAAAAGAGGATGCAGAAGGAATCTCCCTTGAAGATGCATCCGATAGCGTAAAAATCTTCGCCGGCACCAAATTCAACGGAGACGGCACAGTTACTCCTGCTTCTGCAGAAGGACACCCAGCGGCGAAAGAGGCCATCGAAAAGGCAATTGCCTTGATTGGATCCAAGACGGATCGCAGCGGAGAGGCCGGCGTAGACGAAGGCATTGTAAATGATTTCTACGCTGCCCTTGCTGACTGCCTGGCATGGGCAGAAGCAAGGACGGCCGATATCCTGCCCTACGCCGACAACACCCAGGCGGCCCTCGATGCAGTAGCCGCAGTTTCGGATAAACTCGCTGACTACTTTATGCGTTGCCGCCTGCTGGCCTTTGACTCTGACGCAGCAGGAGTCCTCGGAGTATCTTCCGACAAGATTGCTGCTATCAGTGGAGGCAATCTGAGTGCCGAAGTGGCCCAAATCGCAGAGTACCCTCTTGCGAAACCACAGGCCGATGGTCTTCTCCATCTCGATGCCCTCAATCCTGCCTGGACCGGGGCCTTTGACACTCTAAAGGCTCTCATTCCCGAAATCGGTAAAACTCTCAATCAGAAGCAATGGGATGAAATCGTAGCCAAATTTGCTCCTTACAAGGCCTGGCTTGGAGCCAAGAAAGGCTCTCAGGTCGAGTCCCTTGGAATTGATGAAGTTCGCGCCCTGCTTCAGGCCGGGGCAAAGGACGAAGTACTGTCCCTCATCGCTTCCGACAAAGAGCTTGCAGCCGAAGCCGCAGGGATTGATACGGTCGACAAATTCATGCACCTGTATCGCTATCTCTACGAATTTCTCAATAACTATGTGATTTTCGGGGCTTTCTATAATCAGAAGGAAAGAGCCGTCTTCGAGGCTGGTGAACTCTACATCGACCAGCGCTGCCTCAAACTCTGCATCGAAGTAAACGATATGAGCAAACAGGTTGAGGGAGCATCCCTGAGCGGAATGTATATTATCTACTGCGACTGCACGTCCAAGACTGCCGGCAAGAAGAAGACCATCGCGGCCATCCTTACCGACGGGGATGTGGATTCGCTTCGCACCGGGATGAATGCCGTATTCTATGATAGGGATGGAGTTGACTATGATGCCGTCGTCACCAAGATTATAGACAATCCCGTAAGCGTGCGTCAGGCTTTCTGGTCACCTTACAAAAAGCTTTCCCGCAATATCACCGAGCGCATCAACAAACGCGCTGCAGAGAAAGAGAAAGCCGTAGATGCCGGACTTGCCAAGGCTGCCGATGAAGTGCCTGTTACGCAGGCAGAAGCAGATGCGGCCAAAGCCCAGCAGCAACCCTTCGATGTGGGTAAGTTTGCAGGTATCTTTGCTGCCGTAGGCATGGCGGTAGGTGTCTTGGGGTCGGCAATCGCCGCCCTCGTAAAGCCTTGGTACACCGTGCTCATCGTGATTGCAGTGCTGATTATCTGCATCTCGGGGCCTTCGATGTTTATTGCCTGGACCAAACTCCGTAAGAGAAATCTCGGTCCCATCCTCAATGCCAATGGCTGGGCCGTGAACTCCAAGGTAATAGTCAACATCCTCTTCGGAGCCACTCTGACCTCCCTGGCCAAGTACCCGAAGCTCGCCTCGCTTGAAGACCCTTATGCTCCCAAGAAAAATCCCTGGCCGAAGATTATCACTTGTATCGTGGTAGTGATTGCGGTATTTGCCGTACTGTTCTTCACTGACAACCTCGGCTGGATGGGGATTCACAGGCACAACGCCGCTTCCGAGCCTACCGAGCAGGTCGAAGCAGGGAATACCGTTGTAAGCGATGTTCAGTAAGGGGAATTTACAATAGCTTTCAAATTGTGAGAGCCAATTTATGGCAGTCGGGGGAAATTATTGCGTTTTCCCCCGACTGTTATTTTGCATTTCGCCCAAGAATTGTAGCCTTAATTAAGGACCTGCGCCAGACTGAATTGGGAATCTCAATAAAGCCACGGCCGACCTCTATGAAGCCGGAGAGCATTCGGTAGGAAAAATGGCGGTTTTACTGACGGATTGGGGTAGCCGAAAGCATTTGGTCAGTAAATAGGCGGTTTTACTGACGGAATGGTGTTGCGAAAACGTTTGGTCAGTAAAATGGCGGTTTTACTGACGGAATGGTGTTGCGAAAGCATTTGGTCAGTAAATAGGCGGTTTTACTGACGGAATGGTGTTGCGAAAACGTTTGGTCAGTAAAATGGCGGTTTTACTGACGGAATGGGGTAGCCGAAAGGCAGGGCTTTGATGTCAAAAAGAACCAGCCAAAAAGCTGACTCGGCGGCGAAAGACTGTTGTGGCCGACCGCGTAGACGAAGCCGTACTTTCTGATGGCTTTGCGAAAAGAAAAGGCGACAGGGAAAAAACTACCCCCTGATATTGTCAATAATGGCGGATAGCAGGCTGAAGGAGGAGTGTGCAAGGCGGCCCCAGAAGTCGTCATAGAGTGTCCAGCTCCGGTCTGCCCCGTAACAATGGACATCGCTGATGACCTTGTAGGCGAGAAAGGGGACACCCGACAGAAAGCAGGTTTGGGCGATGGCGGCGGCCTCCATATCACAGGCAAGTGCATTTGGCCTTACGGAGAGAACCCGTGCATCATCTTCGGTACTTTCGATAAAGGCATCACCGGTGCAGATTTCCCCAAAATGCACACCTCCTTTGGATGCAAATTTTTCTTCCAATCGGACAATAAGATCCAGTGGGGCCTCAAAGAAAGGCGGGAGACCCTGCACCTGTCCCCTTTCATTACCAGGTCCGCACCACACATCGTGGTAGGCATAGCAAGTCCCGATGACGGCATCCCCTATCTTCAAATCGGAAGAAAGTCCTCCGGCACAGCCGCTGTTGATGACAAGACTGACTTTGTCTTCAGTAATAAGACGGTACGCAGACAGCGCCGCGTTAACCTTGCCGATTCCGCTTTTGCGAACGATGATGTCATGACCCCGCCCGCTGAAAGAGAAAGTATCCTCTGTCCGGTCAAGACATCGGGAGCCAGAGGCCTTCTCTATGTCTTTGAAGGGAGGCAGGTTTTCTGTTACAGACCGCTCCATCAGCGGGCAAGCTAGGCTATACTCGCTGTCCATCGCAGTAAGAATCCCGATTCTCATATTATGCAGGATAATTCAGGTTGTCCTCCCCTATCACTTCCAGCACCTCATGAAGGTACTTTGCAGCTTCAGCACGAGCAGCGGAAAGGTCGTGGTAGAGGCAGTTGCCGCAGTCGGAAGGAGTAGCCCCTGGAATTTCCCCCTCGTAGGAAGCAATAAAGGAAAAGGTCCGCCTCATGAGCGGGACGATGTCGCGGCTGGCGAAGTCCCCCCTCAAAAGAAAGTAGTTTCCCGTAAGGCAACCCATCGGCCCCCAATAGATTACCCTGTCCTTCCACTCCGGGTCATTTCGAAGAAAAGTGGCGGCAAGGTGCTCAATCGTATGGATAGCAGGCCCGCTGAGCGCAATCTCGCGGTTCGGCTCCTTCATGCGAATGTCGAAAGTAGTAATCACATCCCCTCCAACGACATCCTTACGAGATACGTAAATTCCCCGCTTAAGGCGGGTATGATCAATAGTAAAACTGGGTATCTTATTCATTTCAAGTTTCGCAGGGTGAAACGATTATTATTACTCAAAGACTTGTGCGCACCCTGCGAAACTCTCCCTCGCACAATCTCATTTTCTTCCAACGTTGCCCCTCTCCTAAATCCTCTCCCTCGGGGAGAGGACTTACCATCGGCCTGACGGCCTCCATTTTTTCGCAGGGTGAAACGATTATTATTACTCAAAGACTTGTGCGCACCCTGCGAAACTCTCCCTCGCACAATCTCATTTTCTTCCAACGTTGCCCCTCTCCTAAATCCTCTCCCTCGGGGAGAGGACTTACCATCGGCCTGACGGCCTCCATTTTTTCGCAGGGTGAAACGATTATTATTACTCAAAGACTTGTGCGCACCCTGCGAAACTCTCCCTCGCACAATCTCATTTTACGGTACTATGATTCGCGGAAGCTCACTGCGCCGCACAAACTCCTTTGGCAGAGGCATCCCATATACACTGTTACGCAAGTACCTGCCAAAAGATTCAAGATCCTCGAACTCTGCCTGCTTCTCGGGAGTTATCACGGGGCCAATCCCTATACGCATCCTTTTCCCTTTCTTATTGAACACTTCAGACGGCAAACGCAGAAGCCTTACTTTCCAATCTATAAGCCCTAGAGAGTAGTAGAAAGCGGAATTCCCATCGAAAAAACGAACCGGCACAATTGGCACCGCAAGCTTTTTCATCAGCCTGAAAGCCCCCTCCTGCCAAGGCCGGTCCCGAACGCAACGATCCTTGAGACTCAAATCCGACACTGCTCCCGATGGAAAAATTCCCACGCTGTGTCCGGAGCGTATCTGGGCAATCGTATCGCGAACCCCGCCAATACTTTCGGTTTTGGGGGCAATCTTGTGCTCCAGAGTAGGAACTACGGTGATGAACCTATCCTCAAGAGGGTAAATCCTTGCGAGAATCTTATTGACCATCAACTTATAATCAGGATCCAGGCGCAGGAAGATGTCAAGCAGGGCACACCCGTCCAAACCTCCGTACGGATGATTATGAACAGTGAAAAAAGGGGCTTTGGGGATATCCGCAAGCGGCACACCTCCGACTTGTATATCAATGCCCAATTCATCGAAGATGGCCTCTGTAAAATCCAGTCCCGCCTTGTCGGAATGCCTCCAGATTATATCTTCAACGCGACTGAACCGCAAAACATTGAAGATATGCTGCACCAGACTCTCTTTCCCTTTGAAAAAAGGGACGAGCCGGACAACTTCTTCATAACTCAAGAGTTCCCTCATTTCTCCTCATCGGAATTAGTGGGACGAGGATCAATCTTGGAATAATAGTGAGCGTCCGAAATAATGGTGACGAAGTAAATCACTGCCAGAATCAGGGCTATGCCGGTCGCAACCAGGTCGATAGCACCCACACGGAGCGGCTTGCCGAAAATCATCCACAACTTGTCAAAATCCCGCACGACAGGAATGTACATAAACACAAGGTTCGCCAGGATGATGATAATGCGAAATTCAGTAGGGCCCAGTTTAGCGTAGGTTAGCTTAAACTCGCCGCGAAGATGCGCATTGACATTGACATTGTTGGTAAGAAGGAGGTAGAAAATGTAGCAGATGACCGGAGCCAGGAAATTGTGGCACATAGCCGAAAGCCCCGCACAGCAGAACATTATCATCTCGTTGACACAATCAACGGTATGGTCGAGATAAAAACCATATATGGGTCTTTGCTGTTTACGCACACGTGCGATGGTCCCATCGAGGGAGTCCCCATACCAGTTGACGAGCATACCGAAGTTGGAGAGCCAGAGCCAGTTCATATCGAGATTCGAAAGAAGATATCCGGCCCCGACAAAAACGGCTCCCAAGAAACCTACAAAGGTAAGATGATCGGAATTGACCCACTTGGGCTGTTTCCCCGCAAGCCACACAAGAGCCTTCTTTTCAGCAGCGTTGAGAATAGAAGTCTGAATTCTATTGGACTGTTTAGTTTCCATGTTCAGTATTATTTAGTACACTAATAAGCGCGAAAATAAGAGTATTTCTGCAAAAATGCAAAATCGGCCTCAAAGATGCGAAGCATTTGCAAAAAATTCGTCCTTTGTTGGATAATTTACCACAAGTAAACAGATAGGCAAAAAAATTGCTATCTTTAGCGCGGTTTCGCACCAGGTGCTTTTTGCAAAAGGTAGTTTTTTTCACTGCAAAGCAAAAGGAGGAGACCAAAACATAGCATAAAAGTACAAATAATGTCGGAACTCAAAGGACATATCGCGCAGATTATCGGCCCCGTAGTCGACGTGCATTTTGAACTTAAAGAAAAGGAGCAGAACCTGCTCCCGCCCATCTATGAAGCCCTCAGTGTCATTCGCCCCGATGGCATGAAGGTAGTAATGGAAGTGAGACAGCACATCGGCGAAGATACCGTCAGATGCGTTGCGATGGACTCCACTGACGGCCTTACCAGAGATATGGAAGTCACTTCCAAGGGCGAATACATCTCCATGCCTGTCGGGAAGCAGATTCGCGGACGGGTAATGAATGTGACAGGGGATGCCATTGACGGGCTTGGCAATCTGGACAGGATTCACGAACTTCCCATCCATAGAGAGCCTCCCAAGTTTGAAGACCTTACCACCTCGCAGGAAGTACTTTATACCGGCATCAAGGTCATAGACCTGTTGGAGCCCTACCTCAAGGGCGGGAAAATCGGACTTTTCGGTGGAGCCGGTGTCGGAAAGACCGTGCTTATCAAAGAGCTGATCAACAATATCGCAAAGAAACACAACGGCTTCTCGGTTTTTGCCGGTGTAGGAGAGAGAACCAGGGAGGGCAACGATCTGCTGAGAGAAATGATTGAATCGAAAGTCATCCGTTACGGGGAGAAGTTCGATGAAGACATGAAAAAAGACCGCTGGGACCTTTCAGAAGTAGACAGGAAACAATTGGAAGAGAGTCAGGTCGCCATGGTCTTCGGGCAGATGAACGAGCCGCCGGGGGCGAGAAGCTGCGTAGCCCTTTCGGGACTGACCCTTGCGGAATCGATGCGTGACAGCACCGACCCCACGGATCCGCACGACATACTTCTGTTCATAGACAACATCTTCCGTTTCACACAGGCCGGAAGCGAGGTATCGGCCCTGCTCGGACGGATGCCTTCGGCCGTGGGCTATCAGCCGACCCTTGCGAGTGAAATGGGCCAGATGCAGGAGAGAATCACCTCTACCAAGAACGGGTCAATCACCTCTGTACAGGCAGTATATGTACCTGCCGACGACCTTACCGACCCTGCGCCCGCAACTACTTTCTCCCACCTCGATGCTACGACGGTACTCAGCCGTAAGATTACCGAACTCGGTATCTACCCCGCCGTCGACCCGCTTGAGAGTACTTCCCGTATTCTCGACCCCAACATCGTAGGAGAATCTCACTACAATACAGCCCAGAGAGTCAAGCAGATACTTCAGCGCTACAAGGAATTGCAGGATATTATCGCCATCCTCGGCATGGACGAGCTCAGCGATGAGGATAAACTCACCGTAAATCGTGCGAGAAAGGTACAGAGATTTCTGTCTCAACCCTTTGCAGTGGCAGAGCAGTTTACCGGCGTACCTGGCGTAATGGTCGATATCGAAGACACCATTAAGGGCTTCAATATGATTATCGACGGACAGGTCGATGACATCCCCGAACAGGCCTTCCTGAATGTCGGGACAATTGAACAGGCTATCGGGAAAGGCAAGAAGATACTGTCGCAGTCCAATGCTTAAGCTTCGTATCATAAGCAGCAGTCAGGAACTCTTCTCCGGTAGCGTCGGGGCAGTTTTTCTCCCCGGGACTCTCGGAGAATTCGAGATTCTGCCCCATCACGCTCCCATCGTCTCGACTTTAGCCGAAGGAGACATAAGAGTACGCAGCGAAGCTGGAAAGGAGAGCAGAATACATATTGCTTCGGGCTTTATGCACTGTGAGAATGATTCGGTAGTTGTATGCGTAGAACAATGAGAAGAAAGCTGGCATGTCTGCTCAGTCTTATGGTCTTTCTGTTACCGGTGCATTTCGAAGCATCGGCAGCTGAAGCAGCTGTCGCAACAGAGCAGGCCAGAGAGCAGGGACTCGATATCCACGAATACATATTCGGGCATATCGGGGATTCGTACGGCTGGCATATTACCACCATCAAGGGCAAGCCAGTCACAGTTCATCTCCCGGTTATCCTCCACAGTAAAGTCAGTGGCTGGCATGTCTTCTCCTCAAGGCACATAGAAGAAGGCGAAGAGTTTGAGGGATTTGGCAGGAATGCTGACGGCAAACTGGTAGAGACCCTTTCCGATGGCTCTACCCTTAAGCCCCTCGACATCTCGATTACCAAAAATGTACTTGCCATCATCGTAAACTCCATAATCTTACTGCTTGTCATACTGCCCTGTGCAGGGTGGTATCGCAAGCATGACGCGACCAAAGAAGTACCGACAGGCTTTACGGGAACCATTGAGATGCTTATCTGCACCCTTGAAGACGATATAATCAAACCCTGTGTGGGGCCCGATTACAAACGTTATTCCCCGTATCTGCTCACGGCCTTCTTCTTCATCTTTATCAATAACCTGATGGGCATAGTGCCCTTCTTCCCAGGTGGGGCCAATGTGACAGGCAATATAGCCGTCACCATGACCCTCGCCCTCTTCACCTTCCTCGCAACCAACATCTTCGGCAATAAGCATTACTGGAAGGACATTCTCTGGCCGGATGTCCCCGCCTGGCTCAAAGCTCCCATTCCTCTAATGCCTGCTATCGAGATTCTCGGGATGTTTACCAAGCCTTTCTCTCTGATGGTAAGGCTCTTTGCCAATATGCTGGCAGGGCATGTGATGATTCTCGGGGTGGTAGCGGTTGTATTCCTGACAGCCAAACTCGGACTGGCCCTCAATACAGGCATAAGCGCGATTGCAATTATCATAGGTATTTTCATGGATATACTCGAACTTCTGGTCTCCTTTATTCAGGCCTATGTGTTCACGATGTTATCCAGCGTGTTTATCGGACTATCCAGACAAAAATCAACTAATTAAATCATAAAGCATTATGTTACTTACAATGATTCTTCAGGCAGTGGCCGGAGCCGCATTAGGCAAAGCGGCAGCAGCATTAGGCGCAGCAGCGGCAGCATTCGCAGCAGCATTGGGTATCGGCAAAATCGGTAAGTCCGCCCTCGAGGCAGGAGCCCGCCAGCCAGAGTACACCCAGAAATATCAGATGATTGCAATCATCATCGGGGCCCTCGTCGAAGGTGCCTGCCTCTTTGCAATCCTCGTCTGCTTACTTGGAATTCTCGGTTAAACCATGTCTCTGATTACTCCTGATTTCGGGCTGATCTTCTGGATGACGCTTATCTTCGCGGTGGTGCTGTTTGTCCTCGCGAAGTGGGGGTTCCCGTTGATTACCAATATGGTAGATAAACGGGCAGACAGGATTAACGCTTCTCTTCGAAAAGCAGAAGAGGCAGACAAGGCCCTTGCGGAAATGTCGCAAAGGCAAGCCCGAATGTTGGAGGAGGCCAAAGCGCAGCAAGCCAAGATTCTGCGGGAAGCCTCCGAAAGCGGAGAAAGAATAATCGCTGAAGCCAAGGAAAAAGCAAACGCGGAAGCCGAGAAAATACTTTCAGAAACGCGTACCCGGATTGCCGCAGAAAAGGAGTCGGCCCTGAAGGACATCCGCTCCCAAGTCGCTTCTCTCTCCGTACAGGTTGCAGAGCGAATACTCCGCAGCGAACTCGGCAAGGAAAGCAGTCAGAGCAGCTACATTGATGCCCTGATTGGCGAAGCCGAGAGCAAAAATCGGGAACATCCAAATACTTAAAGGCTCGTGAATATAGGGATCATATCGAAAAGGTACGCCAAGGCGCTGTATGAACTCTCCGAACTTTCAGGACGGGGAGAGCAGGACTGTGCCCAGGCAGTTGAGCTTCTGGAGCATCCGCAGTACACTCCCGAACATCTTGAGAAGGACCTTCAGGCTCTTACTGCCCTACTCCTTAAGAATGACAGACTCCCCTATGTGAAATTCATCCTCCGCAGTTTCATCGGGCTGTACCGCAAATCCAAAGGAATAGTGGATGTTGAGCTCACAACGGCAGTTCCCGTCCCCGGTATAGAAGACAAACTCCTTGGACTCATTCCCAAAGAACTCGGGAATAAGGTGAATTTTCATGCGGGCACAGATTCCAGTCTTATCGGTGGCTTTGTCCTGACTATCGACGAGAATATGTTGGACGGCAGTGTCCGTAGCCAGCTTGAGAAAGTTGGCAGAGCCCTTAATGAAATGAACAAACGAATCGTGTAATGGCACAGAATATCAAAGCAAGCGAAATATCCTATATACTTCTCAAACAGCTCCAGGGTATTGATCTCAATATAGGTTGGGAAGAAGTTGGAGTCGTGCTCCAGGTCAGTGACGGGGTGGCCCGTATTTTCGGGCTCGCATCCTGTGAGGCTGGAGAGCTGCTCCGCTTCGAAAATGGGGATATGGCAGTGGCAATGAACCTCGAAGAGGACAACATCGGTGCCGTCCTGCTCGGTCCCACCGACAGGATTTCGGAAGGCATGAGGGTCTCCCGTACGAAGAGAATAGCCTCCATCAACGTATCCGAGAAGATGCTGGGTAGAGTAGTGGATCCGCTTGGCAATCCTTTGGATGGGCTCGGCGAAATCGGTGGAGAAAATGTGGAAATGCCACTGGAGCGCAAAGCTCCCGGGGTTATCTACCGTGAACCGGTTGCCCAACCCCTTCAGACGGGAATCAAGGCCATTGATGCCATGATTCCAATCGGACGGGGACAGAGGGAACTCATCATTGGAGACCGTCAGACAGGGAAGACAGCCATCGCCATCGACACGATTATCAACCAGCGCGAGAATTATCTCAAAGGAAAGCCCGTCTATTGTATTTATGTGGCAATCGGGCAGAAAGGCTCGACTGTGGCCAGTCTGGTGCAGACCTTACGCTCAAAAGGAGCTATGGACTACACGGTGGTGGTTTCAGCCTCTGCGGCAGAGCCGGCAGCCGTGCAATATTACGCCCCATTCGCCGGAGCGGCAATCGGAGAATATTTTCGCGACACCGGCAGGGATGCCCTGATTGTGTATGACGACCTGTCAAAGCAGGCAGTTGCATATCGTGAAGTTTCCCTGATTCTGCGAAGGCCTTCCGGAAGGGAGGCTTACCCTGGAGATGTCTTCTATCTGCACTCGCGGCTTCTCGAGCGTGCTGCCAAGATTATTTCGCAGCAGGAAGTGGCCGAGCAGATGAATGACCTCCCGGAAGCTCTCAAGGGCAAGGTCAGGGCAGGGGGATCGCTCACTGCTCTTCCCATCATTGAAACACAGGCTGGAGATGTTTCTGCTTACATCCCGACCAATGTGATTTCCATTACCGATGGCCAGATTTACCTCGAAAGCGGACTCTTCAATCAGGGACAGCGCCCGGCTATCAACGTCGGGATTTCCGTATCCCGTGTCGGTGGAGCTGCCCAAATCAAATCCATGAAGAAAGTCGCAGGCACCCTCAAAATCGACCAGGCCCAGTACGAAGAGTTGGAGTCATTCTCCAAATATTCCTCCGACATGGACAGGATTACCGCCATGACCCTCGACAAGGGGAGGAAGAATTCCAGGCTGCTTGTCCAGCCCCAATACTCCCCCATGCCCGTGGGTGAAATGGTCGCGATACTCTATTGTGGCACACACGCCCTGATGGCTTCCATTGACCTCAACGAGGTGGACAAGTTCCAAACCCTGTTCCTTGTCAAAATGAGAAGCGACCATAGGGATGTCCTCGATGACCTCGCCTCCGGGAATTTATCCGGGCAGGACTGCAAGACTATAGAAGAAACGGCGGATCTTGTCTGCAGGAGTTTACAGGAAAGCACAGCTGAATAATGGCATCGCTTAAAGAAGTCAAAAACCGGATTGATTCGGTCAAAGGCACGTTGAAGATAACTTCAGCGATGAAGCTTGTCGCTTCAGCCAAATACCGCAAAGCTCAGGCTGCACAGGAAAGACTGGACGAGTACCGCAAGGAACTGGACGGGCTTTTGAGCCTGCTGTCAGTACCGGATCTCAAACTCATTTCCGATAATGCCTTAATGAGGGCAGATGGCAGGGGCGAAAAGGTCGCCGTGGTGGCACTGTCCTCCAATTCGTCACTTTGCGGAAGTTTCAACTCAAACGTCATTGCTGTAGCCCGCAAGACTGTTGAGGACCTTGGCGGAAAGGATAGAGTCAACCTCTATGCAATCGGAAAGAAGATGAGCGAGGCCTTCTCGAAACAGGGACTTCGCTCGCAACACGATTACACGGCTCTCTGTGCAAAGCCTAACTATGATGACGCGGCCTCTCTTGCAAACGAACTTATAGAAGGATTCGAATCAGGAAAATACAGCAAGGCAGTGCTCGTCTGGTCCCATTACCTTTCTTCTTCCAATCAGAAGCCACAAGCCGAAACCTACCTGCCTCTATCCCAATCCACCCTGCTTCCTACTGAAAGGAAGAGCCGGTTCTCTTCCAAGGAAGCCCTGCTGAAAGAATACATCGTGGAGCCAAGCGCGGAGGAACTCTATAGCGGACTGCTACCCAAGGTCCTCAGGCTGAAGCTTTATTCGATTCTCCTCGATAATGCTGCTTCCGAACACGCGGCAAGGATGATTGCCATGCAGACCGCAAGCGACAACGCTCAGGACCTGCTCTCGGATCTGACCCTCGAATACAATAAGGGACGCCAGGCCAAGATTACTTCAGAGATTCTAGACCTTGCGTCGGGGGATAATTCGGACGCGAATTAAGCTCTGTAAGAAAACGCACTGCGCAGAGAATTCTTAATCGAAGGACCTCATAATCAAGGGTATCAGGAGTATCGGTGACCTTGTTTGTGTTCATTGTCACCCCCGAAGTCAGCAGCATTGCCGGAATCCGCGAGTCCAAAAACACACTCTGCTCCCCTATCTTATTCAGGAACAAGCGCGTAAAGCGTTCACTCCCATAATAGTCATAATACAGTTCAAGGCCGGCAAAGCGGGCTGCCCTGCTCCACTGCGCTTCGTATCGCTCACCACCGAGAGCAATGAGGTAATTGGTCCTTTGATTTCTCACCGGAGCAAGAGTACTCCCAACAGTGTCCAGACTCAGCATCAGAGTAATTTCCCTGCGAGGATGAGGGAACAGTTCAAGGAAAGCCCTGGCTCCGGCGTAATCTCTATGATGCCCGTCGAAGGCTACGAAGATTATTCCATCCCCTTGCGGCTCTTTCACCAAAGATGCCAGGGCAAGCAAGGCGGCAATCCCCGAGGCATTGGCATCAGCTCCCGGGTAAAGCACCGAACTGATTTCTCCAAGGGAATCATAATATGCCCCTACTGCTATCCACTTGCCGGATGCTCCCGGGACATAGCCGATGACATTGCAAAGGCTATCCTGAAAGTAATGCATCCATTCCCCATTCCATGGCTGCAGCCCGGCCTTCGCAAATCTCCCTGCGATGAAAGCCCTGCACTTCTCCGCCCCTTCGCTCCCGCTTGCCCGTCCCGCAGAGAGAGAGTCACAAAGATATTCGACATCCTTGCGAAGGTTCAGGGCATTAGGCACCGGGCAACATTGCTCAGGCCAATAGCGAAACTCAAAACTCCGCGCCGGGCAGTATAGGCCGGCAAGCAAAAGCGAAAGGATTAAAATAAATTTCAGTTTGGGCACAAAAGATGCTATATTTGTAGGATTGCAAATTTAGCAAAATACGGGCAATATCCCTATCAGATGAGCAGATTCGGTAATTGGAGGAAGTTTTTGGTGATAGCGGCAGGGCTTCTGCTATGCTGCATGACCTCTTTTGCCCAATGGAACACGGAGATAATGGAGCTCAGGGGACGGATAGCCCTTCAGGACGGCAAGTATTCGAGTGCAATCGAACACTTCAATGTGCTTTCAATGATAGACTCAAGCTCTTACCGGACTTATTTCTACAGGGGCATTGCGAAATACAATCTCGGGAATCTGCGTGGGGCAAAAGCTGATTTCGACCATTCGCTTAAGATTAATCCACTATTCACCAACGGCTATCACTATAGGGCCATCAGCGAAAGCAGCCTTGGGGACTACAACGCTGCCTTGGAAGACTTACAGACGGCAATAAGTCTCCGTCCCGGGTATTACGGCCTGTATTTCAGCCGAGGGGTAACATACTTCCTGGCTCAAAGATTCGATGATGCGGTGAATGATTTCAACCGTTACATCCGTCACGATGACAAGGACCCGGGGGCCTATCTCAACCGAGGGGCCTGCTACCTCTTCCTGAAAGACACCACAAAGGCCCTTGACGACTACAACAAGGCCATTCGCCTGGACCGCTACGAAAGCGAAGGCTACATCCGAAGAGCCCGTCTGTATGCCGCACAAGGCAAGTACGACCTGGCAACGGCGGATCTGGACCAGGCCATCAGCCTTGACAGGAACAATACCCTCGCCTATTTCAACCGCACCCTGATGCGTTATGAGGCTCACAACCTGAACGGGGCTATGGAAGACCTGAACACTGTACTTGACTATGAGCCGGGGAATGCGCTGACTCTCTACAACAGAAGCCTTATCAGGATGCAGGTCGGAGACTTCGAAGGTGCAATAGACGATATGGACAGGGTGCTAAACATCAACCCCCGTAATGTGCTGGCATACTTCAACAGGGCTGCCTGCTTTATCAGGACCGATAACCTCCACAGTGCCCTTGAAGACTACGACAAAGCCATAGAGCTCTATCCCGACTTCGCCAAGGCCTATCAGAATCGGGCCTATGTCGAAAATCTTCTGGGGATGACCGCAAAGTCAAAGGCGGACTACAACACCGCCATGCGAAAGATTGATGACTATCGCAAGGGCAAGAGTGAAGGAGCCTCCATGGCTGATACTACGCGGAAATACTCTTCCCTACTAGCCCTCGATGCAGATTTTGCCAAACACGATTTTGACGATGAACTGCTCCGGCACCGCGATATCGATGTAAGGCTGAAGCCGCTCTACCGGATTGGCATCGCAACGGCTGTCACAGCAGAACTGCCTTCTCCCGAAGGACTTCGCTACGAAAACAGCGAACTCGATTCCTTCCTCGCAAGACAACTTGTGCCAATGCGCATTACAGAATCCTATGGGAACTGGCCACAGGGCGCAAGCCTCGCCGGCTACGACACCTCGCGCAAAGACTACCTCCTTGCAAGGGCACTCCGAGAGGTACAGAGCAAGCAATACACTTCAGCATTAGCGGATTACAATACCCTTGCAGAAAACAGCAAAGGCAGGGAGAGGGCTTTGTACCTCAATAACCGAGCTGTACTTCGAGCCGAAATGATTGACTTCATGGCCTCCATCGAGAGCAATGTGCAGACTCTCACCATGGATGACGAAGGCACTGCCAGGGCCAGAGTTTCAGACAGAAGCGATCGAGTCTACGACTATAGCGAGGCCATAGCAGATATGGAAGAAGCGACGGAATTGTCCCCTGATCTGCCCTATCTCAATTTCAATCTGGGCAATCTCTACTGCCTGCAGGGTATCCCTGTCCAGGCCATAAACTGCTACGACAAAGCCATCAGCGAATACCCGGGGATGGGAGAAGCGTACTACAATAGGGCTCTTGTACTTATTTTTCTGAAAGACAAGGAGAAAGGCTGTATAGACCTCTCTCGGGCAGGAGAGCTTGGAATTGTAGAAGCTTACAGCGTAATAAACAAATACTGCAAGAACGATGATGAGTGAGATTTTGTTTAGAAGTTTCTCGTCAGGAAGTTGTGGCAACTGCTATGTTTTTGCGATACGCGAGGGCGGCAGCGTGAAAGATGCTATCCTTGTGGATGCCGGAGTCAGCTTCAGGCGCGTAAGAAAAGAACTCTCGGATAGTGGAATCCCTCTTGGGAGCATCCGCGCCATCCTCGTCACCCACGACCATATCGACCATATCCGCTCTCTTGGCTCCTGCGCCAAATACCTCAAACTTCCAATCTGGGCGAGCAAAGAGGTACACAAGGCCCTTTCGCATCACCCGATGACAAGGGATTATGTCCCGCAATTTGCACGGAGCTTCCAGGAAAACGGCTGGGACGAGATAATTCCGGAGAAACTGAGCGTCAGGCAGTTCACCGTCCCGCACGATGCCACTCGCACCAGCGGTTTTGTGCTTCGCTTCCCTGGACATACTGTCGTGCATATTACCGACTGTGGGGCTATGACAAGGGAGACACTCTCCTACCTGTCCCAGGCCGATAGCGTGGTGCTCGAATCCAATTACGATAGCGGGATGCTCCGAAACGGAACCTATCCCCAGGAACTCAAAGACAGGATCAGTTCGGGGTACGGACACCTCAGCAATGCCGAATGCGCAGAGGCTATTTTGCAATTTGCCCACCCAGGACTTCGAAACATCTTCCTCTGCCACCTCAGCGAAAACAACAATACCCCGGAGAAGGCTCTCGAGAGTGCACGTAAGGCCCTCGAAGACAGCGGCTACGCCACCACCGTCCATCTCATGGCCCTCCCCCGTACAAGGGCTTCACTGTTAATTACTCTTTGAACATATCATGCTGAAAGAATTCTGGAAAGTCATAAAACGCTATGTAAGACCCTACACCGGATATTTGGGAAGTTCAGTCTTTCTTAATATCCTTTCTGCGGTTTTCAATGTTTTCTCCTTTTCACTTCTAATCCCCATACTCAACATCCTCTTTGACTCTTCAGGCAAGACCTACACTCTGATTCCCAGTATTCACTCATTTTCGGACCTTACCAACAATATCTACTACTACGTCGAAGGCTGGATTGGGACCTATGGCACCAGCAGAGTACTGCTCGGGCTCTGCCTTGCTTTCTGTGCCATCACGCTGGTTAAGACGACCTGCTACTTTGGCTCTTCTGCCGTGATGGTGCCCATCCGCACAGGTATCGTCCGAGACATAAGGGTACAACTCTACCGCAAGATACTCGACCTCCCCATCGGATTCTTCACCCAGGAACGTAAGGGGGACATTATCGCAAGGATAAGCGGAGATGTAGGAGAAGTTGAATACTCTATCACAAGCACCCTGGATATGCTGATTAAGAATCCTATTCTCATCATCATTTACCTCACGGTGCTCTTTGTGATGTCCTGGCAACTAACCGTCTTTACCCTCGTATTTGCCCCACTCATGCTCTTTGTAATGAGTGCCATAGGGCGAAAGCTCAAAGCCGGGTCTCTTGCTGCCCAAAAATATTGGAGCGACACGATGTCTCAAGTGGAAGAGACACTCGGAGGCCTTCGCATAATCAAGGCTTTTGTGGCCGAAAAGAAGATGACGGAGCGCTTCAGCAAGGTCACAGCCGATATGCGGCGCAAAAATACACAAGTCAGCATCCGTCAGGCCAGTGCTCATCCGGTAAGCGAATTGCTTGGAAGCATCCTTATCGCCATTGTGCTGTGGTTCGGCGGAACCCTTATCCTTGGCGAACATGCCAGCATCGATGCGCCCGCTTTCATCTCCTACATGACTATCCTTTACAGTATCATACAGCCGGTCAAGGATCTGTCCAAGGCTGCCTACTCAATTCCCAAGGGAATGGCCTCCGTGGAGCGAATTGATAAGATACTCAATGCGGAAAATCCCATTAAGGAAGCCGAAAGGCCCAAGGTGCTTAATGGCTTTGACAGGCAGATTGAGTTCGCCCATGTGGATTTCACTTACGATGGGGGAAAACAGATACTGCACGATATCAGCCTGACAATCCCAAAGGGGAAGATGATAGCAATAGTCGGGGCCTCGGGTGCCGGCAAATCGACCCTTGTAGATTTGATTCCGCGTTTCTATGATGTGAGCGCAGGAGCCATCAGCATTGATGGCAAGGATGTCCGCGATGTAAAAATCAGCGATTTACGCTCCCTCATAGGCAATGTCAATCAGGAACCCATCCTTTTCAACGACACAATCTTCAATAATATAGCCTTTGGAGTAGACAATGCGACAATGGAACAGGTTGAAATGGCTGCAAAAATTGCCAATGCCCATGACTTCATCATGGAGAAACCCTTAGGCTACAACGAGAACATCGGCGACCGTGGCTCCAAACTCTCCGGCGGACAGAGACAGAGGATTTCAATCGCAAGAGCCATTCTCAAAAACCCTCCCATCCTCATTCTCGACGAGGCTACCGCCTCACTCGATACAGAATCGGAACAGATTGTCCAGCAGGCCCTTAATCGGCTAATGTCCTCCCGCACCACCATTGCGATTGCGCATCGGCTCTCCACAATCAAGGGTGCCGATGAGATTATCGTCATGGATGAAGGGAAGATTGTAGAAAGAGGCACCCACGAATCACTTATCGCCCAAGGGGGCTTCTACTACAAGCTCTACAATATGCAAAGCCTATGAGCGGGCAGTTTACAAAGCGACGCAGGATTTACAGGATTATCACCACAGTCTACTTACTCGCTGTGGCATATCTCTGCTTTGCATCATCCTCAGGCCTTCCGTCCATTAAGGAATGGCACTTCTTCATCCCCGCCGACAAAGTGGTTCACTTCCTGATGTTCTTTCCCTTCCCGATTCTTGCCTATCTGTCCTTTGGGAAGGGAGACAATGTGAGGGTACAATGTGGGGATTGCTTCTTACAGTATTTCTTGCAGGCTGTGCGATTGCCTGCTCTACAGAGCTGATACAGGGACTGTTACCTTATAGAAGTAAGGATATTACAGATTTTTTGGCAGATCTTCTGGGTCTTCTTCTTGGGGTGCTTCTGCTTTTCTGTTCCTTTTTCCGGAGAAAATCAAAAACTCATTGAGACAGAAATTGACCATCCCTGAGAAGAAGAGGGCAACGAGGTTGCACACGAAGGGCTGCCAGTGAGACAACATTCCTATTATATTGAGAAACAGCATTTTCACCAGGAAAGCCGAAATGCAGCTGATATTGTATTTCCAGAAATGAGCGAAAAACTCCCTGAAATTATGTCTGTCTACCCTGTCCCTCCAGACGAAGAAAAAAGCCATCAGGTAATTGACAATCACTGCACATTCGAAAGAGATTGTAGGAGAGAGGATGTATTTCTCAAAGTGGTTGCCGTCGAGAATGCTGTTTGACATCCACCAAAGCACCAGAGTGTCGACACCGGTGCCCGGCAGTGTCGAGATCGTGTATTTGGAAATCTGCAATAACAGCTTTAGTACATTATTTAGTCGCTTCCCCATACGCGCAAGTGCATCCTGCGAAGATACTGCAATTTTGCAAACCTTGCAAATTGGCGTTTTTCACTCATTATGCGCTCGGAACCGACAACATCCACAACTGCGAAGGGCAGGATGTATACAGGGCACTGACCCGTTACGGGCGGAAGAAGTATGATACAATGTCGCAAAATTAATGGACTTCTAATCCGAAGTAAAAATAAAATGCTATTTTTGCGGGAATTATAATTGACTTTGATATGAAGAAGTCTGGCAATTTGCAAATTTTAACAGCCGGAATTCTCTGTCTCCTGCTTGCAGCATGCAAGGGAGATGAGATTGAGACGACATTTGTAACAGATCCCGTAGACCCCGCCCTCTCTTGGAGCGAGTCGTCTTTTTCCGCCACAATAGGGGCAGAAAACAGCTTCCCTACTCTTGCCAACCCTTATGGAGTAGAGGTAAGCTACTCTTCCAGTGATGAAGCGGTTGCCGCAATCGACGGGGATGGGAACATAACCCTTGTTTCGTCAGGGACCACCTCAATAATGGCAAGCAGTGCGGCAAGCGGCAGTTACACCTCTTCAAGCGCTTCATACGCCCTTACGGTAAATAAGGCCGAAGACGGGATTTCATGGAGCACGGAAGAATTCAGCGTCGCCCTCAAAGACTCTTCATCGGTGACTTACCCGACGCTGAATAACCCCGGGGCTCAAAGCATCACCTACTCTTCGAGCAATACTTCGGTAGCCGCAATCAATACTTCAAGCGGAAGTATCACGCTGCTTTCGGAAGGCTCTACCACCATCACGGCTACCGCCTCTGCAACCTCGGCCTACGAAGCCTCCAGCGCATCATATACTCTCACGGTCGAAGGAAGTCTCTCAAAGGCAGGTTTCTACTGGTCGGCTTCGTCCTGCACCGCAACCCTTGCTTCCGATGACAATTCCTTCCCCACTCTTGCCAATCCCAACTCTCTGTCTGTCAGCTATTCAAGCTCTGACGAAAGTATTGCGACGGTTTCATCGGAGGGGAGCGTCACACTGGTCGGGGCCGGAACCTGCGCGATTATCGCAACATCGCAGGCTACGGATACATACGCGGCAGGAAGCGCCCAATACACCCTTAAGGTAGTAAAACAGGATGTTTCCCTTGCCTGGTCCGAGACTTCGTTCACCGCTATTCTTGAAGACAGCAATACTTTCCCCAGCCTGAGCATTTCACCTTCCGAGATAGCCTCCGAAATCACTTATTCTTCTTCCGAGACTTCGGTAGCAAGCATAGCCTCCGGGAGCGGAAGTATCAGCCTGGGCTCCGTCGGGACGACCACAATATCGGCTTCGTTCCCCGGAAACGACATTTACAAGTCTGCCTCTGCCTCCTACCAGCTTACGGTGAAGAGCGGGTCGGATACCGGAGCAGGAAGTTACACCTACCCTTCCACGGGAGATGCTTCTTCCGAGGATGATATCTCCAAAACCACCTTCACGAGGATGATTACCATCACCTGGTCAGGGAGCAGTGTGAGCGTGGATGGGGACTATTATGGCTATGTCAGCACCTCGGGAGGAGATGTCACGGTGAGCAACAGCGGAGACGACTATATAGTGTACAAACTCTCGGGCTCAAGCAGTGACGGCTCATTCAAGCTCTACAGTTCTGCCAAACAGGCCATTCTGCTTAACGGCCTTACCCTTACCAATCCTTCGGGAGCGGCCATCGACAATCAGAGCGGCAAGCGCACCTTCGTAATGGTTGAAGGGACCAACACCCTTTCGGACGGCTCTTCAGCCTCATATTCCGCTACGGGGGACGAGGATATGAAAGGAGTGCTGTTCAGTGAAGGACAACTCGTTTTCAGCGGTAGCGGCTCCCTGACAGTCAACGCCAACAACTCTCAGAGTAAGAGCGGTATAGTCTCAGACGACTATATCAGGGTACTCAATTCTCCGACCATCAGAGTTACTTGCGGCTCGGGAGCGGGACACGGCCTGAAGGCCAACGAATATGTGCAGCTTTCTTCAGGGGCCCTCAATATAAGTGTGGCAGCCTCGATGAAGAAAGGGATTAATTCGGAGAATTATGTACTCGTGGAAGGCGGCACCCATACCATTACGGTTACGGGAGGTGTGGCCTACGACAGTGAAGACGGGGAGTACACCGGCACCGCCGGCATTAAAGCAGACAATTACTTCTCAATGACCGGCGGCAGTATCAGCATTACCAACAGCGGCAAAGGCGGCAAGGGGCTTCGCGCCGGAAGCGACGGCTACTCCGGGACCATTCAGGCCAGCAGTATTTCGGGCGGAACTCTTACAATCAAGACCAGCGGAAGCGAGTCCAATGATGTCTCCTGCAAGGGAATCAAGATTGGCTACGTCACTTCTTCATCTTCCGGCTGGGGCCGCTCCTCAAGCACCGGCACCGGAGACCTTAACATCAGCGGAGGAAGTGTGAGCGTGACGGTAGGAGGCAGTGAGGGCATTGAGTGCAAGGGGAATATGACAATCTCCGGAGGAGAAGTCTACGCCTACTCTACCGGAGATGATGCCATCAACAGTCTCGGTGAGATGAATGTCACGGGGGGCTATGTCTATGCTTATTCTTCAGGCAACGATGCCATGGACAGCAACAAGGATATGAAGCTCTCCGGCGGATACATCCTCGCCATCTGCACCAAGGGCTCTCCCGAAGTCGCCCTTGATGCCAATACTGAAGACAGCTACAAACTCTATATCTACAGTGGGGCTACAGTAGTGGCGTACGGAGGCCTTGAGAGCGGTTACTCCTCCGCAAATACTGTCTATAGCATGAGCGCGACCGCCGGAAGTTGGAACGCCCTTTACAGTGGCAGCGCCTATATTGCAGCATTCAAGCTCCCTTCGGCTGCTTCGAGCGTTGCAGTGACTGCTCCTTCACTTTCGAGCGGATACAAGGGTGTGAGCGTGTCAGGTACCACTTTTGCAAACGGAACCTGGGCCACTTCCGGCATTTCAGGAGGCACGGCCGTAAGCCTGAGCACTTATAGCGGTGGCGGGGGTAATCCCGGCGGAGGCGGAGGCCATGGCGGAGGCGGCCACGGCGGGGGCGGCGGAGGCTGGTGGTAAACCGACTCTCCCCTCAACGTTAAATGTTCACAAATCTTTGAATAATAATAATTTAATTATCAATTTGTTACAATGAACCGAATGGCAAAAAACACCGTAATCCTGCTCGCGATGTTTGTTCCAACGATTTTCGCCTCGGCCCAGGGCACCAGGAACGAACTCACTACCGACTTCGGTGCGAGAGCAGGCATTGAAGCTGATTACAAACTTCGCAAAGGCCTGCACCTCGGACTCGATGGTGAACTGCGCACCCGCGATGTTTTCTCTACTCTTGGCAGGGCCCAAGTCGGAGCCGGTGTAAGTTATAAGCTAAATCAATACTTCAAAGCAGGCGGAGGCTACTCTTTCATCTGGAAGAAGAATTCCTCCAATACCTGGAAACCCCGCCACAGGCTCTACCTCGATGCATCTGCAGGAACTGATGTCGGAAACTTCCACTTCGGACTTAAGGAGCGGCTCCAGTTCACCCACAGCAATGTCGGCAACGCATACCAGAGTACTCCCAACTCGCTGGCTCTTAAGAGCCGGGTAAAAGCCACCTACAAAAGGCTCCCCGATTGGCATCCTTATGTAAGTGCTGAACTTCGAGTGGTGCTTAACGACCCATCCTGCTCGGCCATCTACAACAGCGCCACCGGCGAGTATTCAGAGTATGTGTTTAATGGCTACACCGATACCTATCTCAATAGAGTACGCGGCATTATCGGGACCGAGTGGCGCATAGACAAGGAACACTCGCTCGACCTCTTTCTGCTCGCCGATTACAACTACGACAAGAACATTGACACCAACAGGAAAGGCACCACACTTAAATCCCTTACCTACGACCGGGGGCTGACTTTTCAGCTTGGAATAAGGTACAGTTTCGGAATATAAAAAAACCGCCTCAAAAGCTTTTGAGGCGGTTTTTTCAAGTTTCTGTACTTATTTCCCGATGTGAGCCGGTACCCAGGAAGCATTCTTAAGGTACTCCGCGCTTCTGCGTAAGCCGTCGAGATTAGTAATGCTACCATCGGTATTCTCAAGCTCCACGACATAGCCCTCCAAACCTCCAACTGCGCCGGCATTGCGAAAAATCGACTCAAAATCGACCAGCCCGCTCTCCCCTATCTCGTAGTGGTCCTTGATATGCAGCAGAGCAAAGCGCCCGGGATACTTGCGAATCCATTCCGAAGGATACTGCTGAGCCATTGCGCACCAGTACACATCCATCTGCCAGAAGACATAGTCGGGATTGGTATTCTGCATCAGATAATCTATCCAGATCTGATCCTCAACCTTTCCGAACTCGTGAGAATGAGTATGATAGCCAAACCTCATCCCAGCCTTGCCAACCCTCTTGCCAATTTCATTGAGATAATCGCAGAAAGTCTGGGCCTCGGTAAGGTCCTTTGGAACCGGAGCCCAAGGATATACCAAGTACCTGCAACCCGCTTTCTTATGGGTATCAATGCATTTGTCCCACCACTTCATAGCTGCCGTAAAGTCGTGAGCAGACATCTCCTCGCTGCTCAATTGTCTTGCGACATGGGAAGAAAGGGACTTAAGCCCGGCAGCCTCCACCTGCTTTTTGTACTCCTTGGGGTTTAGACCATAGATGGTGCCGTCTTCGTAGCAGGCCGCCTCAACTGAAGTATAGCCCCAGGCCTTAAGGCTGTCAAGCTCGGCAGCACTGTTCTTCGCCCAAAGTTCGGGACTGCCGATATCGCCTCGCAGTGAGTAGAGCTGCACACATATATCCTTTTTTCCTGAATTGGAGCAGGAAGAAAACAGAATACAGGCAGCCGCGACAAGTAATAAATAGCGCCTGAACATGGCAGTTTACAGTTCTTTAAGCCGGATATTGCGATACCAGACCTCGTCCCCGTGATCCTGAAAAGCGATATAGCCTTCATGCTTCTCTCCGCCCATATTCTTCATGAGACCGTAGGCATAAGGGAAGTCACCACCCTGACGGAATTTGCTGTTTTGGAGCATTTCGTTCCACTTGGGCGTCCACAGATGGTACTCGAGCACATTGACCCCGTTCTGGGCATGCACCACAGTGCCTTCATAGACCAGGATACTAGCTGTGTTCCACTCGCCGTATGGCTTGGCATTCTGGGGCTTGGCGGGAATCATGTCATACAGGGAAGCAGCCTGACGGTTACCGTCAACCCCAAGCTTCGCATCGGGATGGTTGCCATTGTCGAGGATCTGATATTCCGAGCAGGACTGCCAGATGGGAAGGTACTCGCCCTTGGCATCCTTGACTTCCTGTGCCATGTAGAATACCCCCGAATTGGCCCCTTTGGAGACCTTGTATTCAAATTCGAGTTCGAAATTTCTGAACTTATGGGCAAAGAGCAAATCCCCTCCGGTAGAGGCATGCGCCTCACCGGTACCGGTGGCATTAAGGTGTATTGCACCATCCTGTACATCCCAGGCCTGAGGAGCCCTGTCCATACCGTAGCCTCTCCAACCTTTGAGGGTCTTGCCGTCGAAGATTGCAATATAGCCGTCTGAACTTTTGGTAAATGCTGCAAGGTCGCTTTGGGGGCCGTCTGCAGGGACAGCCACGGCCGCCTCCGCAGACTGGGTCCTGCTACAGGTGCAGGAAGGATCGCTGCAGGCACAATTACATGTGCATTTACCCCCGCGATTACCGCAGGATACAACTGTAAGGGCAGCGAGTGCTATTGAGATAACTGTCTTTTTCATAATTCCCTGACTTTGATATTGCGATACCAAACATCGTCCCCGTGATCCTGAAGGCCTATCATCCCCTCGTGATTCTCGCCACCGCAATCGGAGAGAAGTTCGAAAGCTCCGGGGATGCCGCCATTCTCGGCAAACTTACTGTTTTGGAGCATGGCATCCCATTGAGGTGTCCAAAGGTCATACTCGAGAACCTTGGCCCCATTCTGAAAGTGGGTGACATGGCCGTTTTCAACCCTGATTACTACCTTGTTCCACTCGCCATGAGGTTTAGCATTCTGGGGCTTGGCGGGGATAAGGTCGTAGAGCGATCCCGCCATACGATTGCCATCCACGCCCAGCTTCGCATCGGGGTGGTTTTCATTGTCAAGCACCTGGCACTCCGGACAGGAAATGTAGAGCGGATTAAGGTTCCCATCCTTGTCGGCGGTCTCCCTTCCGAGGTAGAAAATTCCGGAATTGCCGCCTTCAGAGATTTTCCATTCGAGGGACAATTCAAAATTCCTGAAATTGTGAGCGAAAATGATGTCTCCACGAGGCCCTTCGGTCTTGGGATTAAAGTGAATCGCGCCATCCTCTACGCTCCATTTGGGCGAAACGGCGGATGTGCCGTAGTTACGCCATCCGCGAAGGCTTTCCCCATCGAAAATGGAGATATATCCCTTCGAATCAACGCTATAGACTTCCTTGTCCCATTCTTCGGGGCCCTGAAAGCCCTGAGAACAGAGCACCGTTGCAGTCTTCTTCTCATATTTTATTGGGGTTCCTGCAAAAGCGGGAACAGCAGCGACCAGCAAGGCCGCGATTGGTAATATCTTTTTCATACTAATATAATATTGGAAGTTCGGGAAGCGTCCATCCCTCGCGGTAAACGGGTTTAATAAGCCTTTCGGCATACGCATTGGCATCGACAGGGTCGGTGTAATCGCGGTCGAAGGTCGGGTGGCCGTCGTTAATGTGGAACTTATCCTCCACGATGAAGCGAATTGTCTCGCCTGCAGGAATATTGGTAAAGCGCATCCTCGCAGCATCCCATTTAAGCCATCTCTCAAGGCCTTGGAGCCTGACTGCAGCGCACCCTAGCACAATAGTCTCATTGAGAGGACCTGAAAGACTGAAATCAGATTCAGAAGGAACTCTGTAGCGGGCATCTTCCTTACAGGCGCGAATCCAGTCAGCCTGGTGGTTGTCATCCTTCACGATTCTCTGTCGTTCAGGCACAATGGGATTGCGGCCGGACACAAGGAAAGGATTGTTGCCATAGGTACCCACGACCATAATGTCCTTACTGCCATAGAATACAGTCACTCCGTTGGGATCGAATTTCTTCCCCTGCGGCATTTCGAACGGCAGTTCGGGGCGAAGTCCGCCATCGTACCAGGTAAGTTCCACAGGCGGGCAGGCCATATGGGGGAGATTCTCCCTGGCAGGAAAACGATAAGAGACCTTCTCTGCCGAAGGGCAGGAGTCAAGCATGAGCATCGTAGAACTTCCGAGGATATACTCGGGGAAGCCGAGATTGAGTCCTTTGTAAGCAACCTGCAGAATGTGGTTTGCCATATCTCCAAGGGCTCCGGAACCGAAGTCCCACCAGCCACGGAAGTTCCAAGGGGTATAAGCGGGGTTGTAGTCACGGTACTTGGCCGGGCCGAGGAAAGAGTCCCAATCCATGGTATCGGGCACAGCGACCTTCTCCTTGGGAGTAGAAATGCCCTGAGGCCAAATCGGACGGTCTGTAAAGGCATCCACACGGGTAACTTCGCCTATTTCTCCGTTCCAAAGCCAGTTGATGGCCTTACGTGTACCTGCAAATGAAGCCCCCTGGTTGCCCTGTTGGGTAGCCACTTTGTACTTCTTGGCAAGCAAAGTGAGAAGCCGGGACTCGTAAGGGTACAGGGTCAGGGGTTTCTCCACATAGACATGCTTCCCTGCCATAATGGCATTGGCAGCAATAATACAGTGGGTATGGTCAGCTGTCCCCACCATAACCGCATCGGCCTGAGGGAGAAGCTCATCGAACATCACCCTCCAGTCGTGGTAGCGTTTGGCATCAGGATAACGGTCGAAGACGTGCTTCGCGTATGCCCAGTCTACATCGCAGAGGCCAATGATGTTCTCACTTTCCATGGCGCGGAGGTCACTTGCCCCCCTTCCGCCAATCCCCACACCAAGGATGTTGAGTTTGTCACTTGGTGCAGTCTTCCCGCTGATACTCTTACCCATCACATTCGAGGGTAGAATCTCGGGCATCACGACGGCAGCGGCAAGAGCCGTACCGCCTTTCTTAAGGAATTCCCTTCTTGAAATGTCTGACATTTGCTGTTGTATTTAGTGTTATATATTTTTATGCCGCGATGGCAGCAGGCCATAACCGTCATTCATCTCCGAGCGACGCAGGCGTATCCGTTCCAGCTCGGATGCCGTCCCTTTCACAGGCAAATCGTGCTTGAATGCATCGTAAAACATCTCCCAAGATACTTTGGATGCAATTGCAGCATCCTCAAAAGTCGGAAGTGCTGTATCCCGATGCCCTGAAATTATACTGTCTGCCACCTTCCCGATAAGCACACCGATATTTTTCCCTCCGTAGGGTCTGTCGATAATCTCGGTCTTCGTCTCACCGCGAAGCTCCACATGGGCAGTCCTGAAATCGTGGCTCATCCGCGCAACCCCACCGGAGCCAATCACTTCCACATACGAATTATGGCTCTGGTCCTTGGAGAGTTGCCCATAGACAAATCCTTGGGTAATGTCATAGACAATTCCATTCCCGAAGGTCCCATGACACTGCACCCACCACGGGTCTTTCCAATCCCACATCCGCACTCCCTGAGAGTGCATCGTCTTATACTCACTCCCTGCATACCACCTGGCAATATCCACATAGTGCATCCCGCAATCGTGAAAGCAGGGACCTTCAGACTCGTGACCCTCGCCGGGAGCAAGTCCCGGGGTCATATGGCAAATCCTCAAAATGGCCGGATCCCCGATTTCTCCCGAATCAACGAAAGCTTTCATCAGATTGTGGTACCAGGAGTTGCGAAGATACAGATTCACCGTGCATACTCCCCCGTAATCACGGGTGAGCTCCACCAATCCGGCCTCACTGTCAATCGTATCCGACAGGGGCTTTTCGGCGATGATATGCTTATGGCTGCTGACAGCACGCTTAATCCGCTCTGCCCTGCCGCCGGCGGTGGCACTGAGCACCACCACATCCACTGACGGGTCATTGAAAATATCCTCACCCGACTCCGTCACTACCGCTTCAGGGGCCAACTGTCTTGCAAGATTCCGACACTTCGGATCCACATCACATATATAAGAAACAAGATATTTGGGATTTTTTTTGAATTCCTGCAGATAGAACCGCCCCATCCGTCCGAATCCAATTATAGCTGCTTTAAGAGGTAACATTTCTTTCGCCATAAAACTATCTTCAGTCTCGCGAAAATATAAAAAATTGGAGATAATATCAAGTCAATTCCTCCAATTACGTACTTAATTACTACCTTTGCACCTATGGAAATCACTCCTATCGCCTATATTCACAACGGCTTCACCAAGAAGTTCGGAATTCCCCGCCAAAGCGGTCTCGCCCCGGAACTTTATTCCAAAATTGTATTCGAGCCCGAGTACAGACACCCTGAAGCCCTCAAAGGACTCGAAGGTTTCGATTACATCTGGCTACTCTGGGGCTTTTCGGCCAATCAGCGACGGCACAACATGCATACGGCAACCTGGCAGGCGACCGTGCGGCCCCCGCGACTTGGAGGCAATACCCATGTAGGAGTCTTTTCCTCCCGCTCCCCCTTTCGGCCAAATCCTGTAGGCCTCTCCTCTGTCCGGCTCGAACGCATTGAGGGGATGGTGCTTTGGGTCAGTGGAGCGGACCTTATGGACGGGACCCCAATCTACGACATCAAACCCTACCTGACTTACACGGATTCTCATCCCGATGCACGCTGCGGCTATGCGGACAGCCTCCCTGACACTCGACTGAAAGTCGTTTTTCCTGAAAATACTCCCCTCTCCCCCGCTGAACTCGATGCTCTTCGCGAGATTCTTTCCCTTGACCCCCGTCCATCCTACCAGGACGATCCTGACAGAGTCTATGGGATGAGTTTTGGCACTCATAATATCCGCTTCACCGTACAGGAAGGGATGCTACGGGTCACGGAAATTTACAGGCTGCCTATATAGCCGTCCATCTGGAGCATTCTGTCTCTAAAGCCTTCTTTCATCCTTATCACAGCCTCATCAAAGCCAAGGGTCTCGTCCCCGTTGCGGTAGACAGTCTTTGGCCACATGGTGTTATCCTGACGGGCCGAGACGCCAATCACTTCTGCGACCGAATCTATATATGCAGGAATCTCTGCCTCCCAAACGGGGCGCAGGCAGACATACCGTTCCTTAAGCCGGGCCTGAAACTCGGGATTATTGGTCAGGGCACCGTACCAGAGAGCATTCCGGTTTACCCAGCTTTCCACGCCGGGCCGGAAGGTGTGAAAATCAAAATCCCAGGCAGGACCGGCAACGAGGATGCCAGCAGAATTAGTGTGCATATAACAGCTGTGTGGGTTACAGGGCTCATCGTTGCCTGTAAGTTCGTGGACAAGCAGCCAGTCACAGAAACTGTCCACATCTATCCCGTCTGTGGAGCCATCGACACAGATGCTTTTCTCAATACCATTGATTCTTTGCTTTGTGTTTTCAAAAGCCCTTCTGTCAAGCGCTGCTCCGCCTTTGAGAATAATTCCCGTTGGGAGGTTTTGGGTTTCGGTTTTAAAATGATAGGTATCATCATAATATCCATCGAAACAAATGAGCAGGCCATCCGGGCCGGCATCAACCCTTCCTTCAGCGATTTCCACTTTCTCCGTGACGTAATAATTCCCCATAAAAACGCCATCGAGCACGACCTCTGCGAATCTTCCTTCGGGAGTCCAGTCAAGACTGGTCAATCTCGCCATCTCAAGCGAAACTGCATTGCGCATCAGCGTTGGATCCCTCCAGTTGGCAAGAAAGCACCATTTCTGCGATGGATTCATTCCAAGAAAAGAGACAGGTTCAGTGAAAGTAATATTGAAAGGCTTCTTGGGAAAGGTCCATGAACTGTTGCCGCGGCCTTTGATTTTCACGTCATACTCCTGGTCTTCATTGACAAATTCCAGAGTAGCATCGCGCTGCCTGGCTTTACTGAAATTACCCTTGCCATCGGCAGTGGTAATGGAAATTACGGGGAGAGTTCCAGTCACTGCATCTAATCCGCTGCTTTCGATTCGCGATTCGCCCGAGTTGAGATAGGAGTCCACAACCTCGACTTTGGAACAGCTGCACAGTGGAATCAGAAACGTCGCAAGAAGTATTAAGTAATTTCTTTTCATGGCATAAATATTTCCCAAAAGATAACAAAATAAATACCCAGCAGCTGAGTTAGGGCAATTAATTCGACCAAAATACAATTATTGTGTTGTTTGCGCCCTATACGAAACTGCTCTATCCTTAAGCCCAAATCCACTCGGTGAGCATATATCTTTGTTTTTCATTGAACCAAAGACCCGGCATTTCGCCCGAGATGAGTTTTGGGAACATAAGATAGTGGGGGGGTGCAATTATGAAATTCGTTTAGAACAGTAGATGGCCTTAAAACGCTGTAGAAAGGCCCAACCTGTTCTAAATCACGGCAAATTGATGTGATTTAGAACACGGGCATGCCGCTCACGCACATAGAATCGGGGTGGATGCTCTAAACGAATTTCATCAAGTTTCCCGCGCCGCGCTGGCGGGCATCGGTGCTCCCGGAAAGGCCAACCCAAGCATGAAGGGAGAAGGAGCGGTGCTTTGAAGAACATTTTTCATGAGGAGGCGCTCGCATCAGCGTGATAGCGTAAGGGCGGTTTTACCGACGGGAATGACGGCAAAGCGCGAAGGAGCGGTGCTTTGAAGAACATTTTTCATGAGGAGGCGCTCGCATCAGCGTGATAGCGTAAGGGCGGTTTTACCGACGGGAATGACGGCAAAGCGCGAAGGAGCGGTGCAGTCAGACGAAAGCCCGAATCTCCTATGACACAATGTCAGAGGCGCATCCCGAAAAGATACAGCTGGCACAGAAATTGACAACAATATGTTTTGGTTTTGAAACAGTTAAAATCTCAATATTATGGACAGCATTAAATCACTTGAAACCCTTCAGGCTTTTGCAACAGGTCTGACCGAGGGTGCTTATGCACATTTTGTACAAGGTAAATACTTTGAAAGTAAAGGGCTTAAGACACTTGGAAAGAAATATGTCGACCATGCAAACGAAGAGATGAACTGGGTCGGCAAATTCTTCACAAGAATCAATGACCTTGGGGGTGATTCCCTTATCGAGAAAAGGGGCGAGCGTCCTCTCGTCAAGGATGCAGTCGAATATCTGAAAGCTGATCTTGAGATTCAGAAACAAGGCGTTGCAGCCCTTTATGAGGTAATGCCTTCTCTCGCTGGAGATCCTACGACTTACGACCTCTTCAAGGCTTACTTGGCTGACGAGGAGCAGGATCAGTACTGGAGCGAAGAGCAGGTCGGGCTCGTTGAACTTCTTGGTCGCGAGAACTGGCTGAAGACTCAGCTTTGAGCCATAGTCGTGGCAACGAAGCCCCGCCTCTATCTTCGCTGACGAGCACTGGAGGCGTTTCCCGATAAACGTCTTATTATTAGTAAATTAGCAATTTCAGCCCCCTTGGCTTGCAAGGGGGCTGAAAAAGTTAATAGATTCACAATCAATTATTTATCGGGAAACGCCACTAACCTTAATCTTAAAGCCTTCAGAGATGAGATCAGCCACAAGAGACTGCATTTGGGTCTTGGTAAAAGCTTCCAAGCCCTGTTCAGGAGTAGGCCGGTCGAGGGTGTAAACCATGATTTCCCTAGGCCGAAGCTTTCGCACGATGTCCTTCCACGGGTCTAATACCTCGGGAGAAGACGAATCAAAGTCTGGGGAACGGAGAAACATTGTCTGAAGTATAAAATCACCTTTGAATTGCATAAGGGAATCTGTCACCCGCTGAATGCTATACCCGCCCGCCGGACGATTGATTCTGGAGGCGAGTTCATCGGTCGGAGCATCAATTTTCATTATGGGCTGATCTGCTTTGCGAAGGGCCTCGAAGACTGAAGGGACATGCACACGCGTGGCATTTGAAAGAACGCTGACTTTAGCATCGGGGCAGAAGGCATCGCGTAGAACAATGGTGTCGTCTATTATACGTGGAAAATCGGGATTAAGCGTAGGCTCCCCATCCCCTGAAAAAGTAATGGAATCAATCCCCTCCCCATCAAGAAGCAGCTGGGTAAGCTTATCCTCCAGTGCAGCCCTCACCTTGGCAGCCGAGGGCAGGACTTTATCCCCTGTTCCATCTTTATTCCAGCCGCATTCGCAATAGATACAGTCAAAATTACACAACTTACCCTTTGTAGGGAGCAGATTAACCCCGAGTGAGCGACCTAAACGGCGGCTATGAATGGGTCCAAAAACGGTTTCTTCCCGAAGCATGACAGTGTCCTTTTTGTTTCACTTGCCAAAATTAGCAAATTATTCACTTTTTGTCACTTTTTATTATCTTTGCAGTGTTACTAAAACCCTAAATATGAAACCTACCCTTGTAGAAGTTAGTACTAAAAAGCAACTTAAGCAGTTTATTCACTGGCAGAACTATTTGTATAAGGACAATCCCTACTATGCCCCTGCCCTTGAAAGTGACGAGTTCAACACCCTTTCCCCACAGCGCAACCCTGCGTTTGAATTTTGCTATGCCAAATACTGGCTCGCATACGATGAGCAAGGCAATATTGTCGGCCGAATCGCCGGAATTGTCAACCCCAAGGCCAACGCCAAATGGGGCAAGAATCAAGTCCGTTTCGGCTGTTTTGACTTTATTGAAGACATTGAGGTCGCCGAAACGCTCCTCAATGCCGTGGTCGAATGGGGTAAAGCTCACGGTCTCAGTCAGATTATCGGGCCGCTAGGCTTTACCGATATGGATAAGGAAGGCATGCTGGTGGAAGGCTTTGACCGCATTTGCCCCTTCACCACCCTATACAACCACCCATACTACCCGCAGTTCATGGAACAGCTCGGGTACGAAAAGGCCATTGATTGGATTCAGCGCAAATTCGAGCTTCCTCCAGTATCGGACGAACGGGTACAGAAAATCTACGATGCCGCTGATTTTGTCGAGAAGCGTTACGGCTACCATATCGCGCAAGGCAAGTCCATCAAGGACATAATGATACGGTATGGTCATCGGGTGTTCGAAATGTACAACGATTCCTACGCTGACCTCTTCGAATTCACTCCCCTCACAGACAAGCAGATTGATCTCATGCTGGACACCTTCGTCCCGCTAGTCAGTCTGGATTATGTCGCACTACTCGTTGATAATGAAGACAACGTACAAGGCTTTGCCTTCTGCACCCAGTCCCTCACCGAAGCCTTCCAGAAAAACAAAGGGAAACTCTTCCCCTTCGGCTGGATTCCCCTGCTCAAAGCTCTCAAAGGCAAGAACGACAGTCTCGATGCCCTGATGATAGGAGTGGCACCCGAAGCCCAGAACAAGGGAGCTTTCGCCCCCCTGTTTAAATATGTTCATTCCAACTGTGTCAAGCGAGGAATCAAGACGGTTATGAACAATCCTCAGCTCGAAAACAACTACAAGGTAATGAACATTTTCCAGAATTTCAATCCAGAGTTCTATATGCGTCGCCGCGCTTACGGAAAGAAGATAATTGGAGAATAGCGTGGATACGGAATATCTGGACAGGTACGAGAAAATTCTCGAGCCCGGACTTGTCAAGGTCTGTCAGGGAAAGGGGTTTCTAAAAAGCGGAATGCTCTCTTGCCCCGATGTGGATGCAAAGTGGGATGTCTATATCAGGGATTACATTGCAGATGCCGTTGTCAATTTCAACTCCTACCCCGAGGCTGCTCTTGCCTGGCCAGCTTTCCTTGGGATGGGGGTTGCACACAATTGGGATGAGGATTGGAACGTTCACAAGAACGATTCGTACACAGCCTACTATGGTTCGCGGGGCTGGGACGATATGGATGAGAACATTCTCTACAATGTTCTGCACCTGCAGAAAGACTATGCCGCTAAAGTTTCAGATGCCCTCGATTCTCTCGCCCTTGCCACCCTCGGCCTTATCCGTCACGAAGGAATTGAAGCGCAGACCGACCTCGGTTTCTATGTACTCAGCCGTTCGTATACTGTCCTCTACAAAATAGGTGCAGGCATCGAACTCGAGCGGCTCGGCTACAGGAAAGTGCCGGTTAAACTCTGACTTCAGCAAACGAAAAATCGCGTCCTGACTTTCACAAGCCGGGACGCGATTTATAAGTTGCGTATCTGCGCGCAAATCTTTGAATAGCGATAACTTTATAACATGCGAAACTTGAGTAAGCTAGAACAGCACCGTCACCCCAGCCATCACGATGGAGACCATGCTCATCAGCTTGATAAGTATGTTGAGGGACGGGCCGGAAGTATCTTTGAATGGATCTCCCACAGTATCTCCCACCACGGTAGCGTGGTGAGCATCAGAGCCTTTGCCTCCGAAATGCCCTTCCTCCACAAACTTCTTGGCATTGTCCCAGGCCCCGCCGGAATTGGCCAGGAATACAGCCAGGACGAAGCCGGCACCAAGTGCTCCAACCAGCAGCCCCATAACACCAGCAGGCCCAAGGATAATTCCAACGAGAATCGGGACTATGATTGCAAGCAAGGATGGGAAAATCATCTCCCGTTGAGCGGCTTTGGTACTGATTTCCACACAGCGCGAATAATCGGGCCTCTGCTCGCCGGTAAGAATGCCTTTAATCTCTCTGAACTGCCGGCGAACCTCCAAAACCATTTTCTGAGCTGCCCTTCCCACTGCATCCATGGTAAGCCCGCAGAACAGGAAGGCCATCATAGACCCTACGAAGATGCCCGCTAGGACATTGGGATTCATGATATTCACATTGTAGTTGTTGAGAATATCGAGGAAACTGGCCTGTGCGGCATCAATCTTCCCCGCTATTCCATTTACCAACTCTCCGCTGCGATGCAAGGCAATCTTGATTTCCTCTATATAGGAAGCCAGCAGGGCAAGAGCCGTAAGAGCGGCTGAGCCGATTGCAAAGCCCTTTCCAGTAGCGGCAGTGGTGTTACCAAGCGCATCGAGCACATCGGTACGTTCGCGAACCTCCGGCTCGAGGTTAGACATCTGGGCGTTCCCGCCGGCATTGTCGGCGATAGGCCCATAAGCATCGGTCGCGAGGGTAATGCCGAGGGTCGAAAGCATTCCGACTGCTGCGATTGCAACCCCATAGAGTCCCTTTGAAAGGTTGGCCGCAGTCATCATTCCGGGGACATCAAAGCCGATAGCACAGAGGTACGAAAGGATTATGGCACAGGCAACTGCGAGAACAGGAACGGCCGTTGAGCGCATCCCGAGTCCTACCCCGCTGATAATCACCGTGGCGGGCCCTGTTTCGGAAGACCTGGCCAAACGCTGCGTGGGCTTGAAAGAATGGGAAGTGTAATATTCTGTAGTCTTGCCGATTATTACTCCGGCTGCCAGCCCTGTGACAACAGACAGGGAGAACCTCCACCAATCAGCCGTGGAAGTACCAAACACGAGGGCCAGCACCCCGAAAGTAAAGACCGCACTGAGAATAGCTGCCAGATTTGTCCCAAAACTCATACTCTTAAGAAGCTTCCCCATATCAGCCCCTTCCCTGGTACGTACGGTGAATATGCAAAGTATGGAAAGGACCACGCCCACCGCTGCGATCAGCATCGGGGCAAGTATTGCCTTTGTCTGCATTTCAGGCCCCGCCATATAGAAAGCCGAGGCCCCAAGAGCCATGGTACTTAAGATGGATCCGCAGTAACTTTCATAAAGATCGGCCCCCATTCCGGCGACATCTCCTACGTTGTCTCCTACATTGTCGGCAATAGTCGCGGGGTTACGGGGATCGTCTTCCGGAAGGTCCGCCTCCACCTTTCCGACAATGTCCGCCCCTACATCGGCAGCCTTTGTATAGATTCCTCCGCCGACACGGGCAAAGAGGGCCTGGGTCGAGGCTCCCATCCCGAAAGTAAGCATCGTCGTAGTAATTACAACCAGCTTTTGGGCAGAATCGGGATCATGCACAAAAGCATTCAGAATCAGCCACCAAAGGGCAATGTCAAGCAGCCCGAGCCCCACAACCGTAAGTCCCATCACGGCCCCCGAACGGAAGGCTATCTTAAGTCCTGCATTGAGACTGCGACGGGCGGCATTGGCAGTACGGCCTGAGGCATAAGTGGCCGTGCGCATCCCTATATAACCCGCAAGACCGGAGAAGAATCCGCCCGTGAGGAAGGCAAACGGCACCCATGGATTCTGAATATGAAGTCCGTAGGCGAGTACGGCAAACAGCGCTGCCAGAATAATAAATACAATGATGACTACCTTATATTGCTGTTTGAGGTAGGCCATCGCTCCCTGCCGGACATAGAGGGCAATCTCGCGCATGGTAGGCGTCCCCTCATCTTCCCGTTTCATCTGACGATAGAAGATAAAAGCAAAAAGCAACGCAAGAAACGATGCTGCGGGAACCAAATAAAACAGAGTGTTCATAGATTATTCAGCTTACTTGTTATTAATTTTGCGACTGATGGCGCTTATCAATAGTGCAATTGCAAAATGATTGGAGGCCAAAGTTAACAATTAATGACAAATCCGCAAAATTTACTATTTTTGTCGACCTTTCGAATGATTGTTATGAACTTTAGTTTCGCAAATGCGAAACATCCTTTTTTGGAGCCGATTTGTGGCGACCAAGTCCCCTGGCTGAAACGACGCAGCCAGCGAGTGCAGAGGGAACTCGTTCACTTTGCCGAGCGGAAAGGAGCAGAAGCCTGAAGGCTTAACATGGGGGATTTAGGAGGAAGGGCAACATTGAAGCAAAGAATGTGCGTGGGGAAGTTTCGCATGTGCGCACAATTCTTTGAATAACAATAACCTTATTACATGCGAAACTTGAGTTATGAAAAGATCAGCAATACTGGCGGCCCTTGCCCTGCTAAATTTCGCTTTCACGCCACTTCACGCCCAGACTCAGAATCCGCTTAGCTGGAAAATCAGTGTTGAAAGCGAAGGGGACGAAGTCTACAAAGTGATTGCAGAAGGTCATTTCAGCCGGAGCGGCTGGCACATCTACGACCTGGTCCAGCGCGAAGGAGGCCCTAATCCGACAAGTCTTACAATCAGCGGAGAGGGCATAGAACCTCTCGAAAAGCCAATTATCGAGAGCCCTGTAAACTATGTCTTCGACCCTGTGTTCGAAATGGAAATCGGCACCGTCTCAAGCGATGTCACATTGAGCCAAAGAATAAAAGGCCGCGGAAAGGCAGATATCCTGCTTGAGTGGCAAGCCTGCAACGAACACACCCACCAGTGCCTCTCCCCTTCCGAATTCGAAACCACCATTACAATCGGAACCGCTCAAGAGCCATCCGTCAAGGAAGCTGAAGGGGCAGAGTCTGCTCCTTCCAAAGAAGGCAAATCGCTCTGGTCCAAAATACTTGCAGCGATTGCCTGGGGTTTTGTCGCCCTACTGACTCCCTGTGTATTTCCGATGGTTCCGATGACAGTCAGCTTCTTTCTCAAACAAAAGTCCGGCAAGAAACTCGCCCTCTTCTTCGGCCTGTCCATAGTCCTGCTCTATACGCTGCCCATAGCAATCCTTATCGGAATAAGCCTGCTCACCGGCGGACAAGCCGTCACTGCCGATATATTCAATTGGCTTGCAACACACTGGCTGCCTAATCTGATTTTCTTCGTGGTATTCATGGTCTTCGCAGCCTCCTTCTTCGGGGCTTTCGAAATCACACTTCCCTCCAAATTAGTCAACAAATCGGACAAGAACAGCGATAAGGGCGGACTTTTAGGAGCTTTCTTTGTGGCCCTGACCCTCGTGCTCGTCTCCTTCTCCTGCACGGGGCCCATTGTGGGAAGCGTGCTGATTGAATCTGCACAAGGCGAATTCTGGGAGCCGATAGTTACAATGCTCTCCTTCTCCATCGCTTTTGCCCTACCCTTCACTGTCCTCGCCTTTGCACCGAGTCTGCTGAAGAAACTCCCCAAGAGCGGGAGCTGGCTCAACAGCGTCAAAGTCGTGCTCGGCTTTATCGAAATTGCCCTTGGACTCAAGTTCTTAAGCGTTGCGGACCAGACCTACCACTGGGGCATACTCCCCCGCGAACTCTACCTCGCAATCTGGATTGTGGACTTCACCCTGCTTGGCTTTTACCTTCTCGGCAAACTCCGCTTCAAAAACGACTCACCCCTGCAATATATATCCGTGACAAGGCTCGTCCTCGCCATTGCTTCCTTCACTTTCGTGGTCTGGATGATTCCCGGCATGTTTGGAGCCCCACTTAAAGCGCTTTCCGGTTACCTGCCACCCCTGACAGATCAGGAATTCGTCCTTACAGGCGGTGGGAGCACAAGCCAGGGCTCGAAGCCAGACAGTCACCACAAATATTCGGATTTTCTGAAAGCTCCCTACGACTTGGATGCCTACTTCGACTACGACGAGGCACTTGAGGCGGCCAGACAGCAGCGCAAACCCCTCCTCCTCGATTTCACCGGCCATGGCTGCGTCAATTGCCGCGAGATAGAAAGCAGGGTCTGGTCCGATTCGGAAATATTGACCATGCTCAGAGACGACTTCATCCTCTGCTCTCTCTACACCGATGACAAGAAAATCCTGCCCGAAGAAGACTGGGTGCGTCCGGGCAGTGGCAAAGTGCTGAAATCCCTCGGTAAAATCAATTCTCACTTTGCTCTCGAGCGTTTTGGAGTGAATTCACAACCCTGCTACATCATCCTCGACCCCTATAGTGAAGAGCCCAAGACAGCCCCAAGGGGATACAGCCTCAGCATAGAGGGTTATAGGGAGTTTTTACGAGCCGGCCTAAAATAATTCACAAATAATTATTAACTTCGCGTTTCCTATGAACGTGCAAGACAAATATCCTTCCAAAGTCCTTCGGGAAGCGGTGGAGGAGATTTCCACCTTGCCCGGAGTAGGCTCGCGGAGTTCCCTCCGCCTGGCTCTCTACCTCATGGGACTCCCTTCGGACAGAATCCACTCTTTCGCCTCCTCTATTGACCGCCTTGCCACAGACATACACTACTGCAAAGAGTGCATGATGGTATGCGATGGAGATATCTGTGATATCTGCAGTGACGGCTCAAGAGACCGCAGCACAATCTGCGTTGTGGAAAGCGTCAGGGATGTGATGAGCATAGAAGATACCCTGCAGTACAAGGGGGTATACCATGTGCTCGGGGGCATCATCTCCCCTATCGATGGGATTGGGCCATCGGATTTAAAAATTGGCGAACTCGTAGAGAGGGTTAAGAGAGGAGGCATTGCGGAAGTAATCTTCGCCCTCAACGGGGATGTCGAAGGAGAAACCACCTCTTTCTATATCTATCGTCAGTTGGCTCCCTTTGGCGTGAAGATGACGACTCTTGCAAGGGGGTTAGGCTTTGGCGATGACCTTGAATACGCCGATTCCCTTACTCTCGGCCGTTCCATTGCCGCAAGGCAACCCTTTAAACCCTGACAGGATTTTTTTGCGAAACTTAATATTATGGACTTTTTAGTAGATGTATTGCTCTTTGCGATTTCGCTCTGCGCTGACTGTTTTGCGGTAGCTATATGCTCCTCAATCAGTTTGAAAAAGACAAATGCGGGCTCGGTTGCGGGCACCGCATTTTGCTTTGCCGTCATTCAAAGCGGCTTTCTGCTACTTGGATACTTCCTCGGTGACTTGGTCGTGGGCTATGTTGAAAAGGTCTCCCACATCATCGGCTTCCTACTGCTTCTTTACATAGGAGGGTCCATGGCCATCAAAGGCATCGGGGGGCACAGCGAGCACACTGATCTCAACGGATGGAAAAATGTAATTCTCGGCGGCATCGCCACCAGCCTCGATGCAGGGGCTGCCGGCATATCGCTGAGCATGGATACTGAATCCGCCACCCTAATCTGGTGGCAGGCTCTCGCGGTATTTATAATTACAGCCTTATCCGTTGTCGTAGGGATCCTCGGGGGTAAAAGGCTCGGAGAGAAAGTTGGCCGAGGGGCTCAAATCGGAGGTGGAGTCGTCCTGATTGGGATTGGAGTGTGGATTCTGCTCGGTTTGTAAAAACGGGGGACTTTTGCTAAATTTGCGCGCCGTTGAGAATTTTGCAGTCCGTATGAAAATCAATAATGCAATTTTTGCAGGCAGTGCTTCCTCGGAGATTCCTCCGAGGCGTAGACTTGCCGAATTTGCTTTCATCGGACGAAGCAATGTGGGAAAGTCTTCTCTCATAAATTCCCTCTGCGGCGATTCTTCCCTGGCGAAGACATCTTCTACCCCAGGTAAGACACGCCTTATAAACCGTTTTCTCATCAATGAACAGTGGTATCTTGTGGATCTTCCGGGATACGGTTATGCAAGGATGAGTCTTGGCGAGAGGCAGAAACTGCAAAACCTTATCGACTCCTATATTCTCCATAGCGAGGACCTTATGGTGCTCTTTGTGCTTATGGACTGCCGCCACCCTCTTCAGGAAATTGACAGGCTCTTCATCCATCGGCTTGGAGAAGAAAGCATCCCGTTTGCAATCATTCTCACAAAATGCGACAAGATGGGGTCAATCGCTTTGAAACGCCGCATCGACGAGTTCAACATGGAACTGTCGCAGGAATGGGAAATCCTTCCGCCCATGTTTACATCTTCCGCAAAAACAGGAAAGGGGCGGGAGGAAATACTCGACTACATCAGTGGAATTCTGAATGAAAATCCTTTAAAACATGCAACACAACCATAGAATGGAAATTTTTGCCTGCGATGCAAGCAGAGCCTTCGCCCTCAAGGTAATTGAGGAAATCAACAGGATTGACCGGCCCGAAGAGCCCAAACATCACCTCGGGGACATGACCGTCACGCGCTTCAGTGATGGAGAATTTCAACCCCAATACGATGAGAGCGTCCGCGGAGCCTCCGTCTATATCATCCAGTCCACAGTCGCTCCGGCAGACAATCTGATGGAGCTGCTGCTTGCCATCGATGGAGCAAAAAGGGCTTCTGCAGATACGGTAGTGGCTGTTATTCCCTATTTCGGCTGGGCCAGGCAGGACCGCAAGGACAAGCCCAGAGTCGCGATTGGAGCCAAACTCGTCGCCAATTTGCTCACAGCCGCCGGAGCCGACAGGGTTATGACCTGTGACCTTCATGCCGAGCAGATACAAGGCTTCTTTGATATCCCAGTGGACCATGTTTATGCCTCCAAGGTCTTTCTGCCACTGCTTCGAAGCATGAATCTCAATAACCTCGCAATCGCTGCCCCTGATATGGGCGGGGCAAAGAAAGCCAATACCTATGCGCGCTCACTTGGAGTCCCCACGATAATCTGTCACAAGACCCGCGAAAGGGCCAACGAAGTGAGCAGTATCACTGCTATAGGCGATGTTGCCGGCAAGAATGTCGTCATAATCGATGATATGATTGATACGGCAGGTACGCTCTGCAAGGCTGCCGATGTACTGATGTCGATGGGTGCCAAGAGTGTGCGAGCCTGCGCTACCCACGGAGTTCTCAGCGGGAATGCAATCGCAAGAATTCACGATTCCGCGATTAAGGAAGTCTATATTACAGATACAATTCCCCATCCGGAATTAGCTTCAGACGAGAAGATAAGGATAGTTTCCCTTGCTCCAGTCTTCGCATCCGTGATTGACAAGGTCTACAATTACGAATCCATCAGCAACGAGTTTGAAAGATGACAACCTTTCTTGTAGCAGCCGTCGTTCTGGTCGTGGCAGTGGCTTTGATGTTCGTCTTTATGCTCAAAAAGGACGGGGAGTTTCCAAAGTATGATGTAGGTTCCAACCCCGAAATGCAAAAGCGTGGCATCTACTGCTTCAAGGATGAGGATGCAAGGTACCATAGGAGGAAAAATACTTGTGAAGGGGACCTCGGCCAAGACTGCAAGGATTGCGGTTTCTATGCTGGTAATAATGAATTAAAACACTGACAGACATGGCATTAGTCGCAATAGTAGGACGCCCCAATGTAGGCAAGTCCACGCTTTTCAACCGCTTGGTAGGAATGCGCCAGGCTATAGTGGATGACGAGTCAGGAGTGACCCGTGACCGTCACTACGGTCGCTGCGAATGGTGCGGAAGGGAGTTTTCGGTAGTCGACACAGGTGGATACACCACCAATTCCGAGGATATTTTCGAGGCGGCAATCCGGCAGCAGGTACAGATAGCCATCGAGGAATCCGACTTGGTACTGTTCATGGTGGAGGCAGCCACAGGCATCACGGATTACGATGCAGCCATAGCCGACATCCTTCGAAAGAGCCGAAAGCCCTCCATCCTTTGTGTCAATAAGGTAGACAGTGGAGAGAAGATGTACGATGCCTACCAGTTCTACTCCCTCGGGCTCGGGGAGCTTTTCAGCATTTCCGCGGCAAATGGCTCCGGTACGGGAGATTTGTTGGACGAGGTTGTCAGGCTCCTGCCTGCAGATGAGCAGAAAGAAGACCCCATTGCATCACTGCCCCGCATAGCGATTGTCGGGAAGCCCAATGTAGGTAAGTCTTCACTTACAAATGCTCTGCTTGGGAAGGAGCGGAATATCGTGACCCCGATTGCAGGTACCACAAGGGATTCCATAGAGACGAGGTACAACAAATTCGGGCACGATTTCATACTGATTGACACAGCCGGCATCAGACGCAAAGCCAAGGTTCACGAAGATCTGGAGTTCTACTCGGTAATGCGTTCCATTCGGGCCATAGAGCACAGTGATGTGTGCATAATGATGATCGATGCCACTAGCGGTATGGAAGCGCAGGACATGAATATCTTCAATCTCATCGTCCGCAATCGCAAGGGCTGTGTACTTGTTGTAAATAAATGGGATCTCTTCGATAAGGATTCGGAGACGATGAAAGAATACTCCGCCTCACTTCGCGAAAGGCTTTCTCCTTTTAGCGATGTTCCGATTGTATTTACCTGTGTGCCGAAAATGCAGCGGGTGCAGGATGTACTCGAAGCAGTGGAGATGGTCTGTACTAACTACTCGCGCAAAATCCCCACTTCCACCCTCAACGAAGTCATGCTCCCCATCGTGGAAGAAACTCCACCACCCGCCACAAAAGGCAAGTATGTCAAAATCAAGTACATTACCCAGCTTCCAACCCGTTTTCCGGCCTTTGCTTTCTTCTGCAATCTGCCCCAGTACATCAAGGAACCCTACAAACGCTTTTTGGAAAACAAATTGCGGGAAAACTTCCCCCTCACAGGGTGTCCAATACAAATTTATATTCGGAAAAAATAATTCTGCATTTCTCCCCAAAATATTTGCAGAGAGTAAAAAATATATTATATTTGCGATGAAGTTTTTCATAGTTTAAGTTTAGGTTAAGTAGCGGGGAGCTCGCAGTGATGCAAGCTCCCTGCAAATTTGAAAGAGCCCCCTTAGTTTAACGGATAAAATTCAGGATTCCGGATCCTGTGATAGGCGTTCGATTCGCCTAGGGGGTACTTCCTCTTGTTAGGGGGATACCCCCTAAAACCCCGCCGCTTCAAGCCTGCCATCGCACACGGCCACCGCACCGGCTTTACGCTATCACGCCTGGCGCGTGAAGGGATACCCCCTAAGACCCCGCCGCTCCAAGCCTGCCATCGCACACGGCCACCGCACCGGCTTTACGCTATCACGCCTGGCGCGTGAAGGGATACCCCCTAAAACCCCGCCGCTCCAAGCCTGCCATCGCACACGGCCAC